>CAYQVF010000061.1:0-15446 GCA_964421045.1 uncultured Chromatiaceae bacterium
ATTTGCGCCATGATGTCCCAACACGAGTTCCAAGTGGATTGACACTTGCCGATTAAAGTTTTATCAAATAAGGAATGGGTACGTTAATATGTAATATATTTCTGTACCTATTCTTTATTACATTTGAATACGCAGTTTATCGCCCAGCGGTAAAAGCGGTTCAGTGAAATTTTTCCTGGCGGGGAGTGATAATAGAAATTGTAACTGGCAAACTACGATGGATAAAGAGCTGCAAAGTGTACTCAACGACTATCAGTACAAGCATTTGGCTGTAGATTGAGATACGATTGTTGGCTAGCATATCGACAAACGTATGACAACAGACCTCAAATGGAGATATATCGCCGGCTAATTATTAAAATTTTTAATTTAAT
This sequence comes from uncultured Chromatiaceae bacterium, assembly GCA_964421045.1. Taxonomy (GTDB): domain Bacteria; phylum Pseudomonadota; class Gammaproteobacteria; order JAADHS01; family JAADHS01; genus JAADHS01. Next base: position 375 of record CAYQVF010000061.1, read on the forward strand.
GTATCCTGTTTAGGTTGACCAGTACATTACCGCGTCACATAACAGGTTGGATCAACAATGCCTGCTGACTCAAAGCCTTCTTTACGAAGATGGCAAGAATCACAATAACCACAGGCACGACCTTTATTATCTGCATTATAGCAAGAAATAGTGAGAGCATAATTGACACCCAGTGTCAGCCCTTGTTGAATAATTTCGGCTTTAGTCCGATGTATAAGCGGGGTTTGTACTTTAAATTGAACCCCTTCGGCTCCCGCCTTGGTGGCGAGTTGTGCCAAGCGTTCAAATGCTTGGATAAACTCAGGTCGGCAATCAGGATAACCTGAATAATCAACTGCATTAACACCGATGAAAATATCTTCTGCTCCCAGTACTTCAGCCCAACCTAACGCGAAAGCAAGAAACAAGGTATTTCTTGCTGGTACATAAGTCACGGGGATACCTTCTCCGCCAAATTCAGGTACAGCAATGTGATCATCGGTTAACGCAGAGCCGCCAATACCACCCAAACCAATTAATACGGTTTTATGCTCTACCACACCCAGTAACTGGGTAACGCGTTGTGCGGCATCCAGTTCAATTTTGTGCTGCTGACCATAATCAAAGCTCAAGGCATAACAGTCAAAACCTTCAGCGCGTGCAATCGCTAATGTGGTGGCTGAATCCAGCCCCCCTGAGACTAATACTACTGCTTTTTTTTTCATCAGACATTACCGACCGGGTTGTTCTCCCCACAGTATTTTGTGTAGCTGAATTTGCATGCGCACACTCAGTCTGTCTGCTACAATCCAATCGGCTAATACTCTGGCCTCTAAGTGACCTGCGGCGGGAGAAAACAATACATCACATTGATCTGGCAAACTATATTCTTTTATTTTTGTTACGGCCCAGTCATAGTCATTACGATCCGTTAGGACAAACTTGACTTGATCCTGAGTTTGTAAATACCTTATATTGTCGTAACAGTTGCGCTCAACCTCCCCGGAACCCGGTGTTTTAAGATCCACAACTTTTTCTACTCTGGGGTCGATGTCGGCAATAGATAATGCGCCGCTGGTTTCAAGCGAAACCTGGTAATCCGCCTCAAGTAACAATATTAACAAGGTAGCGCATTGTTTTTGCGCCAAGGGTTCCCCCCCGGTTACCGTAACATGACGCGCACCGAACTGCTTTACTTCATTTAATATAGCATCCAGCGTTTTTGTATCACCGCCCGTAAATGCGTAAGTAGTATCGCAGTAGTGACATCGCAAAGGACATCCCGTTAAGCGAATAAATACGGTTGGCCAGCCGACCTGCCTTGCTTCGCCCTGCAAGGAATAAAATATCTCTGTAATTCGTAAATAACGATTCAATGACCTTCTTTTTCTAGTTTTTTCAACTGCGCCTTAGATAAGCGTGCAGAAGAGCTGTTCGGATATTTTTTTCGCACCGTTTTGAAAGCTTGTTTTGCTTCTGAAAAATGACTCAATTGGTAATGGCTAATGCCTAGTTTATAGTAGGCATCTGCAAGCTTGGCACTTTTTGGATACATTTTTATTAACGTATTAAAGTCGTCGACCGCTTGAGAAAATCGTCTTGTCACCCGATTGGCTTCACCTTGCCAATATAAAGCGTTGTCAGCAAAACTACTCTGCGGGTAGCGAGTAACCAGAGTTTTAAATTGTGTAATGGCATCATCATATTGTTTTTTACGCAATATCGCAAAAGCTTGTTCATAGGCTTTACGCGCCTCCGCTTCACCTGATTCTGAAGTCGGTGATGACGCGCCTACGGTCGCTGACGATTTGGCCATAGGAGATGAATCATTTTCTAGCTGTTGCATGCGACGGTCTATATCGTTATAGATATCTCGTTGGCGACTTTTTAATCCGGAGATAAGATGATTTAGCTCTTCTACCTCACTACGCAGTGTTTCATTTTCTTGCTGAACTTCATTTAAGCGACGCAACATGCCGACCAGTGCTCTATTATCTACCATGCGTTCCAATCGCTTTACGCGGTCTTCTAACGAACCTGCAGGTACTGAGCGTAACTGAGCGGTCGCATTCACAACAGGTGCGGCCTTTTGCGTTAACGTGCGCGAACTTTGTGCATTTGACGCACCACCAATCTCTTCAATGGCCGCAGGTTGCTGAGCCATTGCGCTTCCTGCCATAGAGAAAGCAATCAAGACTAATACACTAAAGCGGACTAAAAACTGATTTACATTATTCATAACCGTTATCAAAATTAGCTATACCTGATGATTAGCGTTCGTAAACAAGTTCCACACGACGATTAGCTTGATAAGCCAGTTCATCGTGGCCTAAATCAGCGGGGCGTTCTTCGCCGTAACTGATGCTTTGTATTTGGTTACTACTCGCACCAAGCAGTTGGAGAAATTGCGATACTGCTTGCGCTCGTCGTTCACCTAAACCGAGATTATATTCCCGTGTACCCCGCTCATCAGCATGCCCCTCCAGGGTGAGACGTGCGTTCGGATTTTCGGCCAAAAAACCGGCATGTGCTTCAACCACTTCTGAAAATTCGTCTTTAACCAATGCACTATCCAGATCAAAATAAAGCACCCGTTTGGCCAATAAAGTATCTGTCTCGTCTAATGGATGCGCTTCTATAATATCCAGCTCATTAAGTCCTGCACCCTGAGCCGTTTCAATATCATTCATACCGGTTTCGGTATCTTCCATGACATCCGCAATGTCTGCCTGACTTTCCAGGTCATCCAGATCCTTGGTTGCTGAACTACAACCGATCATTAATAATCCTGAAATACTAACTACTGCAACAAGCCTTTTCACCGCCTTCATTCATTTGCTCCTTACTGTTTTACGGTATCAGGAATGGCCCCCACGCGGGTTCGCGTGCATCCCCTCCCCCTTTAAGTTCAAAACGTTGACTCACTCGCCCATCCGCAGAAACAGCGGCCAAAACCCCCCGCTGTCTATCCCGTGTAGCGAATAAAATCATGCTTCCATTTGGCGCAAAAGTGGGCGCTTCATCTAATGTGGTTTGCGTGAGCACGGAAAATGCCCCCGATTCCAGTTCAAGTACGGCGATATGATACCCTTCTCCGCTATTATGTACCATGGCTAAGAGCTTTCCATCTGGAGAAAAAGCACCTCGGGTATTATATTTTCCTTCAAAAGTTAGCCTTTTGGATCGACCCCCCGTCGTATCAATCTGGTAAAGTTGGGGTCGCCCACCCGAATGCGCAGTATATACGATATGTTTGCCACCCGGTGACCAAACCGGTTCGGTATTAAAGTTTGTCGATGATGTCCGAGTTAAACGCTTGGTTAAGCGAGACTGATAATCCACTATATAAATATCTCTTTTTCCTTTACGTGAAATAACCACAGCCAGTTTGCTGCCATCGGGTGACCATGCTGGAGAACTGACTTGATCTTTTGTGTTCAATAAACGTTCGCGCTTGCCTGTTGCGACTTCCTGGATGTAAACGGTGCTGGGGCCATGTTCGAATGAGGCATAGGCAAGAAAACGACCGTCGGGAGACCAAGATACTGAAATAATAGATTCGGGTGATGCAAAGATTGTTTTTGGATCGTAGCCATCCGAATCAGCCACTTGCAGCTCAAAAACCCGATTTTTTTCGTCCAATTGTTTAGCTACAATATAGGCAATGCGTGTGGTAAATGCCCCCTGTTGTCCCGTCAATGCCTGGTAAATTTTATCGCTGATTTGGTGCGCTAAACGACGAAGTTGGTTAGCATTGACTCTAAACTTTTGAGCTTCAACAGACTTGCAACGGATCGCATCGAACAGCTCATAATTTACTTCAAAAATAGCACCAATCGCACGCACGCTACCGACGACTACATTTTCAGCACCAATAATACGCCAGTCTTTGCACTGAATATGCGCCCCTTTAGTAGGGAGCGCCAAAAAATCTTTTTTGGCTATAGGTTGAAAATAACCACTGCGATATAAATCTGCTTTAATGACCTCATCCAGACGTTCTGTAACCGAGGTTGTGGATGATTCCCAGGCAAAAGGAACAATGGCGATGGGTAAAGCCCCTTCTGCCTGTTGCGTGATATCGATCTGCAATACGGCATAACTTGCTTGAGGGGTGAGCAACAGCAACAAGATTAAAGCGAAATTTCTCATAACAATCCTATATTTATTTTTCATTCCTGAGGTGTGAAAATAAATTCCAGCTCTCGCTCAAATAAAGCACTATCTGCTGGACGTGGTAATGGCGACGCTTTATAAACCGCATTGATCACCGAACGCCGGAAGTTAGCATCATCAGTATTGCAATTAATGATGTTGACATCAACCACCTCGCCACCCGGAATCTGTTTCACACTTACCACACAAGACATACCCGATTTAGTGCCTGGTGCTGTACGCCAGGCTTGTTGTATATCCCGTTGAATCGCACTTTTGTAAGCTATACTTTGACGGTCTAGTTTGCGTTGGGCTGCACTGTCCAGAAGTTCTTGCTGCGCTTCATCAAGCTCGCGCTGAAACTCCTCTTCTTCCTGGCGTTTCAGCTCTTCTTCCTGGCGTTTTTTTTCTAGTTCGGCTTGACGTTTTTTTTCGGCTTCCGCTTTGCGCCTTTTCTCTTTCTCAACCTGACGTTTTTTTTCAACTTCCGCTTTGCGTTTTTTTTCTTGCTCGGCCTGACGTTTTTTTTCAGCATCTGCTTTGCGTTTTTTCTCTTGCTCAACCTGACGTTGTTTTTTCGCATCGGCTTCGCGTTTTTTCTCTTGCGCGGCCTGACGTTGTTTTTCCTCATCAGCTTCGCGTTTTTTCTCTTGCTCAGCTTTACGCTTTTTTTCTAGTTCGATTTGACGTCTTTTTTCAGCTTCGGCCTGACGTTTTTTTTCTTCCTCTGCTTTGATCTTTGTTTCATCTATCACCACCGCATTGATGATGTTTTCAGGGACTTTTTGAGGAGCCTGTTTGGGAGACCAATCCACAGAAAAAACTAAAAAAACCAGCAATAGCACATGTACTAACACGGCTAGAATAAAAGGTATTAAATTGTCTTTAATAAAACGCACTCTTTTCAGTCTTTAGTTGTGAGCAGGTTCAGTCAACAAGCCCACACTGGTCGCACCAGCACCTTGCAATAAGGACATGGCGATCACTACGGAACCATAGTCTACTTGATGATCTCCTCTGACATAAACGGGCGTCTCGGGTTTGTTACGCAACACGACCCGAACTCGCGCAACCAATGTTTCATTCGTTAGCGCATCCTCTTTATTTTCACCCACATCGAGGTAAAATAAACCGGCTTTGTCTACGGTAATAACCAAGGGTTCTAATTGTTCCGCTTCTATAGGTTCAGATGTGACCTGGGGTAATTCCACCTTAACGCCTTGCGTCAATAAAGGCGCTGTAATCATAAAAATAACCAACAATACCAACATCACATCAATGTAGGGTACAACATTGATCTCAGCCATGGGTTTGCGTTTTGTACGGTGTTGTTGTTGAGCCATTATATTCTCTCTACATACTACTATTTGGTGCGTGAGCCTGTCGCTGAAGAATGGTAGAAAACTCTTCGAGAAAATTATCATACCGAACAATAATACGCTCAACATCATTGGCATAACGGTTATAGGCCACAACCGCCGGAATCGCGGCAAACAAACCCATTGCCGTGGCAATTAACGCTTCCGCAATCCCCGGCGCAACCATCGCCAAGGTGGCCTGGTTAACATTGCCTAAAGCTCGAAATGAATTCATGATCCCCCAGACTGTGCCGAACAAACCTATATAAGGGCTGGTTGAACCTACTGTTGCGAGAAAAGGAAGTTGTGTTTCTAAACGTTCAATTTCTCGGCTCAGCTCAACCCGCATAACTCGTTGAGATCCTTCAACTACCGCCATCGGATCGATCCCACCTTGTTTACGTAATCGTACAAATTCTTTAAAGCCGGACTCGAATATTCTCGCCATCCCCGCATTACCACCATGATGACTCATATCCCGTTGGTTCGTCACATCACGATAGAGTACGGTAAGATCATTACCTGACCAAAAACGGGATTCAAATTCAGCAGCAGCAGCACGAGCCCGCCTCACCATACGGCCTTTTTGAAAAATCATGGTCCATGATATTAATGAAACAATTAACAATAATGCCATGACAGCTTGAACTAACAGACTGGCGTTGAGCACCAGACTCAGCATGGAAAGATCATTTGCCATTATTTCAACTCCGTAAATAGGTTTGAGGGTAAAACTTTGGGGCGTAACTTAATGCTATCTACACAAGCAATTTTAACCCGACCCGAACATAACATGGAACCTTGAGGTGCACCCTTTGCTCCGGTAGCAAAAATATGTTGAGAAAAAACCATACTGGCTTTTCGCACTTCTACGGAAGATTCAATAACTAATAAATCATTAAAACGAGCAGGTGTAAAATAATCCAGGTTAAGACTGCGAACCACGAACAGAATCTGCTTTTGTTTCCTCAGTTCAGGCTGCTCAATGCCAAGATGGCGCAACCATTCCGTACGAGCGCGTTCCATAAAGTTAAGATAGTTACTGTGAAAGACGAGTCCACCGCTATCGGTATCTTCGTAATAGACTCTTATGGGCCAAGTAAATGTACTCATCGTATTGTAACTACTCAGCTCATCCCTGAAACTCGCCATTTCAGCATTAAAAAAAATTATTTACGTAAAAAAAATAATAGATGTACGTGAGCGCCCAATACATCTGTTTTCTGGAATTCACCTAATGTCACCAGGATCAATCCAGAAAATAGACCATTCGTGCCTTACTATATGACTTTAAAAGCGCCTGAGCCTAACTTTTTATGCAACGATAAGGGTTTAGCATCAAGGTTCCATGTATTTTTGTCCAACTAAACTACCTATTTTACACGGTGCGTATTTTTTAATACACCTCATTATTTTTTATTCTGAACTCTCCGGTTGACTCATACCAAAATGTAAATAAGCATGGGCTGTGGCAACGCGTCCTCGTGGTGTGCGCATAATATAGCCTTGCTGGATCAAGTAAGGCTCAAGCACTTCTTCAATCGTCCCTCTTTCTTCACCAATCGCTGCGGCCAGGTTTTCAACACCCACCGGGCCCCCTGCGAACTTTTCTATAATGCTAAGCAATAAACGGCGGTCTTGTGCATCAAAACCTTTTTTATCAACATCGAGCATCTCTAAGGCTTGATCAGCAACCGCAGCATTAATATTGCCGTCGGCTTTAATTTCAGCAAAGTCTCGAATGCGCCGCAATAGTCGGTTAGCAATGCGAGGTGTCCCTCTGGAGCGACAGGCAATTTGTCTCGCGCCCGCATCGTTCAGCTGGACGCCCAATATTTTGGCCGTACGGATAACAATCGTCGCCAGATCATCATGATTATAAAACTCCAAACGCTGCACAATACCAAAACGGTCGCGTAATGGCGAGGTCAGCAAACCTGCACGCGTAGTGGCACCAATCAGGGTAAATGGCGGAAGATCAATTTTAATCGAACGCGCAGCAGGCCCCTCACCGATCAGAATATCTAATTGATAATCTTCCATTGCCGGGTAAAGTATTTCTTCAACTACTGGGCTTAAGCGATGAATTTCATCGACAAAAAGAACATCATGTGCTTCCAGGTTCGTCAACATTGCCGCCAAGTCCCCTGCGCGTTCCAATACAGGCCCTGATGTATGCCTGAGGTTGGCGCCCATTTCATGTGCAATAATGTTGGCCAGCGTTGTTTTTCCTAAACCGGGTGGACCAAAAACCAGAGTATGATCAAGGGCATCACCTCGCTTCTTCGCCGCTTTAATGAAAATTTCTAATTGTTCCCTGACCTTGGGCTGACCAATATAATCAGCTAGCAGCCTGGGTCGTATCGCCCGCTCTTCAGCCTCATCATTGTGTAATATCTCGCCACTCATTATACGTTCTGAATCCACATTTTATCCTGTTATATTTGCTATAGAAATATACTCTACACAGCTTGAGGGTTCGCTGCCACCATCAAACTACGATGTTTTTCGCTACGTTTCTAAATTAATGCCTTGTACTCGGCATCCGCATCCAACTGAGTTTCCAGGATCAATCATTAGTTAAGTCCCCTAACCAATCTCATTATGATATTTACAATCCCAGTGGGTGAGAGACAAACTCTTGTTATCTCGCATACGCTCACTTCCTTGGTAAGAAAATTGAAAGTACGCATTACCGTCGTTGCGGTAAAACCTATGCAGTTTTCCACAGCAGAGACGGGGTTACCCATTTTAATTAAGACATCTTCAGCTTTTCTTAAGGTTCTTTTCCTATCCTTCAGGCTCGTTCTCTCAAAATGATTTTGAACATCATGAAAATGGAATAATGAGGATACCACTATGACATTTAAATACTTCACTCTGATTTCAAATCAGGAAAGCAAAAGAGCCTAAGAAGGGATTGCTCCCTCCTTCGAGGACTCTATGACTTCAGATATTCCAGCTTATTCTTAATGTAATATCCTTGGTTAGAAGCCCTGTTTGCTCGCGGTTATCTGGAGACCTTGTACGTTTGCAAAGTTTCTTATGCAAATAATACCTAAAGTGGCCAAAATGAAAGTAATTATTTACACACATGATACCTTCGGGCTTGGAAATATCCGCCGCATGCTTTCCATTGCTGAGCATCTCAATCGCTCTGTAGAAAACATCTCACTCTTGCTGATTTCGGGTTCTCCCATGTTGCATTCATTTCGCCTGAGTGAGGGAATAGATTATGTGAAATTGCCGACTATTTCCCGCTCTATTCAGGGTGATTATCAATCAAGATTTTTGGGGTTGAGCATAACAGATGCGGTTAAAATGCGTTCGAACCTGATATTAAGTACGGTTCGGGACTTTAAACCCGATGTCATTCTGGTTGATAAAAAACCACTGGGGCTAAAAAAAGAATTGGCGCCTGTATTACAATTTTTACAGCAGACAAACCAATTACCCAGGCTATTTTTAGTGCTGAGGGATATTCTGGATAATGCAGATGTTACTCATGCCTATTGGCAGAACAAAGGGTACTTTGAGGCCATAAACCGTTATTATGAACGCGTCCTTATTGTCGGTTGTAAGGCCGTTTACGATGCCAGTCAGAAATATCGTTTCCCCCTATCTTGTCAGAAAAAAGTCCATTATTGCGGTTATCTGAAGAGCGATCAAAGTCGCTTGAAAAGTACGCAATGGGTTCGTGAAAAATTAGGGATTAAACAAGAAAAAATAGTTCTTGTCACTTCAGGTGGTGGCGCTGATGGTGAACCTGTCCTGAATAACTTTTTGGCGCTTTGGGAAAATCATGCTTTGGGGCGAAATGTCCATGCTGTCGTTATACTTGGACCCGAGCTGACCGAAAGTACGCAACGTACGCTTATTGAACACGCTAAATCGTGTAAACAAATAACTTTATTGGAGTTCACACCACACCTACTTAGTTTTATAAGGGCTGCTGATGTTGTGGTTTGTATGGCGGGTTATAACACGTTGTGCGAAGCATTGAGCCTCGAAAAGAAAATTGTTTGTATTCCAAGAACTCAACCGGTTGAGGAGCAGTTAATACGTGCTAAACGCTTTGCAGAATTAAAGCTATTGCAGTTTATCCATCCTGATGATCTCAATGTAAATAAATTATCCATGGCTATTTCTCGGTTACTTAAAAATAAAACCTACAACACACCTTCAACAGTTATGCAGTTTAGTGCCTTGGTGGAAGTAAAAAAGCAATTGATGACAGCAAAAAATTCGGTGTTGATATCAGATAGAAATATATTGCTCTTGCGTAAAAAAACAGAGGGAAAGCAATCCCAGACTCAAACTCAAAATGATGAGTGCGCTTAATTTTAAACACGCTGTAATTTTCTTTTAAAGCTTTGATTTTACAATAAGGCAACCCCAATCATGTCTGCTCCAAAACAACATATTGGCTATGTAGTCAAACGATATCCAAGATATTCAGAGACCTTTATCGTCAATGAAATACTTTCTCACGAACGAGTTGGTACAAAGATTGATATTTTTTCACTAAGACCTCCTAATGATACGCATTTTCAGGATATTATTTCCAGGGTCAAAGCGTCTGTGCACTATCTGCCCTATAGTAAATACAAAGCAGACAGTTGGTTAAATATGATGGAAAAATGGGTAATCAAATTGCCTGGATTACGTCGGTATCTGTCAGACAACCTCAGTCACAACGCACGAGAACTATTACAGGCCGCCGTTCTGGCTGAGCAGGTACAGAGCTTAGGTATTACTCATCTCCATGCTCATTTTGCAACTGATCCTGCTGAAGTGACAAGACTGGCTGCTTTGTTTTCTGGAGTACCGTATAGCTTTACTGCCCATGCCGTAGATATTTTTCATGAGTCGACCTGTACTAAAGATTTGCGAGAAAAATTTTCTGATGCCGCATTTAGCATTACGGTCAGTGATTATAATCTTGGTTATTTGCAACAACGCCTAGGCGAAATTCCGTCCACTATTCATCGTATTTACAATGGTATGGATCTTGACCAATTTAATTGGCAGTCCCCTTTAGAACGTCGGCCAGAAATATTGGGAATTGGTCGACTGGTTGAGAAAAAGGGCTATCGTTACCTGATAGATGCCTGTGCCATACTGAAGCAAAAAGGGGTTAATTTTCACTGTCGTATTATTGGTATGGGCAACTTGAGTAGATCGCTAGCCCAGCAGATTATAGACAAAAATGTACAAGATGTGGTAGCGCTGACAGGCCCTCTTCCGCAAAACCAGATTCGTCTGGCGATCCAGTCCGCCGCTGTTTTTGCAGCACCTTGCATCATAGCCGAAGATGGCAACCGGGATGGTTTACCCACCGTTTTTCTGGAGGCTATGGCATTGGGTACACCTTGTGTTTCAACCGATGTTACCGGGATTCCCGAGGTCATCAAACACCAGCAAACGGGCTATCAAGTTCCCCAGCATGATGCCGAAAGCTTAGCCGTAGCGATTGCGGTATTACTGGTTGATGGACAACAGCGTGAGCACTTGTCGCGTCGGGCACGTCGGCTTATTGAAGAAAATTTTGATGTGGATCGTAACACGGCTCTGATCCGTAAACAGTTTTCTTATGCCTCTGACAAGGCGTCAGCATGATGCGTATTGCTTATCTCTGTGCAGATCCGGGTATTCCCGTATTTGGTTGTAAAGGTAGCTCATTACACATACAGGAAATAATTCGCTCCTTTTTGAACCTGGGAATGGACGTAACCTTGTTTGCGAGCAATCAAGGCGGAGAGGCGCCCGCCGATTTACGACAGGTGAAATGCATCACACTCCCCCCTCGTCAAAGCAACTTGGGCAAAGCAAATCGTGCACAACGCGAAGCTTATGCGATGCAATCACACTACTGGTTTATGTGGCGACTATTACAGGAAAAAACCTTTGATCTGATCTATGAGCGTTACTCGCTATGGAGCCAGACCGGCGTGGAATATGCAGAAAAAAAGGGTATTTCTGCGGTTCTGGAGGTTAATGCACCACTGATCGATGAATCAAAAACCTATCGAGGCCTGATCCATGAGCGGCAGGCAGGCAGTATTGCACAGTACAATTTTCAACATGCCAGCCTGGTTTGTTGTGTTTCACAGGCGGTGGCCGACTATGTGCGTGAATTTATCATGGCGGTCAGTACGTCACCCGCAGTACGCCCCATTATCGTAACACCCAATGCTGTGAACCCACAGCGTTTTTCCTCTTTCTCCTCCCCCGTTCTTCGCGCAGTCGCAGACGAGCTCACCATTGGCTTTGTCGGCACTTTAAAACCTTGGCATGGATTGGAGTATTTATTATCAGCTTTCGCCGATTTTTGTCAGAAAAATTTAAAGTTAAGCATCTCTTTATTGATTGTTGGCGAAGGCCCACAGCGGATGGCAATGGAAACGTTGGCAAGTGAATTAAAGATCAGTACCAAAATTCAATTTACCGGTGCCGTTCCACCTGCGGATATTCCATTCTGGCTAGAAAAAATGGATATTGCTGTTGCGCCATACCCGGCACTGGATAATTTTTACTTTTCGCCTCTGAAAGTGTTTGAGTATATGGCTGCAGGCTTACCCGTCATTGCCAGCGATATTGGGCAAATCAAAACAATCATTCAGCATGAACAACAAGGGTTACTGGTTACACCAGGCTCGGCATCGGCATTAAGCAAGGCTTTACAACAGCTGGCTGACAATCCACAGCAGGCTTTACAGTTGGGTTATCGAGCCCAGCAGTACATATTTTCTCACTATACTTGGGATGCGGTAGCGCAACGAATTTTAGAGCAGGTATCAGGAATTGACATTCAGCAAGGACTCGCACCTCAGACTATGGGAACGGCCAACTAATGGCTCGCGCCAAAAACATGCGTGCTTCTGTGCCGGGTATTTTACGATTTGTACGCTATTTTGCTCCTGCTATTAAGGAGCACAAGGGCACGATTGCTGTGGCGATGCTGGCCTTGTTTCTGCAAACGGCATTCAGTCTACTGGAACCGTGGCCACTCAAATTTGTGATTGATCTGGTGACAAATTCACAACAAGGTAAAACGCAGGGAATGCTCCCCGCCTCAGTGAGCAATCTTTCGGTTAATGAATTTTTGAGCTTGCTTGCCGTCGCATTAATTTTGTTCGCTTCATTACGGGCTTTATTTACCTACATTAGCACGGTTGCTTTTGCATTGGTGGGGAGTCGAGTATTAATGCGGGTACGTGAGCAATTATTCAGGCATATGCAGACGCTATCGCTGTCTTATCACTCACAGGCTCGCAGTGGCGATTTGGTCATGCGTTTACTCAGCGATATTGGCATGGTGCGAGAAGTTACAGTAACGGCTATTTTGCCCCTATTAGGCAATTTCCTGGTTTTGGCTGGCATGTTGGGTGTGATGTTTTGGTTGAATTGGCAACTGACTCTGATCGTGATAGCTATTATGCCTATGCTATTTTTTCTGACGATATTCAAAAGTCGTAAAATTCAGCAGGTATCACGAAAAAATCGCAAACGCGAAGGTGCCATGGCGGCAACGGCAGCGGAAACGATGGGTGCCATCAAAACCGTTCAATCCTTATCGCTAGAAGATGCTTTTTCCAGTCATTTTTCGGGACAAAATCAGAAAAGTTTGAAAGAAGGCGTGAAGGCCAAACGCTTGGCAGCCGGGTTGGAACGTCTGGTGGATGTACAAATTGCCATTGCTTTGGCCTTGGTGCTCTGGTTTGGTGCCCATCATGTGTTGGCAGGAACATTGAGCCCTGGTGAGTTATTGATTTTTGTGTTTTATCTCAGGCGTGTGTTCCGTCCGCTACGGGATTTTGCTAAATATACTTCACGACTTGCCAAGGCTTCGGCCTCGGGAGAACGGGTATTGGAAGTTTTACAACAGGAACCTGAAATCAAAGATAAAACAGATGCTTATCCTGCCCCGGCCTTTTATGGCGATATTCATTTTCAAAATATCCAGTTTGCTTATACCGAAGGTCACCCCGTTTTGAAAGATATTAATCTAGATATACGCAAAGGTGAAACTCTGGCAATCGTCGGTGCTTCAGGTAGCGGAAAAACCACGCTATCCAATTTATTATTGCGTTTATATGACCCCCAGCAGGGAGCCGTGTTGCTTGATCAGACCGATATTCGAGACTTTACCCTGTCATCACTACGCAAGCAAATGAGCGTGGTATTGCAAGATGGATTACTGTTTTCAGGCACGGTTATGGAAAATATAGCGGTCAGCAAGCCCTCAGCCTCTAAAGAGGAAATTGAAAAAGCAGCACACATTGCCAATGCCCATGAGTTTATTCAGCAACTCCTAGAAGGCTATCAAACCGCAGTAGGTGAGCGCGGCGTCACATTGTCACAAGGGCAACGCCAGCGTATCGCTATCGCCCGCGCGGCCTTGCAAGATACCCCACTACTGATTCTCGATGAGCCTACCACCGGGCTGGATAAAGAAAATGAATACAAGGTTACCCAGGCATTAAAACGCTTGGCGCAGCATCGTACAACACTGTATATCACCCATCGTCTGGAAGCAGCCTTGCAAGCAGATCGGGTGGCGTTATTTGCTCAGGGACGGCTATTAACCTGCGCCAGCCCCGACGAATTACTGAAAACAAATCGTTATTTTATAGAGCTATTCCAGCTGGAAAAAAGAGGTATGGATAACGAGCGATATGAGAGGATTTTTCATGGTACGAACTAACGGACTAGAGTGGTTACAAAAAGATAAGGAAATCACCGGTCTCATTCACTTGCTGGATACACAACAACTCATGCGTAGCCTGCAACAGGCCATACCGGGCATTTCCATCCAGTCATTACATAAACATTATATTCGCTACAAACCGGGCACCAGCCTGTTGGTTCGTTATCGTATGGTCACTCAAAATTGCAGTTACGATATTTACGCGAAATCTTATAATCCACGTCGCTCAAAATTGGCAAACAGTAAAAAAAAGAAAATCATACCGATTATCGCTAATATCGGGCATATCCTACTTCCCCAGCATCATATGGAAGTCTATCTATTCCCCAATGATGCTCGTTTACGCTCAATCCAGCGTTTGCAAAATAACAAAAAACGATATTCATTACTCAAGAGCGTACTCTCTAATAGCTCGGGAAACAAAGCATTTCGACACGCTGATATCCACACTTTGCAATACAAGCCGGAGCGACGCTATGTTGCCTCCCTGATAACCTCAGAGGGTAAAAAAGCCGTTCTGAAGGCATACCGACCGCGCGCCTACGAGCAAACACTTGCGCACCTAAAACAGTTGGATGCACTGGGGATTAAACGCTTTTCTCCCCTGATTGGACATCATAGAAAGTATCATATTCTTATTTTCCAGTGGCGTGAAGGAACACTGTTATCAGAGCATTGGCAAACAGCCCATTTTGATATGGCATTGTTGAAAAAATTGGCTCATCAATTAGTCGACTTTCATCAGGGAACATGGCAACAAATTGCTGAACCACGAAAAAATAACCTGTCCGAAATTTTGCAAGGACTGGCACACCTTACCCCGTATTTGCAAGAAAAAGCACAACTTTTGAGGGACTGCTTACAAATACA
>CAYQVF010000061.1:15546-18903 GCA_964421045.1 uncultured Chromatiaceae bacterium
TTACCCCGTATTTGCAAGAAAAAGCACAACTTTTGAGGGACTGCTTACAAATACAGTTGCAACAAATTTCAGACAGAAAGGTACGCTGTCACGGTGATTTTTATGCCAAACAAATTCTTTGCCAGAAAGATAAAATCTATTGGTTGGACCTGGATGATATTTGTTTGGCACACCCAGGTCGAGATCTGGCGACCTTTGTTGCTCACCTGGAATGGGATGTTGTTCGTGGGCGTCTAAATGCGCAACAGGCGAGTCATTACGAACAGGTTTTTGTGGAAGCCTATCAGCAATATGCTGAACAATCCCTGGAACCTCATCATCTGGAAAGTTTGATTGCCTTGCATTTGTTTCAATTAATTCATCACCCTTTCCGAAACTGCGAAACCAACTGGGTTCAACAAACAGAAATGTTACTAGGACGTATTGAGCACCGCCTGCAAAAAAATAATAATAAAGCGGCGCGTCGAAAAACGACCGTGATCTCTTCTTTCCGAACAACGCCAACGGTCATCCAGAACCCTTTTACACTCAAAGGGGATGTTCCACTCAAATCATTGCTGGAGCAGGCCATCGACCCTGAACAGAGTCAACGTGGGTTCAAGCGGTATCTGTTTGACTATGAAGTGTTCAAAATAGAAAGTATTCGGGTGCTTCGCTATAAGCCGGGCAAACGGTTATTAGTCGAATATAGTCTATTGACAGACAGAGGCAAATTAACTTTACTGGGGAAAATTCGTGCCAAAGGTCTGCATCGCTCGGTTTACCGCATCAATCAACAACTTTACGATCAACGAGACACACTCATGACGGAGGCGGGCTGGCAAGTGCCCCAACCGCTCTGCATGATCCCCGAGTGCCAGATGTGGTTACAACAGCATGTACCCGGCGATCAATTCACTCAACTGCTGAATAATGTGAAGCAAGGGCAGACTCTCGCACAACGTATCGCGCAAATGAGCCATAGCCTACATAACAGCGGCATTGTGGTTGAAAAATCGCATAGCGTGGTACAGGAACTGGATATTTTAAAAAAACAGCTTTATACCGTTGCCGAGAAATGTCCTCAATTGAAGCTTGGAATTCATGAGTTATATAAGCAATTAAGTCCGTATATAACATCGTTATTAACTCGCCCTTACCACTGTATTCATCGGGATTTTTATCCTGATCAGGTTATTGTTAACAAAGATCGACTCTACTTGCTAGATCTGGATTTGTTCTGTATGGGAGACCCCTGCTTAGATATTGGTAATTTTATTGCGCATATTCAGGAACAGGCATTACGGGAAAAAGGAAATTTATTTGCCTACCAATTGGTAACCGACAAGCTGATGCAACATTATCTACAACTTTCCAAAGGGCATCAGGAGGATGCTGAGGCAATAGAAAAATATCGTTTGCTCAGCTTAGCTCGACATATTGCAATCAGTCAACGACTGACGGATCGATCGCACCTTTCTCCGATATTACTCAAACTTTCTCTTGATCAGGTGAAATCACAATGATGAGGGTGAATCTAATTTTCACAGCGGTATGCTGTATACCTATTACGACATTTGGCGCATCGGATTATTTTTTTTCTGGTAATCAAAACATTCTGTTTGAAAATACTGATCCTATTATTATTCATCAGATTGAAGCAACGCAGCGATTAGCCGATACTTCTCTGATAACAAGCAACAGAACCAACAAGATAAGGACTGAAGAGGCTGACATTACCACGCATGCGAAAAAAGCGAATACCACATTGGCTCAAAAGCCTAAAAAAAATGTAAAACCCCGCAAGACCCGTAAAAAAATAGTAAGTAATCCCGATGATAAACGTCCGGACGATCAATTTACTACCCAGATTTTCGGGCGTAAACTGACCATTGGTGGCGAGTATGAGCTGCGCGCAGCACAACGACGTAACTATGCCCTGAGCGATATGGATAATAACCGGGAATCGTACCGGCAAAAATTGGAACTAGAGTTCAAATATGATATCAGTAAGAAGATCAAAGCTTTGGTTGAAACCAAGTTAACCTCTATTGCTGATCACAGAGCCGATCGGCGTAATCATATGGAGAGTCTGGAACGGGGTGAAAGTTGGATAGATTTCAATCAACCGCTCAACAACGAAACGAGTATAGGGCTACGTATTGGACGCCAAAATTTTGCTGAAAAACGCGAATGGTGGTGGGATGAAGACCTTGATGGAATACGTATCTATTATGCCTCTCCAAAGCTCAGTTATGAAGTGGGTTTTACCGAAGCGCTGGGAGGAATAGCCCATAACCAACCTCTTTCTGAAGATAAAAATGACATTCAGCGTATATTAGGACGTATTGAGTGGGAATACATCAAAGGACATAAACTAGAACTTTTTGCCCTAAATCATAATGATCAATCATCAACTCCTGCAATTGAAAACGTGTTATCTACTGATAAAGAAGACGTATCCGACGCCCAAATAAATTGGTACGGCATGCGCGCCAGTGGTAAAGACAAAATAAAAGACTTAGGAAAAATTCGCTATTGGGCTGATTTTGCGATCGTGAGAGGCCAAGAAGTGTTGCTGGATTTTGATGATATAAATGACGAGCAAATTGAAGTGATGGATATCACCGAACAATCTATCAGAGGGACAGCTTTTGATGTCGGCGTGACATTGAAAAGCAAGTTAAGAGGGCATCCCTCGTTTACGCTTGGGCTGGCTCAAGGCTCAGGTGACCGTAACCCTGATGACAATCTGGATCGCTCCTTTAGACAGACTGGTATTAATGATAATAATGGCAAATTTAGCGGGGTAGACAGCTTCCGCTATTATGGAGAATTACTCAGACCTGAGCTTTCCAATTTGCGCATCAGCACCGCCAGTATAGGTTATCCACTGCGCTATTCCAGCTCAATAGAAATTCTTTATCATCGCTATGATCAGCTGGAAGCAAGTAAAAAATTAAGCAGCCGTTTGCGTATTCGACCCAGCGGACAGAAAACCCATATTGGTGATGAAATTGATATTGTAGTTGGGCTTGAAGAATGGGAAAAAATAGAACTGGAATTTGTAGGCTCCATGTTCCGTGCTGGGTCTGCCTTTGCAGACCAGGAAGGCAAGCGCTCCTACTTCATTGGAGCTAAAGCTAACTATAATTTCTAGTGTTTTGCCAATATAGCTTGGTCGCAGTAAGTCAATCTGTTCTTGGACAGCCTCCTAGAGCTCTACGCCCGTAACGGTCACGATGACAGGTAATGGCGGGGGCGGTTGAAAGGGCTGTACGAATCCCGTGCCTTTTTTATTTGGCTTGGGCTTCCATTGATGTAACAAACCCGATTCATCGCAAGAATATCTTCGTCCATCATCATAATATACCCGTA
>CAYQVF010000062.1:0-18408 GCA_964421045.1 uncultured Chromatiaceae bacterium
CAGGTGCGACGGCAAGCTGAATAGATGAACGCTGTTGTAGGGCGGTATACCAAATTTTAATCCTGGGTAAACCCTCAAAAACAGCTAATTTTATGACGCGATCAAAGACTTCAAAATATTTAAAAACAGGTCCATATACGGCGTCTATGAGGTGAAATTGATCACCGGAAAAAAAAGGCGTGCCAGAAAGTTCTTTTTCAATAAGTTGAAACCTGTTATGAATTTCGCTACGCTCATTTTCGAAAGATTGTTTATTGTTTGCATTGTATAAAGCAACAATAGAATTCAAAATTTCCGAACCAAATTCAACCCATGCTCGATGATAGGCTTTTTCCAGAGGGTCTTGTGGATGGAGCGATCCAGGCGTTATTTCATCCAGGTATTCACAGATCACAGCGGATTCAAAAAGCGATATGCTGTTATTCACTAATAACAACGGAACCCTGCCCATCGGCGAAATTCGAGTAAACCATTCTGGTTTGTTAGCAAGATCAATGTCGGTGCGCTTATAAGAAATCCCTTTTTCTTTTAGGACGATGACAGACCGCTGTACATAAGGGCATAATAGATGCGTAACGAGATGAAAATTTTTCTGTTTCATGGCTATTTTTCAGTGTTTTTTATTACCGATGGCATTTGAAATTTAGACCAAATCGCCACCGGTATAGATTGTAATAACTCAGCTTAGGAATGAGACACAATAACTTATGCAAGTGGTGCACAAATTTGGTTTCTATTTGAATGTTCTGATTGCCTACAGGGATGTAAGTAAAATGCGTACTTTTTAATTGTAGAACGTTCAAAGAGGAACCTAAGTTGTAATGTCAGATGCACAAGCTATTTTATTTTCATCCTTATCTTGATAATGGGACGTTCGCAGTAGGTTCAATGGGTAGGGTAGGTTTAATAGGCTGTCCAGAGGGGGTTGCCGATAATAAAGCATACTTACCCTCCCCCAAATTGAGCTGTACCACAGCGATGATGGAAAGCATTAATGGATACTCCCAACCTCCGCCCGCATTAGCAAATAGCCACCCATTTGACCAGTGAGCCCAGGTCGCACCGAGTAATACAGGAATGATAAGCGCGGAAAATAATCTTGTTTTCACACCCAGTATTAAAGCGATACCGGCAATGGCTTCGATCAAAAAAACAAGATAAGCAAAAAATCCGGGCAGTCCGAGTGAAAGAAAAAAATCCGCTGTACCCGGTAAGGTAAAGACGAATAATTTCAGATAAACACTATGCGCCAAAAGCACAACACCCAGAGAAACCCGCAAAATAAAAGCACCAATATCTGGTTTTAATATGTTGTTCATTATTATGTCTCCGTTAGTTAAGTGTTGAATCATTATCGCGCTTGCATTGCAGAAAATAAATTGGCAATATTGACAAACCAACTTTGCACAATTGCAAAATGATGGCTCTGTTGACGCCAGGAATCCGCCATTTCAGCGTTAAAAAAGGATCATTTAAGGATCATTTACAGTAGTAAACGCACATTTTTCGCTTTGAGCTGACAAATTTCAGAGGCCATTTGAGCCATTACGGTTCATGTTCTGACGACTAGCTGGAGTCCCCATGGATTGGAATGCATTAAAAATATTTTTGGCCATAGCGCACAGCGGAACACTCGCAGGGGCAGCTAAAGCGCTGGGGATCAATCATTCCACTGTTTTTCGACGCCTCAATACTTTTGAAGACGAAATAGGAGGGCGATTATTTGAGCGTTTGAGTCACGGCTATGAGCTTACGTCCGCAGGGCAAGAGTTATTGGCTCGCGCAAAAAAAATAGCCGATTCATTCGATGATATTGAGCGCTACATCGTCGGTAAAGATATACAACCCAAAGGACAGGTTAAAATTACCGCACCGAATAATATAGCCTACCATTATTTACCACGCTATCTTGCGAAATTTAGTTTGCTCTACCCTGACATTCATATTGAATTACTGGCTAGTAGTTTGGAATTTAATATGACAAATCGCCAGGCTGATATTGCCGTTCGTGCCACGCCCTCACCTCCCGATCATTTAATAGGCCGACAAGTGGCTTCGATAAAGTGGGGAGTTTATAGCAGTCACACCTATGGTGATAAATTTACTTTACCAGACACTCTAGAAGACTTGCAAAACCATGCGTTAATTGGTGCTGCTGGCGGGATGCGCAGTCTTCCTGCTTTTGTCTGGCTGGAAAAAAACCGGTCACAACAAATTTGTACACGTTGCGATGATTTGGTCGCAATGTCCTATTTTGCCGAATCAGGCCAGGGACTGGCCTTTTTGCCGAATGATCAGCAACGACCGGGGATAACCAAACTGTTCCCTTTTAAACCTGGTAAAACCAGCAAATTATGGCTGTTAACACACGCAGACTTACGGAATGTTGAAAGAATCAAATTAGTCATGCGATATTTAACAAATGCCTTTGCTGAAGAATGGCCTTCCTGAATATCCTAAAAACGGCTCATCAAAGCTTCACTGCCCGAAAACGCAGCTACTACTTTCTTCGTAGATTCAACAAATAACGTTTACCTGATGACCCATGAAACTCAACCGGCGTATAACTCAGCCCAATAGGCGACCCGTCTCCCTCCGTGCTGTTTTTTGCGTATTTTAGAACCCTCTAAAGTAAAGACTGGTTTTGCCGTTAAACGGAAAAGAACCCGGATATGAAGGAGAAGTAATGAAAAAAAGGCTTATGGCAAGTATAGTTGCGGGGGTTTGTTTGTCTGGTGTTGGTGTTGCGGGAGCAGAAGGTTTTGCTATTTCGGCTAAAGGTGGCACATTGGGATTAGGCGCTGAAGCGACAGCAAATTTGTTATCTGATGTTAATGCTCGAGTCGGTTTTAATACTTTTAACATTGGCTGGAATGCGACGGAAGATGGCATAGCTTATGAAATTGATTTGGAGTTGCAGACCCTTACCGGTTTTATTGACTGGCACCCTTTTAGCGGCGGTTTACGTGCGACTGTGGGTTTGGTCGCCAATAACAACGAATTAAAAATGAAAGCACAGTCAGCAGCAAGTTATGATATTGGTGGGACGGTCTATACACCAGAAGACGTAGGCATATTGACAGGCGTTGTCGGTTTTAATAATGTCACCCCTTACTTAGGAATTGGCTGGGGTGATGCTGTGGGTGCGAATAAAAATTGGAGTTTTGCATTTGACTTAGGTATTTTGTTTCAGGGCAGTCCTAAAATTAAGCTAAGCACAACTAATGGCTTGTTAACCAATAACGCTATTTTCCAAGAAAATCTCGAGCAAGAAAAACAACAACTAGAGCAGGATTTGAATGGTTTTGACCTCTATCCGGTTGTGTCTTTGGGTCTATCTTACAAGTTTTAAAGCCGAGTGGTTATCGCGTATTAATATGTTCAAGTATTTTTCTGAAGGGTATTCTATTTAAACTACCGAATAAATGATGCGTCGTGAGTCGAGCCCGACTCAATCGGGGGGATGCAACACCGCAGAGAAATTGGGCGAAGAGTTGAGCTTCGGCAAGGCTAGTTGGGTTCTGCTCTCTTAAGGCCAGTGCTTTCTGAAACAAAGCATCATCGATAGGGATAATTTTTTGCTCGGGCTTCTCCATTTTCGTTCCGTTTAAACACCATGAACAGTGGCCGCAGACCTGTTTTAAGTTGTCACCAAAATGATGTGCCAAAAACTGAGTTTGGCAGCTATTGGTATTGGTTAAATCCAGTACTTGCTGAATTCTAGCGATTTCATTTTTTTCACGTTGGTGAGCGCGCTGGGTAAGTTCGGTGGCAAGCGTCTGTGTAGAAGCGGGCGCTTTTATATTACGGTAACGGTGGCGAATGCCAGAGGTTTTTACTTCCAGCATATTTTTCTCATGGAGGTAGTCCAGAGCACGAATAATACGCGTTCTGGTTGATTGTAGCCGTTGTGCAGTTTGTTCCATATCAATATCAAACCAGCTTTTGGCCTTTTTCGATTGTCGAAAAATAGAGGCAATAAAATGACGTCGCTCACCTTGAAAGTGCGCCAAAATTTCTTGTGACTTTAACAAGGGTTTAAAACGATAAGTTGAATAGAACGGTGTGCTTCCTTTAAGATAGCCCTCCAGCTCAAGATACGTCAGCAACGTGCGAACGACAAGAGGGCGAATATTGTGATTTGCCGAAAGAGAATACAAACTGATATCAAAATCAGTTTCTTGAGAAAAAATTTCATTGACAAAGCTATACATTGCAGCTTGGGTTGGAGTATCGCCGTAAATAAAATTTTGTAGGGTATTTAAATCATCCAAACAGACCAAAATTTCACACGTTGATTTTTTCCCATCTCGCCCAGCTCGGCCTATTTCTTGTGCAAAATTTTCCAGGCTCTTAGGTAAATTATAGTGGTAAACATAACGAATGTTGGATTTATCAACGCCCATACCGAAGGCCATTGTGGCTATAACAATGCCCTCATCAGAAGCCATAAACCAATCTTGTACTGTGGCTCGTAGTTCATTCTTCATGCCAGCGTGGTAGGCTCTGGCAGGCAACCCATATTCAATCAATCGTTCGGCTACTTTCTCTGCAGTGCGCTGTAGTGTGACATATACGATAGAGGATCCACGTGGGCGTTTTTTTAGTTTTTCCATCAGCATTTCATCGCGCAAGTCTTCTACTGTTGGTGTGGTCAAAATAGTGAGGTTAGGTCGGTAAAAACCAGTGCATACGACATTTTGCGTTGCAATGCCAAAGCCGCTGCAAATATCTTGTTGGACTTGTGCTGTGGCCGTCGCGGTTAGAGCTAATATTCGGTCGGCACCGCATTGTTTTGCATAATACGGTAGTTTCAAATAATCTGGCCGAAAGTTGTGTCCCCATTCAGAGATGCAATGGGCTTCATCGATGGCAAACAGTGAGATGGTTAGCTGTTGAAGCACTCCCCTGAACCGTTCGTTATTGAAACGCTCCGGGGCAACGTAAAGTAGCTTCAATGAGCCATTTTTGGCTTGGGTTAAGGTGTCATGGTATTCTTCTGAGGTTAACGTCGCATCCAGACGTGCCGCTTTGATCCCCCGCAAGGTCAGCGCATCGATTTGATCTTTCATCAGTGCAATAAGCGGTGAAACGACCAGAGTTAAACCAGGCAGCAGTAATGCGGGTAATTGGTAACACAAAGATTTTCCACCGCCAGTGGGAAACAACGCCGCAGCGGAATGTCTCGCTACCAGGTGTTCGATAACCTCTTTTTGCCCCGCGTTAAACTGATTAAAACCAAAATAATGTTGTAGGGCGTCATCAAGATTCATCATGCCAAAGTACTCCGGTGAGGTTCAACAACATCACCCAAAGAAAAGAGAACCATTCTAATGGTTATTTCCAAACTTATGATACCGGCAATGTTCTTTTTAAGGAGTAGGCAAAAGGTGCTATACATACAGTATCGACATCCAAGAGAGAACTTCTTGGCACTATGTCGTCTGCCTAGAGTAACGCTTTGATGATGTCTTCCGTCTCTTGCTCAGAAAGTAGACCCGCAACAGTAGAATGAATCTGTCCACCAGGGGCGATGAACACAGTATAAGGGATAACGCTATAAATGTTGCCAAACAGTTCTGCGATCTCATAAGCTTGTGACTCGCCACCAATGAGTATGGGATAAGCGATAGGTAAAATTTTAGTGAATCGTTCTATTTCTGTTTTGTCGTTAGCCGCAACGCCAAGAAAGGTAACGCCTTTATCTTGGTATTTAGTATGAAGTTTGTTAAATGTGGGGATTTCATGGAGGCAGGGTTTACACCAAGTTGCCCAAAAATTCAGCACAACAATGTGATTATCCCATTCTTTAATGTGCCGCATTTTACCGCTTAGATCCGGGAGCTGGAAGTCGGGACGTGGCTTAACTTCGTTCGTCGCTATGCTTTCTATAGCGGTTCCAGCCGGTTTAGTATTTTGAGGCAAGTATAAGCCCGCTAAAACACTAAAAACAATGATCATAAAAGCAACAAAAAATAATCGTGGCGACATTGACGACGCTTCCAGGTTAATGTGGTTATTATAACATTACTCAGCGCGCGCCCTGAAATACGTCATTTTCAGAGTTTATCCTCAAGGGACAAACCTCCCCTAGAAAATAATCATTATCGCCTTGAACTGACGAATCGCAGGGTCAATCTGAGCAGCGGCTGTGACTCTAATAGCGTACTGAGTCGTTTTTTACGTTATTATTTTGGTAGCGCTTGAGTGACGCGTTTTGTGAAGTCCTCCGCGTCCATAAAACCCACTACGCGATATTTTTTTCGTTCTGCTCCTGAAGCATCAAAAAATAAAATAGCGGGCGGCCCCAGGATGCCATACGCTTTCATTAGTGCCTGGTCTTGTTCGTCATTAGGCGTGACATCGGTTTGCAATAATACCACCTGATCCAAGGCTTGCTGTACTTTTTCATCGCTGAAAGTGTATTTTTCCATTTCTTTACAGGAAACACACCAATCAGCATAAAAATCAAACATCACAGCTTGACCTTGTGCTTTTGCGGCTGCCAATTCGGCGTTTAAACCACTGAGTCCCTTGATTTGTGTGAATGGAAGTTCATGTTGCTCGTAACGATCAGAGTCCGATAAAGAAGAGCCCCACAGTGGATCTAAAGGGTCACTGCCTCCGGTTGCGGCACCAAGCAAAGCGATGCCACCGTAGCTTAAAAGAAGTATCGCAATCACTCGCCCAGCTTTTTCAAGTTGTGTTGCCGGATGGGTGGTAAAGCGGCGAAAAACACCCATAAAAATAGCCGCAGAAATAGCCAATATGGCCCATAGAGCGAGCGTGAAGGCCGCAGGAATAATTCGTTCGAGCATCCAGATGGCAATGCCAAGCAAAACAAAACCAAAAAAAGCTTTGACCTTATCCATCCAGCCACCCGCTTTGGGAAGAAGTTTGCCTGCTGAGGTGCCAATAATCAGCAGCGGTATTCCCATCCCCATACTGAGTGCATAAAGTGCAGCGCCACCTAAAAGGGCATCTGCGGATTGACTGATATAAACAAGCGCGCCAATGAGTGGGGCAGCAACACAGGGGCCTACAATCAGCGCTGAAAGAAACCCCATGATCGCCGCCCCCGTTAATGTGCCTCCCGATTGGCTATTGCTGGCGTTAGTCAGTTTGCTTTGCCAGCTAGAAGGCAGTTGCAAGTTATAAAAACCGAACATAGATAAAGCCAATAACACAAATAAAATTGCAAAAATAGAGAGTATCCAGGGATTTTGGAAGGCCGCTTGCAAGTTATACCCGGTAAACCCAGCAATCACGCCGGCGCTGGTGTAAGTCAGCGCCATCGCTTGTACGTAAGCCATCGATAACGCGAATGCTCTTGGAGTGGAGACCGCTTTTTTTTGACCCACGACGATGCTCGATAATATCGGAATCATAGGGAAAACGCAGGGTGTGAATGACAGAGCCAGGCCAGCAACAAAAAAAGCGGCGATAATAATTAGAATGTTGCCACTGGATAAGGTTTTTGCAAATAAGTCTTGTTCGCTGACGAAGGTGTCATCAATGACGGCTTGAGCCAGCTCAGGTCGAGGCGCACTGACCAAACCTGTTGGCAATTTTAGCGGGACACTTGTTTTTATAGGTGGATAGCAAAACCCCGCGTCGGCACAGCCCTGATAGCCGATTTCCAACTCAATTTCAGTGGCTTGTAATTGACTACGAGATAAGGGCAGAAAAATATCTACATGATCATAATAAACCTCCATACGACCAAAGCTTTCATCTTCTGTAAATGTTCCGCTGGGGCTAATAGGCGTACCCAGTGTGACCCCATCGCTATTTTTTATGACAAAGCTGAATTTGTCGCGGTAGAGATAGTAGTCACTGGCAATATCCCAACTCGCTTTAATGGTGTTTCCATCTTCAACATTCAGGCTGAGTATAAAGGCTTGTTCAGGGCGTAAAAAATCGCTGGATACCGGTTGACCACCCAGTTGGATACCCATGCTAGCGAGGGCACCCATCAGACCGCCAGGCTTGTTTTTTTCAACCTGAGGCGATGGCATTAACGGGATGTTAAGCGTTTGTTTTTGTGGCGGATAACACAAACCGGCATCAGCACAACCTTGGGAGACGGTGTTAATGTCAAGATGAGTATAATCAGCGGTGCTACCCGATTTGAAAATCAGCGGAATACTGATATTTACTTTATCGTAAAACACCTCCATTTCACCAAAAAACTCATCATGTTTCAGCTTTCCTTTGGGAAAAATAGGCTCGCCAAACTCAATGCCTTCGGTACCGCTGCTGAATTTAAATCTGTCTTTATATAAATAATAGGCCTCTTCTATATTCCAGGTGAGCTGTATTAAATCGGGTGTAATACTTTCTGCCGAGGCTCTAAAAGCTTGCTCTGGTTTCAAAAGCTCTTTTCCGGCAGCGATAGAACCCGCTGAAAACAGCATCAAAAAACAAATCATGAGTAGCGCCAAGTGTGTGCTCTGCGAAATAAGCTTGGATTGGAAAGGCGGTGATATCATCATTTTTATTCGTTATTTTATTTAAGGAAGGGTGTAGGCTTGCTGCCTATGCTGTGTTTTGACCGCGTATTTAGTTGATCGTTCGCTAGATTTTTTTCAACAATTGCCAAACCTTTAATTCTTCAACAGCGCAGGTGTGTAATAAATCTGCGAGTTTTTGTTCATCAAATGGGCTGCGGTTTTTACACATTTTTACCGTATGAAGTGCAAAATTTCGCCATTCATCCCCCACATCGGTCATCATGTCTGATGCCTCCTCTAATAACTTATTATTCGTTAACGTCGCCGCTTCCTGTAAAAATGAAGCATAGATATAGCGAAACCCGGCCCCCCCCGTACCAATTTCTTCCTGCATACGGACAATGTGACCCAAAAAAAGCCGCTGTTGTTTTTCGTCAGGCATCGCTTTGGTTATTCGCTTTAATTTATTGGCCAGGAAATGAATACCTTTAATGCCAACAATAGGCACGGGGGGGGTTAAGGATCGAGCGCTAGATTTGATGGCCCGGGGTATGGCATGACCATAATGGATGTTTCCAGGTTTTTCATTCAAGTAATACATCATCCCTTTGGGCGCGAGTGCACCTTTAGCAAAACGCGCTTTTTGCAAGTCTTTAGCGGGACAAATGACCGGCGCTTCAAAAACAGGGTCACTAATAAGATAATCGTCGCCTTTTTTGCCATAGACAATCAGGTTATGTGCATTGAAGTGAAAGCGCATATCATCCGGAAAGTAAGGTAACCAAAACACCGACGTTTGCAAACCGACAATATTACCTGCATTTAACTGCTGATCTAATGCCTCCATGCCCTTTTGCGGGCTGGAAAATTTTTCAAAACTGACGTTCAAACCCAGGCGTTTTTTTAAGCCTTTGATAATGGCTCTGGGCGGCATACGGTAAGCGATTAAAGGTAGCCCATTCAGTTTAATAAAAGGGAAATACGCAAAAGCAATACCTGAAGATAAACCGAAAACCATAGATTCAGAGACGTCTAAGCCATGATGTTTGAGCATGGTCGACATCACGCCCGTCTCACAATGGGCAGTATGCTGGTGTTGAAACTCGGTCATATGGCGGGTGCCTGCTCTGGAATAGATTGAAATTCGGCTACCGTCAGCCCCAGCACGTCAAGGTAGCGATGCCTGGTTTTACCAGAGAGACGAAGAAACACAGCAGGTTTGATATGACGTTTGATTTGCCATTGAAACAACCCCGTCGCCTGGGATAAACCCAAGATATCCAGACGTTTGGCATACATATGGTATTCTAGCGGTGAGCTTTCCCCCCGTTTAACACGATGATACGCGGCTAAAGCCTGCTCATTCAGCTCGTTAACCGCCAACAATGTAACGAATTCTTCCGCTTCCCATCCAGTCGATCTGATTTTTTCGTATTCCCCGGCCTCATTAACCGCATAAATCACTTTTTTATGACCGCCATAGGTTCGATTATTGTCTTGAGGGACATCGTCTTTTTTCATATCATAGTCAAGCAGATTTAAATTACAAAAAAACCAGATTCTAACATAGACTGTCAGTCTCATTGTTATTGATAGGCGCTACATTTGCGCAATCAACTTATGTTATAATTCTTCGTTTTCTTACATAAATACACATCGTTAATTACCCAGGTTTGGATCAGGCAAGTGGCACAATCAATTAAAAAACGAGTATTGATTGTCCACTATTCGCAAAGTGGACAACTCAATGACGTTGTCCGTCATTTCGCTCAGCCGCTGGTTGACCATGCCAATATCGAAGTCACATTTGAACAAATAAAACCTGTTGAAGCCTTCCCATTTCCATGGCCTTTTTTAAGGTTTTTTGACACTTTCCCTGAAGCAGTTTATCTTGATCCGCCTGCCATTCAAGCCTCAACATTGACGGGCGATGAAGACTTTGATTTAGTGATATTGGCCTATCAGGTCTGGTTTTTATCTCCCTCGCTACCCACTACGGCATTTTTACAAAGCGCAACGGCGGCAAAATTATTGCACGGGAAGCCCGTCGTAACGCTGATTGCCTGTCGTAACATGTGGTTAATGGCTCAAGAAGCGGTTAAAACTATGTTGGACGAACTGGGTGCGAAGTTAATAGGCAATGTTGCGCTAGTGGATGAAGCAGGCAGTGCGGGCAGCTTTTTAGCCACGCCCGTTTGGGTACTAAGTGGTCACAAAGGCCCTCACCTTGGCGGCTTGATCCCCAAGGCTGGTGTTGCCCCTGAAGCAATGACGGCTTGCAGCCGCTTCGGCGATCGTATTATCGAAAAAATATTTTCAGATACAAAATTAGATGTGACTTTATTGCAAGGTCTTGGCGCGGTAGAGGTGAATGAAAAACTGATCTCCAGCGAAAAAACAGCCAAACGTAGTTTTCGCATATGGGGAAAACTGTTCCGCAGCCTTGGCCCACAGGGCAGTTTATTACGCAAACCGGTCATATTAATCTATATTTTTTTTCTAATTACTTTCATCATCACATTTATACCCTTAAGCGTGCTCCTTAAAGCCATATTTTCACCATTGACGCGCCGTCACACCGCCGCTCAAAAAAAATATTTTGGCAGTCCATCAGGGTCATAAGACATCACCAAAGAAAGAGCGAGCTCTAGAATCTATGTCAACGGTTTATATTAATGCGATAGCAGCTTATTTACCAAATGCGCCGGTAAATAATGATAATATGGAAGCTGTTTTAGGGCAGATGGGAGAAAAACCCTCTCGTGCACGCCGCACTGTTTTACGCAGCAATGGCATTAAAACACGCTACTATGCTGTGAACCCCAAAACCGGTGAAACAACGCACACCAATGCTCAGCTTACCGCCATAGCGGTGAAAATGTTAGTCGCCGACCAGTTTTCTGTTAACGACATCGACTGCCTTTCCTGTGGGACAACACTGCCTGACCAAATGATGCCTAATCATGCTGTCATGACACATGGCGAGCTGGGTAATTCGGCTTGTGAAGTCGTAGCTACAGCCGGTGTATGTATTGCCGGTATCACCGCCATGAAATATGCGTATCTGGGTGTTGCCGCCGGTGAGTTCAGCAATGCAGTTGCTACCGGCTCTGAAACCGCTTCTGCGGTGATGCGGGGCAAACATTTTGAGCCGGAATTATCCCATAAAATTGACGCTCTGGAAGCGCGACCGGAAATTGCTTTTGAGAAAGATTTTTTGCGCTGGATGTTATCCGATGGCGCAGGAGCCGTGTTACTCCAGTCAAAACCAAATACTAAAACGTTATCTTTACAGATTAACTGGATATTTGAACGATCCTATGCCAACGAAATGGAAACGTGCATGTATAGTGGCGCAGCTAAAAAAAAGGATGGTTCGCTAGAAGGCTGGAAAGAATTTGAACCGAATGAATGGCTCGCAGATTCGATTTTTTCTGTAAAACAGGATGTCAAACTGCTTAACGACTCTATTATTCATTATACCGTCGAACGACCTTTAGAAGAACTGATACAAAAAAAAGACTTAAACCCAAGGGATATTGATTATTTTGTACCACATTACTCATCTAATTTTTTCCGAGAAAAAGTGGCAGAAGGCTTGAAAAAAGTCGGTTTTGAGATTCCGTATGAACGTTGGTTTACGAATTTAAGCTCAAAAGGCAACACCGGGTCAGCCGCGATTTACATCATGCTTGAAGAGTTGTTCAACTCAGAAAAATTAAAAGCAGGTCAAAAAATTCTCTGTTATATACCGGAAAGCGGGCGTTTCAGCAGTGCCTTTATGCTGCTAACGGTCTGTGGGAAATAAACCATGAAAATACAGCTTAGCGCACTGATAAAAGACTCTCTTGAGGCTTTGATAAAACAGGGCAACCTGCCCGAAAACATTTCACCAGAAATACAAATTGAGCGGGCACGAAATAAACAGCATGGTGATTTTGCCTGCAATATTGCACTAACGCTCGCCAAAATATCAAAATGTAATCCTCGTGATCTGGCACAGCGCATTGTGCAAAATTTACCGGCATCTGACCTAATCGAAAAAACTGAAATTGCTGGCCCCGGCTTCATCAACTTCTGGATGGCCTCTGACACTTTATATAAAGTCGTTGCAACGATCCTGGATCACGGTGATCAATTTGGTCGTTATCATTTTGCCAGGCCACACTCTGTACAAATCGAATTTGTATCTGCCAATCCAACCGGCCCTTTGCACGTTGGGCACGGCCGTGGTGCAGCCTATGGCGCAACCTTAGCCAAGCTTTTGTCGACGGCTGGCTATACCGTACAGAGTGAATATTATGTCAATGACGCAGGGCGACAAATGGATATTCTGGCGACCAGTGTCTGGTTACGCTATCTAGAATTGATGGAACAAACAGTACCCTTCCCCGCCAACGGCTATAAAGGCGACTATATTTTGCCTATGGCGACAGCCTTAAAATCTACTGAAGGTTCCGCTTATAGCGCTGAAGCCGCCATGGTGATCGCCGACATCCCGCCCGACGAAGTAGTGGGTGGCGATAAAGAAGCTCATATTGATGGTTTAATTGCACGCTGCAAACAAATACTGGGCCCAGAAAAATACAAAACCCTGTTTAATCGGGTGCTAGAGTCGATGGTGAGCGATATTCGAGACGATCTCACTGAGTTTGGCGTGCACTTCGATAACTGGTTTTCTGAACGTCAATTAGCTGATAACGGCAGCATTGATACACTCATTGAAGAACTACAAGACAAAAAACTTATTTATAAAAAAGAGGGAGCTTTGTGGTTTAAAAGTACCGCTTACGGTGATGAAAAAGATCGCGTTGTGGTCAGAGAAAATGGCCAAAAAACTTATTTTGCTTCTGATATTGCTTATCACAGAAATAAATTACAGCGTGGTTTTGATACAATTATCGATATATTCGGTGCGGATCATCATGGTTACATTCCTCGTGTTAAAGCCGCAATCACCGCGACAGGAGATGATGCTGAGCGCTTGACCGTGCTTTTAGTTCAATTTGCAGTTCTCTATCGTGGTACTGAAAAATTACAAATGTCAACCCGCTCTGGCGAGTTTGTGACTTTACGCCAACTACGAAAAGATGTTGGCAATGATGCCGCTCGATTTTTTTACGTTATGCGTAAATGTGAGCAACACCTTGATTTTGACCTTGAATTGGCAAAATCAAAAAGTAATGAAAATCCCGTTTATTATATTCAATATGCGCATGCGCGTATTTGTAGCGTCATGAAGCAACTTGAAGATGCCGGTCATCAAGCCGACCTGCAACAAGGCGTTGCCCAATTGCACGTACTCAAAGAAGAGCATGAAATGACCTTGATGACGACGCTATTACGTTATCCCGAACTCATCCAAAGCGCAGCCAAACAGCATGAACCACACCAGCTTGCCCATTATTTAAGAGCATTGGCCAATCAATTTCATGCTTATTATAATGCGCATAAATTCATCGTCGATGATGCCGCAACCCGTAATGCTCGCCTTGCACTGATCACAGCTACACAACAAGTCCTGGTTAACGGACTAGCTATATTAGGTGTTTCTGCACCTGAATCAATGTAGTCTCGAACCTTTGATAACAAGAGACTACAAGCCCGGCCCAGAAAAAAAACCAACACCGGCACCGGGCTGGGCCTGGTTATTAGTTGGTTTATTAATTGGTTTATTTGTCGGATTTTTAATCTATCTGGACAAAGCCGTGCCGGTTTCTGAAAAAAAATCCGAACCCAATCAGACTGAAGCGAAGCCACAAGCCCCACCAAATAAAGAGAAGCATACTGCTGAAGAAGAAAATAAAAAAGAAAGTAAAGAGCTCAGCTTCTCGTTTTATAACGAATTACCACGCAGGGCTATTGATGTTCCGGCCCATGAGCTAGAACAAAAGACAATACAACAGCCCAAAATAAATAAACCCAACCCCGTTAACAAGACTAAAATCGAAACACCTCCATCACCCGTACTAACAAAATCACAGCCTGCTCAATCTACTTATATGCTTCAAGTCGGCTCTTTCCGAAACCCTAGCGAAGCAGAGAGCTTAAAAGCACGCCTTGCCTTTATGGGGTTGCAAGCAACAATACAGCCGGTTACAGTCAATAAAAATCAACGATGGATGAGAGTGCGCGTCGGCCCTTTCCCCAGCTTTAAACAAGCAGAGCAAGTACAAACTCGGCTGAAGCGAAATAACATAACAGCGATGTTGCTTAAATTGAGCGGTTAAGCTCTCTTCTGGGTAACGAATGGCGAACGAAGTATGAGCAATGTATACGAAGTTGTGCCGGACGCAGAGCGATCGAAGTAAAAAAAATTCGTTGTCACTCAGAAAAAATCGGAGAATTTTAGTGGTACTTGAAGTCGCAATTTTAGATGTTAAGAAAGGAGAAGAAAGAAATTTTGAATTGGCATTTAGTCAAGCGCAAAAAATTATTTCGAGCATGGAAGGTTATATTTCTCATCAACTCAAAAAATGCACCGAAAAAACAAACCGGTATATTTTGTTGGTTAACTGGCAAACAATCGAACATCATATTGTTGGTTTTAGGGAATCTGAACAATATCAAGAATGGCAGGCCCTTCTCCATCATTTTTATGACCCCTTCCCAGAAGTTGAGCATTACACAGATATTTCTCTAAAATGAAAATTATCATACAAAGGCACGGAGAACCAGACATTGGCGTGTGGGGAAAAATAGCTTCTTCAGAGATGGCAAAATGGATAAATTGCTACAATGAGTCTGGCGTAGTCGTTGATAATAAACCTTGTTCTGAATCTCTCGTCCACGCAAGAGATAGTTACGTTGTATGTAGTACTCTTGAAAGGTCAAAGCATTCTGTAACATTGCTAAAAGTTGAAAATTACATGCCTGATTCCTCGTTTTGTGAAGCAGAGCTTCCGGTAGTAAATGTACCGCTATTGAAAATATCACCGCAGACTTGGTCTATTATTTTTCGAGTTTTTTGGTTCTTTGGCTTGTCAAAAAATGTGGAATCGAAAAAAGAAATAGAACGTCGCGTCAAGACTGCCAGCAAAACATTAGAAAACCTGGCTAAAGAACATGAAAGTGTACTCCTTGTCGGTCATGGAATTATGAATAGGCTTATAGGCAAAGAACTTGTACAACGAGGGTGGGACGGAGCAGAGGCTCCTGACGGGAAAAAATATCATAGCTACCGTTATTGGGAATATAGTGTGTTTATCAAATAACATAAGTAGGTAAATGATTATGCAAGAAAAATTCATCGCAGTTCAGCTTGTAGCGTGACGCATCAAATAGGTGAAAAGTTAAATCAATAACTACCTCTTAAAACTAGAGCTCAACTGCGGATTCAGGGTAATAATTGCTCGTTTTTAACTATTCCCATTTTTCTTGATTTTGCTAATAATATTAGATAATGGACTGATGACAGCGTTACCTCCACGCTGTAGTACATGAGTATACGACGTTCAAGGATGAACTAGTATCGAGAGAGGCATGGATGCCGTGAGCGATAATCATCGTTGTTGAAACATCTTTATGACCGAGTTGCTCTTGCACAGTGCGAATATCGTTTCTTTTTTCTAAGAGATGAGTAGCGAAACAGTGACGAAAAGTATAACAGCTAACGGGTTTATACACTTTGGACTTACGCACGGCCACTTTTATCGCTTTTTGTAGCGCACTTTCGTGATAGTGGTGTCTACGCTTAATTTCCGTACGAGGATCAACACTCCGGTGCCGAGCAGGAAAAACATACTGCCATCCCCATTTTATATTGGCATTTCGGTATTTTCTTTCCATAAAATAAGGCAAATAAACCTGACCATAACCCGCTTCAAAATCTCTCTCGTGCATACTTTTAACCGTACCAAGGTGTCGCTTCAAATAGAGCACTAATTCCTTTTCCATCGTCGTTACCCTGTCTATATTGCCTTTCCCCTGGCGGAATTGATGTCCTGTACTCTTAAACGCATACATTCCATTAAACGCAAGCCTGAACCATACAACAAACAAACCATGAGCCAATGAATACCTTCCAGATGTTCCATAATGGCAGTAATTTCATTCTTAGTTAAAATGACAGGAAGATTCTAAGGTCACTTGGCCCGAATAACATTGGGTAACTCACCCATTGGCTTGCCAAGCACGGCTTTATACAAAAAATTAATCGCATTGAGTCCCTGGTTTTGTGTGGATGCAGCAACGTTTTTTTCACACGCTAAATAAGTAAGAAATTGTGCAACCTCCTCAGTGCCCATCTCACGAGGATGGCGTTTATTATGAAACAAAATGAATTGCTTAATACGTAAGCAATAAGCTTGCTCGGTACGAATACTATAATGCCTGACTCGGACTGCTTCACGTACCCGTTGCATTATTTAGGTTCACTCATTTTATTTTCCCCTGGGCAATAACAGGCATTTATAGTGCCTGCGAAAAAACATTCCTAGTAGGGAAAAATCCGTTTTTTGTTGTAGGAAATTGCCTCGATATCCCATTCAGATAGAAGGGCGTATTACGGCCGATTCGAACATAAACCCTTGATTTAGAGTGCTGCCTGGATAGGTGGAAAAAGTCTTTTTTACGACAGAGTTAATATTGTGATTTTGCTGATAAAAATGTGGTAACGTACTGAAAGTGTTAAATAGGATGCGGGATATATGAATGAAGTTCGTATTTCCTACATAGATAAAAGCTTCTTTATTGCTGTGCTTTTTAATTTAGAAAAGGCATGCGCTAGCGTGCTCAAGAGTGAATTTCAGAAAAAAATAGTGAAACGGTTTTGAGTTACAATGTAGTAACGATAGGATTAATTATCAGCGTTATTTCGATCTGAATTATAGACATCTTTATCTTTTTCTAAATCGTCATTCGGGCACTTGAGATTTAAAGTATCAAATGGGCTAATGACGCCTTTACCGCCCCTATTAAGTACATGAGTGTAGATCATTGTTGTTGAAACATCAGCATGCCCAAGTAACTCCTGAACGGTACGAATATCATTGCCTGCTTCAAGAAGATGTGTCGCGAATGAGTGGCGACAGGCGTGTGTGCTGACTTTTTTATTGATGTTGCCTTTCTTCGCCGCTATTTTCACCGCTTTTTGCAAACTATTTTCATGCATATGATGCCGTCTGGTTTTTTTACTCCTAGGATCAACCGATAACCTCTGACTTGGAAATAAATACTGCCAAATCCACTCTTTTGGCGCATTAGGATATTTTCTACTTAATGCCTCTGGCAAATAGACCTCACCCAAACCGTCAGCAAGATCATCCTCATGTAGTTTTTTAACTTGTTTTAGGTGTCGTTTCAATGGGTTAACAAGATGCTTAGGTAATGGAGTAACACGATCTTTCTGCCCCTTTCCATTTCGAACTACAATTTGATAATATTGAAAATCAATATCCTGAATTCTGAGACGAACACATTCCATCAGTCGCAAACCCGTACCATATAATATAGAGGTCATTAACCACTGGATGCCTTTTAATTCAGAAATAAGCGCAACAATTTCATCCCTACTTAAAACGACAGGTAGCTTTTTAGGCCGCTTAGCGCGAGTAAATTCCTTCAAGTCACCTAACGGTTTATCGAGCACCTGGCGATAAAGAAAAACTAAAGCATTTAATGCTTGGTTTTGCGTGCTTGCAGAGACATTTCGTTCAACGGCTAAATATTGTATATACTCGGCAACTTCAGTCTCCCTCAGGTCGTGAGGAGGCTTATTGTCATTGTATCTAATAAAGCGACATACCCAGCCCTCATACGCCTGTTCAGTGCGGATTGAATAGTGACGTCGACGAATTTCATTTCTGAGTGATTCTAAAATTGCAGCATGATGTTTGCGAATAGCTGCCATGGTAAATTCATTT
Organism: uncultured Chromatiaceae bacterium; assembly: GCA_964421045.1. Taxonomy (GTDB): domain Bacteria; phylum Pseudomonadota; class Gammaproteobacteria; order JAADHS01; family JAADHS01; genus JAADHS01. The sequence continues at coordinate 18,317 of CAYQVF010000062.1, forward strand.
TTCGCCTCTTTTTTATGCCCAAACTGAGTTTCACGAGCAAGAGTGGCGTGACTCTGTTTCAAAGTGTGGACTGAATCTTTTAAGTTATCCCA
>CAYQVF010000063.1:0-18214 GCA_964421045.1 uncultured Chromatiaceae bacterium
AACATAAGCGCTCTCTGTTATTTTTCCACCACTTAGAGTGTGTTTGAGCATGACTAAGAATGGCTGCTTCTATCGCGTCCAACAGAATATTTTCACTATCGACATCCCGTGTGTCGTGTTGGTTATGAGCATCTTTGTATGAAGCTTCTGTCAAAAATTCGCTACTAAATTCTCAACGAGATCACGCAAGCTACTCCGGCCTGATCATTGTGCCATGGAAAGACTCACAAACTGAGACCAGCGAGATGCCGTTCGAAAAGACCGACCTGAATGATACTGTTTTGCGAGAGTTTCAAACTCATGTCTCGAAACTAATTTTAGTATTTGTGAGAAGATCGTATTACAATGAGCCAAGGCCTGATTCCTTCTGTTATTACAGTGTTTGGTGGTACTCTCATTGTAACAAATCATAAGTGAATCAGGCCGCTTTACTTACCGGTTAACGGGACAGCAGTGATGTTAAATACGTTTGTGGTGAACATATTTTATCTTAAGAGGGAATCGCTTTCTTGGTTTTTGTTGCTGTATAGACAGGTTTTTTACTCGTTTCTGGATTTCACTGACGGTGGCATCTAGAAGCAAGGCTTGAATCGTTATATACACTTTGTATAGCAGTCTGAAAACGCGTTTTCCTATAAATTTTATGCAACTGTAAGGTAAACTTAATATAAAATCTGTACCGTGTTTGTACTTTGCTCACGAACAAAAGTTCGGTGCAATCTGATATTTTTTTCCGGTATGTTTAAGTTTCAGCCCTATCGTTGCATAAAAAATTAGGCTTAGGTGTTTTTAGAGCAATAGATAAGGCACGAGCTTGATCCCTGGTGATGCCAAGTAAATTCTAAAAGACAGGCGTATTCGCGTCTTAGATGCGACTATAAAAGTAGTGAAACGGTTTAGGGTTCAGCAGGAGTCAAAAATGACCGATTGTTTATTTTGTCGTATGGTTGCGAAAGAGATAGAGCCTGATGTGGTGTATGAAACAGCACGAGTGCTTGCTTTTAAGGACCTTAATCCACAAGGGCCGGTGCATGTTTTAATTATTCCTAAAGAGCATATTTCAACCATTAATGAGCTCAAGGAAGCGCACGTACTGATTGCAGGTGAAATGATGTTAGCTGCTCAGGTGGTTGCGGGTCAACTGGGTGTAGCAGAAGAGGGGTTCAGGCTGGTTATGAATTGCAACCCGCATGGCGGACAATCCGTTTATCACATACATATGCATTTAATTGGTGGTCGTCAGCTTGATTGGCCTCCAGGCTAATGCCGACATCGGAGTGAAACCCCGCAGTAGGTGATATTCTCAACGGGGTCGGTGAATGAAATTCAAGTTAATTCATTATTGGTGTCATTTTCCGGTTCAACTGAAGCGCGTTGTTTAGGCCTTTCTGCCATATAAATTTGCACTGTCAGAAGCGCCAATAAGGCGATTACAATGATTCCGATAATAATCGTCATTCCTGTTACAAGTTCTTCAGTAATCAAGACTTTGTCCTCCGCAAAACAGTTGAAATGGTGTTAATAAACTCTTCTTTTTATATAGTCAGATCATAACGTTTTCTGCATCAAACTGAAAGCAAATTATTTATTAATATAGTCAGGAACTGAATGGTTGGTTACGGATTATTATTTTTAAGCTGTTGTTCTAATTTCTCTATTTTGTTTTTAAGCTGGTTGGATAAGCGGGATAATTCTTGTCTTAAAAAGATGTTTTCAATGTTCATTTGTAATAAAAATGCGAGTTTTTCTAGGTATTGCTGGTCTTGGCTGTTGAATTTTTTCCCATGGGATTTGTTAAGTAGTTGAATAGCGCCGGTTACGCGTTGAGTTGTTACGCCGCGGACAGGAACACACATAGAGTTTCGGCAGATAAACCCTGTTTGCATTGCGATAATATCGTGTGTGCCAACGACACTTTGCATGTCATTTTCAGTAATGACGTTTCCTGATGAGATCACGCGACCGACTAAAGAGCCACTTTCAGGAACAGAAACTTCTTTTTCTCCCAGACCGGTACCGCATTGTAGCCAAACATCTTGCTGTATGGGGTCGTGAATAAAAATACTACAGCGTTCAGCATCGAGCGCTTTAGGCATGATTTCTACAAGAAATTGCAGGAGCTCAGTATTACCGGAGCGTTTTTTTGAAGCCGCTTCGATTTGTTCCTGTTTCTTTCTTAGTTCTTCAAGTTTAATATATAATTCGTTTTTTTTCATGAATTTTCCGGAACCTCATTAGCAAGATATTTAGCGGCTTTATGGCCTTAAGCTTTATACCTAGATATTGGAAGTGATTGTGTTTACGTAGTGCAAGAGGTTGATTCGTAGAACAATATGAAACTTTATAATAAGGATGACGCTCAACGTTGTCATTCGCTCTACGAATCAAAAGTTTGTGCTGAGTGAGTGCGAGCGCTGGTATAGCTTAACCTCAGAAATTTAATGCCGTATGTTGTAATGGGAAATATTTAACTTGATGATCTATTTGAATTTATTAACTTCTTGGTCTATTTCATATGATTGAAAAATTATTAAAAACGGTACTCAATGGTTTATTTGTTAGCATGACATTACTTGCGTGCGGTGGCGCTCAAGCGTCAACCCAGATTTATAAAAATGCAAAAAAATTAACAGATCAGTGCCATTATCGCGGAGAGGCCTATGATCAGCGTTCGATTATGACGGTGCTGAACCGGAACAGAGGGGGGATGGAAAAAAAGAGTGAATATCTCAGGTTGTTACGCTATTACGGTATGAATGCGAAAATCAAAGAGAAAATGTTGCTTTTAACTGAATACCCTCCCGATGTCAAAGGCGTTGCTTTTTTACGATGGGAGTATGCACTGTCAACCGGGCGTGAAGTTGATCAATGGCTTTACATGCCTAATAGAAAGGTATTGAGGAGAATATCAGCACGTAATGATAATGACAGTTTTCTGGGTTCTGTTTTAACATTAGGTGATATTAAAGAGCGCCCCTTTGATGCAGACCAGCATTCAATAATAGAGACCAAACAATTTAAAGAAGGTGTGATTTATACTCTTGAAAGCACCCCAAAAAATAAGGGGGAACGGTATAGTAAACTGTTGAAAAAATATAGGCAACGTTTCAGTACCGGCGAGTGTGAACTTGAAGAAATTATTTATTATGATCAAAAAAAGCAGATGTTAAAGAAGCAGAGCTTAGTATGGCAGTATGTAGACGGTATTCCCATATGGAAGTATGTGGAAATAAAAAACTTACAATCCAGGCAAAGTTCTGTATTTACGATGGACAGGGTAGAAATGAACGTGGGCATCAAAGATACGGTATTTAGCAAACGTACGATGCGGCGTGGACTGAAAGTAGACTGAACCTAAAAAATGCATTTGATCCACGATGCCAAACAAAAACATTTATGCCTGGTTTTTTGGGTACAAGCTCTTGATTCATCTGGCTATGTGGGAAAAACCTGATCACTAATATTAAAGTGTACGCTTTCGCACATCCCTGTGCTTTACGATATTTGCTCTTCCTTGGGCTGCGCTCTGAAAGAAGTGAAAACTCGTTTTCAGTTGTGTTCACTCCTCATCTCTTGAGCGTTAAGAGGCTTAATGGTATAAATGTAGAGTACTAAGGTGGGGAAACAATAAAAAAACAAGGGGGATGTTTATAATGAGCCGATGGGTTATCGTAGCGATTGTCAGTGTTTATTTTTTAGTAGCGGGTGTAGGTTCTGTTTCAGCAGAAGAGGTTAAACTAAATTCAAGTAGTTGGTTGGGGAACCTCAAGCTAGAGAATAGTCAATTAATTGCCATAAAAAAAGCAATGGAAAAGGCACTGAATGCGCCGATTGATGCCAGTCAGCAGTGTGGTGAAGTACGTCAGGATTGTGTCGTACGTGCTGCTCGAGAGTGGACTATTGGCAAAGATCGTTTCCGGGAGTTAGTGGTTTATATTCACACTGTAGGTCAAGCGTCCAATGTGATCGCTCAAACTAATGGCGTTTGGCCAACCATTTCTGCGAAGTAAGGTTGTTCTAAAGTTAAAGTACTCAAGGTTGTTGTGCATCTCCGCCCCCTCATAGCTGAGGCGGCGGGGTATCGCTAAATTTGTTACGGCAATACTTGAATAAAAGGTTTGACTATAACGTCAGTATAGACGCCTGCCGTAATATAAGGGTCGGCGTTTGCCCATTTTTGAGCCTCTTCTAATGATGGAAATTCAGCAATAATAAGACTACCGCTGAAACCTGCTGGGCCGGGGTCGGTGGCATCAATGCTGGGGTTAGGTCCGGCAATAACGAGCCGTCCTGCCTCGTTTAAAAGAGTGAGTCTTGCCAGGTGGGCGGGTCGGGTTGATTTGCGATTATTTAAACTGTTGGGTACGTCTGTACCTACTATACTATAAAGCATAAAGTCCTCTTAATATGATGGTCTCTCTAATGATTAATTATAACCGTATATTTTTATGAGCCAATTTTTTGTAATCCACTCCGAAACCCCCCAAAAGCGACTGATTTTACAGGCGGCGAAAATAATTCAAGGTGGCGGTGTTATGGTCTACCCTACCGACTCAAGTTATGCCTTGGGATGTAGAATAGGCGATAAAAATGCAGTTAATCGGATCCGGATGTTAAGACGGCTGGATGATCGACATCATTTTACATTAGCATGTAAAGATTTATCCGATCTAGGAACCTATGCAAAGGTAGATAACAGTGTTTATAGAACGTTGAAGTCTTTAACGCCTGGGCCTTATACTTTTTTGTTGAAGGCGACCCGGGAAGTCCCAAGACGACTACAGCATGCAAAACGTAAAACCATTGGTTTGAGGGTGCCGGATAATGAAATTGCCAGTGCCTTATTGGAGGCGTTAGGTGAGCCCATCTGTACTACCACAATGCAGCTTCCGGGTGAAAGTTTTGCAATGACTGACCCTTATGAAATCAAAGATATTCTTGGGCATCAATTAGACTTAATTATTGATGGGGGCTATTGTGACATAGAGTCTACAACGGTGATTGATTTTTCAGAGGGGGTACCCAGCCTGGTTCGAATGGGTAAAGGGGACATTACCTCTCTGGGGTTAAGTGTCCCGCCATAATTATGGTAGGGTACTTATGAGTTGTCGTAAAGGATGAAGCCGTTATTAAAGTACCAGGATAAATTCTGGGAAAATAAAAAATTGACGGAGATGACGCAGGCCGAATGGGAGTCTTTATGCGATGGTTGTGCTCGGTGCTGTGTTTGCAAGTTGATAGATGAAGAGACCGAGGAATTACATTTTACCAACGTATCCTGTCGTCTGCTTGATCCCTTGAATTGCCGTTGTCAGGGCTACGTCTCACGTACGCAGCAAGTAAAAAATTGTCTGGTCTTAAATGAGAGCAATATTTTTGTACTCAACGGGTTGCCGGAAAGTTGTGCGTATCGACGGATTGCCTCAGGTTTGGAGCTGGAAAGCTGGCATCCACTCATATCCAAATGTAACGATAGCGTTCGCCAGGCGGGTATTTCTGTCAGCGGTCGAGTCGTCTGCGAAACGACAGTGCCTGAAGCGTTATTGCAAGAACATATCATTGACTGGATTAAATAAAAGAGAGATTTATCCTGCGTTTTCTAGGTTTAATTCTGCTGGTTTGAATAGGGCTGTGTTAGAATTCAGGCAAGCATGTTTTTCACCGGGCTGAGGTTAGCAGAATATAAAAATGAAGCTGGATTATTTGGATTTTGAGCAGCCGATCGCCGAGTTGCAAGAAAAAATAAAAGAATTGCGCAATATTGTGAGTGATAATGAAATCAATATTAGCGATGAGTTATCACGTTTGGAAGCAAAAAGTCATTCCTTAACCGAGTCTATTTTTTCTTCTCTAAATCCGTGGCAGGTTGCCCAGCTTGCAAGGCATCCACAACGTCCTTATACATTTGATTATATTGCTCGAATTTTCACCGACTTTGATGAATTGCATGGCGATCGCCAGTACGCAGATGATGAAGCTATTATTGGTGGTGTGGCACGATTTGATGGCCGGCCTGTTATGGTTATTGGTCATCAAAAGGGGCGCGATACCAAGGAAAAAATTCGTAGAAACTTTGGTATGCCTCGTCCAGAAGGTTACCGCAAAGCATTGCGTCTGATGGAAACGGCAGAACGGTTCAAGTTGCCGGTGATTACATTGATCGACACGCCAGGTGCTTATCCTGGAATTGGTGCGGAAGAACGAGGCCAAAGTGAAGCTATTGCGCGTAACTTAATGGTGATGTCTAAATTAAAAACGCCTATTATATGTACAGTTGTGGGCGAGGGTGGATCTGGAGGGGCGCTGGCGATTGGTGTGGGTGATGTGGTTATGATTCTGCAGTACAGTACTTATTCAGTGATTTCGCCAGAAGGCTGTGCTTCCATTTTGTGGAAAAGTGCAGAAAAGTCAAAAGAAGCTGCTGCTGCGATGGGCATTACTTCAGACCGTTTGTTAGAGCTGGGGGTTGTCGATCGTGTTATTGCTGAGCCGTTGGGCGGTGCGCATCGGGATGTTGATCAGATTGCCCTTAATCTTAAAGAAGCAATTCAACAAAGTTTAGATCAAATGTTAAAAATGAGCACGGAAGAAATGTTGGCTGTACGTAATCAAAGGTTAATGAGCCATGGGAATTTTACAGAAAAAACCAAATAGCGACCTGCTCGCCTCTGAACGCGGTTATATCCGCGTTGACCCCTCAAGAGATACTCTGAAAATAAAGGATTATTGACCTCTGTAGATGCGCATTTTCTCCTTGAGTTGATTAGTTTCAGTAGCAATGAAATAGTTACACAAAAACAACTAATAAGTCACCTAAGATGGGTAAAGATCAACCCTTTTCAAAGACCGCGTTATTGTCACTTTTCGAGCGTTTTCCTGCTTATGAACGTCTGCTGATTGCTTTTAGTGGGGGGTGTGATTCTAGTGTGTTATTACACGCATTGGCCGCGTTACGTCAGCAGCAATCCATCTCGGATAATATCATGGCAATCTATGTTGATCATGGCTTAAATGAGGCCTCTGCCGCTTGGGGGCATCACTGCCGATCTTTTAGTTCGGCCATCAACATCCCCTTTATTTCAAAAAAAGTGGATGCCACAAAAAAGCGCGGCCAAAGCCCCGAAGCTACCGCGAGAAATGCCCGTTATGCTGCTTTTTACGAAGAGGTTCGCGTGGGCGATGCTTTGATAACAGCGCATCATGCCGATGATCAAGCTGAAACATTGATGCTGCAAATGTTGCGTGGCGCGGGACCTAAAGGCTTGGCCGCAATGCCGGAATGCACGCCTTTTGGCAAGGGTGACTTACTTCGTCCTTTGCTGAGTTTTACGCGCAGTGAACTGGAACAATATGCGACGCAGCACGCCTTGCAATGGCTTGATGACCCCAGTAATACAGAGGATCGATACGATAGAAATTATTTGCGCCAGACCGTGATGCCACTGCTGCTAAGTCGGTGGCCTGCTTTGTGTGCCTCATTAGGGCGAGTGGCAGCGCATCAGGCTGAGGCTTGCAGGCTGATGGCGGGTCTGGCGAGGGATGATTTCTCCGTTGCGAAGACAGGTGATTGTTTAAGTCTTAAGGTTTTGTTGACGCTTGATGAAGACAGGCAGCGCAACCTATTGCGATATTGGATACAGTCCAAAACCCTTTGTTTACCTAGTGCTGCAATTATGGCGCAAATATTACACGCCGTGATTGCAGCTAAAGGCGATCGTTCGCCGCTGTTAGTTTGGGGAGGCTTTGAGCTCAGACGGTATAGAGAAAAACTTTATCTGGATAAAGTTTTACGACCCCATAATGCGGCTGTAACTTTGTTATGGGATGGAGAGGATGCACTTGAATTACCTTCTAATTTAGGTATTTTACGAGTGCGGCAAAGTGATGGAGCGGGGCTTAACTTGCCCTCTTTGAATAAAGCTCGTATTTCTGTTCGTTTTAGACAGGGAGGAGAGCGCATTAAACCTCATGGGCAAGTCATCACGCATGATTTAAAAAAACTTTTTCAAAATAAAGCCGTGCCGCCGTGGTTGCGTAACCGTATTCCTTTAATTTTTGCTGAGGATGAGTTGGTAGCGGTTGTAGGGTATTGGTTGGCCGATGCTTTCACAATAGAACATGGACTTGAGCTTTTTGTTGATCCTGCATTGAGGGTGGCGTGATATTTTGTTATCCTTAGCGGTTACCGAATTCCATACTTGATGCTTCTTAAGTCACTCTCGACATGACAAAATTTATATTTATTACTGGTGGTGTTGTGTCTTCATTGGGCAAGGGCATCGCGTCAGCCTCTCTGGCTGCCTTGCTCGAAGCGCGTGGCCTTGCCGTTACCCTGCTTAAGCTGGATCCTTACATTAATGTTGACCCCGGAACGATGAGTCCTTTTCAGCACGGTGAAGTTTTTGTTACCGAGGATGGGGCAGAGACGGATTTAGATTTAGGTCATTATGAGCGCTTTGTTGATACGACCATGACCAAGCGGAATAATTTTACTACAGGCAGGATTTACGCCAATGTCATTCGTAAAGAGCGGCGGGGCGATTATCTCGGTGGCACCGTTCAGGTTATTCCTCATATAACAGATGAAATTAAACGCTGCATTGTTGATGGTGCGGGTGATGCGGATGTCGCTATGGTTGAAATTGGGGGGACGGTGGGTGATATCGAATCATTGCCATTTTTAGAAGCGATTCGTCAAATGGGGGTCGAGTTTGGTCGTCATCGCTGCCTTTTTTTACATTTGACTTTAGTTCCCTACGTCGCCGCTTCTGGCGAGCTCAAGACAAAACCGACGCAGCATTCAGTCAAAGAATTACGCTCAATTGGCATTCAGCCGGATGTTTTGTTATGTCGAGCGGATCGTAATTTGCCTGAGCCAGAAAGACGAAAAATTGCTTTGTTTACCAACGTTGAAGATAGTGCGGTGTTCAGTGCCATAGATGTAGATAGTGTGTATAAAGTTCCTTTGGAATTGCATGCGCAGGGCGTAGATGACATTGTGTGCAAGAAGCTGGATCTGGACTTGCCATGGGCTGATTTAACTCAATGGCAGCAGGTCATACATGATCTTGAGCATCCTGATGCGGAAGTTGACATTGCCATTGTCGGTAAATATGTCAATTTAACGGAATCCTATAAATCACTATCCGAATCTTTGACCCATGCGGGTATTCACACCCGGACACAAGTCAATATTAACTATGTAGACTCTGAAGATTTAGAGCAAAACTTAGAAAAAGATAATTGTATTGAGCTGTTAGGCCGTATGGACGCTATTTTAGTGCCGGGTGGTTTTGGTGAGCGAGGCATAGAAGGTAAAATTTCGGCGGCGCGCTATGCGCGTGAAAATAAAGTGCCGTATCTGGGTATTTGTTTAGGTATGCATGTTGCTGTGATCGACTATGCACGCAACGTCGTGGGTTTAAGCTCCGCGCATAGCACTGAATTTGCGTTGGAAACACCTGATCCGGTTATTGCGTTAATAACCGAATGGACAACAACCGATGGTTCAATTGAACAACGTAGTCAGCAATCTGATCTGGGCGGCAGTATGCGCTTGGGCGGACAACGTTGTAAGCTCAGCGACCATACGCACATCAAAGAAATATATAATGAAGAGAGTATTATTGAGCGTCATCGGCATCGTTATGAGTTTAACAATACATACAAAACGGCATTGGAAAATGCCGGTTTAAGATGTTCCGGTGTCTCTATGGATGGAAGCCTGGTTGAAGTCGTAGAAATAACCGAGCATCCCTGGTTTATTGCTTGCCAATTTCATCCTGAATTCACTTCAACACCGAGGAAAGGGCATCCTCTTTTCAGTGGCTTTATTAATGCGGCGCGGCAGGCAAAGCAAGATACTCAGGCAGTCAATACATGAAGTTATGCGACTTTGAAGTTGGATTAAAGAACCCCTTTTTTTTGATTGCCGGCCCTTGTGTTATTGAAAGTGAGCAACTGGTTCTGGATACGGCTGGTGCCTTGGCTGAAATGACCCGGGAACTTAGCATCCCTTTTATTTTTAAGGCCTCTTTTGATAAGGCAAACCGGACATCCGGAGCCAGTTATAGAGGCCCGGGTTGTGAAACAGGCCTACGTATTTTGGCTGAGGTGAAATCTCAGCTAAAGATTCCTGTTTTGACTGATGTACATGAATATACACCGCTTTCTGAAGTGTCGTCTGTTGTCGATGTATTGCAGACCCCGGCATTTTTATGTCGGCAAACGGATTTTATGCAAAATGTTGCGAAACAAGGCTTACCCGTTAATATTAAAAAAGGGCAATTTTTAGCGCCTTGGGATATGAAAAATGTAGTTGAAAAAGCCCAGGCTGTGGGTAATAAACAAATTATGGTGTGCGAAAGGGGGGTCTCTTTCGGCTATAATGCGCTGGTTTCAGATATGCGGAGTCTGGTGGTGATGCGGGAAACGCAATGTCCTGTTGTTTATGATGCGACCCACTCAGTACAGCAACCTGGAGGGCAAGGTAGCCATTCGGGGGGGAATAGAGAGCACATCCCGGCGTTGAGTCGGGCGGCTATTGCGACGGGCATAGCGGGGCTTTTTATTGAAACACACCCTGATCCAGATCAAGCCTTGAGTGATGGCCCGAATTCAATGCCATTGGCCAGAATGAGAGGCTTGTTGACCGTACTCAAAGAACTTGACGAGACGGTCAAGCGAGCTGGGTTTTTGAACGAATAATATGAAACCTAAATTCTGAAAGTGATCTAGGCTATTGATTCAGATAACGAGATGAGGCTTTTCGGAAATCATAATATTTAAAGATTTCACTCAAAGTTTTTATTCGTTTTAAAAAAGCATAATGGACACTCCGAAAGCACGATCACTTGCAGCACAGAGTAAAAAAGTAATGACGATAAAAATAATCAATAATTTTGTTAGGTGGAACAGCTGATGTCTCAAATTGTAAATATTCATGCACGTGAAATTCTCGATTCTCGCGGTAACCCGACTATTGAAGCGGATGTGACGCTCGATACCGGTGTTATTGGGCGAGCTGCCGTCCCCTCAGGTGCGTCTACAGGGGCGCGGGAAGCGATAGAGCTGCGTGATGGCGGGGCGCGTTATTTGGGGCGGGGGGTGCAGCAAGCCGTTGCTAATGTGAATGCGGATATTAACAGCGCACTTCTTGGCAAAGATCCCATTGATCAGCAGCTTATTGATGAGACGATGATCGCATTAGATGGTACAGAGAATAAAAGTAAGCTGGGTGCCAACGCATTACTCGCTGTTTCTATGGCAAATGCAAAAGCGGCGGCTCAGCAAAAATCGTTGCCACTTTATCGTTATCTGGGCGATGATGGATCATTTTTAATGCCCGTACCGATGATGAACATCATTAACGGAGGGGCGCACGCGGACAACAATATTGATTTTCAGGAGTTCATGGTGTTGCCCGTTGGCGCGCCCAGTATGCGCGAAGCCATTCGCTATGGTACTGAAATTTTTCATGCCTTGAAGGCACTCTTGAAGCAGCAAGGCTTGAATACAGCCGTTGGTGATGAAGGTGGGTTTGCTCCCGATTTACGCTCCAATCAAGCAGCGATTGATGTGATTTTAGAATCTATCCACCTTGCGGGTTTCAAAGCAGGTCAAGATATATTTTTAGGGTTGGATGTTGCAAGTTCAGAATTTTATAAAGAGGGAAAATATAAGCTGGCTTCTGAAAACCGAGTTCTGGACTCTGTCCAGCTTGTTGAATTAATGACGAGCTGGGTCAATCAATATCCCATTCTCAGTATTGAAGATGGTATGGACGAAAACGACTGGCAGGGCTGGGCGCAATTAACTCAGGCATTAGGCGATAGAATACAACTCGTTGGCGATGATCTTTTTGTCACGAACACGACCATTTTGCAAAAAGGAATTAATGAAAAAATAGCGAACTCTATTTTAATTAAAGTCAATCAAATTGGTACATTAACTGAGACCCTGGCGGCGATTAATATGGCAAAAGCAGCCCATTACACCTGTGTTATTTCACATCGTTCAGGTGAGACAGAAGATACGACCATTGCGGATTTAGCGGTAGCAACGAATGCGGGGCAAATTAAAACAGGTTCTTTGTCTCGTTCGGATCGTGTTGCCAAGTACAATCAGTTGATTCGTATAGAAGAAGCGCTGGGAGACGAATGTCGTTACGCCGGAAAGGATGCCTTTAACCTGTCGTTCTAGTCGAGTACGGTCTTTGCGCTATAAGGTCAGACTTGACTCACCCAACGTCCATGAATGAATAGGGTTGGGGGAAACCAAAAATGAAGTGGGTGATCCTTTTGCTCGTCCTGTTCTTTATGGTGATGCAGTATAAACTCTGGGTAGGCGAAGGCAGTTTGGTTGAAGTACAAAGCTTAAATAAGGCGATTGAAATACAGCAAGCCGAATTTGAAACCCTAAAAGCTCGCAATGAAAAACTGGAAGCTGAAGTACGGGATCTGAAAACAGGGCTGGCAGCAATCGAAGAAAGAGCGCGCACAGATTTAGGTATGATCAAAAAAGGTGAAATTTTTTATCAGGTTCATGATTCCGCCCCACCAAAAACGATGAATAGATAGTGGTCGCACGTATTCGCCTGCTTCGGCTTGCTGTTGATGTAACGGATTATCAACATGCGGCACAGGAGGTGGTTGAGCGAGTGGCTCGGAAAAACTGGGCTTATGTGTGTGCTGCTAATGTCCATATGCTTATGGAAACTTATGATGACCCCGAATTCAGGGCGATGGTGTCCGCTGCGGCACTGGTGACGCCAGATGGTATGCCCCTGGTTTGGTTGTTAAAAAAATTGGGCGCCCGGTCGGCGACTCGCGTCTATGGCCCTGATTTGATGTTAGCGGTCTGTGCTTTGGCAGCAAAAAAGGGCGTGAAAATTGGCTTGTATGGTGGACATGAACAGGCATTATTACCATTACAAGCTTATTTATTAAAGCATTACCCCGGTCTGAAATTGACTTATGCTTTTGCGCCGCCTTTTCAGAGATTGAATGAAAAGACGCAACAGGACATTCGCAGAAAAATCGCCGCTGCAGGTGTGCAGATTTTGTTTGTGGGTTTGGGTTGTCCTAAACAGGAGCGATGGATGCACCAGCAATTACCTGAACTGTCTTGTATGATGTTAGGGGTGGGCGCCGCTTTTGATTTTCATTCTGGGCGTGTTCAACAGGCACCCGCTTGGATGCAACGCTTGGGTTTAGAGTGGTTTTTTCGTTTGACTCAAGAACCACAACGCCTTTGGCGACGTTATTTCTGGCATAATACTCGCTTCGTTATTTTAGCTTTAATACAGTTATGGCAAGCGCCACGGATAAATGCCTGTGACGATTGAGATTGACATTGCTGAATTGAAATTAACCCGATAGTTGCATAAAAAATTAGGTTCAGGTACTTAATAGTAAGTAGTAAGGTACGAACGGACTATTTCTGGATTGATCCTGGTGACGCTAGGTGAATTCCAGAAAATAGGTGTATCGTGTCCTGGATGCTGCTATAAGAGTCGTGAAACAGTTTTGTATTACAATTTATGTGGCTATAGGGTCAATAACACTTAACTTAAATATCTAAATCTTCAGCGCCACGGACAGGGTATGAATGCACTAGTCAACATGAACAACGTCCATCTCTCATACAGTGAAAGACCGCTGTTTAATGGCCTGGATATTGAAATTGAAAAAGGTAAAATAACCACGATTATGGGGCCGAGTGGCTCGGGGAAAACAACGCTGTTGCGTTTGATAACGGGGCAAGCTCGTCCAGATTCTGGTGAAATTACCGTTGACGCGTTAAATTTGTCTACCTTGTCTCAAGCTGAGTTGTTTACGCTGCGCAAACGAATGGGCATGATGTTTCAGAGCAGTGCTTTGTTTACCGATCTTAGCGTATTTGAAAATGTAGCTTATCCCTTGCGTGAACATACTGATTTATCTGATTCACTCATTCATTTGTTGGTATTGATGAAGCTCAACTCTGTAGGTTTGCGGGGTGCCCGAGATTTAATGCCTAATGAGCTTTCCGGCGGAATGGTGCGCCGGGTTGCATTGGCCCGAGCCATAGCCCTTGACCCTATGGTGATACTGTATGACGATCCATTTTCTGGCCAGGATCCGGTCACGCTGGGTGTAATCATGAAAATGATCCGTTCATTAAATGAGCATTTAAACATTACAAGTATTGTCGTTTCTCATGATGTTGATGAGGTGATGGCCATCTCTGACTATATCTATATGATTAATGAAGGCCGGGTTCAGGAGCAAGGGTCTCCGGCATCAATGAAAAAATCCGATCAAGCTATGGTGATGCAATTTATCAGGGGGGAATATGAAGGCCCTGTTCCGTTCCAATACCCCGCTGCGGCTATGTCCAAGGATTTACATTTCTAAAACTATTTTAATTATTCTTCTCATTTCTTTTTCGCATCCGCCGCTAAAGTAAGCGATAGAGTGATTTAAAATGGGGGAATAAGTATGTCCACACGCGTTAAATTCAATGCGTTAATTTGTGCCATCGTTGTTGCTTTTACAGCCATTGGTATCTTGAGCTATCATGCGGTTAATCCCGTTAAAGAAAAATGGAATAATTATCTGAGCCATGTTGACTCACGTGATTCTGCTATTCTGATGATTCAATCTCAGTTCGGTTATGGCGGAGCGATACATCATTTCAAAAACTATGTATTACGGGGTACAGATCAATATTACAGTCGCTTTATCAGTAGCTATAATGTGGCAAGCCGTGCGATAGAGCAATATCGAAAGTTATCCGATGTGAGGCAAGAAGAATTGCAGGCCTTGGGTGCCATTGAAAAAAACCTTAATCTCTATCGTAAAGAACTTGATCAAGTAAAATCTTTGCACGCAGAGGGTGTGACTGTTGAAAAAATTGACAATGTAGTTAAAATTAGTGATGCTCCCGCGCTCACGGGATTAGATTCCCTGATTCGTATTATGGCGACAATGACAGCACAATATACGGATGAAATGTCGTTTTCTATTGATCGTTCGCTCTCTATTTTATTTGGCGCGGTGGTGGTCGCATTAGTGGTACTCACTACGTTGGTTGTTATCATTAGTACCTCGGTATTAAGACCCCTGAAAAAATTTCATCATGCAATAGATGATATTGCTTCTGGTAGGGGTGATTTGACTTGCCGCCTTGATGAGAGTGGCAATGATGAATTTGCACAGCTCGCCGGCAGTTTTAATCGCTTTGTTGAAACGCTACAGGGTATGATGAGTGGCGTTTCTGGTGCTCTTGAAAACCTGTCCTCCGCGATTAATCAAATGTCACTAACAACGACCGCTGCACAGACTAATATTAAACAACAGCAGATAGAAACAGGGCAGTCTGCTACGGCTGTTGAAGAAATGTCCGCGACTTCACAAGAAGTGGCAAGAGGGGCGGTCACAGCAGCAGATGCTGCGCAGACGGCCAATGAACAGGCCAATAATGGTCGGAGGGTGGTTTCAGAAACCATTGTAGCGATACAGTCTTTAGCGACTGCGGTAGAACAAGCAGGAAATGTGATAAAAAAACTTGAGCATAATGCTGACAGTATTGGTTCGGTGATTGATGTGATTCGCGATATCGCGGAACAGACTAATTTGCTTGCGTTAAATGCAGCCATTGAGGCGGCCAGGGCTGGGGAGCAAGGGCGGGGTTTTGCGGTGGTTGCTGATGAAGTTCGGACCTTGGCGCAGCGCACTCAGGAATCAACACAAGAAATTCAAAATATGATCGAAGCATTGCAATCGGGTGCCAGAGAAGCGGTGACGGCGATGGAGCAGGGCAGAACCCAGGCAGAAACGAGTGTAAAACAAGCAGGTCAAGCAGGGCAGTCTCTGGACTCAATCAATGAAATGGCAGCTAAAATTACAGATATGATTACTCAAATAGCGACTGCAGCGGAAGAACAAAATGCAGTTACTGCTGAAGTTGCAAAAAATATCAATTCTATAAATGATCTGTCCACGATGACGGCCTCTGGCTCAGAGCAAGTGTCGGCAGCATGTGTGGAGTTGGCGCATATAAATGATCAGTTACAATCCACTGTGAGTGGTTTTAAAGTTTAAATTTCGTTGTTTGAGCCCGTAATGGATTCAGTACTATTTAACCTACTTCTCTGTCTATGAGTGTCTCATCACTGAAAAGGGTTTATAATCCCGGGAGATACAGATTTCTTTTAAAGCATTGAGTGTTAGGGGTAGGTTGATGTCATCAGAGTCCAAAAATTTACAGTTTTCAGAGCTTGGTTTAGCCAGCGAAATTGAAAAAGTTATTAGAGAAGTTGGTTATGAAATCCCATCGCCAATACAAGCTGAGAGTATTCCACCGCTGTTAGCAGGGCGTGACATCGTTGGGCAGGCGCAAACAGGAACAGGAAAAACAGCGGCTTTTGCCTTACCTTTATTATCAAAAATAAAACTGTCAAAGAAACAACCGCAAATTTTAGTTTTGGCACCAACAAGAGAATTGGCCATTCAGGTTGCCGAAGCTTTTCAGGTCTATGCTCGATATATGAAAGGATTTCAGGTGTTACCCATTTATGGTGGGCAAAGTATGGGGATTCAATTAAAACAATTAAAAAGAGGTGCTCATGTTGTCGTGGGAACCCCTGGGCGGGTGATGGATCATTTGCGTCGGAAAACATTAAACTTGGGTCAGCTTGCTGCTCTGGTATTGGATGAAGCCGATGAAATGCTGAATATGGGGTTTATCGAAGATGTTGAATGGATTCTGGGGCAGGCACCCGATGACAGGCAAATCGCTTTGTTTTCAGCGACGATGCCTGCGGCAATCAAGAAAATAACGCGCAATTATTTAAATGATCCAGTCGAAGTTAAAATCAAGACAAAGACAACAACGGTAGATACCATTACACAGCGTTATTGGCAGGTGACCGGTACACATAAACTGGATGCATTAACTCGGATACTTGAAGTTGACCCATTTGATGCGATCATTATTTTTGTGCGCACTAAAAATGCGACGGTAGAATTATCGGAAAAGCTGGAAGCACGAGGCTATTCCAGCTCCGCAATCAATGGGGACATGAATCAGCAATTGAGAGAAAAAACAATTGCTAGGCTGAAATCAGGTTCTTTGGACATTCTCGTTGCGACGGATGTTGCTGCACGTGGCCTGGATGTGGGTCGAATCAGTCACGTGATCAACTATGATGTTCCCTATGATACGGAAGCTTATGTGCATCGTATTGGCCGTACGGGTCGAGCGGGTAAAAAAGGGCAGGCGATCCTCTTTGTTGCACCACGTGAAACCAGAATGCTACGTGCTATAGAACGTGCAACCAGGCAAAAAATTGAGCCATTGAAACTGCCCACCAGGGAACAAGTTGCGGGGCATCGCATCAATCAATTTAAGAATAAAATAAGCCAAATTTTAGAGAATGAAAAATTAGAGTCTTTCCAAAAAATACTGGAAAGCTACCAACAAGAGTGTAATGTAGAATTTTTTGATATTGCATCTGCGTTGGCTTTTATGGTGCAGAGCGAGCGACCTTTTGTTGACCTGAAGCCAAAAGGAACATTACCGGAAAATAATAAAAAAGCAAGAACAAAAATAAGAGATGATCAGGGATCATCACAGTCTGGACGAAACTCTCATCAATTTAAAGAAGAGCATTCATCCCATACGGAAGAGGGGATGGTGACCTATCGTTTGGATGTGGGTAGGGCTCATGGTGTGTCTCCTGGAAATATTGTGGGGGCTATTGCTAACGAGGCGGGTTTAGACAGTGAACATATTGGTCGTATTAATTTGTATGATGATTATAGTACAGTAGATTTACCTGAAGGTATGCCTGCAGATATTTTTCAGCAATTAAAAAAGACTAGGGTATGTGATCGACGGATAAATTTATCGCTTATGACCGGTTCATCAGATTACGACAATAAAAATGACTCTAACAAAAAGAAAAAGCACTCAAAAAAAGTGAAAAGGATGCGTGTTACTTCAGATGTAAAAACAGATCGAAAAATAAAAAAGAAATCAAGCAGCTCAAAGGGAAATAAAAAATAATATAGCGGTGTAAAGGGTCTTCCGAAAAAACGGTGAGTTAACTTTGCCTCAGGAGCCTTTCCATCATAGAGCTATAGTTTCCTATACCCATGGCGTTTAAATTTAGGCCTTAGCGCGTGCAGATGTACATGAAAACACCTAAATCTATAACATCATGGGTATA
>CAYQVF010000064.1:0-6183 GCA_964421045.1 uncultured Chromatiaceae bacterium
CCCCCCCCCCTTTGGATGGAGGAGATAAAGCCGAGAGGCTAAAATGGGAAGTTATTGTCGTGCCCATTTCTAACGCAGCTCGAGACCATCAAGCCCTAGTTTTGTCGACATCACACCCGCAAATGAAGCGCCTATCTTCTCTGCAAAGCGCTCTAATGGGTTGGGTTTTAGCGTATAGTTAACAATTTTTTTGGCACCAATGACTTCTCTTGCGACATAACTGCTGCTACCCAGGCCATCGATCAATCCTAAATCAAGGCTTTGCTCTCCGGTCCAAATCAAACCACTAAATAACTTGGGATCATTAACCAAACGATCACCACGCCCCTCTTTAACCACCTTAATAAACTGTTGGTGTGTGCTTGCCAGCACCTCTTTCATATGGGCAGCATCAGCAGGTTTTAACGGTGAAAAGGGGTCAAGAAATCCTTTTTGTTCGCCTGAGGTCAACAAACGTCGTTCGACACCAACCAATTTCATCGTATCAACAAAGCCAAAGCCATCCATAAGAACACCAATAGAACCCACTAAACTTGCTTTATCGGCATAAATATCGTCTGCTGCTGCTGCAATATAATACCCCCCTGACGCACAAACATCAGAAATGACAGCATAGACTTTTTTCTCGGGATAGCGCTCTTTAAGACGCTTGATTTCATCGTTAACATAACCTGCTTGTACAGGGCTACCACCAGGGCTGTTAATACGTAAAATGATGCCAACAGAATTAGTATTTTTAAATGCGGCACGTAAACCTGTAATAATAGTATCGGCACTCGCTGCGGCATCGGAGGCAATCACGCCATTAATTTCTACCAACGCAGTGTGATCGCTACTCGCATTCAACCCCGAGCCATCATCTCCTGGTGTATAAACCATGTAGATAAAAAAGCCAATATAGGTTGCCGTCAGAAGTTTAAAAAAGATACCCCAACGACGAGACCTTCGATGCTCTGTCAAGGCAGTAAAACTGATTTTACTAATCAGGTCTCGCTCCCATTGCTCTACTGGTTTGCGCTCATCTTGCTGCTCCGCTGCATCTGTCCAGGCTTGATCAGCAGAGGCTGGTGTCTCTTTTTCTTGTTTATTCATTTATATTAATCCCTAAACTATTGTTGGCAATATAGTGATGCAATCAATACATGCGATCGGGTTGTGACGCATTAAACTTTGTTTTTTTTGTACTCCGTAACTGACTGCCACTGCAGCTATATTAGCGGCGTGAGCCATTTTCATATCATAGTGCGTATCCCCTATCATAACCGCATCGGAAGGTTTTAAACTTAATTCAAGTAAAATTTCTTTCAGCATTTGAGGGTGTGGTTTTGATCGCGTCTCATCAGCACAGCGTGTTGTTGTAAAATAAGATTGCAACCCTGATTCTTCCATCGCACTATCCAACCCTCGACGCCCTTTACCCGTCGCAACCGCCATTTCATATCCTTGACCCTGTAAATGAGTCAATGTTTCTAACGCACCCGCAAATACAGGGGTTGCAATCTCAGATTGGTAGACATAATGCTCTCGATAAATATCTGCAACTTGCTCTATTAAATCGCTCGCAATATCACCATAAAGTTGCCTAATGGCCTGATTGAGTTCCAGACCAATAACATGGCGAATATCATCATCACTAACAGCAATTAAACCCCCACGTTCACTCGCTATTTGCATACTCTCAATAATTCGGGCTTCGGAATCAATCAACGTTCCGTCCCAGTCAAAGACGAGCAATTTAAATTTGTTCGCGTCCGCTTGTTGTGTCATAACGTAACCGGCTCAATAATTTGCATAATTTATCTTCCATTTTTGCTTCAATATACAAGGGTTGCTGCCAGCCTGGCAAAGTAAATGAGAGTGACTTTGCGTGTAAAAAGAGCCTGTTCAGCCCCAACAACTTCATCTCTTCGTTAAAAGCATCATCCCCATATTTAGGATCCCCTGCTATGGGTTGCCCAAGATGTTCTGCATGAACACGAATTTGATGTGTCCTCCCTGTATGGGGTTTAATATTGTAAAAAGTCGCGTTTTTAAATCGTTCAATCATACGAAAGCTTGTTTTGGAAGGTTTACCTTCCTCAGCGACTCTGACAATACGTTCACCGGAACGTAATACATTTTTTTTCAAAGGTTGATCGACAACTATTTTATCTTTTGTAGCTCTGCCTGAAACTAAGGCAACATATTGCTTATCCACACCATTGCCACGCAAATGTTCATGTAATACGCGCAGTACGCTTCTTTTTTTTGCGATCATTAAACAACCGCTGGTCTCTCGGTCTAGCCGATGCACCAATTCTAGATAGTGCTGGCTTGGCCACAGTTGACGTAAACCTTCGATCACACCAAAAGATAAACCCGACCCACCATGAACAGCCATGCCGGTTGGTTTATTGATGATAATAAGGTCGCTGTCTTCATAAATGACAGCCTGGCGAAGTCGATCCAGCACAGCGTGAGATACATTGACAGGTGACGAAAAACTGGATTCAGCTTGCCAAACCGGAGGAATTCTTACAATATCATGAGTCTGCAAGCGGTAACTGGGTTTTTTTCGCCCCTTATTCACCCTCGCCTGACCTGAGCGAAGCAACTGATAAACATGGCTACGCGGCACTTTTTTTAATATATTTATCAAAAAGTTATCGACTCTTTGACCTGCCTGATCAGGATTAATACTTATTTCCCTGGAAGATGGGGGTTTTTGTTGCTTGCTTATCGGCATTTTTTCAATAATAACAGTTGTGTACAAGGTTTGAAGTCAATCAAGTTCGTGGTATATTAATGCGCGGACAATGATGGATCACAGCGATATCGCCAACATAGGCTATCTAAATTAATGTAGGGTCGTGTTGCTCGAGTGTCGTACAAACAACATTAATGGAAAATCAGAATAACTGAGCGTGCCGCTATTATACACGCTGAAGACATAACTGGGAGGCTGTTCGATATATAGAAATCGCCACGAAGAATAGGGTCACTGTAAAGTACCTCTATTGCATAGATTGTTTGTTTATCGTTGTCATTGCAGCGTCAGGCATATTACAAACAGACGATGTAAACAAAATTGCAATATAAAAAACGGACAAAAAGTTAATAAACTTTAGCGATTTTATACGGTTCAGTGCAAGCAAAGTAAGGGGAGCTAACACTCTTTTGCATTTTAGCTATCGCCCACATTAGGAGTTAACACAAGGAATTAACACATAAATTTTATAAAGAATGCGAACACAGTGCGTTATTCTTTATATCCCATACGCACCATAAACCTGCGTACAATTTTTTATTAATAGACGCGTCCTCGGACAAACCAGCGTTAACACTTAGTAATAAAGCTTGCCAGTCACAAAACCTGGCCAAATACGAATTAATTGAGAAAGACCATTAAGGAGTCGAGCAAATGTTGTATAACACGATGACCCCGCTTCTCCATGGTTGTTCCTTTTACTAATGGATTCCTATGATACAGCGACTACTAAAATCTAACGTTCTATAACCTGAGCTGGTTTTCCGCGACGCGCGGAGAATTTTATATATGAAAAGAATGTTAATCAACGCAACACAAAGCGAAGAACTGCGTGTTGCACTTGTTGATGGACAGTTTCTTTATGATTTAGATATTGAAACCCCATCACGCGAACAAAAAAAGGCCAATATTTATAAAGGTAAAATCACCCGGGTTGAACCCAGCCTGGAAGCGGCTTTTATTGACTATGGCGCCAATCGACATGGTTTTTTATCGTTAAAAGAAATCGCCCCCAGCTACCACCAAAGCCCCTCCGAAAACCGCAATGAACGACCTAATATCCGTGACCTTATCAAAGAAGGACAAGAAATTATTGTTCAAGTTGACAAGGAAGAACGTGGAACAAAAGGTGCGGCATTAACGACGTACATTAGTCTAGCGGGACGTTATTTGGTACTAATGCCAAATAACCCGCGTGCAGGCGGGGTTTCTCGTCGTATTGAAGGTGACGAACGTACTGAACTTCGGGATGTCATGGCAAACCTTGAAATCCCAGCAGGTATGGGGCTGATCGCGCGTACTGCAGCAGTAGGTCGCAACCAGGAAGAACTACAATGGGATCTGGATTACTTGTTGAGCATGTGGCACGCCATTGATACCGCATCAAAAGAAAAACCCGCTCCTTTTTTAATTTATCAAGAAAGCAACATCATTATTCGAGCCATTCGAGATTATTTCCGCCAAGACATAGGCGAAGTATTAATAGACGACAAAAAAGTCTATGAAGATGCCGTCAGCTTTATGCAACAGGTCATGCCTCACAACTTGAAAAAAGTAAAATATTACGAAGATGTTATTCCGCTCTTCTCCAAGTTTCA
Source organism: uncultured Chromatiaceae bacterium (assembly GCA_964421045.1). Taxonomy (GTDB): domain Bacteria; phylum Pseudomonadota; class Gammaproteobacteria; order JAADHS01; family JAADHS01; genus JAADHS01. The sequence goes on from CAYQVF010000064.1 coordinate 4,345, forward strand.
AATCGAATCACAAATTGATTCCGCATTCCAACATGAAGTTCGCCTGCCGTCAGGCGGCGCCATTGTTATCGATCATACTGAAGCCTTAGTTTCAATAGATATTAACTCTTCTCGTGCAACTCAAGGTAGCGACATTGAAGAAACAGCGCTTAATACCAATCTCGAAGCGGCTGATGAAATTGCCCGTCAACTAAGAATCCGTGACCTGGGTGGGCTCATCGTTATCGATTATATTGACATGACACCTATTCGCAACCAAAGAGAAGTTGAACAGCGTTTAAAAGATGCACTGCGAATGGATCGGGCACGAGTACAAGTTGGCCGCATCTCACGTTTTGGACTACTAGAGATGTCACGCCAACGACTCCGTCCCTCACTAGGGGAATCTATACAAATTTTGTGTCCACGATGCAAGGGCGAGGGCAGTATCCGTAACGTCGAGTCCCTGGCCTTATCCATCCTGAGAATTATCGAAGAAGAAGCACTTAAAGAAAAAACGACAGAAATTATTGCACAACTGCCTATCGATGTCGCAACGTTTCTGCTCAATGAAAAAAGAGCCGCTATTAGCGCGATAGAAAAACGGCAAGAAACGCATGTTTTGCTTATTCCAAACCCAACCATGTCAACACCCCACTACGAAATAAGGCGGGTGAAGGGGAGTGAGGAAACAGCAACGAAACAAAACAGCTATAAACTGATGCAAAAACCAGAAACTACCGATCTTCCAAGCCGTAGCCAGCATGATGCGAAAAAAATGGAAGAGCCAGTAGTAAAACGCGTCATTCCCGCCTCTCCGGCACCCACGCCATCTTTACAAAAAGTCGCACTCCGTAACGCTAGCATCGATAGCGAAAAAGGCTTCATTAAACGTCTTTGGTCCTCCTTATTTGGCATTAATGAAGAATCGGAAGAGAACAAAACACCTGCCAATCATACTGAACGTAAGCAACATCGCTCTCGTAGCGGCAGAGGCAGACAAGGCTCATCTAACCGTAACAGACGCACTAGAAGCGAAAGCAGCTCTGCTACTACTACTCACTCAACCGGGCAGGGGGCTAGACGGGGGCAACGCAGCAGAAATAATCCTCAACAGCATAACAACGAGCAAAATACAGAAAGTCTGACCAGTAATACCGCAGCCATAATACCATCAGAACAAAAAACAAATCTTGACTCGGAAATTGTTTCCAATGGTGAATCGACTATTGAAAATAATCCACCCGTTACGGCATCAACACCCGACACATCCGAGGTACGTGAACAACGCAGACCCCGCCGCAACAATCGTCGACGTCGAGGAGCCAGCAACACGAATAGAAATAATACAAATCAGCAAAGCGAAGTCGGTGCCGAGCCCCATCAAACAGGCTCTACTGAAAACCAAGCCAATAATTCAACCACCACTACGCCAAGTGAAAACACAGGACTCACCACCCGACCTAAACAGGAAACAGGCGAAAATCAGCAACAGACAAGAGAAAAGCGTCAACGAAGGGAGCCCCGTAGCAGAGCCTCTCGCGACAATCAAAACCAGGAAAGTGTAGCAGCAGTACAAAAAACAGAAGCGAATGATGAAAACACATAGATAAAACCTGGCAGGAGGTAGCCCGTTGTACTGGTCAACCTAAACCGAACACATGAATCGGTTATATATCTCCATTTGAGGTATGTAACCGATCAAGGTTTAATCTATAGGCAGCAATATCTTGTTTCATATGCTCTCGTGTTGATTGCGATATTGTCAAAATCCAGTTATGTTTTAACGAGTGTCAATATACCGTTCAACAGAGCCTTGCTAATGGGGTCTGTTGTCATACCTGTTTGTCGATATACCCA
>CAYQVF010000064.1:6283-18204 GCA_964421045.1 uncultured Chromatiaceae bacterium
CCCAATGCAGCGGGAATAAAAACCCACGACTATAGCCAGACACATCCAACCTTCTGCTGTTTTCAGGCAAGTCATGTCTCCTGCCCAAGCTTCGTTGACGATCACTGGGTTAAAATTTTGATTCAGCAAATTTACTGCAACTACACCCCCTAATTTACGCTTTGTCGTGACTATTGTGGGCGAACGCCAATGGAAACATGACTTAATGGTAAATCGATTTGGGCGCAAAAGAATTCAGCTCAAATCTAAATCAGCAAATACCTTAAAAAATGGACAACTATCAGATCAGGTCTGAACTACTACACCTTAAATAGAGGTATGGCAGAGAATCGACAACTACCCGTTGAGTCAGGTTCATGAATTGATGCCTCGGCTATGGAAAAAAATCAACAAATACCATTATTATTTTAACCTCTTTATCACGATTAAAATTTTAATTGCTTGTTCCGGTATAATTAAGCATTTTCACAGGATAAACGAGCAACATGACAGATAAACTCAGCTACCAGGATGCCGGCGTCAACATTGATGCAGGTAATAAGCTTGTAGAAATGATCAAACCTCACGCCAAACGGACACACCGACCCGGTGTTTTATCCGGCCTAGGTGGCTTTGGTGCACTTTTTGAGCTTCCTGTTGATCGTTATAAAAACCCTGTACTGGTGTCGGGCACAGATGGTGTGGGAACCAAACTTATGCTGGCGATGGCGATGAACCAGCACGATACCATCGGCATCGATCTTGTTGCAATGTGTGCCAATGATATTATTGTAACGGGTGCCGAACCTTTGTTTTTTCTTGACTATTATGCAACAGGAAGACTGAACCCAGAAGTTGCAGCCGCTGTCGTTAGAGGCATCAGCAAAGGTTGCTTGCTTGCTGGAGCGGCTCTGACAGGCGGAGAAACGGCTGAAATGCCGGGAATGTATCAAGACGAAGACTATGATCTCGCTGGTTTTTGTGTTGGTATCGTCGAAAAATCAGAAATTATCGATGGTCGAGCCATTCAAACGGGAGATGTCATTATTGCACTCGCTTCATCAGGACCGCATGCAAATGGTTATTCTTTAATTCGTAAAATAATTAACTCACGCGATATAAAACCAGATGAAATGCTGGCTGACAAACCTTTGTATCAACACCTGCTCGAACCGACTCGCATTTATGTAAAATCTATTTTAGCCTTATCTAAATCGCTTCCTATTCATGCTCTTGCGCACATTACTGGAGGTGGTTTATTAGAAAATATTCCGCGTGTTTTACCTAACGATTGCCATGCCGTTATTGATGAAACTTCATGGCAATGGCCCACCGTATTTAAATGGCTGCAAAAAACGGGAGGCGTCGAAAAAAACGAAATGTACCGCACATTTAACTGTGGCATCGGTATGATCGTGTGTATTGCGGCAGAACAAGCTGACGAAGCCATCCGTTTGTTAACCAATGCCGGTGAAAAAACATGGAAATTGGGTTACATCGCTACCGGCAATAATCAGGGCAAACGTGTCGTGATGACTCATTGATATGTTGAACATCGTAGTACTGATATCAGGCGGGGGCAGCAACTTACAGGCGCTGATTAATGCGTGCAAAACGGAACAACTCCCTATAAACATTAAAGCCGTCGTCAGTAACCGCGCAGCAGTATTAGGTCTCGAACGAGCATTTAAAGCACAATTAAATTGTGCCGTGGTGGACCATAAACAATTCCCATCACGTGCTGTTTTCGATCAAGCTTTATGCGATACCATCGACCCCTACCAACCTGACTTCATTGTTTTGGCAGGGTTCATGAGAATGTTAACGCCGCTGTTTATCAATCATTACACATGTCGCATCTTGAATATTCATCCCTCACGCTTACCTGCGTACAAAGGATTAAATACGCATCAGCGCGTACTCGATGACGGTGAATCTAAACATGGCGCTAGTGTTCATGTTGTTACTGAAGCGCTTGATGATGGCCCCGTCATTTTACAAAGTGAATTGAACGTATTAGCCAATGAAACTCAGAACACTCTGGCTCAGCGTGTTCTACAAACTGAACATATCATCCTGCCATTAGCATTAAGATGGCTCGCTGAAAAACGGCTGTTTATTCACAGTAATGGCCAGGTTGAATTTGACGCTCATCTTTTGACCGAGCCCATACAAATGCAATTTTGAAGCGGTCTAAATTTCCGGCTTTTTACTCGACAGCAATAACCACAAATAACCAGCAACACCCGCAATAATGGAGGCAAACAGTATCCCGGTTTTAGCCATCAATAGTGATTCTGGCTGACCAGCAAAACCCAGCTCGGCAATAAAAATAGACATGGTAAAACCAATACCTGCCAACAAGGCGACACCTGATATTTGCATCATCGATATACCTTCAGGTAACCGAGCCAGCCCCATTTTAATGGCCAACCAACTCAGCCCGGCAATACCTAAAAATTTACCCACGATTAAGCCCATCATCACACCGATCGTAATCGGATGCGCTATGGTTTCTCCTATCGTGGAAAAATCGATAGGAATGCCTGCATTAATAAACGCAAATAAAGGGATAACAATAAAGGCCACCGGCATGTGCATGTTATGTTCCAGACGCTGCAAAGGTGTTTCTACTTGATGGACTCCATTTTCCAGCGTCTGTACTATCGCACGTTGTTCCTGATTATTCATAATACTTTCACCAGGACGATAACTGGCATCAAAACGTTTAATTAAATCCTTAACATGCTGACTAAACAAGGTGGGGTCGTATTTAGGCCTTGCCGGTATCGTTAAGGCCGTAATCACACCGGCTAAGGTCGCATGCACACCCGACTTCAACAAAGCGAACCACAATAGCAACCCAATGAGAAAATAAGGCAAGGGACTGCGTATACCGACAACATTAAATATAATTAACAACACAAAAAAGGCAAAACCAAAACCCAATGCACCCCAAACAATAGTCTCTGTATAAAATAATGCAATGACAATAACCGCCCCCAAGTCATCGACGATCGCCAAGGCCACCAAGAAAGTAATCAAAGTTTTGGGAACGCGCCCAGCCAGCAACACAAGCACACCAATCGCAAAAGCGATATCCGTTGCCATGGGAATCCCCCAACCCATCTGCCCTTCTCCACCGTAATTTATAGCAAAATAGAGTAATGCAGGAATCGCCATTCCACCAATTGCGGCAATAATAGGTAAAACGGCTTGTTTAGGATCTGACAACTCACCGACCAATATTTCACGCTTTAGCTCCAGACCCACAACAAAAAAGAACAGCGCCATAAGGCCATCGTTAACCCAATGTTGTAATGATTTTTCTAAAGTCCAACCTCCGATACTCATACCTATAGGTGTATGAATAAAATGTTGATAAGTCCCCGCTAAAGCGGTATTAGCGGCAAGCAAGGCCAATAATGCACAGACCATAAGTAATCGACTACTGGTGGTTTCATTGTGAATAAACTCTTCAAACGGGGTAACAACTTTATCAAAAGACTTTTCCCATGGGGCGTGGTAAATCTTGCCTTGCACTCCATTTTGATCTGAGTTATTATTTTTAGCCATACCTACCTCTTGTTATTTCAACCCGATTACAGGTTTGATACTTCTCTGCTTGCCGCATGGGTATTGATCTACATACACGATTTATTTTGAGATCATAATACCACCCATACCACTTTAAAAGCTTAATTTTCCTCTCGCCAGATTCGGTATACCTTTTTCGCCGTCATAAATACGTTAGCAAAAAATATCCAAAAACCCATACCCATAATGAAAGAAACGATGGCAATGGTCGGCTTGTAATAACTATGCACCTCCTCCAATTGCTCAGTTTGACCGGCCAGTAACAAATTACCTTCGACAATACCAAAGCCTAATAAAGTTGAATAAAAACCGGTGATGCCAAGCGCCGTAAACCAAAACGTATAATTAATAAGTCGAGTGGAGTACAGCTTCACCCCCGTCAACCTGGGCACCAAATAATAACTGACGGCCATACACAGCAATACCACACCGCCAATTACATTAATATGGGCATGAGCAAGAGGATCAATCATATGACCAGGACCCCCATAGGGACTACCAATAGAATCCAGATACGCCCGAATTGGCGGCTGAATCTGGAGCACGCCATGTACGGTGCCAACAAAAAAGAAAAAAGTGGAAGCCACGATGTATTTAAACAATTTACGTTCTTCTTTTGCGGCATTGTCGATTAATGTTTCTTCTTTCATTACGACCCTACTTATTGCGTTATTGATACTAAATAATGACCCTGAAGACTCGCGAGGATCAATAAAACCCATTATTTTACTTTAATTCACTCTCAACATGTTTAGATTTTGTCTCTGCAAAAGCCTTTTTCACTTACAGTGCGGCAATCTATTATAGATTGTAGCTGCACCGTTATGGAGGAAAAGAAGAATGTGCTGAGTCGTTACCGCAAATAATTCATGGTAGTCTACCCTATATACACATCAATAAATAACGACTATTATTCAATATAAGCTCGTTTTTTACGAACAAACAAATTATGCGACCTATAAATTACAAACACTTACGATATTTTTGGGTTGTAGCCAAAGAAGGGAGCATTGCCCGCGCAAGCGAAATTCTACATCTCACACCGCAAACCATAAGTGGTCAACTGACCCTACTGGAAAAATCAATTAACGTAAAACTACTGGTACGCAGTGGTCGCAACCTTGCTCTTACTGAAGCGGGACGTACCGCCTTTGATTATGCTAATGACATTTTTTTACTGGGCTCCGAGTTACAGGATGTATTGCAAAACCGACCAAAAGGACGCCCGCTCCGGTTTACAGTAGGCATCACCAACGTAATCCCCAAACTCATTGCGCATCGTTTGCTGGAACCCGCACTACACCTCGATACATCCGTACAACTCATCTGTTATGAAGATAAAATGGATAAACTGTTAGGTGATCTCGCTGTCCATAAACTGGATATGGTGCTGACTGATCAACCCTTGCGTCCAAGTTCCAATGTGCGCGCATTTAATCATCATCTGGGCGAGTGCGGCGTCACCTTTTTTGGTACAGCAGATCTCGCTTGCCAATGCAAAAATGATTTTCCTATGAGCTTGCAAGGGGTTCCCATCTTATTACCTGCAAGAGATACGGCAGTACGTAGCGCGCTGAACCAATGGCTTAATGAAAACAAGATCCACCCTAATATAGCCGCCGAATTTGATGATAGCGCTTTGATGAAGTCTTTCGGTCAAAAAGGAGTTGGCGTATTCACCGCACCCACTGTTATAGAAGACGAAGTCATCAGACAATATAAAGTAGAACTTATTGGTCGTATTGATAGCGTTCGAGAACAGTTCTATGCCATATCGGGTGAGCGTAAACTCAAACACCCAGCAGTGATCGCCATTAGCGAAGCGGCTCGGCGACGCACTTTTCAGGATATTTCAGCGCTGACCGAAAATAGCGAAAATAAGCCCGCTTCAAGCTCATCCTAGATTATTTTTTAGCGATACCCAGCGAGATGAATAGACTCGCAATCACAAACAAACCCGAAGCGGCGACAACAATAGCAGGTCCGGCCGGAATATCCCAATAAAGCGAGCCATATAAACCGGTAATCGCTGAAACAACCCCGCACACTGCTGCGCCAATAGCCATTTGCTCAGGTGTGGAAGAATAAAGCCGAGCCACGGCTGCCGGAATAATCAGTAGAGAAACCACCAGCAGTACCCCGACAATATTAATGCCTATAGCGATTAAACCGGCTAATAATAGAATATAAATCCACTTTACTCGAGTAACCGCCACCCCTTCAGCTGCTGCCAGTTCTTCGCTGACCGTCATCGCGATTAAAGAACGCCAAATAATAATAAATACGAACAAAGCAATAATGGCTAATGCGCAAACCAGGTAAACATCATGATCTGTCAGCGCCAAAACATCACCCACCAAATAAGCCATTAGATCAACCCTTACGTCATCGACAAAGGAAACCGCGACCAAACCGACAGCGAGTCCACTATGCGCAAGAATGCCTAACAAGGTATCGTTAGCTAATTTCGTTTGGCGTTCTAATATAAGTAATAAAACAGAGGTCAACATACAAAAGATCACCAATGCTAATGTCAGGTTGATTGTCATTAATAATGCAATGGCAACCCCTAGCAAAGCAGAATGGGCTATTGCGGAACCAAAATAACTCATTTTCCGCCAAACCAACACGGCACCAAAAGGCCCCGACACTGCCGCAATGGCAATACTCCCTATCAACGCACGAACAAAAAAATCTTCCACTTTAAAGGTCGCCATGATTATAATTTACATGACGGACTGTCTCGCTTTGTTTCAGCGGGACAGCCCCCCCCTTGATATCATGGTGATGATCATGATGATGGGTATAAACAGCCAAAACATCTGCAGCATGCTGACCAAAAAGATTAACAAACTCAGGGTCTTTTGCCACGGCGTGAGGATGACCTGTACAACAAACATGTTTATTTAAACAAATAACATGATCTGTCGCGGCCATCACTAGATGCAAATCATGGGAGACTAATAAAATACCACAGTGATATCGGTCTCGAATGCTTGCAATAAGCTGGTAAAGCTCGGCTTGACCCGTCACATCGACTCCGGCCAAAGGTTCATCCAGCACCAATAAATCAGGCTTACGTAATAAGGCTCTGGCTAATAAAACGCGATGAAACTCACCGCCTGACAAAGTGGCCATCTGCCTTTTTAAGGTGTGCGCCGCCCCCACCTCGGTTAATATTTCAATGATAGAAAGCTGACGATCAGGTTTAGCCATGCGTAAAAAACAGTTCACAGTAAGTGGGAAGCTGGGGTCTTGCTGAATCACTTGTGGCGAGTAGCCTATACGTATTCCTTTTTCTCTAACAATGTGGCCGACATCCGGTTTTACCAAACCCAGTATGGCGCGCACTAAAGTTGATTTCCCTGCCCCATTCAAACCAATTAAAGTGACAATTTCTCCACGACGCAGACAAAGACTGACATCGCTCAATACCGCAACCGCACCAAAACTAACACTAACTCCGCTGACTTCAACTAAAGTTTGCATGGCAATCATTCAGGATGTCTCTTTAAAAAATGTTGGATAATAGCAGCTCGGCCTAAAGCTTACAAAAATGGACCCGTGATGTTTGAGTTTTAGGTGTCAGTGTACGTTCCATTCATATCATGACCAAATAAAATGACGAGCAATATACTCATGGCATTATGAATTTAGGTGTTTTAACGTCACCATGGAATTAAAGAGGACGTGCAACACGACTTAAATCTCAATCGCCACAGGTATGTTGTACAATAAGGGTATTTATAACGACTCAAACCCATTCTCAATATTGAGAATCATTCAGTTTCTCTTTCATTATTAAGCACAACATGACCATACACTTGTTACAAACCACACGCCTGCTAGGATTTTTTTTCACGTTGCTGAGCTTGTCTGCCTGGAGTAACCCCCCTCCTAAAGTAGTGACCAGTATCGCGCCCGTTTACAATCTAACCTCAGACATTATGGCAGGCGTCGGCGAACCGATGCTGATTGTCAGCGGTTTCAACTCTCCTCACAATTACAGCATGCGCCCATCCAGCGCCAAACAACTTGCAACAGCAGACTTAATACTTTGGATAGGCAAAGATATGGAACCCTTTTTACGCCGCCCTCTACAAAATTATCATGACTCAGCCAGCATCGTCACATTAATAGACACACCCGGGCTGAATTTACTTCCTTATCGTCATGCTCATCATGACCATCCGCATTCTAACAACGCGATAGACACACATATCTGGCTTAATCCAGACAACGCCATTGTCATTAGTAAGGCAATTAACCAGGCTCTTGCTCAAGTAGACCCAGGTAACGCAGCTCGCTATCAAAAAAATACAACAAAGCTGATCATCGCAATTAAGCAATTTTCAAACAAGGCAACACAAAGCCTATCACCTGTTACGACGCACGCCTTCATGGTGTATCATGATGCATACCAGTATTTTACGCAATTTTTCGCCTTAAAACAGGTGGCTTATGTTGTACTCAACCCGGGTCGGCAGCCCAGCGCCAAACAAATCAAGAACATCAGGAAGCAAATTAAAAAACAACATGTCCGTTGTATTTTTACCGAACCCCAATTCAGTACACCTATTCTGAAAACACTGACAGAAAACTTACAGCTGCGTACATCGATTCTAGATCCTTTAGGTGTAAAAGATGCGCACAAACCCTATGGTTATATCGCAATGATGGAAGCCAACGTCGATAAAATTTTAGCGTGCCTAAAGTAATTTTTTTCAAAATGAAACGAAAATTTTTCATCATGGTCTATAATTTTGAGTGAAACACTCATACATCACACAATAGAGAGGAAGACCATAGTGAAAACAATGATACGAACCACGTGCTTAACACTTGCCTTATTCTTAATCAACACACCTTTATTTGCTGGAGAGGATAGTCATAATTTGGCCACTATGGCGACCATCGTAAACAATCTTAACCACCACCCCAGCGATAGCGAAAAAACAACATTAGAAAAAATTGTTAACGATAGTACCTCAGCGACTGAACGCGTCATAGCAACATCGCTTATCAACTTGAATCACAAAGCCAGTGGACCTGACAAAGCGGAACTAGAAAAAATAATGAATGATCCCGGTGCTTCAGACAATAGTCGCACGCTAGCAACCATTATTCACAGCCTTAACCACCAACCCTCAGCCAGTGATCGTGAACAACTTGCAGGCATCACCAACGGTCACTAAATTTAGTGTTTGTTGTTCCCATCCAAGAGAATGACCCTACAAAATAGGGTCATTCTTTTTTGTATCCTCCCCCTTCTTTCCCCTCTGCATAAATAATTATATTTAATACTTGATATTTACCAAAGTAATGCGCTAGGGTTATGTCACAAAAATAAAACAAGGGTATACGACGAAACAGAACACGCTATTTCTTTAATTTTTTACTCAACCATGAAAGTTCATTGACAAAATTTATATATTGATCAGTAACCGGGGAGGGGAATATTTATGGCTTTAGAGATCTTGCATGATGAGCGAGTACGAAGCGTAGTCTGGAAGGATTTATGCAAATTATCACGCTGGGATGTCATTCATGAACTATTTTTGTCTCTCCCATGGCTGGTGCTTTCATTCGTTCTGGCACATTATGAACTCTGGTTTTTTGCTCTAGGCGCTTCATTCATGTTTTTTCTATGTGGTTTACGCCAAGTTCATAATGCTTATCACTATGCAATAGGCCTGTCTAAAAAAGGCCATGAATACTTCATGTTTTTCTTGAGCATTGTGATGTTAGGCTCTATGCATGCCATTCAATTCAACCACTTAAGACACCATACTTATTGCTTGGATGAAAAAGAAGATGTCGAAGCCATAAGCGCGCTTTTGCCTTGGTGGCAAGCACTCCTAATGGGGCCTTATTTCCCATATTTACTACACAAAACGGCACTGGAAAAAGGCAACAGCCGAATGCGCCGCTGGGTTAAACTGGAGCTCATCGCCAACGTGATCTGGGTCGCACTTGTTTTCCTGGTTTTTGATATCGCGGTTCTTGAGTACCATGTGATCGTTATGGCAACAGGTCAATGTTTTACCGCCTTTTTTGCAGTATGGACGGTACATCATGGTTGTGATCGCAGCCACTATATAGCACGAACCATGAGAGATAAGTTTCAATCTATTGTGACTTACAATATGTTCTATCATGTAGAACATCACCTCTTCCCCAAGGTTCCAACATGTCGACTGAGGGTTGTTGCAGCACGCCTGGATGCCGCAGCAGCAGAATTACAAAAAATGAAAGTTATTTAAATTTAAAGAGTATTTTATTATGGTTCAGTATGGTTTACGTTGTCTTGCTGCCGTCTTTTTCATTGGTTTGGGCATTGACCTCTTCGCCGAGATCAATCAAACCGCTTTATTTATCTTTTTTTATATTGCCTCTTTGCTGGGGGTCTTGCTGGCTGTACTGAGGTTCTGGCCTGACCTGGAAACACCGGGGTTACGTTTGCTGCTGGTTCTTGGCGCGTTAATCGTGTGGCGAGTCGCCTATTTTCCGATCCTTGTTTTTGCAGGCTGGGTTGCAACATTAAATGAATGGTTACTCATTGAACTGTCACTGCCCACCATTATCTATCCTGTTTTTTTATTAGCCATCGCCTTAATGCACTGGGCCGCAGTTTATTCTGGTGCCAAGATGATATATAGCAAAAAATATTACTGGGGGGGCGCGCTCGTCCCCGCTTTTATCGTTGCGGCTCTCGTCTCTTTTACCAACAAAGTTGATCTTACGCCACTACCTGATTATTTCGCCAACATCGAGGAGACGGTTCCAGCCGCACAAACCGCGACCCAGAATCCATATTCAACGGCATTGTCATCCAATAAAGAATATAACCTAGCAGAAACAACCCTGCTTTTTGCATCAAGCAGTATGTACCAATTTATCCCGGACACACCTTGGGGTGCCACGGTAAAAGGGGTTTTGGAGTCCCGTTTTAACGCTGAACCACAGACTTCAAGTGCCACCCGGGTCAAAGATCACTACTTAGCTTACCGGCGGGCTCATGATCAAATTGGCATTCAAGGCACCCCAACCGAGTTATTTGACAAAATCGCGGCTCTACGTGCTCCATAACCGTTAAGGGTTTGCAAAACAACGTTAAAGTCCTCGTCCTGGGGGCAAACGGAACTCTGGGTGCACGCATCACTGTACTGTTGAAACAGCTTATACCCGCAGTGACGGTGGTGACAGCGAGTCGATCGTTGAATACACTACATCAGCACGAACACCGCTGTGTTGATATCGCAGACCCTTCAACCTACAACCATGCATTTTGTGGTATTCATTTTGTTATTCACGCCGCTGGCCCCTTCAACCATGACCCCACACCGCTCCTGACCTACTGCTTAGATCACAAAATTCACTATCTGGATATTTCTGAAGATCTCGTTTTTATTAATCAAATTGTTAAAATAACAAAAAATTATATGCACCCGCAAAGCTATATTATTCCAGGTTGCTCTACTGTCCCTGGCCTGGTGTCAGTATTAAGCCAACGTATCCAACAACAAAATAAAATCAAAAAAATACAGGTTTTTTTGAATATGGGTTCAAAAAACCCCGTTAGTTTTGGTCTCATGTTCAGTTTATTACGACCATTGGGAACAAGTATGCCTCATGGCCAGGCTTGTTTTAGAAAAGTACATCAACTCCGCCATAGTGCAGAAATTATACGTTATTATGGTCTTTACCCCAGCCCTTTTACAACGGGTATCACCATAGAAAAAAAAATATTTCCGATACAATTTTATGTCGGGTTTGATCGACGCATCATCACTTATTGTCTGTCTTTATTCAGCCCCTTATTAAAAAGACTCTCTGATCAAAACTTACGACGACTCTGCCATATCGCACTCGCTATTTCACCGCTGACACGTCTGTTTGGAACGCTAGAAGGCAGGTTACGCATCAATGCAGTAGGCCAAAACAATAAAATGATCAAACATATTGAAGTCATCGCAAATAAAGATGGCTTAAACATTCCGGCATCTCAAGTGGTCTGGGCGATCAAAAAACTCATAGCCATCGACCCTGGCAAAATACCCCCAGGGCTCTTATCGCTTTCCATGCTGATGACTGGCAAGGAAGCAATAAAAAATCTGCGGCAGCAGGGTTATGTTGTTGATGATAGCTAGGTGTTAGCGCCAGGGTAATCGCTCTATGTACCTTCAAAATAATAAACCACCTAAGGAATAGGCATACTAAGTAGTATGTGAGAAGGGATATCGTGATCTGCTTTAAAGCTAGTCTCCTTGCTCTCAACTATAATTCAATTATATGGAGACAGAACAATGAGTAAGAATCAGGTTCAGTTTCAATCTGGCTACAGC
>CAYQVF010000065.1:0-17711 GCA_964421045.1 uncultured Chromatiaceae bacterium
ATTTTATTTCTCTTGAGGGGTTGACGAAAATCTGCAAGGGCATTAAAGTTGTATCTTAAATACTACTTATGGCTTTTTGTTTGATTTAGCCTAATGGTGAGGAGCAATGTTGTGAGTGATTTTAATTTAGCGCTTTGGCAAAAAATATGCGCTGAGAGAGTCAGAGTTTCTGACTTCACCTCTTGGTTAATGCTGTTGTTAATTTTAACATCCTCATCAATTTCAATGTCTGATGAGCGAGAGATGACCCTTACCATTGAAGAGATGAAAATTTCTGTGGCTCCCGATTTAGATTATAAAGTTTTTGCATTTAACGGCCAGGTGCCTGGCCCGTTGATTAGAGTAAAAGAAGATGACGATGTTATTGTTCATGTTGTTAATAACACCTCAATGTCTCACACCGTTCATTGGCACGGTGTACTGCAAACAGACAGTTGGCGTAGTGATGGCGTGCCGGGTGTTACACAAAAACCGATTAAACCTGGTGAAAAATACACCTATCGCTTCAAGGCTGACCGCATCGGCAGCTTATGGTACCACTGTCATGTTGCAGTAAATGAACACGTCGGAATTCGAGGAATGTGGGGGCCGTTAATCGTCGACCCTAAAGAGCCTTTGCCTATCGAAAAACGTGTAACCAAAGACGCGATCATGATGCTTTCAACGTGGGAAAGCGAGAACGCTGACAAGTTTGGACAAGGTGCCACGCCATACGATATTGAAGATTACTTTTCTGTCAACGGTCGATCATTTCCCTCTACCCAGCCATTAAGAATTGAGACTGGAGATGTTGTGAGAATTCGTTTCTACGGTGCGGGGGGAGCAATTCATACCATGCACTCACATGGCCACGACATGTTAGTAACACATAAAGATGGCCTTCCACTTCCTCAGCCATACCATGTTGATACTGTATTGATCGGCCCAGGCGAACGTTACGATGTCATTATCGAAGCAAACCAGAAAGAGGGGCGATTTATATTTCACGATCATGTTGATAAACACGTAACAGCGCGCGGCAAACATCCGGGAGGGCCTATTACCGTTATGGAATACGCAAATACACCGATGGATGACTGGTACGTATGGAAAAATATCGATTACAACCCGGACTTTTTTTTCACAGAGTCAATGACCAAGGGTTACGGTCTATTTGAAAGTACAAAATTTAAAGGTGAACCGTTAACTCGCAAACGCCGCCGCCGTCATCACGAGGAATAATTAATGCGTTACTTAGTATTTATTTTATCACTGATACCGCTGATCGCTGTTGCCACTGATGGTAATGCCATTCTTCAGGAACGTTGTTCATCTTGTCATGATCTTACTGGGCCTGCTGCACAAACAGTGCAAGCGTTATGGAAACGAAAAGCGCCGGATTTGTTTTATGCTGGCAGTAAATACAAACAAGAATGGATGAGTGCCTGGTTACAAAACCCAAAACGTATTCGTCCTGCGGGTTATCACTATTTTCAACATATAAAACCCGGAAAAAAAAGAGATGTCATTGATAAAAAAACGCTAAAACCACATATATCGTTAACAAAAATCGAAGCTGAAAAAGTGGTTAATTCGCTTATGCAAAAAAAAGAAAAAGCAGGTCTGGTCACACGAGGAGACTTTAAAGGTGGCTCAATTTCCATGAGTTTCGGCGAAATGGTTTTTGATAAATTTAATGGCTGCATGGCCTGTCATGAAATTGAACCACAGTTTGGTGGGGCATCTGGACCAGAGGTGTATACCGCGGCTCGACGGCTACAGGAGGATTACATGGTGAGTTTTATTAGAAATCCGCAAGCCTGGAATCCAAAAACGTTAATGCCAAATAAGCATACGGCAGAAGCTAATATTCAAAAAATTGTGCAATATTTGAGTGTGTTATCAAAGGAGAATTGGGATGAAAAATAGTTATCTACTCATTTCAATTTTGTTCCTTACATCAGCTACCTGGGCAAACGATGCTGAAGATAATTACAAAACTTACTGTTGGCAGTGCCACGGCATGCAAGGTGACGGTATGGGTTTGAACGTGCGTGACATGGAAACACAGCCACGCGATCACACAAGTAAAAAAGCGATGGGAGGAAGAAGTAACGAGGATCTGTTCATTGTCATAAAAGAAGGCGGACTTGCGCTTGATAAATCCGTGCTAATGCCACCGTGGGCGGATACATTCAACGATGATGAAATTCACGCGTTGGTAAAATATTTGGTAGCGCTGTGCAAATGTCGATAATGCATCCCTGCTAAGACTACCGTTTCTGCTCATAAAAATAGAAAACTTTAAAAGGCACCTCCGGAAATGAATTTATAGCGTGTTAATCACCTTAAAAGAAGCGTAAAAAATAGTAATGTAACTAGGAGTATAAAAATATGTTTAAAATTCTAACAACAAGCGCCATAACAGTGGCAATAGGCTTATTTAGCGCGCAGTCTGTGTTAGCAAAGACTGTACATATTACAATGACCGCAAAAGAGACAACCGTTGAAATTGATAACAAAGGAACCAAATATGCGGCCTGGACATTTGACGGAGCAATTCCTGGAAAAACTGTCCGTGTTACTGAAGGTGATATTGTAGACTTTAAATTAATAAATCCTTCCACGAATAAAGAATCACATTCAATGGATTTTCATGCCGCTGAAGTTGATGTGTTAGATGAGTTTGCGCCGGTTAAGCCTGGCGAGACAAAACATTTTAAATTTGTGGCAAAACGCGCGGGTGTTTGGATGTATCACTGTGGTGCCAGTGTGATGGCTCAGCACATCGCTCGTGGCATGTATGGTGTCATCATTGTTGATCCGAAAGAGGGCTATACTGAAAACTTTCCTAAACCAGACCGTGAATACGTTTTGGTACAAGGTCAATATTTCCCTGATGCGAATAACTACAAGGCAATGTTAGCAAATGTTGGTTCGGCAGGTTCTTTGATCAACGGCAAAATGTTTCACTATGATCCCGTACATGATCCTGCAGCAAGTTTAGTATTGCAATCAAAACCCGGTGAGCGTGTAAGAATTCATTTTGTCAATGCGAACATCAATGATCCTGTCGCTTTTCATCCTATCGCAGGTATTTGGGATAGAGTTTATCTGAACGGCAGCCCTAAAAATGTACTTTATGATATGGCTACCTATGGTGTAGCAGTGTCCGAAGCGTTAAGTGCTGATATCGTTTCACCTGCTGATAGACCCACAAATAATGCGATTGTTGATCATCGTATGGGTGCTGCATTATCAGGCGCAATCACAGTATTAATGAACAAGCCTGATGCTGACCCTAAAGCGGGAAGAGATGGTAATTTAGTATTGAGATAAATCAGTACTCAATGCAATTGTGTGTGTGTGTGTAGTAAAGGAAGAGAGGACTTCGGCCTCTCTTTTTTTGATCACGCCTAAACATAAATTAAAACAGCAATCCCGTTGCATAAAAAACTCTCTTCCTACACTTTTACTGCATTCCGCCTCGCAAAATCAAACTACGCAAAACCGAGTTTCGCCTAGCTTATATACCCTCTATAAAATCGTGGCAAGACGATCTTAGAGTCTAACCCGCATGACTTCTAGAGTCTTGTTTATTCAATCCAGACACACAACGAAAGCCAACATCGTTATAAGTCATGGTGGGGTCTAAATTATGGCGATAGGCACCCCGTTGAAATAAATGTAAGGCATAGTGCCCCGAACCTCCCCACGCTGCACCCCGCGCAACACGGGTGATGTGGCCAAATAATTTGCTCTCGTAATCTGATTCTGGATACGCTTCATACCAGTCGGCCACCCACTCCGTCACATTGCCCGCCAAGTCATAAACACCGTAGGGTGAGCGGTCTCCCTCATAGGAACCAATCGGTGCAACGCCGTCTTGCCAGGATTCACTACCCGCGTTGCTCATCGCTTTTTTCCATTTATCTCCCCAAGGGAATTCCAGCCCAGCAGCACCTCGTGCCGCCTTTTCCCATTCCTGTTCAGTCGGCAGGCGTTTGCCAACATGTTTACAGTAGGCATCTGCGGCACTCCAACTGACATGAGTGACGGGTAACTGCGTTATCGCGGCTAAACGCTGATCAATCAGCACCAAAAGCTTTTCTCGTTGCAGCATACGAACATCCACGTCCAGCTTAAATACTTTGCTCACAACCTTGCGTAAAGTTTTAAGCTCTGCCTTTTTCACTTTGTCCAATTTAAGTACAACGAGATAACCGGTATCCAACCAATGCTCGGGAGGCAACACATTCACTGAGGCAACAAAGGCTTTATATTCTCCATTTGTTACTTCGTACTTGTCGATGAGATAATCAGGCAAGCTTTCTTTATGTTGCGGATGTTCATCCATATGCCAGGGTTTACTATTGCCAAATTCACCCTTTTTATTGCTTTTTTCTATTTTATTACTGCCCATAATAAAAGAACCGGCGGGGATCAAGACCATTTCAGTAAAACGAGGATCAGCGGAAAAATCACCCGCGACAACCGTGTTACTGATAAAAACAACGGCGATAGTAAACCATTTCATTTTAAAATTTCTAGTCAACATATATACAACCTACCTAGAGTTTTTTAACCGCAGTAGAAATCAGTACAGGCCGTTCCACGTCTTTCGCACAACGAAAACCAAAACTGTTATTTTTGGTGGCTTTTAAGAAAAAAGCACGGTTAAATGCCGGAGCAGACATCCCGCAACTATAAAAAGAACAGTTCCACCATGAACCGCCTTTCAGTGTTTTATACTCTCCATCATAATTTTCTGTCTTGCGCCTATTACCTGGATAGGCTTCATATTTGCTTGATGTCCATTCCCATACATTGCCAGACATGTCATACAACCCCTTTGGCGTCACCCCTTTTTCAAAGGCCCCTACCGGCGTGGTATCCCCCTTTTTTTTCAGGGCCTTCCAACGTTGCGGTGTGTTGGCATAATGCATGTGAAATTCATTCCCCCATGGAAAACGCCGAGCATCAGCACTTCTTGCTGCCTTTTCCCATTCCTTATCATTGGGCAAACGCTTCCCTGCCCATGTACAATAAGCATCAGCATCATTCCAGGTTACGTTTACCACCGGATGATCTGCTTTTCCAGGAGGATAAGTGCGATTTTCAAAATGATCAGGCGAGCCCTGCCCCGTCGCATCCATAAACTTTTTGTATTGTAAATTAGTCACTTCATAACGATCAATTAAAAAAGCCGCCGTATTCGAAGTGTGTTGTGGACCTTCATCGGGAAGTCGATGATCAGTGCCACGAATGAAAGACCCGGCCGCAACTTTGCTCATGTCATTCGGCTTGCTGCCCAAGCGCGTACCGCGATAATACTGAGACATTGTCATTCCGGGCTGTAAATTATTTTTATTGTGAAATAGGGGTAAATCAACTTCATCCAGTGCATCCAGGTGAGCACTCACTCGATTGGCTTCTCCCGTTATATCTGGTGCAGCATGACATTCGGTACAATGGGCTTCTTTCAATGAAGTAATGGCCTTATGCTGCATTGTGCTATGACAGCTCAAGCAACTGTCATTATCCAGAATAACGGGGTCTTCTTTTGCCGAGACAACAGCAAACCCAAACAGGCCTACGCCAAGGAACAATACGCCACCAAGATGAACACCCCCGTTTTTCATCTGCTCTCTCTTTGCTTTTAGTATCTTAATTGAGACACGGCACTCTTTTATTTTTTTATAGCGAATAGCTTAATAAAATTTAAAGCTATTGGCTACGTTTTTAGTCAAGATTAACACTCAGGGTAGGCGATCAAATAATTTAAAAAATTACTTGTCTATTTAGTAAGGTAGGATAAGCGAGCAAGAAAATTCAATAGCGATACATCACAATCATTTATAAAACAGTCCATTAAGGATTGATTTATAATTATATAAATAATTATAAATCTTAAGTAAAATTATTATACTGTTCGAATTTTCATAGTGAGTAGCAAAATATAAGAAGGTTTTTTCTACAAAAAATTAAACAAATTCAAACCCTGTAGTTTTACATAAGTTTGTTGAGCCGCTGCTAATGCGGTTTGTTGAATTTTAAACTGAGTTACGGCTTCAATAAAATCCAGATCTTCTATTTTCGACTTTGTTTCTTGTATCGTAAGTTTGAAATCTGCATTTAATTCCATTTGAGTATCAATCGCATTGATGCGAGCGCCAGCACGAGCACGAATCTCTTCAACTTTATCCATGGCTCGGTCGATATCAGTCAAACCACGCGCCATAGCATTGTTAATGGTCGTACTCCCCACTTCGTTACTACCATCCGTAGTCTCTAATACCCTGACAATATTACGCAGCGTAGTAAACATATCCTGCTTCACGCTCGGTGTTATATTAAAACGATCCCCCAGGTCCGGCGTCCCTTTGACCGAAGTTTCAATGCCTTTAAAAGTAATCGCGGTTTCTTCTTGATAACTCCCTGCTGTTTCAATATTATTTTGACTATCAAGGACAACATAACTATCAACTAAGGTATCGTCATAGTTTTGGGTCGCGCTCGCCACACCGCTGTCACTATTGAGCACAGAACCAAAATAACCCACTATGCGATCATTATCCCCCACCGTCGCACCACTCATCGATTCCGTCAGCGTTATTGCACCCGCACCGGGTACAGTATTGGCAAGATACAGCATACCTCCAGAAACATACGCTTGCACTCCGCTCGCACCACTATTTAAATTAATTTCTGTCGCCAAGCCCGTTAACGTATTGACTGGGGGGGTACTTTCGCTTGCACTGTAAACCGTCGTTCCATTGATATTGAGTGTATAAGTCAGGTCATCATTCGTGCCATTATCAGTCAATGCCAAAGCACCATTCGCCCCAGAATTAGCCGCAAATAAAATATTGTAATTATCGCCATCGTAATTTGCTGGACTGATCACTGAACCGGGATCAACCACACCTGATCCCGTATTGGCCGTATTCTCTGCAACGCTGAAAGTGCCATTACCATTCTCTATTGCCCGAAACAGTTCCGTGCCCGAGTCACTCGTCGCTATTTGTCGTGTCACGCCAATTTGCACAAAACGCTGTCCTTCATCACCATTATAGGTAAAACTACCATCAGAATTACTGATAAAGGGCTGGGTTTGTTCCTGGTATCCTGCAAACATATAATTATTGCTGGAGTCTTTTGAATTCGCTAAGGCAACTAATTGCGATAAAGCCTGATTAATATCCAGGGCAATGCTTGCTCGGGTATTATTGTTCTGTGAAGCGTTATTGGCTTGCAAAGTCTTTTCCCGCACGCTTTGCAAAATATTTTCTATTCCTGCCAATGCATTTTCTTCTTGGCCCAGGCGTGTCTTTGCTATGTCTGCATTGCGTTGAAACTGATCAGTCATCGCCAGACTCTGGTTCAAGGTCAAAACCTGGGATGCCCCTCTAGGGTCATCTGCAGGACTTAGCATACGTTTCCCCGTAGAAAGTTGCAGTTGAGTTTTAGACAGTTTAGCCTGTGCCTCCAAAATACTATTGGCACCCTGCTGATTTATCTGGTTGGTCGATATACGCATACGATCACCTTACCGCATCAAGTAAAGACTGGAACAAAGTGTCAGCAACGGAAATCACTCGTGCTGCCGCTTGATACGCCTGTTGAAAGCGAAGAATATTCGCCGCTTCCTCGTCAAGATTGACACCGGATAACGAATCCCGGGCAGCGGTTGCATTGGTCAATCTCGCATCCTGTGCATTAAAATTAACTTCAGCCTGGCGTGCATTCACTCCAACCTGGGAGACCATCTGACTATAAGCCGCTTGATAAGTAGAAACGCCCCCATCCAGGCTGGGGATATCTCGTAAAGAAGCCAAAATTAAAGCATTGCTATTATCCCCTACCCCATTGGCATTGAGCTCTATCGTAAATTGATCACCTGTATTGGGCGTCCCGTTAACTGCGGTTTGAATACCATTGAAATTAATATTGTTACCAGACGTATAGCTACCGGCTGCAATGGCAGCACCCGAACTATCGACAACCACATAACTGTCTGCCGCTGCAGTCGTATCAGGTAATGTGACTGAGGGCGTACCGCTGGTCAATGTCGAACCAAAATAACCCGTCACCGTTTCGTCACCACTCATCACTCCGGCCGTGGCCTGCAGGGTTTCGGTTACTGTGATAGGCACCGCGCTGGCCGGATCTCTGGCAAGGTAGAGCGCCGTCGGAGATACCGTGTTATCAACAAAAGCTCTGACGCCAGTTTGAACATTGAACCCATTAATACTTGCCGCTAACGCCGCCAGATCCGCGACACCGCCTCCCCCCGCCTCGTCTTCTGTAATCACATCAACGCCATTGATCGTCAGCACATACTCCATAGTGCCACTCGCATCGGCGTCAGCAGGCGTACCTGTTCCTGTGCCAGCAACCGCCGCAGGCGTCAAGTCTGCAAAAACAATATCATAATCATCCGAAATAAACGTGGTTGCATTCGTCACTTTGGTCTCAACAACCGCGCCGTCACCCGTATTGGCTAATGAAACAGCCGAGCGCACGGGAGAGGCGGCCGCCACTTTTGTCGCATCAGTTATCGCTAAAGCAATGGTTTCCGCTCCGCGAACCGTAGGCTGGAGAAGAAAAGTATCATTGTTGTCGGGGGCCGTGGTAATAGAAACCGTAAAGCCATCGACTTCCGTACTCGTCCCCCCCGGCGCGATGGTTAAATTCGTAACTTGATCATCAGACAAGCGACGCAATGTATAGTTATCATTACCGGTGTAAGTCAAACGATAATCACTGATCGTCAAGTTATCAGAATTACCAAGATTAATATCTAACAAACCTGAACCGGTATTACTGAGACTATGATCAACTACCCCAGTGGGAACCTGGAAAAATTTCCCACCCATATTACCCTGGAGATCCAGCCCTAGCTGATGTTGTGCATTAAAATCTGAGCTCAAGGCAATGGCAACACGCCCCAAAGCATTTTTCGCCGGCCCTAAAATACGATCTCGAAAATCCAAAGCTCCGCCTATTGCCCCTCCCGCAAGTTGTCCTGATATCGCGATGGTATTACTGCCACTCACCACCGATATTTCTTTGCGTCCCGGGTCGAAAGTATTGTCTGTAACAACTAGTTGCTGGCTATTAAAGCGATTAACAATAAGTTGTCCCTTGCCAATGAATACATTAACTGCACCATCATCTTCCTCAAAAACGCGCACGGCAACATATTCAGAAAGCGTATTGAGAACTTGATCACGGCGGTCTAACAAATCATTAGGTGGACTCCCTCCGCTTGAACCTATTGCCGCAACAATATCTTCATTTAAGTTAACCAACTCTGAAGTTAAGCTATTCACTTCATCAACAGAACTACTCAGTTGCAAGTTCACTTCTGACTCAATACTGGAAAAACGATCACTAAAATAAGAAAACCGCTCAACCAAAGATTCACTTTGGCTGACTAAAACCTGGCGTGCAGGTAACGAGGAAGGTTCATCTGCCACATCGCCCATTGCATTAAAAAAGTCCTGAAGAACGGGAGAGATCCCTGCATTGGGGTCGGCCACTAAATTATCTAATTGCCCGGTCAAAGAAAGCAAGGACGACTCACTATTTAACGATGCGGTCGTATTACGAATTTCTGAGACTATCGCTCCATTATAAATACGTTCGATACTATTAATTTCAACACCGCGACCAATATAACCGACACCACTCCATTCGGGATTTTTAGTGCCAAACTCAACGCGTTGGCGGCTATATCCTTCGGTATTCACATTCGCTATATTATTACTTGTTACAGCTAATGAACGTTGGCTTGCCAATAAAGCTGACACACCACTACCGAGTATACCGCTGGCCATTTCAATCACACCTTTTGAAATAAAACATGAACAAAATATCTAACCCAATTTCAGCTGATCGATGGCTTCAGAGAAACGATCGCCAGACATAATAGATTGAATTTTACTGGAATACTCAGGGTCTGTTGCATAGCCTGCTTGTACTAGAGAGTCAAGGTAAGCCGCAGAGTTATGAGCCTTATCCAGCGCCCCCTGATAACGAGGATTGGATTGAATAAAATCAGCATAATCCAAAAAACTCTGGGCAATAGAGTCATAAGCACGAAAGGGCTCGATACGTTGCACTTTTTGTCCTTGCTCGTATTCATGAGTACGACTGTTTACCTGACTGCCCTGCCAGGCTGAGTTCGCCTTAATAGCAAATAAATTAAAGCTGTTACGCCCATCTTCATGGCGAATCATCTCTTTTCCCCAACCGGTTTCCAGAGCCGCTTGAGCAACTAATACTTTTGCATCCACGCCGATTTTTTCAGCGGCTCTTTGTGCATGTGGCCACAGTTCACGAATAAAAACTTCTGGATTTTTTGGCGAAAATTCAGTTTTATCGGAAAGCACCGCCGAAGGCTGAATAGCGGCAACACGCTCTTGAAAACGCTGCATAGAAAGTACATTAGGTTTTTCTTTGTCTGCAACCTCACCACCGAGCTGGCGCACTAAAATATCAGCCAAACCTATTCCTTTATTTTTAGTTAAATCCAGAGCCAACTGTTGATCAAACATTTCCATATACTGTTTACTTTGATCGTTATCCAACAAACCTTCTTCATCCGCCATAGAAGCCGTAGCATCGCGCATGCTCTTTAACATCATTTGTACAAAAATCGTTTCAAACTGCCGTGCCGTTTCACGCAGCGCTTCTGGCGAATTTGCCTTAGCCTCTGCCTTGAGCTGAGCCAGACCTTGAAAGTCGGTATAGGTATTGGTTGAGGTAATAGACATATCAATCTAGATCACAACCAGTTCTGCACGCAGTGCTCCGGCAGCGCGTAATGCTTCCAGAATAGCAACAAGGTCACCGGGTGCCGTACCAACCTGGTTTACACCACGAACAATTTCGCCCAAAGAAACGCCGCCTTTAAATAAAAACATTCGATTCCCTTCTTGTTCAACTGAAATATCTGAAACAGGCGTAACAACGGTCGTTCCGCCCGACAAAACCCCTTTGGGTTGGCTCACTGCAGATTGCTCCGTAATCGTGACGGTCAAACTTCCATGGGTGATCGCCGCTGAAGTGACACGTACATGACTGCCTATGACAACCGTGCCTGAGCGTGAGTTCACAATCACCTTAGCAGAGGCCACACCCGGCTCCAGGGTCAAATTTTCTATCATCGATACGTAAGCGACACGTTGTGCTTGATTGGTGGGTGCCAACACTTGCACGGAAGACCCATCTAGGGGACTGGCCGTGGCAGGACCGATCGCCGCATTAATGGCTTCTGCTACTCTGTGCGTCGTCGTAAAATCAGGCGTTTTCATATTCAAAATAAAATTGTCAGCGCCACCCAAAATAGTGGGACTTAAACGTTCAACCATAGCCCCACTGGGAATTCGACCCACACTGGGAATATTGACCGTGATCCGTGAACCATCTGCTCCGGAAACGCCCAAACCACCGACAATTAAACTACCTTGTGCAACGGCATAGATACGACCATCGGCACCTTTCAACGGTGCCATTAATAAACTGCCGCCACGTAGGCTTTTGGCATTACCAATGGAAGAAACGGTCACATCTATTGTTTGACCGGGCTTGGCAAAGGGGGGCAGCTCGGCATGAATCGTCACTGCTGCAACATTTTTTAGCTGCGGATTGACATTAGGGGGTAAAGAAATTCCAAACTGAGCCAACATGCTCTTCATGCTTTGCACAGTAAACGGAGCTTGACTGGTTTGATCGCCGGAACCTGATAACCCTACGACCAAACCATACCCCACTAATTGATTGGCTCGTACTCCAGCGATAAAACTAATATCTTTGATACGCTCAGCAAAAACTATAGATGAAAACAGAGACATTATTAACAAGGAAAGCAGACATTTTATTTCTTTATTCTTAATCATAGCGGCCACCATTTTAGTAAAAACCGACTCACCAAACCCATTCGATTTGCCTCATCAAGCATGCCATCACCCACATAGCTGATTCGTGCATCAGCCACTAAAGTAGATAGCACGGTATTATCAGGCTGGATATCCATAGGTCGGATAATACCTGAAATGCGAACATATTCATCACCCTGGTTAATGGTCAGGCGTTTTTGCCCTCGCACGACAAGATAACCGTTAGACAACACTTGAGATACCGTAACCGTCACTCGCCCGCTCAAGGTATTGCTCAGGCTGCTGTCCCCTTCTCCCGTAAAATTCTTTTTGGAAGCCAATGAGGCGCTAAGATCAAATTTTGCTTTACCGCCCGTCAGCTTGCCAAGGTGGAGTGCTTGCCCACCAATACTGGGCACCGCTATCGTTACCCCGCTATCTGTATCCGCTGAAGTCGATGCCTTTTTGGAGGCATTGGTACTTTCAATCAAAATAATAGTTAAAATGTCACCAACACGACGAGCCTTGGTATCTTCAAACAAAACCATGGCAATGTTTTCCTGGAACAAAGAACCATTACGCTGCTCAGCGGGCATTTGAGGCGAAGGCATGGTCGGTTTATATGCCTCCATGTTCTCTATTTTTCTAACCGTAGAACAGCCGTTTAATACCAGCAATGACAACGAGAGAAAAATCAATAGAGAAGTCGTTTTGAACATCATCATGTTAACCTTTATAGATTGTTCGCCACATAACGCAACATGCCATCGGTGGCCTGTATTGCTTTTGAATTCATTTCATAGGCACGCTGTGCTTCAATCATATTCACCAACTCTTCCACTACATTCACGTTAGAAGACTCTAAAAAACCTTGCGTCAACGAACCCAAACCATCCTGCCCCGGAGTACCAACTTGTGGTGAACCACTGGCAGCAGATTCTACAAATAAATTTTTACCTATCGGCTGTAAACCCTGAGGATTAATAAAGTCGGCTAACTGAATATTACCGACATTAGTCGGTGTTGCAGAACCTGCGGTAGTAACAGAAACTGTTCCGTCTTCACCTATGGTAATACCACTTGCGCCAGCAGGAATCGTCACCGAAGACTGTAGCTGGTAGCCACTTGAGTTGACTAATAAGCCATCGGCATTAATTTTGAAACTACCATCACGAGTATAGGCTATAGATCCATCCGGTTGTGCAATTTCAATAAAACCCTTGCCATCTATCGCCACATCCAAAGCACTGTCTGTTTTAACCAGATTACCTTGCGTAAAAAGCTTGGCCGTGCCGACTGTTTTGACTCCCGTTCCCAAATTAAGACCGGTTGGAAACTGCGTATCCTGAGTAGACTGCGCACCCGCCTGACCTAAATTTTGATACAACAAATCTTCAAATATCGCATTACCGCGTTTGAACGCCGTGGTATTCACATTCGCCAGGTTATTCGAAATCACCGCGATTCGGGTTTGCTGTGCATCGAGGCCTGTTTTAGCGACCCATAAAGCTCGTTCCATATTCTTGCTCCTAAATTTTATTGATCTGTTAGCTCACGCGCATGAGTGATTGCGCAGATTCTGCGGTTTCATTCGCTGTCTTCATAATTTTGATTTGCATTTCAAATGCGCGGGAAAGATCGATCATGGTCACCATCGACTCAATCGCACTAACATTACTGCCTTCTAGTGCACCCGATACCACTTTAACTGCCGCATCAGCACGAGCCTCTTCGCCGGAGCGAATTTTTAACAAACCATTTTCATTTTTAACGAGTTCTTGCGTCGGGATATTAACCAACTTGATCCTGTCGACAACGGCTAAAGTCGCGGCAGATTGACCGATAGGGCGAATCGACAGCGTTCCATCGATACCAACTTCTAGTTTTTCAAAAGGCGGCAGAGAAACAGGGCCACTATTCCCCATCACCAGGTTACCGGAACCCGTCATCAGTTGCCCAGCTGCGTTGAAGCTAAAATTACCCGCGCGGGTATAGGCTTCCGTGCCATCCGCTGCTTGAACTGCAATATAGCCTTCACCACTGATCGCGATATCCAAATCGCGCCCCGTTTGCATGATTGAGCCTGGCGACAGGTCAATGCCATTGCCACCGTTCACACCGTATACTCGACTGCCAAAACCCGAACCCTTCACTTCCACGCTACTGAACGCATTCAAATCCGCTTTAAATCCGGTGGTGCTCACATTAGCCAGATTATTAGTATTGACGCTCTGTGCCTTCATAATCTGCCTGGCACCATTCATCGAGATATAGAGCATTTCATCCATCGTAATTCTCCGGTCTACTGATTAACCCAGGGTTAACGGATATTAATAATAGTTTGAGTGACCGTGTCTGCCGTGGTAATCACTTGTGCATTGGCCTGAAAGTTACGCTGTGCCGTAATCATACCCACCAATTGTTCGGTTAAATCAACATTGGAACTTTCAAGAGCGCCCGATTCGATCAAGCCTAAACTCCCGGTACCGGGTTGACTAATGATGGCCGAACCCGACTCAAATGTTTCACCCCAGGCCGTATCCCCTAATTGACGCAACCCCTGCGTATTAGGAAAACTAGCTAAGGCAACTTGTCCCAGGGTTCGGGACTGGCCATTGGTAAACCGTGCAGTCACTACCCCTGTGTCTGCAATATCAACACCCCGTAAACGCCCTGTTGCAAAGCCATCCTGGTTCAGAGTATTCACTGAAAACGCACTACCATACTGAGTCACATCTGTTAAAGTATTAGTAATATTTATCGTACTAGGCGCTGTACTGCCCGGTGGCACAAAGCCTGGAATAACCTGTGTAAAAGGTGAACCCGCACCGTTTATAGCAGAGATTTTTCCATCGGTACTGAATGTAACCGTATCAGGCCCGTCGACTTGTACGCTATTGACAAAGCTATACATTTCCCAATTGTTTGGTGTGCCTGTTTTTCTAAAGTAGTAAGTCGCCAGATGCGCGGTACCTTGAGAGTCATATACTGTTAATGCCGTAGAACTATTAAAAGTTGAGGCATCGGTGGCACTAAAAGGGGCTTGCTCTGATCCATTGGCTGAAGCCGAGAGCGTGCTGCCACTACCCGTAACCTGCGACACCCCGGAGACATCCATCGTTAATGTTTGTGTTGGCATCGCCGCCCCGGCATCAGGGTCCCAGTCGAATGACACCGAGCCCGTAGTACCAACATCAACTGATGCCGTCGCAGCCGGTACAATAGGGGCACCACCCACGAGTAATTCAGCATTCCAGACATTACCCGTACCTGAATAAGTCCATTGCAATGAACCTTGGTTATTACCCGTGGCCAGAGAACCATAGGTATCGAACAAATCAAATGTCGGTGTCGTCAGGGGCGAACTAGCCGTATCTAAAACAGGCGTTCCAAGAGTCAGTGCCGTCGAAGCCACAGGCGACACAGGCACGTCCTCAGAAGCATCAAGATTAAGTCCCATCGTGACACCAGACGTTGCTTGAGGTGCAATATCAGCGGTATCTAATTGTAGTGAACCGGCATTGCCATTTGAAATGTTTCCGCTACTGTCTGCGAGAAAAGCTGTCAACTGTTGACCCTGGTTATTGACGACGAATCCTGCATTATCTATGCTCATGGAGCCTGCACGACTATAAACTTGTACGCCGTTATCATTCAATACAAAAAACCCTGAGCCACTAATCGCCAAGTCAAGGTTATTATCTGTAAAGCCAATATTACCCTGGGTAAATTGTTGAGAAACAGAGGAAACTCGCACCCCCGCACCAATGGCGTTGGCAGTGGTTCCTAATGAAGATGAGGCAAAAATATCGGCAAACTCAGCCCGTGATTTTTTATAACCGGTGGTACTGGCATTGGAAACATTATTACCAATGATTCGTAGATCCGCTGATGCTGCGTTTAATCCACTCAGTGCAATACGAAATGGCATGTTACATTACTCCTGATTAACAACAATAAATATGAAAACTGAATATGAGCACTATTTTTATCGAATCTCATTAATTTCAGAAAAATCTCGACGGCCCAAACCCAGCAAGTTAACGCTGATTCCGCCGCCATCTTTACCGATGGAAACACTTTGTACCGGAACATTTGCAAAAGTGGAGACACCCACTTCTTCTCCTGCTATAACAGCAGAAGCTTCAAAACTATAAACCCCTGGCGACATAGACTCTCCGTCATCGTTCAAACCATCCCATGAAAAGTCAATTTTCCCACTAGGTTGCTGACCCAAACCCACCTGACGTACTAATTGACCACTGCCATCCATGACCCGTAAGGTGACGCTATCAGCACGACCCTCTAACTCTAATGCACCAGTGAGCGGAATATCTTCTTGTAATACACCCGCATCACCACCCACCATGACATTACGACCAATCAGAGAAGACGCTTGTAAAGCTTGATTGGAAACCAGAGAATCGGCTAGCCCGGTGAAAGTTTTTTCTAGTTTTTGTATGCCGTCCACAGCTGCAAATTGGGCGATTTGCCCTAAAAATTCACCACTTTCCATAGGTTTTGTCGGATCTTGATTCTGTAATTGAGTCGTCATCAACTTTAAAAACTGCTCTTGCCCCACTTCAGCCTTTTCTACTTTAGGCTTGTTCACCAGGCCCAACTCACCTAGTCGAGATATATCTACATTGCCTACCATCATTCAGCCCTTTTTATTGACCAATCTGCAAGGTACGCAGTATCAGTTGCTTAGTCGTATTCATAATTTCTACATTCGATTGATATGAACGTGAAGCTGAAATCATGTTAGCCATTTCTTCAATTGCATTAACATCAGGCATATAAACATAACCTTCCGCATCGGCAAGCGGATTATCCGGTTGATGCATCTTGCGCGGTGCCGCATTGCTTTCTTGTATTCCCGAAACAGCAACACCGATACTGCTGCGGTCGGCTGAGGCTTCATCGACCATCGCCTGGAATACCGGGTTACGAACTTTATAGACACCTTCTTCGGTACCACTGACACTTTCAGCATTCGCTAAATTACTCGCGGTGGTATTCAAGCGCACAGACTGAGCACTCATACCACTTCCAGCGATATCAAAAACATTCATTAACGACATAACTATTCTCCTTTAAGCGCCGAAATAATGCCTTTAAAGCGCCGATCCAAAAAATGCAATGAAGCTTGGTAGCGTAATGCATTTTCACCAAATTCTGCCTGTTCAACTTGGGCATCAACGGTATTACCATCCAGCGTGGGTTGAGTTGGTACACGATATAATAATTCGGCATTGGGTAAACCCGACATACTATTACTGAGATGACGAGCATGGGTCTGTTTAATCGAACCACTATTCTGATCACCATTAGCCTGTGAAAGCGCCGTTTTAAAGTCAATATCGCGCGCCTTATAACCCGGAGTATCCACGTTAGCCAGATTAGATGCCAAGAGTTCATTTCGCTTAGCTCTAATACTTAATGCCTGTTCGTGTACACCAACCAGCTTGTCGAAGCTAAAAACCATATCGATACTCCATAATTCGTTTATCTCAGTAATTGCAATTGATATGCCATAGCGATAAAAATAGAAATAGACGGGATTTAACTCAAAAAAGCGGCAAATCTCTGCCGCTATCCGGCAAAATTAGGGTGAAAATCAATGTCTACCCTTTTCATGCCTCCATAATGACCAATAAGGAACGTGCACGTAATAACTTCCAGGGTTTAAGCTCAAGTTTAGTTTGTATTTGCTCGTTCTGGTTACCTAAGGGATGTAGGTAAGATGCGTAAGCACGACTGCATGAATGCAGGAAATAGCAGCCAAAGAGCCAGACATAAAGGTGATTTATTTAACTGAAACCTCACACTCTTCTACGAAGAACC
>CAYQVF010000066.1:0-17652 GCA_964421045.1 uncultured Chromatiaceae bacterium
GACTTTCAGTCCGCAGCTTTTAACCCACCGTCTTTAGACGGTGGTTGTTAAGTTTTAAAAGCTATTGTCAACTTTCAGAGATTTGTTGAGAGTTTTGTGGGGTATCATCGAACTGCATATCGCAGGGGCTGATAAGCGGAAATTATTTAAGTTGCATTTTTTGATGAGGCTGCGGCCGATCTATAGCCTTACTTAAATGTGAGTATAGTTTGAGACGTTAAATCTGGCTGCGTTAAAATTCTTCAGGGGTACTTATGTGTATAGTTTACCATCATAACTTGGTATGAGGGCGTATAAACTTTTACATACGAAAGACAAAGGGTTTTCTAAAGGCTGTCCGAGAATAGCGATTGCTATTCTTGGACAGCCTCCTAATTGTGAGAAAAACAATAAAGATATGGGTGTGTTTCGGAGTGCCTTGACCTAAAAAGAGCCTTTAAAATAGAGACATTCTATTCAGTTTCGTAGGCCAACAGGTGTTGTTGAGATTAATCTACCATTATTTTATTATCAGTTTGAAGCGTTCTTTCAGTTGGTTTATTTTTATCTTTTTTCCAGGTCATGACGCGAGTGGTATCAAATAGGATAGGAAACCAGGCAATTTCTTTGTCCTCTGATAGCGCACCATCTAATAAGTAGGTATGGCCAGGCAAGGCCGTAAAAACAAAAGTTTTTTCTGAGGCTGCGGGGACTTCACTGTGATCATAGCTCAGTTTAAGAGTGTAGGTACCCGGCAAAACATGAAGTTCAAATTGACCTGGGCCGAGATCGTTTGCGTTCGGATTGGAAAATGAATGTTCATCAATATTTAACAATTGGATGACACCTTCTACGTCATTGCCTAGTGTGTTGCTACTTTTAAGTATGGCAACCTCAGACATTTGAACGTCATCACTATCGTTTTGGTAATGGTGAATTACCGTCACTTGTGACGTTGGCAGGGCTTTGGCCGTAGACTTAGGTTGGGTGGAACATCCCGCTATCCCGAGCAGCAAGAATAGAGAAAGGAGTGTTAAGCTTTTGTGCGAGCTATTTAGGAAACGAGTCATGATAGAATGTCACTATAAATTTTATTATGTGTGGAATAACGAGAAATTTTAAGAAGTGTCTCATAATTGAATCATTATAGTCAATGAATTTAGTGCAGTCAGTACCGGGCTGAAACGGATATATCTTGGATAATGGATAAAAAATATCATGAATAAAGAAGCAACAACAACAAACTTTGCATTGGCTTATTACTCTAGTGATCGTAAAACCGGATCTTTACATATAGTCAGTCGTAAACAAGGCGAGACAAAAATAGCCGAGTTTGAACGTTTACCAGAAACTGAGCTGGAAAAAGCATTTAAACCCATCCTAGTAGGGGTAACGGAAAACCATCAAGTGATCATGCTTGACCCTGTAACTAAAAAAATCAGCTTGACCACGCAATTTCCTTGTGATTCATTTGCGGCTCACAATTACCCTGATCCGACCTCGCAGCGGGATTGGCTGATGAATGATGGTGATAAAGAGACAGGTAACGATACCTTGAATTGTGCTCAAGGTGGATCTTCTGTGATGGTGATTGAAGGGCGGGATTCTAGTCATGTAAAGTATTTGGGGACAGTTTGTGTTGGAAGAGGGCATCATCAGGCCAGTTTTTCATACCCTTCGGATGAGGCTCCCCATGTTCCTAAGCAGGCTTACATCAGTAATTTGAAAGAGGGCACCGTTTCAGTGATAGGCAATGATCCAGACAAGAAAAATAGTTTTCTTCAAGTGATTGCCACTATTGATCTTTGTGAGTCAGAGAAAGAAGATGCTTTAAAGCCGACGATTCCTAATAACGCTTTTCCGCATGGCCTAGTTTATTCCAAAGTTTCTGGGAAAATATATAATCTCAATAATGGCTATGGCACTATCGCGGTTATTGATCCTGTAACGAATGAAATTGAGGCGCGTATTCCTTTTAAGGGACATAGTAATTTATTTGTCACGCCCGATGGACGTTATATTATTGGTCGAGGGGCTGATCGTAAAAGCGATGCTCAGCATATAGTGGCTAAACTTACGGTGTTTGATGTAAAAACACATACGGTGCTGGATTCACAAGATTTAAAAGATATTTACATTAGCAAATACTTTTTTAATCCGGAAGGTACAAAATTGTTTTTAACAACATCCAGTTCGGGCAGCGATGTGCAAAAAGAGAATTTAAAGACGGACGCTTTGTTAGTTTTTAATCTTGATAAGCTTCCGACCTTAACAAGGCTTGGTGAGCTGCGTCTGGGTTCTTCTGCAGGGTCTTTAACGTTTGTAAAAAATGCACAAGGTGCAAGTACGGTATTTTCTTCTAATTCATCTAACGGTCAATTGATTATTATCGATGCTGATAAAGTAGAAATACAAGAAATAATTGATGTTTGCCAGCCTGTGTCCCATTCACGTACCTGGGCGATAAGTTGACTGAAATGGGAATGTGATTTAATGATCGCATTCCCAAACGTTTTTTATAGCCCCTCTATTGTATCCATCTTCGGTTTTCAATCCGATTCCGATGAATCAAAATAACAAAGTACTGGTTTATACGTATAGAATGTCGCATTTTATGTACATCTATATCTTAAAGCAATGTTTATTTCTGGTGTCTTATATTGTTGATTAGTATCATGTTATAGGCATTTATTTATACCTGGAACGCTCTTTGCTTTGCAATGGTAAAAAAGGAATTATTATGTATCCATTGCAAAAGACCTTACCATTTGTTTTTATTTTAACGACCCTTATATTCGGGATAAGCCAACTTCATGCTGCGGCAATGGCAATGAACAATCACAGCACCTTGACGTCTTCTGAAGGCATTAATGCTTATCGTTCTCAATCGCTTTCTTATACATTTCGTATTATGGAGCCTGGTTGGTATGATATTTATGCTCTATGGGATGAGTCTGCAACTCAGCAGGAGGAAATGTCTGTTGTTATTGCCCACGCTGCTGGTAAAGATGTATTTAACGTCCAGCCGTCTGTTAACGAAGGCCTATGGAGTCACATTGGTCATTGGTATTTTGAGACCCGGGCAGAGGTGAAAATCAAATTGCCTTCCTGGAATGAAAATTTTGATACAAATACAATCATAAAACTGACTTCTACCACGACGACTATTCCCGCACGGAGTATTCGAGGTGCAAGGCTGAATAGGAAAAAATACAATAAACAATCAGGCTCTGTTTACATCGATAATAAACCAAGTGATCAACGCAAAAATATTGCTTCAACGACAATATATTCAACTGCGATAAAAAAAAGTACGGGTGATATGGCTAGTGCAAAAGCGGGAGTCAAGCCCAATAAAGCTATCCTAAGTTGGACAGGGCCTACAACAAACTCAGATGGCTCATTTATAACCGATTTAGCTGGTTATAAGATTTATATGTCTACAGCTCCGAAGAGTTTTTCTGAAAAAAACTTATTAATGGATGTTCCAACATTAGACGCATTAGGGGGGATGCCAGAAGAATTCATTGCCGAAAATCTCAAAAATGGTACGTACTACTTTACGATTACGGCTTATAATTCATCCGGTCTGGAAAGTCCGCCATCACAAGAAGTGAGCAAAATAATAAACTGATAAAATTCATTCCTACCCGAGGCGCTTGAGCTTGAGTTAGGTGTGTACTATTTTATAGTCGAACTTCCGCGTTAATTGCTTTTTTATCCCTGCCGTTGTGTTTACACCTCTGGCCTCATTCATGCAGGTCAGAGGGGCTTATATTCTCGTTTTTTCCAAGCCAAACTTTCTTCTCGTTTATTTTTCTGGCCAGCATTCGCAACCTTTTTCATACAGGTCATCACGTCTTAAACCGACTGTTAACGGTTCTCGGTCATGTCCGGCCAATGCTTGAAAAACATTGATGCTACCCTCATCAAAATAGTATGCAGAGCCTTCCATGTAAAGTCGCCAAACCCGGTAAGTTGCTTCGCCCACAAGTTCAACGGCCTGTTTTTTGTGAGCTTCCAGTGCTTTGACCCAGCAACGCAATGTCATAGCATAGTGTCTACGCAAACCTTCAAGGTCAATAATTTCAAAACCGGCATTTTCCATTGCGATAATAACGTCACCGATTCGCGTTAATTCACCATCGGGAAAAACATAGCTATTAATAAAGCGTGTAATGGGGGTATCCTGCCAGCCGGTGTCGTTAGTAATGCCGTGATTAAGAAACAACCCCCCAGGTTTTAATGCTCGTTTAATGGTTTTAAAATAAAGTGGAAAATTGGCAACACCAATATGCTCAAACATGCCGACACTCACGATCCTGTCGTAACGAGCGTCATCAGCCAAATTACGATAATCGCGTAACTCCACAGTAACCTGATCTTCCAGGCCTTCTTTTTTTATTTGTGTATTCGCATAAGCGGCTTGCTGTTCACTCAGTGTTATACCATGAGCTTTTACGCCATATTTACGTGCTGCCCAACAAACCAGAGCACCCCAACCACAACCAATATCCAGTAGAGTTTCGCCTGGCGTTAGGCGTAATTTACGGCAAATATAATCCAGTTTATCTTGCTGTGCCTCATCCAATGATTGTTCTTCTCCGGAAAAATAAGCGCAGGAATAAACCATTTTTCGATCTAGCCACAGTTGATAAAAGTGATTACCTACATCGTAATGATGTGCAATGCTTTGTTTTGTATTTTTACGCTCAGCATGTCCTGCACGAATCACTTGGGTGCTATTATTATCGTGATCGGAAAAGGGCAGATGTAATGAGTGGCGCATTAAGCGAAATTTAATTGACCATGGCAAGTCTAAATATCGCATGTAAGAGACGAGATCAAATAAACATTCAACATTACCTTCGATATCCGCTTTTTCCGAAAGATAGTCTTCAGCCATATGCATCACATTTCTATGTAAAATCAACTGACGTAATACCGAAGGCTGATTAAAGACAATTGTACAGGGCGCATCGTTTTGGCCAATAGACAATTCGCCATTCCATAATCGAATAGCAACCGGTCCGTGATAATCAGCTAAAATTTGTTTTAGAATTAAGTGTCCTGCTGCGGCTACAGCGTCTTGAATTTTCTTTTCATTATTCATGGCAAGTCTCTCACTTTATCAACTTCCCATTTTGGGAAGATATCTATATGGAACGATCTAAGCTGAAAGTTGAAAAATAGGATATTTTTTGCGAAAAATTAGATTTATACATCCTGAATTCAAGTGATAAGTGCATAACTAGTTAATGGTTATTTGCTTTCATTTTGAGAAAAATAATACAAGAAAAAATAGTTTGTATCGCTGCCTTCATGCTTGCTCCAGGTTTTTTCAGCTATAACCGTTAGCAATAATGATGAATTATCGACACCTATTCAAAATTGCTGCGCTGTTACACTATAAAGTATAGTAAAAAATAGGGAAAACAGGGATAAATAAAATTGTTTATTGCCCATTTTTATTAAACTATAGGAACTTCGAATGCAACAAGGAATTGAGCAGTTAATCGACGCCTTTAAAAAACCTGAGATTTACCCACATCCTGTGACTGAAGTAACGCTAATTGAGACGCATATTTCCTGGGTATTTTTAACTGGGAAATTTGTTTATAAAATTAAAAAGCCTGTGAATTTAGGGTTTCTGGATTTTTCAACATTAGAAAAACGACACAAATATTGTGATTTAGAGTTAAGATTAAACAAACGACTTGCGCCAGACTATTATTTAGACGTGGTTTCTATTGCCGGGCGCTATTCAAAACCGGAAATAAATGGCAAAGGAGATCCCATTGAATACGCAGTTAAAATGCGCCAGTTTCACCAGCAAGCACAACTTGATCGGGTTCTTGCCGAGAATAAACTGAGTTTTCATCATATGGATTTGTTGGCAAA
Organism: uncultured Chromatiaceae bacterium; assembly: GCA_964421045.1. Classification (GTDB taxonomy): domain Bacteria; phylum Pseudomonadota; class Gammaproteobacteria; order JAADHS01; family JAADHS01; genus JAADHS01. The sequence goes on from CAYQVF010000066.1 coordinate 5,881, forward strand.
AAAAATATCAGAATTTCATCAATACATTCAGGTTGCAAATGAAAATCAGCCTTTTGGAGAATTAATTCATATTCATTCACCGGTCTTAAATTGTTTTTCTGATATTCTCTCTCGCCTTAATAATGAAACAGATATCAAACGCATGAACAGGATTAAAAACTGGAGTGAAAAAGAATTTCAGCGCCTAAAAGATCATTTTACATTTCGAAAAAAAGAAGGATTTATTCGTGAATGTCACGGTGATCTACATCTGCGCAATATTGCTATTAAAAACGAAGAAGTGATTGCCTTTGATGGCATTGAATTCAGTGAAGATTTGCGCTGGAATGATGTCATGAGCGAAATTGCATTTTTGATTATGGATTTGCAAGACCATGAACAAACGGCACTTGCGAGCCGTTTTCTTAATCGATACCTAGAAATTACGGGAGATTATACCGGGTTGCGAGTTTTGCAATATTATTTATTATACCGCGCCATAGTTAGAGCTATGGTCAGTTGCATACGTTTAGAACAAAAAGACTTATCTGAAGATGATGTGAAAATTGAAAAAAACAATTTTGAAAAATATTTAAATCTTGCAGAAAATTATATAAAACAAACAACGCCAAGACTCTTCATTACATATGGTTTATCTGGTTCAGGAAAAAGCACCGTAAGTCAGGCATTAATGCAAAAATTTCCAGCTATTCGTATTCGCTCGGATATTGAGCGAAAACGGCTTTGTAGTCTCTCTGAAACAACACGAAATACAAAAGGCGTTCAACAGGGAATTTATAATAAATCGACTAGTGAGCAAACGTATGAACATTTAATGACGTTATCAAAAAAGATACTCGAAGCAGGATTTTCGGTCATAGTGGACGCCGCATTTTTACACAGAAAACAACGAAGAATATTTTTTGCGCTTGCCAAACAATCTAAAATTAAATTAACAATTTTATCGTGTGATCTTGATCTGGAAACCATCAAGCAGCGGATTATAAAGCGCAATGCAGAAAATAGGGATGTATCCGATGCGGGATTGGATGTTTTGGAATATCAATTAAATCATTCAGATTCTTTGACAGCGCAAGAATTAAATTCAACGATTAGCGTCCACCTGTTAGGAATTGAAAAAATAATCGACTCAATTTAATTATACCCATGGCGTTATGAATTTAGGTGTTAACGCGTGCAGATGCACCTTAGATTTGGGTTGTTCGACTGAGAAAAAATGCAGGTCTGGTGTCTGGTGTGTTAAGTCGAAACTAATTTTACATTAGAAATTGTGGCGCACATAGGTTAAAAAAGAACCGGCTCTTTTTCTTCATTACTTTTTTCATGTCTTGTCCAGCCTCCGTCAAACCGTTGAAAGGTCTCAGTAGTTTGAATCAGTAGCTGCTGCCAATCGACTGTTTCTTTCTGGGCACTTAAATCAGTCAAATTTTCTTCAACCTGTTGCAAAATTTGATTCACTCGGTCTTGAAATTGTAATGTCATCATGATGGTTTGGATGTCTTGTCCAATATCTTGGTTATAATTTTGTAGCTGATTGTGAAGTTGCTGGGCTGATTTTTGTGTTTCTTTCGTTGATTTAAGGGATGAAATTTGAATAAGCTCTTTAGATAGTTCCTGTATCTTGTTGATATTAACGCTCATTACGCAAAATTTATCAGATAACTCCTCAATTTCTTGAGCTGTATGCGCACGGGCAACCCCAATATTGCTTACAAGTTCAGCTAAGACATCAGCAAGCCCTTGGCTCAGCAGGTTTTGTTCACTGTCCTTGTTATTCATCCCGCAACCCCTTTATCTGGCCCCTAAGTTATTTGCAGTGATTGTGATTGAGACTTAGCTATGTCGTTGTGTGTCTCATGAATTTCATGGTGTTTGTATACGATTGACTTGGCCACGAAATGGATGGAACGCACGCTTAAGCTCACTCTCAAGCAATACTCCTTAAGCCATTATCGGCACCGGTTAATATCGCTTTAAAATATTTAAAAAACTATTCGATTAAAGCCTTGTATAGTGTTTTTACTAGGTTTTCACATTTTTTGTCCTGATTTTTTACGGCTTTCTTTTTTGCTTCAGCATGAGGCGGAGTCAAATTTCCCGCTCTAGAATATTGGCAGGTGAGGCTCTCATCGTCGGTAACGATGTTGAGTTGTTCTTTTTGCGTATCAAATTGAGCGGTTAATTCGCCACCAACATACATAGAGTGGGACTGAGTTGCCAATTGAAAGACGGTATGAGGATGCTGAATAAGTAATTCAATGACTTCGGATATAGGTGGCACAGAAACCTCAGCGGCAACTGGTGTTTCCTGAGAGGTTGTTTGAGGTTCCGCTTCAGTCGCTTGCTTGGTTGTACATCCTCCTAATAGGATGGCGAATAAACCGATTATAATCGACGCGTTACGATACCTGACGCAAGTAAACATTAATCTCTCCTCGTTTAATGTAGCCTATGGAACGTAAAGATTACACTAATACCTACTGATTAGCGACATTCCTAAGGGAACAAATAACGGTAGTAATTTTATAAGAATTTGCTACACTTCCGCGAGTAAGGGCAGCGTCAAATTTAATTTACATAGCAAGGCGAAAAGAAGGCGAATCGTGGCTCATTTCGTGACTCATTCGGCCGACAAGCAGGCTTCCACGCTTTAGTTCATTAGCTTGGGCTCTTGCAGGTGAAAATATGAAGCAACGTTTGTGGTTAGCTTAGTCAGTTAACCCTTATATTTATACCCATGGCATTATGAATTTAGGTGTTTTCACGCGCATCTTCGGCTTTTTCTCAATCGAAAAGACTCAACTTAGAGCAACTAGGTCGGCATTTTTTCTCAATCGGAAAAGCCGAACCTAAGGCACATTTACACGCGCTAACACCTAAATTTATAACGCCATGGGTATATAGTTGCATAAATATAGGGTCAGGCGTTGTTAGAGTAGTATAATAGGGCATGAATGGGCTGTTTTCTGGGTTGACCCTAGTGACGTCAAGCGAATTCCAGCAATTAGGGGTATCGTGTTTTTAGATGCTGCTATAAAAGCAGTGAAACGGTTCTGGGGCAATTTTTCATGCAGCGATGGGGTTAAGTGTCTTGCGCAGTAACTCGGTCTACTTTGACCTCGGATTTAGTTTTTATTTATCCTATTTCGAATAAGGAGAAAACAAATGACTGGAAGCAAAGGAACATCAAGCGGTACTACGTCAGCCAAAAAGCCCGTACGACGAAAAACAGTGGCGAAAACAACGTCTAAAAAAAATGTTACTCAAAAAACAGTAGCAAAAAAAACGAAGACATTGAAAGCAGACACAACAAAAAAGAAGCCCGTTCCGGTTTGTTCTTCTAAAGAACGCCATCAAATGATTGCAACAGCGGCTTATTTTATTGCAGAAAGCCGTGAGTTCAAAGGTGGAAGTCCCGAACAGGATTGGTTGGAGGCAGCAGCAAAAATTGATTCAAAAATTATTAATGCTTAAGCACGTTTGCAAAATCTAATCGAACTTAATGGGTAAGGAGTACAAAATGCGCACGTGATATGCTAAGTCACTATAGTGTGCGTATTCTTCGGGAATAAAGTGACGCACTACATTAGTTATTTGCAACTCAAAAAGCGCACCACGAAAGCGCGTTGCTTGCTTTTAGGCTTTACATCTAGGGCTGAGCATGTTTTGTAAGTGTTGAATAACAACAGTTTACAATGCTTTATCTTTTTGACTTCACTTCGGCACGTTTTCTGCTTAAAGCTTCATAGTCAGGTATTCCTAGTCTCGTTCTCCTTAAGGAACACATTTTAAAAAAACCGGCAGGGTAGTATGAAAGAAAAATTAGTATTAGTGGGCAATGGGATGGCAGGCGTACGTACTCTCGAAGAGCTACTCAAGCTGGCACCAGACATGTACGATATCACCGTGTTTGGTAATGAGCCTTACGGCAATTACAACCGTATTCTTTTGTCTCCTGTTTTAGCCAGAGAAAAAACCATTGACGATATCATGCTTAATGATATTTCGTGGTATGAAGAGAATAATATAACGCTACATACGAACAAAGCAATCACCCAAATTGATCGAATTAACCGCAAGGTTATTGCTGCGGATGGCACTACCGCCGTTTATGATCGCTTGCTACTGGCAACAGGATCTCATCCCTTTATTATCCCGATTCCCGGTAAAAATCTTAATGGGGTTATCACATTTAGAGACATCCACGATGTAGAAGCCATGTTAGAGGCAGCAGGTCAATATAAAAATGCCGTGGTGATTGGCGGTGGTCTGTTAGGTTTGGAAGCCGCCTATGGCTTACGTACTCAAGGTATGGATGTGACGGTTGTGCATTTACTCGACAGCCTGATGGAACGCCAACTCGATAAACCTGCCGCCGCATTGCTTAAACATCAGTTGCAAGAAAAAGGTCTCAACTTCAAGATGGAAGCGCAAACGGAATCGATCTTAGGGTCAGAACGGGTGACGGGGGTTCGTTTTAAAGGCGGTGAAGAGATTGACGCTGATTTAGTTGTTATGGCGGTTGGTATTCGACCTAATATTGAACTGGCAAAAGCGAGTGGTATTCATTGTGAGCGTGGTGTTGTTATTAACGATACTATGCAAACGTATGATCCCAGAATTTACGCCGTAGGCGAGTGTGTACAGCATCGCAATGAAACCTATGGTTTGGTCGCACCCTTGTTTGAAATGGGGAAAGTCTGCGCAAATCACTTAGCCAACCTGGGCTATGCACGTTACCAAGGCTCAACACCCTCGACCAAACTGAAAGTCACAGGTATAGATCTATTTTCTGCAGGTAACTTTAATGGCGATGACAGCACGGAGGAAATCATTGTTCAAGATCAATCCCGTGGCATATATAAAAAAGTAGTGATTAAAGACGACAAAATAGCAGGCGCTGTTTTATATGGCGATACCGTAGATGGTTCCTGGTATTTCCAGATGATGAAAGACAATACCGATATTTCTGAGATTCGTGATCAACTCATGCTCGGACAACACCACATTGGTGATGCCGGTCATGGTGGTCAAAATGCAGCAGCGACGATGAGCAATGACATGGAAGTCTGTGGCTGTAATGGCATTTGTAAAGGTGAAATTACCAAGGCGATTGTTGATAAAGGGCTCTTTACGCTTGACGAGGTTAAATTACATACCAAAGCAGCCAGCTCTTGTGGCTCCTGTACGGGCCTGGTAGAGCAGCTTCTTGTGGCAACATTAGGCGGCGACTATTCGGCGACGCCAACAGATAAACCAGTTTGCAAATGTACCGATCACACACATGATGAAGTTCGAGCCGGTATTCGCAAATACAAATTAATCTCAATTGAAGCGGTTCGTGATTTTTTTGATTGGCAAACGCCAGATGGTTGTGCAGCGTGTCGACCGGCGCTTAATTATTATGTTCTTGCTGCTTGGCCTGCAGAAGCAAAAGATGACCCGCAATCTCGTTTTATTAATGAACGGGTTCACGCCAATATACAAAAAGATGGGACTTATTCGGTGATTCCTCGAATGTGGGGCGGCATTACTAATCCTGATGAACTCCGTGCCATTGCCGATATCGCAGACAAATATAAGGTGCCTACGGTTAAAGTTACGGGGGGGCAACGTATCGACTTATTAGGCGTTAAAAAAGAAGATTTACCACCAATGTGGGCCGACTTAAATAAAGCGGGCATGGTCTCTGGTCATGCTTATGGCAAATCTTTACGCACTGTAAAAACCTGCGTGGGTCAGGAATGGTGCCGCTTTGGTACCCAACAATCGATCAGCCTGGGTGTTGACCTGGAAAAATTGACTTGGGGTTCCTGGACACCGCACAAATATAAAATGGCCGTATCAGGATGTCCGAGAAACTGTGCAGAAGCAACGATAAAAGACTTTGGCGTGGTCTGTGTTGACTCAGGGTATGAGCTGCATGTCGGCGGTAATGGTGGTGTAAAAGTACGCGCAACCGATTTGCTGGCTAAAGTCTCAACGGAAGAGGAAGTCAAAGAATACTGTGGCGCTTTTTTGCAACTCTATCGTGAAGAAGCGCATTATCTAGAACGTACCGCCCCCTGGATTGAGCGTGTAGGATTGGCCTCTATCAAAAAAATAATCAACGACAATGAGCCAGAGCGTCAAGCACTGAATGAACGCTTTCTCGTGTCTCAACAATATTCACAAACTGATCCGTGGGCAGAACGCGCCTCTGAAGGGGTAGAGGCTTATGAGTATGCCCCCATCAAAGTCATCAAAAAGGGAGCGGCTAGATAATGAGCACTTGGCATGAAATTGGTCACCTTCAGGACATTCCCCAGCGTGCATCACGGCTGGTGCAAACGGATGAGGGTGACATCGCGATCTTTCGCACCAGTAATGACGATGTATTTGCTTTGGCCGATCGCTGTCCCCATCTTGGTGGTCCGCTCTCTCAGGGCATCGTCCACGATACGACAGTGACTTGCCCTTTACATCAATGGAAAATTGACTTGAACAGTGGTGAAGCCATCGCCCCAGACGAAGGTTGTGCCGGACACATCCCGGTAAAAGTAGAATCCGATATTATATATATTGAACTTTGACTAGAAGGTAACGATTATGTTATTCGGCCGTGCTAAGAAAAACCCGATTACCTTACCCTCTCAGGATATTGTCGAGTGGCGTTATACGACCTGCGGCTATTGTTCAACTGGATGTTCTATTGAAGTGGGTCTTAACAAAAAAGGAGAGGCGGTCACTGGTCGCGGTGTCGGTGGCGCTGAGGTTAACCAGGGAAAATTGTGTATAAAAGGTATCTTTGAGCACGAATTGTTTCAATCTGATGGCCGTGGCACCGTGCCGCTGATGCGAGAAAAAATACATCAGCCATATCAGGAAACCTCTTGGGATAAGGCGTTGGATAAAACCGCTGCTGAAATCCAGCGTATCCAGGAAAAATATGGCCGGGATAGTTTTGCCATTGTCTCTACGGGTCAATTACTCACCGAAGAATTCTATACATTGGGCAAGCTGACCCGAGGCGTGATTGGTACCAATAATTATGATGGCAATACCACCTTATGCATGGCCTCTGCCGTTTCAGGTTATAAACGCTCATTTGGTTCAGACGGCCCCCCCGGATGTTATGAAGATTTTGAACACACCGATTGTTTGATTGCTTTTGGTTCTAACTTACCTGAGCAACATCCTATTATTTATTGGCGGATGCGTGAAGCTAGAGAAAAGCGGCAGTTTCCTCTCATTGTTGTGGATCCTCGAGTTACCATGTTAGCTCAGTTTGCGGATATGCATTTAACCATTACGCCAGGAACGGATGTCGTATTATTGAATAGCTTAGCCTATGTCATTCTCGAAGAAGGGCTAGAAGATCGAGCCTATATAGAGGCGCATACCAGTGGTTTTGCAGATTTTCATGAAACCGTAAAACACTATGACCCCGTGTCCGCATCACGTATTTGTGGTATTGATGAAGATACCATTCGCAACGTCGCGCGACTGTATGCCAAAGCCAACGCCGCGATGAGTATCTGGACCATGGGTATTAATCAAAGTACTCATGGCTCAGATGGTGTCGTCGGTATTAACAGTCTTAATTTAATCACCGGAAACATTGGCAAACCGGGCGGCACGTCACTGTCTATTACCGGCCAATGTAATGCCATGGGGACACGAGAGTGGTCTTCTTGCTCAGGACTTCCTGGCTATCGTGCTTTGGAAAATGCAGAACATCGAGAGGAAATCGCAAAATTCTGGGGTATAGACCCTGAGTTTTTTCCAAAAAAACGCGGTTTAGCACAAACTGATATTTTCCCGGCAATAGAAACAGGACAAATTAAAGGTTTATGGTTGGTTGCAACTAATCCTATGACGTCTATGCCCAATACGGCACGCATTAGAAAAACCTTTGAACGACTTGAATTTCTGGTGGTTCAGGATGCCTACCGTGATGTCGAAACGACAGAATATGCCAATGTTTTTTTACCTGCCGGTCTATGGGCAGAAAAAACGGGGGTCATGACCAATACTGAGCGACGGGTTAATTTGGTTCGTAATGTCATTGACCCACCGGCAGAGGCCAAAGCGGATTTATGGATCTTCAACCAAATGGCAAAGCGATTTAAACAAGCTGAAAAAATCAATTTTCCCGAACAGGCAGCGGCTGTATTTGAAGAAATGAAAACCTTATCTAAAGGTCGTTTTCTTGATATCTCGGGCATGGATCACGATAAAATTGAAGCGGCAAGAGGAATACAATGGCCCATGCCGGAAGGCAGCGAGAGCGGTCATGCGCGGGTCTATAGCGATGGTAAATATAACTATCCTGATGGCAAAGCTAAACTGATTCCACTTAATTTTATTGATAATAATGAAACGCCAGATGAAGATTATCCTTTTTGGTTAAACAGTGGGCGAGTGGTTGAGCACTTCCATACCCGGACGCGCACCGGCAAAATTGGCAATCAAAATAAATATAGCCCGACCCCGTATATGGAAATGAACCCGGATTCTGCTAAAGAACTGGGTATAGAGCATATGACCTACGCCAGGCTCACCTCAAGGCGGGGGGATGCTACTGTATTGGTTCAGTGCACCCATCGTGTGCCGCACAACATGGTTTTCATTCCATTTCACTTTCATGAATGTGTTAATCGTGTCAGCTTGGGCTTGCTGGATCCTTATTCGCGCCAACCCGCATTTAAACAATGTGCTGTCCATATCGAAGCCATAACAGAACAAGACGCAGCCGCTATTGTTAATAACGCTGCACGTACTTTTTAGAGGATGCATTATGTTTGAAGTACGTCAAGATGAACCCGGTTATGCTTTTCTTCCTGACGCGCCCACCCCCGAAAAAAATCAATATGGTAAGCGCATCAGTTTAACCGATGACCACGTCGAGCTTGCAGGTCAGAGCCTTAATGTTAATAATGATGCGAGTATCAGCGATAATCCCAACCGTTATAAGCAACATGGTTTCCATTTCACCGCTGACAATTGTATTGCCTGCCATGCTTGCGAAGCCGCCTGTAGCGAAAAAAATCAATTGCCCGCACATATTAGTTTTCGGTCAGTAGGTTATCTTGAAGGGGGCAGTTATCCTGCTTATAAGCGGATGAATATTTCTATGGCCTGTAACCATTGTGATGACCCGGTTTGTTTAAAGGGTTGTCCGACCCGAGCCTATACCAAATTCGCTGAGTATGGCGCGGTATTGCAAGACCCAGATATTTGTTTTGGTTGCGGCTACTGTACCTGGGTGTGCCCTTATAATGCACCACAACTCGATCCCGTAGAAGGGCAGGTTTCAAAATGTAATATGTGTGTTGACCGACTTGAAGTAGGGCTCAAACCGGCTTGTGCTGCGGCCTGTTTAGGCGGCGCTCTAGATTTTGGCATCATTGAAGCTATACCCGAAAACAGAGAACAGGCTGCCACTCACATTCCGGGGTTCCCTGATGCCCGTATCACGAACCCTAATATACGCTTTCAACAAAATAAAACCTTACCTAAAGAAATGACGCGACCGGATACCGCGCCTATTCGCTATCAACAGGACGAGCAGGGTGGAGGCGCATATAAAGTAAAGCCTCGGCTGCAAGAACACAAAGCAATGCAATGGAGCTTGAATAAACTGCGTTCTCGAGAAGACCCTCTGGTTTTATTCACACTCATTTCTCAAGCCGTGTTAGGTGCCTTTTTAATTTTATTTTTAGGTTCGTTATTTGGCTTGGAGGTATTAGCCCAATCCACAAGCCCGGCATTAGTGGGTATAGCCTTGGTCGGTTTGTTTTTACTACAGTGTTTTGCTTTGTTTATTTCGACGATGCACTTGGGTAAACCGCACCGTTTTTACCGGGCATTTAACAATTTGAGATATTCACCCGTGAGTCGAGAAGTGGCCTCGCTGTCGGTGTTTTTTGGCTTATTTGCGGCTTATATTATTTTTAGCAATGGCTGGGTTCCCGGTTTGCATGCCGGCTTTAGCTCGGGCATAGGCATTACCTTTGGTTTGTTTGCCATGATCGCCGGACTGATATTTATTTATGCCATGCATAACATTTACCGTATTAAAGCCCGTCCCTACTGGAATCACTGGCAAGTACTCACTTCATTTTACGGTAGTGTTCTTAGCCTGGGTGCCATTGTCATCGGCTTGTTTTTTGCCCCTGCTTTGTTTGTTATGGGTGAACCTGTTTTACCGCTGCTTTCAATACTCTCTGCTTTAATCGTAATCGGTTTGAGCATAGAAGCAATTGGACTGTATGCGCATGCAAAAAACTTAAATCAGCAAGGCGGGGAGGGTGCAGCAGCACATCAAATACAAAGCTCACAGTTTGGTAAAACCTATTATGCGCGTAATATTGCTTTTTTGATCGCGATACAAATAATGGCTTTGCTTGCCGTTGTCGAGTTTTCTGCTGCTATAAATTTACTACTCTGGTTGCTTACTGCCGTACTTGTTTTAGCTGCGGCGACGGTTGGCCGGGCGCTGTTTTATGTCCTTGTTATTCCGACAACCATGCCAGGGGCTTTCTTCTGGAAAAATGCAGGCTTTCAGGAGCATGCAAGAGATTCTGGGCTCGCTGAAATGCAGCAAGTCGGCGTTTTGGCAAAAACAGATTACCATCATGAGCATATTGAACGTGCAAAAAAAGAAATTATAGCCGATTGGCAAAAAATAAAAGAACAAGGTTTTCTAGCCAGCTTGAAGTTATTTAAATCAGAAGTTCAACAAAGGTGGCAAGATGCCAGCGGTTCTCGCTAGGGAACGTGCACGTAATAACTCAGATTACAGCGTCGTTATGTTTTTTACAAATAACGGAGACGACCTCATGTAACGACTTTGCCATAGCGAAGTCCTTTTTAATTATGTAATCGACCATACCAGGGTAGGGTAGCTTGATATTTGTTTTGGAGGTGATCAAAACCGTTTTTATTTTTTCATTTTTGGTTTCTGAAGATCGTAAAGCACTAATGAGCGCGATACCATTTAACAATGCGAGTTCTTTACTGGTGATTAGGAAATCAAAATCATCGGTTAATAATCGCTGTAGTGCTTCCATTCCATTTGCCGCGACAGTAAGTTTTACAGGTAGATCAGATAGACTCTCCGAACAATAGCGTACACTGATACGAGACTGATCGACAAACAAACCCTTGCTGATGAGTTTAACCGAAGGTTTTTCGATGGATCGTAATTTTTGTTTTATTTTATTCGGATCATAGTGTTCCGTATCTAGATCCAATACAGTTTCACGAATCAAATCAATATATTTTAGGGCGTCATCGATTCTTAATTCATTGATATTTGAATAATTGTGATCAATAATATTTAGCAGATCTTCAAAACGATGGCAAATAGTACTCAGAATATCCAGCCCATGCGTCCCTGTAGTTCCTTTCATATTGTGTACTTGGCGATAAATGTCGTCAAATGCTAAATCAAAGCCCTGTTTGTTTCGGAGTTTTAAAATACATTGCTCCATCAGGTCACATTTTTCTGGTATTTCGACGACATAACTTGTTCTTATCGAAGCTAAGAGGTCTTCAATATTAGATGCTTGCCTCTCCATGTCGTATTTTCCCCTAAGCGTATTGACTTGCAATATTCTAGAATCATTTTTGTGTAACGACTCAGCTCACCCCGCCCCTGAAATTGGCTGTTTCAGCATTACCCTAGGGAGGTACCTAAAAACAATGATCATTTTTGCCTTGAACGGATGTCTTTCAAAGACAATCTGAGCCGTTATTGCTAACTTTGACTACTCGCTGAGTAGTTGC
>CAYQVF010000067.1:0-17442 GCA_964421045.1 uncultured Chromatiaceae bacterium
CTACGCTCACCCACGCCAATCGATTTGATTTAATCACAACTCCGACAACTCCGACGACAACCCCCAGCATTATTACGCAACCTGAGGCTGTTACGGTGATGGCAGGCGAAGATGCCCGTTTCAGTGTTGTTTCTACAGGAAGTGATCCTCTGAGCTACCAATGGTTTCGTGATGGCTCCCCTATTGCTGGTGCGACCAATGCCCGTTATACGGTGACAGATACCAATTCGTCAGACAGTGGTCGTATCTACAGTTGCGAAGTGAGTAATGGTGTTGGAAGCATCGCTAGCAATGGCGCAGTCTTGACCGTGTTATCAGATTCTATCGCACCGACGTTGGTATCCGTGTTTGTGACCAGCGGTACCGGTATTGATCTTGTTTTCAGTGAACCCGTCACCGTGATGAGTGTCGAAAACAGAACGCATTACCAGATTAGTTTGGGTGTTAACGTGGTATCGGCAAACTTAAGCGACGATGGCCTCACAGCCAGCCTCACAGTCAGTCCGCTGACTGTGGATACCGAATACACGGTCACACTTAATAATATCAATGACTTGGCGAAACCGCCTAATACCCTTGCCGCTCAGAGTACTGGAACCTTCATTTATCGCACAGCGGATGGTGACGATGGAAGTATTGATGGTTGGATGCCACTGACTGCGGCAAGATGGGGCGTTGAGATGGACGAAGGTAATCCGGTTTATTATCTCAATACAAGCCGTTATAGTCGTCTTGGCGGAGGTCGACTGGGTGAATATTCGCTGAGGTCTGCAAATTATGGTAATTTTACTTTTACCGCGCAGGCCAGGTTAGGTGATGATATAACCAGAAATATCTATGCTGATTATGCTGTGGTGTTTGGTTTTCAGGATGCCAATAACTACTATTACGCGTTGTTCAACAACACACAAAGTGCGACACAATTATTCAAAGTCGTTGACGGTAGCCGCATTGAACTGGCCACTGCCACTGCAGATTGGCTCAATGATAATGCGTATCATCGTATTGAAGTCAGCCGTGTTGATGATGACATCACGGTGAGTTTCGATGGCAATCTTATTATGAGTGCGAATGACAGCACTTTTGGTGTGGGCAAAGTTGGGGTTGGTAGCTTTAATGATTCTGCTTATTTTGATGATGTGAGTGTGGTGCAGCCCTAAGTTCAAGATAGCGGCTGGTAATATCTTGTTTGCTCGCAAATTATTTAATGTTAAAATTTCGGTCAGGTTGATATTGTCATTCAAGCAGCGGAGTAACGAAGCAGCTGAGGAGCGCTCATAGAATAGCTCCTGTTGATTAAGGGGAAGCAACTCCCCTTAATCATTTTCAAAGAGGCTGTGATAGTGCCAGTTAGGCCATGCAGTCAGCAAAAAGCGAATAAGACGATTACCTGGAAAAATGGGTCTGGAAGCCATTTACCCTAAAGCAAATCTGAGTAAGCGAAACCCGGAACACAAGATTTACCTCTGATCTTGCACTCAACGCCCTTCCAATATCCGGCTTTGTTTTTGTCCTGTCAACTCGTGAAACACTGATCCTAAATAGTCTCTTCTCTTTCCATACAACACTGATATTTGCAGTCCCATTTTGAATGACTTGAGCTTTGGTATAACATGTGTTTATTTCCTCTTTATATGGGCCGCCAAGCTACGAGGAAATATTTTACATGTCATTCAAACCTACACTAAATATGTAGGCCAAGCCTTGAAAGTCTCACTAGTTAAACTAATGGTTTACCTGCTTGTGCAGGCGTTGCCTTAGGTATAAGAGCGCTTGTTAATGAGAGTATGCAATCTCGACATATAGACGAAGTCATGACGTTCACAGCAGCAAGAGCATAAGGACAATACCTTATGTCGGATGATTGAACATTAATGTGTGTTGGCTCTTTTTCTTCTTCTTGAGGAATGAGTTAATCTTTTGATATATCTATTTATTGTTTTTTTATGCTGAGCAGGCATGAATATTGCTTTATTTATTGCTGATATACAGGGTTTGTTTTAATAATTAAAATAATGATATATAGCAGGCAGGGGAAGTTAAATGGAGCGGCGCTGGACAGTACGAACAAAACTAGATGTAGATGTAGGTGCTTTTTGTCATAGTGGACTATTTATTAAATGTAAAATGGGCGATATAGGGCTGGGTGGCGTTTATTTAAGCTTTGGGGACTCTGACTTGAAAAAGGGGGAAACAGTAGAGCTGGCCTTTGAATTAGCTACAAAACAAAACGAGGAGTGCAAGTTAAGAGCTAAAGTCGTCCGGTTGACGGGGCAAGGGGCAGGTTTTATGTTTAAAGACTTTGATGCGATTGCTTTTCGTTCTTTACAGCAGCTTATGAAGGTGCCTTTGTAAAAAAGGAAGAATGCTGGCCAAGAACATGCGGGCTGGTATTTTTAAATATACGGGTGTGAGCTACTATACCTTGTTGGTGATGAGACTTTTCTCCGTATAGTTTCGGATCAAGAGCTTGCATTTGTACGCGCTGACACCTGAATGCATAATGCTATGGGGTATGTCTTAGGGATGGGTGCGTGAATGTTCTTGCTCAGTCTTTCGATTTTGTTTCCTGAGTCACGCTACTTCCCCATCCCTGGAGTGCTTCTTGTCTGTTTAGGTCATGAGTTGAATCAAGTTTTCCTTGAGTGGACGGTATCGGTTTTTGGACAGACGCGAGATACTGCTGTGTTGTTTCATTGAAGCACTTACCCCGTGGTGAAAATCGTGGCTTTTTCCCATATTGACTGCCCGTTTGTAGCGATTTCTCACATTATGATTTGAAGGAGAGGGTAAACTACTATGAAGAGTATCCGTAAGTAGCGGTTGATGTGATGGTTTAGTGCGTTTGGGTATGCCAGACAGTGAAGCAAGAGCAACTTTAAGTGTATATCCTCGACCAAATAATAATAACATGACAACAATAGAAATATGGGGAATGTGGCCAATCATTTCGGCAGGCCCCATAAAAAATGGTGGGGTAAGAAACAATATTGCTAGAATCGCGGCCGTCAACCTTACCGTCCATCCTGCTACAAGAAAAAGTCCTAAAATAATTTCTACCGCACCTGCTGAGAATACAAACAGTTCGTCAGTAAACCAAAAAAAACCGAGGTGTTGCATAAAATTCCATGGGTGTTCTTGTAAAAATGCCAGACCTAATTCAGGCACCACAATTTTTTCACTGAAGCCTAGAAAAATTAAATTGGCACCAATGAAAACTCTAAGAAAGGTTAACGCTTGAGCTTGATTAATAGTTACACTGGATAAAGAAAAAACATCTTCACGAGAATAGCGTAACATCGGTCTGCCGCGTAAAAAAAAGAAAATCGCGGCTCCCAGGATCCAAAGATTTTCCAAAGTAACTGCTAAACCAGCAACTTGCGAGACAACCAGCCATAAAGCTATTAGCAAAATGGATGCTTGTCTCACTGCCAACCCAAGAATCAAGCTGATACCGATGAACCCTTCTATTAATAATAGTGTAGTGTGTAATGCACCAGAACCCTTGATATTCATTGAAAATAAATTGCCATCCAGGGCACTGATAATCAATGAAGCGCCCACTAATATACCTAAAACCGACGTTGCATATTTTTCAATGAGTTTCGGTTGCCATGACTCTGATATTTTGGGAAAAATTCTGTCAATGAGAATACCTGCTAAAATTAGTACAACACCAATACTGATCCAGGTGAGTGAATATAAAATCAGATTATTATATAGATGTGATTGTTGTGAGTCCTCAACGAACCATTTTAAATGTGCCTGTGCAGAAGAAACATAGAGAGTTAATGTAACTAAAGCTAGTATCCAGGCAGGACGCTTGCAAAAATTTAATATATTCATATCATCACCTCTTTTTATTTTTTGAAAATTAATCAATATTTTTTTGTCCAGATATATTCAAAAGGCAGGTGGTCTTCCTAGTCCAATACTACGAAGACATTGTCGGATATATCGCTAACATCAGTGTTGCGTCGGATAATATCTGATAATCTCGTACTTTCGATTTCAATTTTTTGCTCAATCGTCAAGCTATTGTCATTTTCGTACCAGAAGCGATCACCATCTCTTACGCGTTCAAATTGATCTGCCAAAATGGCAAGAATAAGTGATCCGACATTGGAATCACTCACTCGGTCTTCTGCAAGTGCTCCGACCCACGGATCGATACACTCGATGTCTTTATATAAATTGCATAAAGTGCTTTCGACAATTGGATCGCTCGTTATTTCTGAAAAATTTTTATATTTCCTGAGTCCAAAGGTTTCACGACAGGTGTTATAATCTGCAATCCCATGGTCTCGACCTCTCTGAATATTTCGAGCCACTAAATCCTGAAGCATTTGTAAAGCTGGGTTGGGTGGCCCAAATAAAAAACTGCGTACGTCTTCAACCACTTTCGCGTCGACTTCTTGCATACGCTGTAAACTTAATCCATCTAATACGGGTTCAATTCCGTGTAATCGAACAAAGTAGGGCTTAAAGAAAATATCTCTCAACCTGACTACACGACCGCGCTCACCTAATACTACTTCAGGTGAAAGCATACTGTGACCCAATCGAAAAGCAACGGTAGAAAATTCATTGGCGACACCCGCGTTTACCTCCGGGTTATAACCCGTATATGCAGAAATTCCATTATTACCTAGTAGTGTAGGTAAAAATTCATTGAACGTAATGGATTGTATAATGCCGCCAACATATTTTCTTGCCTGTTGGTAGATGATTTCATCAGCGCCAGCTAGACCCGGGTCACATGTCACAAGATCCAGACAAACTCGATTATGTTCTCGTACGAACAAGGTATGAATGCTCGTTAATACAGAATGTTCATTAGCTCGTATATCACCGGCAATAAAAAAACGCTGTCTCATGGAGGCGTTATTGTCTTCATTTTCCAATTCATCCACATTGTAAGGCAGCAGCTCCCCTACATTTGAAACGCTGCTTTTTAGTCTTCCTGTTCCGTCAAAGGTACGCAGCGCATCAGCTCGTTCTTTGCTCGATCCGTAAATCATTGAGCCATCAATGTAAGATGAGTTTTCGTTCGCCTGTTGACGTGGATTATCCGTGCTGGTACCGGTTCCCGGTACTGACATCGAACGAGAAAAAGGAATAATAAAATTATCACTTTGAATTTGTGTGTTTTCAAAAATAGGATCGCCGCCAGGAACATGAATGTTCACCTCGTCCTCTTCTTGCGAAACAGTAAGGTCAAGCTCATGATCAATAAATTGTCCCCATGCCCAAACAAAATCACTCAACCCATTGCTATTGAAAATGGACGTTGTTTGCCGAAATATTTCGTT
Organism: uncultured Chromatiaceae bacterium; assembly: GCA_964421045.1. Classification (GTDB taxonomy): domain Bacteria; phylum Pseudomonadota; class Gammaproteobacteria; order JAADHS01; family JAADHS01; genus JAADHS01. The sequence goes on from CAYQVF010000067.1 coordinate 5,313, forward strand.
GCTAATAGTGCGTGGATTGGGGTTATGTTTACCTCTCTTCGCTAGACTATTTATGCCATCTGCATACGCATTTGGCGTAAGCCTCTGAAGAGGTGTGCCAGCCTGGCCCCAGTCAGGGTGATTTAAATTATTACCTCGACCATCAAAAGTACGATATTTATCTGCGCTCATTTTCGTATCCTTACGCTATTAAAAGTGAATATAGGTATCCTTCCTAATTTTCACTATAATCAACGTTACACGTTTGCATAAGTGCATTTTCACTTTAATTGTGTGAACTATTACCTTTTCGGAGTTAGGAGTGTAAGCGAGGCGATTTTTGGTAGGGACGACATAAAGTTAAAATAGAGGTAGCGAGACTATCAATTAAAATGTCTTAATGCTATTAGACTGCTACAATTTTGGATTGACTCGAATGTTAGGAATATACCGTTCTTTAGTGAGGCACTCTGGGTAAAGAGAAGGTGAAGACAGCGCCTTGCCCCGGAAGATTTTCTACATTAATATTTCCGCTATGCAAATCTGCAATACGTCTGGCTATAGCCAAACCTAGGCCGCCGGGTTTGGCGCGATTACTATTTTTTTTACCTTGATAAAAACGTTCAAATATTTTTTCTATTTCATCCTCTGGAATACCTGGGCCTTCATCTTTAATGCCCACAACTATTTTGTTTTTATTTTTTTTTAAACAAAAATCAATACGACCTTTATTGGGCGTGAATTTTAAGGCATTGCCTAGTAAGTTTTCAAACAAGCGTTCGATTAAAGCAATATCTCCCCGGACAAACAGAGCGGCTTCTGTTATTTTCATAGTTAAATTAATTTGTCTCTCTTTTGCCTTAAGCTGAAATTTTTGTACCACATCATGAGCCAGTTCGGAGAGATTGAATGGTTCCATATTATTCAAACTGTCTCTTGCTTCCAGGGAGGCGAGGTCGAATAACTCACTAATTAAACGATTTAAACGCTCACTACTTAACAATGCTTGTTTTATATAATCGCGTTGTTCTCTTGCGCTGAGTTGATTTACTTTGAGATCCAGTGTTTCCAAATAGCCGTGCAAAATTGCAACCGGGGTACGCAGGTCATGGGATACGTTGGCGACCAATTCGCTGCGCAAGTTATGTTGTTGCTTTAATTCACTCAATTGACTTACGATACGCTGAGCCATTTGGTTAAAGATTTGATTCAGTTGATCTATTTCGTCGTTACTTTTGCTTACTTTGTCACCTGTAATAAGGAAACTAAAATCACTGTTATGAAACTGGCCTATTTTTTCGGAAAGATGGTTTAAGCGTTTAGTTAATTTTCTGAATAATAACAAACCAACGATTAGGCCAATTGACAAGCTACCAATAAATGCCAAACCGGTTTGTTTCCATAACAAGCTTTCTTTTATCAGTTGTTCTACGGTGTCATATTGTGTTCCTTGTAATACAACATAGAGATAAGCCTCAGCTTCTGTTGCAGAGGGTACAGGCGTCACAGAAAATATTTTTTGACGTTCGTGGCTACGTGGATCGTCCCCCAGTAGGGGTAATTTTTTGCCATTTAGAAAGGCTTTTATTGGTTTCAATGAAACCGAGTTTCGTTTCACCTGGCCTGGGTCAGCGGAATAGGACAGGATGTTTCCTGTCAAATCGAGCAAATATATTTCAATGCTTGGGTTGATCACCATATACTTCATAAACGTGCTGCTGAGAGCCGTTTTGTTGATTCGGCCATCTTGTACCAATTTTTGGTCAGCAACGAGGTTTTGAGCCAGATTCAGATTAAGATTTTGGCTGGTTTCTTGAAAATAATAACGTGCAGTAGAAAAGCTGAGCAGGGTATAAAAAATGCCCATGATGATCAACAGTGCGATTAAAGACAAAGAAAGCTTGGCATAGAGTGTTCGAAACATCAGAGACACGCTTCGTTAAATTTGTAGCCAACGCCCCAAACAGTCAAAATATAGTGGGGTTTAGCAGGGTCTTTTTCTATTTTTGAACGTAACCGGTTAATGTGCGAATTAACAGTATGTTCGTAGCCTTCGTAGCTATAACCCCAGACTTGGTTCAACAAATCCATACGACTATAGACCCGTCCCGGGTGGGTTGCGAAGTGTAATAAAAGATCGAATTCCTTGGCAGTTAGGTTCAAGCTTTTTCCTTTTAATGTCGAGGCGTGTTTTTCGACATCTATTGCCAGGTCACCTAACTCGAATTTGGTTTGTTGTAAAGGGGTTTGTAATACATCCAAACGACGAAATTGTGCTTTTACGCGCGCTATCAGTTCTGGAATGCTGAATGGTTTGGTAATGTAGTCATCGGCTCCGATCTCAAGTCCGAGCACACGATCCAGTTCTGAAGATTTAGAGGTTAGCATAATGACCGGTACCATTTTATTTGTTTCACGTAATCGTTTACATACCTCTAAACCATCCATGACCGGTAACATTAAATCTAGTATCACCAGATCATAGTTGCCTTGCATAAACGCTTTCAGACCTTGCGCACCTTCAACAGCAATATCTGCCTGGCAATGGATATCTTTGAGATGCAGTTGAATCAGGTTGGCAATTTCGGCACTATCTTCAATAATCAAAATGTTATGATTCATACATCGGCCTATATATTGAAACGGCTTCACGACAATATCGACCCTATCGTGAGGCCGTCGTACTATTTTATTGCGTGCGAGTTACCACAATTTTGGCTGCCGGATTATCAAAGCGATGTGACTGATCTAGTGCCGACCCAGTCAAGCCATCATCCATACTCACGACTCCGGGATGAACCGAGACAAAATCACGATCATTGCGGAGAGCATTAAAGCCCTCGCCACCTTGTCCTGGAACGTCGGTCGCAGCTTCACTATTGCTTTCTGTGCCTGCATCGTAAGCTCTAGCATACAATACTAAAGACTCACCCGATACGAGTTCGCTGAGATCTATTGCATCAAGAGCGACGAAAGCATCATTGGTATGGATTGGCATAGTTACCAGAGTGAGTCGGGGATCGTCAATAAGGCCTTCTAAAATTAATGTTTCATTAGCGCCTGGAGCGATGTGATTACTGCCTGAAGCAGTATCTATCACCCTGGAATCAGCATCGGCGGCACTGAGTAAAGCACTATTGTCACCACTTTCCGCCAAGGTTTCCAGTGCGCTGTCGGCAGTGCTACCCAGGCTGTAGGCATGATAACCATTGCTGTGAATAACCGAAGCCAATGGCGAAAACGATTGATTATTAGTAAGATTACTGAGCATAACGCGATATATTTTAGCTGTTTCGGTTGTTGTCTCATTTGTTCCTTCATTTATCGTTTCATTATTATCACCGTCATTACAGCCTTGCAGAGCCAGTACCGCGCTAATAAGGGCGAGGGTCGCAATTTTATTAGATTTCTTCATCATGGCCTCCTCCTTAGTTAACCGTAATCACCAACTGAGCGACGGGGTTCAGCCAGCGATGAGCCGTAGTACTGAGGTCACTGTCGCCGCTAGTGGCGTTGTTATCACCTATAATGCCACGGTGAATATGGATCATCGTATTATTTTCGATGGAAGTTAAACCACTTCCATTTGTACCGTTGTTGCTACTAGGGTCAGCAGGAATACCCAGTACCCCGGGTGCACCACTGTCTTCAACGATGAGTTCGTTATTGGCCTCAGTACCTGCATCATAGGCATTGAGATAATAAGTGTATGTTCCTGCAGTTGAGGGTATTTCAATGCTGTTTGCACCGACAAAACCGTCGTTAGTCGGTAATAACATTGCCGTTAACGACAAGTGACTGTTGCCGTCGTTGTTCGTCAGCGAAAAGCTTGTATTGGCACCCGGAGCCAGTAAACCACCCGCAGGATTTTCTACAACGTTAGCACCGAGTGCCTGGGTGTCTGTCGATAAGCCAGAAATATCTCCCCCTTCAGCCATGGCGCGTAGACTGGCAGAAGCGGGGCTTCCTTCCATAAATAGTTGGGTATCACTATTATGGGTTGCAGCAAGTATGGGGGTAAAATGGATAGCGTGAGTCAAATTGGTGACTTTAATGCTCAGCTCTTGTGCTATGAGCGGCGTTGAACTCAATGCACCCAGAGTGAGCAGTGTTGATAGTGTTTTTTTCATTGTCTTCTCCTTGTTTGGAATAGGATGTTGCAGGTTCTATTTCAAATTAAAGAGTTCACAGTGAGGTGACACAAATTTCACATTTGATTAACATTTTTAAATTAATAATGTATGGGGGGGCTTCCGATTAATTTAAGAATTTTCATATATCGCCATTTGAGGTATGTGTACGTATTTCAGGAGCGGTTCCCTTTGTCTATTTCACCTGTTGTACGAGGGGTTCTTGGTAACAGGAACCCCTGCTGTGTGATGTTATCGTTATGACGTTTGTTCAGAGTGACTATAAGCTTCTTTGTTTTCTCCGCCCAAAACTTCAAGCAAACGGGGAATAAAGCGGGAGAGCTCCAAGGTCATTACACTGAAATCGTTGTCTAGTTGGGCAATAATGTCATCGGGGTCAATGTCGCGGCTTTGATCGAGTACCTCCTGATCGAAGCGAAGGCGTTGTATGGATAAATTCTCGTTAAGCACGCATGACAGTGACTCTTGCCAGGTGATTGACAGTTTTGTTGCCTGTTTTCCTGCTTCTAAATGTGTTTTGATTTCATCGGAAACAAGATCTTGTCGTTTGCAGCGCACAATGCTGCCTTCATCTCCAGGTTCACGCAGTTCGCATTCGTTTTCAATAACAAAATCAGCAGGTGCATCGTTGTCGACTAACCACCGTGTCATGACTGTTGATGGCGGCTGACAAAGTGACGGTGCAATAACCGGCAGGCTACCGAGTGTAGAGCGAAGATAACTTAGCAACGCTTCAGATTTTTTATCTGAATTGCTATTGATAACCAGCAGGTTGTCTTTGGGTGAAATATAAACAAAAGTCAGTTGAGAGCGTGTGAATGCTTTTGGCAACAGGTCTTGTAAAATTTCTTCTTTAATTGCTTCACGTTCTTTGCGACGCACCGGGCGGCCTTGTTGTTCTTCTATATTGTGGGCTTTTTCATTGACGGCATCGCGAACAACAGAAGAGGGGATGATTTTTTCCTCTTTGCGGGCACACAATAAAATATGTCCATTGGCAACATGAACGAGTTCATCGCTGTAACGACCTAAAGGCGAAACCCAGCCATAGGTAAAAAGATCCAGTTTGCCGCAAGGCCGGAATGCTTTACTTGCTAAATGTTCAGCGAGGGTTTCAGGTGTAAGTGTAAACGGTTTGGTAAAGCGATAAAGCTGAAGATTTGAAAACCACATGTAATCATCCCTGGGGAAAAGAAATCCGGTATTATCTCGAAATTAGCTTCGAGAATCAAATGAGGGCTATGAATATACCCGTAGCGTTTGAGATTAAGGAGTAAGAATAAGTAACTACTCAGCCTACCCTTGACATCCGTCAGTTCAAAGAAAAGTCAAAGTTGTGCTGTCAGATGCACAAGTTATTTTATACTCATTCCTAAGTAGGAGGCATCTGTAGCAATGATGGAGTGATTTCCAAGCCCCTCCCTCCCAATATGATTCGATCAGGCGGGTAAGCTTTGTGCGCATGCTGGGTTAGGTGAGCCAAGGGGGTACGCAATAGTGTCAGTACTCATGCAACAATTATTAACCCAGAGGGTTGATCAGTTGTTCTGCATTGCGACAATCGACCAGCGCACTATCTTTGTCGATATTGGCATAGGCTGAGACGAGTGATTGTAATGCTTCAGGGTGGGTTTCTGCTGTTGCACAGCGTACTAGGCTTGCCGCTGCGCGTAGTTGCAACATCGGGGCGGCCTGAGTTTGAGCCAGAGCCATACTTTGGTTCAAGTAGTCGTGCGCTGTTTCAGATTGATCTTGTTTTTGCGCGAGCAGACCCAGCAGGCGATAGATTTCTGTTAACCAAAATGTTTCTTGTGTATCATGAATGGCATTAACCGCTTCATCAAGTAATAGCTTGCACTCATCTAACTGGCCGAGTTCCAGGCATACAGAAGCCTGGATTGATAGCAATAAAGTTTGGCTTAACCGGGCGCCGGGGAAACTATAGTTTTTAATACCCTGCTGTATTTGTATGAGACCTTTTTCAGCTATGCCAAGTTGTGTTTCAGTCCAACCGGCAACCACAGATCCTAATTGAAACCAAAAAAAATCATGTTCTTCAGAAATTTCCAATTCTTCTGTAGTACATTTTTTGGCCTGCTTCGGGTCGCGCAGCATATAGTATAACCAGCCAGCAAAGTTGAGTGCATAGGCGAGGCTGAAAGGGTGATCTAATTTACGTGCTAAGCGGATCGCATTTTCGCTGCATTTTATTGCTTCTCCAGGGTGACCCAATATCCACAGTGTTAAAGCTAAATAGGAACGGGCACAAACGCCGGCATCTTGTCCGCTACGGAAGGTGAAAGAGCGATCCCGCTCATCGTGATCGGCTTTGATTGAGGCAGTAAGATCCTTTTTCGCTTGCTCGAAATTACCTAAAAAAAATTGAGTCAAGCCGGTCGCCATATTTGCTTCGAGTAGGAGGTTGGCATCCTTTTTTGCTTTAGCAGATTTGAGCATTTCCACTGTGATTTCCAGAGCGTGATGAAGGTTGGCACGAACAACATGAAATGCCCACTGTCCCCAGAGAATGGGGAATTGTTCTGAGGTATCATCGAGTTGTTTGCACAACTCCCAGGCACGGCTATAGGTTCGTTCTACTTCTTTTGAGGCATAACCTGTCGTTGCGCAATAAGCCGCACCAATAGCGGATTGCAGACGCAGTTCCCTCTGGCCGTGGGTTGGGGTCGCCGGTAACTGTTCTGATAGCATAATTCCTTGCTCTAAATGACTGATGGCTTCAACATTGGCAAATTTTGTGAGGGCGAGTTCACCTGCCTGTAGCCACCAGTCTATAGCGTTATCCAGATCACCTGCATGAGTATAATGCAACGCGATATATTCAGGCATTGCTGCAACAATTTCAGGGTTTTGCGTTTCAGCAATATGCGCTATTTTTCGATGTACTTTTTGTCGTTGTGTTTTTAACATCGAAGAGAGGGCTAACTCCTGGGTCAATACATGTTTAAATAGGTAGCAGCAGTGATGACCTGCACAATCTTGAATAATAAGTTCTGCATTAAGTAAAACTTCTAAATCTTGTTGTAACGTTGCTTTGTTTTCTGTGATTTTTTCCAGTAATGAATAGCTGAACTCTCGGCCTATTACCGCTGCAAGTTGTGCGATATTACGAACTGGCCCGAGATCATCCAGACGGGCGGTGAGTAGCTCTTGGAGTGAGGCGGGAATAGACAGTTCAGCGAAGTGTTCGTTATTTTTTATTTTAGAATGGTTATCAGTTTTGGACTTCAGAACCATATGTGTTATTTCTTCAACAAACAGGGGTATGCCATCTGTTTTTTTTATGATTTCATCAATCAGTATTTGAGGGAAGTGCGATCCCTGCGTCAGTTTCTCAACCATAAAAGCTATATCTTGATCGGTCAGCGGGTTGAGATTAAGTAAAGTTATTTCAGAGCGAGGGTGCCATGGTACGTTGAACTTGGGGCGACTAATAAATAAAATTAGAATTTTATATCGGGTACTTTTTTGTACTAATATTTCGAAAAATGCGAGTGTTGAAGGGTCTACCCAGTGAAGGTCTTCAACTACGAATAGCAGTGGTTTTTTTAAGGATAGCTTTAGAATATATTCACACAGTTTTTCTAAAATTCGTTTCTTTTTTCGTTCAGATGTTAAATTTAATTCTGTGTAATGATCAGCAAGCGGTAGGTCGAGCAAACTTGAAAATAATGGCACATAATCAGCGAGATCAAACTCGGCTTCACTGAGTTGTGCTTCTAACAACTTAAAGCGGGCGCTGACATTCATGTCGGATGTGAAGCCAAATATACGTTCAAGCATTTCAATCATTGAGCGTAATGAACTTGTTTTATTATACTTTGAGCCATAAGCAGTTAAAAATAATATTTCGTCAGGGTGGGTCGTTATTTTTTCTTTGAAGGCATGGAGCAAGCGGGATTTACCAATTCCTGTTTCTCCGACGATCAATGCAACTTGCCCCTGCCCCGCCAAGACTTGATCCCACAAATGGTTTAATTTCTGTAGTTCATTTTGTCGGCCGACAATAGGAGTAAGCTTGTTTTGTTTTTCAATAGCTTCATTGCGATCAGTTGCATTAATTTTTTGAATCACATGATAGACATCAATGGGGTTAGATATGTTTCGTAGTGTTTTTTGTCCCTGAGCGCTTACTTTGAAAAAACGATGTACTAAATGATAGGTGCTGGAGGTAATTAATAGCTGGTTTGAGTCTGCGAGGTTTTGCAAGTTGATAGCTATGTTGGGTGTACGACCTACGACCAGGTGTTCTTTCGTCGATCCCTTTCCTAGTTCACCGATAACAACCAGGCCAGTGTGGATACCGATACGAAGATGCAGCTTCTTTGTTTTATCGCGGAGTGGCTTGTCTAATTTAGTGATCGCCTTAATACAGTTTAAAGCACTATAAACTGCGCGTCGTGCATCATCTTCATTGGCTTTTGGGTAGCCGAAATAGGCTAAAATCCCCTCTCCTGAACATGGTGCAAGATGACCACCAAAATGGTTTATCACTTCAATGCATGTTGCTTGGTAGCGGCGAATGATATCTTGACATTCTTCAGCATTGAGGTCATCTGATGGCAGTGACGAATCTGCTAAATCACAAAACATGACGGTAAGTTGTCGCCTGTCAGCAGAAATATTTTTAGCTGAATCTGGTGTTGCCGTATTTGTTTGATGATCAGATGTTTGAATTGTAGGCGTCGAATCTATAGCGTCTTTTTCTAGCGAAGCTCCGCATTGACCACAAAATTTATTATCATCTGGATTGGCAAACTGACAGAGAGTACACTTTGGCATGGCTCAGCCCTCTAAAAGTTTTTGACGCCGCATCGTACCACAAATTAACAAATTATGAATTTAGCTTAAGTTGAAATAATTCCATTTTTTTACTCATTGTTTAATGATTTTTATACTTTCAAATTTTTATGCAGAGTTTAGAAAAAGAGAATAACACAAGATAAAAGGCCACAGGATTGGACGTTGGAAGACAGGTTTAATCTGGTTACCGCTTGTACGACGATTCTAATATTGTGACTCAATCAGACTGATGTTCGGTTTTCCATAATTTAAAAATAGTCCCAAATATCCCTAATGCCGCTCCAATAACGCCACGTATCGTACCGCTGATTTTTGATTTTCCTATCCGGGGGCGTGTGTCGACGGGAATTTCTGTCATCGGCAGTTTTAGTTGAATCGCCTTGACTTGCATTTCGACTGTCCAGCCAAAACGAGTATCTTGCATTTGTATTTGGTTCAGGGCTTGAGCCGAAATAGCACGGAAGGGTCCTAAATCTGATATTTGAGCCTGCCATAACCAGCGTATCAGTTTTACGGCCAGCCAATTGCCCATTCGTTGAGGCAGCGTTAATGCGCCTGGCTGGACTTTTCCCAGTGCGCGTGAACCAATAACAAGTTCATATCCTTGGCAAATTTCATCAAGCAACGGTAGGCTTTGTGTTGCGTAGAAAGAATGGTCGCCATCTATAAATACGATGATATCACTTTTTGGCATTGCGGCTAATGCCGTTAAACATGCGATTCCGTAACCGGGTTGCGCCTCAAGCACGACCTGTGCTCCTGCTGATTGTGCTACCTTTGTGGTGTTGTCGGTTGAAGCATTATCGCAAACGATAATATGATCAAAGATAAAATTGTCTAAATCATCCTGCACGGCACGAAGTTCAGAAACCACTTTGCCGATAGATTGTTCCTCGTTTTGTGCAGGTATAATCGCTGAAACTATTTTATTTTTATACACCGTGACTTGAGAGTGATCGAGGTTAGTTCATTTTCATGCTAAAGCGCTTTTCAAGATAAACGATGACGGATTCTTTTTGAGACTCAGACAATGAATCCGAACCATTTGTCTTCAGTTCCTCAATAATGGTCATGGCTGTATTTTCATCTAATGTCGCCGCTTCTAACGGACATGATTCACAAATTAATTGCTTATGTACGATGGTTTTACCTTGGTTGTAGACATTATCGGCATTATTAGATTTGCTCATATGCTCGGATCCGGATGCAAAGACAGAATATGAGAAAATCATTAAGAGTGTGCTGATCGCGAAAGTTTTTACATAGCGCATAATAGATTCCTTATTGAGTGTGGTTTAAAGTACTGTGTTTCCCAGTAAACTGGTTTATTAATTAAAAAACTCAGAGATGGTCATATTCTACATTGGTTGATTGAAAAATGTTAGAGTCATTAGCGGAATCCAATAGTGTCAAAAAAACCCTCTAAATTGATTGATATCAATCATTTATGGACACAGTTCGTCGTGATGTTCAAGCAAGAAAACCGTTTGATTATATTCGGTGTTTTAAGTGTTGTGTTGTATAGCATTTTATTTTTTTACTCAAAACACCCGCTGTTGCTCAATATCACAAGCTATATCGGTTTATTTGCTGTTGCATTTGCCCTGTATGGCGTTGTTATTATTCACTGTATTAAAAAAAAATATTGTCCGCCTATTTCCTGCGTGATATTTTTTGCTTTTATATTTCATGCTATAGGTATTTTTACTATACCTCTATTCGAAGATGATTTTTTTCGCTACTTATGGGATGGGTACACATTTTTTGAGTTAGGTAGTCCCTATCGCCATGCGCCCAGTTTTTATTTTTCTGATGTCGCCATCCCTAGCCTGATGCAGGCTAATTTAAATCAAATTAACTATCCTGATATAAAAACGATTTATTCGCCACTGCTGCAATACAGTTTTTGGTTTTCTTATTGGCTATTTCCGGCAGATGTCTTTGGTTTACAACTTATATACAGCGTCTGCAATATGGTGGTGATTTTTATTTTAGCAAAAATGATTAATGCACGGTCTTTATTACTGTATGCATGGAACCCACTCATTATCAAAGAAGTGGCATTTACGGCTCACCCTGATATTTTAGGCGTGGTGTTTTTAGTTGCTGCTTTTTATTTTTTTGCTAAAAACCCAAAAACGAGTGCTCTTTGTTTGGGGTTAAGCGTATGTAGTAAGCCATTCGCCTGGGTCATTGCTATTTATTTTTTATTACGCTTTAAGCGAGCGCAGTTTGTAATTTTTTTTCTGACTATAGTTTTACTTTATATGCCCTTTTTATTTAATGACAGTGAGTTGTCAGGTTTGTTCGCCTTTGGTCGTGATTGGGAGTTTAATGCGGCAATATACAGTGTTCTTACTTATGCTATGTCGGGCATTTATGCAAAAATGGTTGGCGCAATATTGTTGTTATGTCTCATGGTGTATTGCTTCAATAGATTGCGCAGAACGTCGGTGTTCAATATTCGAGCTGATCTGTTAATAGGTGGACTTATACTGCTTTCCCCGGTAATTAATCCTTGGTATCTGATATGGTTATTGCCTTTTGCGGCGATGTATCATCATCTCTGGCCCTGGGTGATGTCTTTTACTTTATTACTTTCTTACTTTTCGGGGATCAATTTAGGTAGCGAAGATCTTGCGGCTTATCAATTGCCCGCCTGGGTTAAACCTACAGAATATTTTCCAGTTTTATTGGCGATGATTTATGATGCGTATAGAGCCTATAAAAAAGAGCGGTTTTAAAGCAGGGGGGGGATAAAAATTGCGCAAGAGGTGCATCAGATACACCTCTTGCTGCAACTGTTTTATTGAAGTTCCAGGTTTTCCAGTGTTAGCAAGTAATCTCCCGTTTCATGTGGATCTCCGAAGACAATAATATAAAATGTTTGACCGGAAGTCACATTAAATTCTACTCCGCTAAGGGCAATGAGTTCCCCTCCGTCAGCAAAGTTCCCTTCAAATACGCCACCCAAAATGCCTGAGATTGATGATGAGCTTAGTGAAATCATTGCTGTGCCTGATGTTGTGGCGGTTACATCATTATAAATGTCAACATAACGCCCGCTATCTACCTGTATGTCATTTATATCAAGTGTTCCTGAAACGGTGTTTTGTGAACCCCCTGAACCCCCTGAACCCCCTGAACCCCCTGAACCCCCTGAACCCCCTGAACCCCCT
>CAYQVF010000068.1:0-16924 GCA_964421045.1 uncultured Chromatiaceae bacterium
CAGGCGCTGACCCAAACCCAGATGTAAGTTTTCACTACAGGCCGACCAGTCTGTTCTTTTCGCCAGTTTGAGTTGGGCGTCCTCTGCCTTTTCAGAGCCGGCGTAGCGAGTCGGAATCAGGGCGACACTTTCGCCGCCGTTTGCCCAGGTGAAATGCGCAGGCATCCAAACTACATCCCGTAAGTCGCAAGGGGCATCGATCTGCATTTTGGCGATACGATGAAAGGGCACCCAATAATAGCGACCATTGATGACCGCTTCCAGAACTGGCCCCAAACGACTGTCTGCATCGGCAATCCAGTTAAAGGCTTCGCCGTTAATTTCTCCCGCTGTTGCTGGCGCCGTGGCAAAGGCTTGGGTATAGAGTTTTTGGGCGTGTTCGTATTGACCGTCGGATACGCCTTTTAGCGCTTCGATTAATTCTGCAATCCACTGTTCTGGTTCGCCAAAAATAAGTGGGGTATGGGTTCCCTCAAACACCCCTTCACGCAGCACTTCGCAGTTCAGCGCCTCACGATAAGTCTGCACCATCGCCAAGGCTGCATCGTCCAGTTCACCCACAACATTTAATTGGGTCAAGGCGCGATTCCAATCCCCTAAGACTGCTAAGAGCTGGAAAAGAAAAATACGTTCTTTAGCGCTGGCCGGATTTTTTTGCACCTGCTTTTTAAGTTGAGCCAGTACCCCATCCAGATCACCTTCGCTTAAACTTTGCAATGCACTATCCACTTAACGTTCCCTAATTATTTAAATAAGAAAAATATTATATCATTGCTGTAAAGATTTAAGAGGGAGAAACAGAGATTTACTGTCTAAGATTAGCCTATCTCTAAATTTTGCCTTGTTTCGCATCTAATAATTACGGGTTTATTTGATTTTTATGTCGCTAAGGTGAGACAGATTGTGAGGAGAGCGCTTGCGCAACGTCAGTCCGCATTCGTTTTATCACGGATGAATTTGGAGAGATTTTTTCCATAACATCAACAATTTGAGCTGCATTTTTTAAGTCGTTGTTGGCAACATAGGTATTAAATTTAGTCTCATAAAAACCTATTATTTTTTCGATTTCGAGTGCGGCAATCGTTTGCTTTTGTGGGGGAGGTGTGACGGGAGAATGTTCAATACGCAGTCGTTTGGTTACCGATGAATTCGGGGCAATTTTTTCCAGAATAGTCATCGTCGACGAAGCGCTTTTTACATCATTGTTGGCGATAGATCTCTCAAATTTCAACTCATAAAAAAATATTATTTTTTCTATTTCTTGCTGTGCACTTTTGTTAGTGGGGTCGCTTTCCAGTATTTTATTATATTTAATGGCTTTTCGAAGCTGAATTTCATCCAGATTTTTTTCTTTATCTGTTAATTCCTTTTTGGCTACGAGTTTTTTTTCGTCGCCCCGTTCTTCTTTGTCTGCGGATTCCTGTTTGTCTATTAATTTTTCTTTATCTATTAATTTTTTCTGGTACGACATATGGTCAGTGCGCAGTTGCTGCGTTACGGCTGCGTTCGGAGCAATTCGTTCCATAATATTAACAATATGAGCCGTGTTTATGGCGTCATTGTCAGCAAGGTATATATTGAATCTTCGCTCATAAAAAAACAGTATTTTTTCTATCCCTTGTAATGCATTTTTATTGGAAGGGGCGAGTTCCAACACTTTTTTGTAGCTATCAAATGCGCTTTTGCCCCGGGGTATAGAAATATTGCTGGATGAGTAGTAGCGCTCCGCTTCAATCAGTAATGCCTCAACTTGCTTTATTCGCTCTTCATTGTTCTTTTGATTTTGCCGCTCATTAGCAAGGTTTTTTTCTTGCTCTCTTTGCTGTTTGGCATTTTGCATTTTTAATCGCATATTAAAGGCAATGATTGATCCAGGTTCAATCGCTTCTATAATTTGGATGTATTTGTCGGCTTTGTTTTCTTCTTGTTCAGCGATACTTTTTGTTATTTGCGTGCGGTAGTAAGTCAGAATATTGTTGATCCCGTTTATGGCTTCTTGATTGGCGGGTTCCAAAGCCAGTACTTTTTTATAAAGGTAAGTTGCACTGCTTTCTAGCGGAGAAATGATCCTTTCGGCAAAAAAGCTTTCTTCAGCTTGTCGTATTAACATTGCAATATGTTGGGCTTTTTCTGTCTGCTCGTTGTTATGAATGACTTCTTGTTGACTGATTTTTTGAGGGGGTGAGGACGTGGATTCTGTTGAAAACAGCGTTAACCCCATAATCACAGTTGCAATGCCCGTTACAATAGAGGCTAATATCCAGGGCTTTTTTGCCGAGGGCAAAAATGAAAAATCAGGAAGCGCATCAACAATTTTAGGACTTTGATAGAGCGCAAGCTGATTTTGTGGCCGTTTTTTTTTGCGGCGGGGCATGAATACGGTTTTATCATTTTCTAAAGCACTGTCAGCGCTTTGATAGAGGACAGGCTGGTTTTGCGGTTTTTTCTTGTGATCGGAAAAGAGTACGGTTTTATCATTTTCCGAGTGCGTCGCCGTCATGCTTTCCGGGAGTGGGTTCGGTGTGGTTTCACCGAGCAACATGGCTCGCCATATCAGGAGATTTTCAGGCCGCTCCTGAATACGAAACATGAGTGCATTATCTATTGCCAGCAAAAAATTTTCACTATATTTTCCAGCGGCGATCTGGGTGAGTGGTTCGTAGCTGTCTATACCGCTGTCATAAAGGTCGGATCCTCGTCGCAGAGCATCTTGAGGTAGGCGTCCTGTAATCAGGAAGTAAAGTGTTGCTCCTAGTGAGTAGATGTCCGTCCAGGATCCTTGCTTGCTGTTTCCTTCTTGGTATTGCTCAAGCGGGGCGTAACCGTAGGTGATAAATCGGGTGAAGGCCTGGGTCTTTTTTTCAGTGGCTAATCGTGCAGCACCAAAGTCCAGCAGAACAGCACTGCTGTCGGCCTCTCTGATGTATATATTTGCGGGTTTGATATCGCGATGAATAAAACCATGGTTATGCACCTGTGTTAAACCATCAATTACAGAGATAAACAAATGGAGTAACTCATCTTCTTCAAACGACCGCCCTTTTTTGGAGAGGGTAGAGAGGTCTTTGCCTTGTTCAAATTCCATGACCATATAGGCCGTATTATTTTTTTCAAATACGCTTAAAACTCGAATAATGTTAGGGTGCTTGAATTTGGCTAATATCTTGCCTTCTTTTAAAAAACGCTCTAGCCCCCAGCAGTATAGTTCATGTTTTTCGCCGGTAGAGGGGTGAACCGTCTGATCAGAGTTGCGCGAGGCGACATCGGTAGGCAGGTATTCTTTGATGGCGACGAGCTGGTCTAAATTTTCATCTAAAGCAAGGTAGGTGATGCCAAACCCGCCTCGGCCTAATATGGATTTGATTTTATACCAGTGAAGTTGATAGCCCTCAGGTAAAACATCACTACTCGCTATCGACATTTTTTCGCCTTTATAACGTAGTGTGTTATTTTTTTGATGGTTTTTTTCGAAAGGTTGCTACGCATTTTTTTAGCTTGTTATTTTAAACCGATTTATTGTAGGTCAAAACCTGATGATTTGGCTTCGGCCTGGGTGCTTTTAAAGCTAGGTATTTTCAAATTGAATTCTCATAACTCTGTTTAATGTTTCGGTTATTTTGAATTCGGTCAGGAGGGTTTAAATATAGCACATTTTTTTCATTGTTAAAAGCTCAAACGATTTTTCTTCCCTTTATACTTTTAAATTTTATACTTGAAAACATCTGGTTGTATTTGAAGTTTAGTGAATGTGTTTTCGGAAATGCTATTGAATAAAGCGACTTACTTCTTGAAATTCTATTTTAATTATAGGCTTTTATGTTCACTTATTAATTATTTAAAGCTATAATACGCCTGAAAATTTTTAACGGGAGGGCCTGATTAAGGAATTATTTCTAAATCTCTTGGGGGTTATTTACCCACAGCCTGTAGCGTTAATTTAAATAATTCGAGGTATTGTGCGACATTTTTGATTTCGGGCGCTATAATTTTAAGGTTAAGGCTCTGCCTGCTTGGGGCGGAGATGTTTATTACTGGGGTGGGTTGAAAACCGTGGACTTAGTTCTTGTTGCTACCAATGTGCATGATAAGCAAGATCAAACCATACGTAAATGTTTTGGTGCAAAACGTGCGACTATTGGTCGAGGGGGAGATAATGATTGGGTGCTGCCTGATCCACAGCGTCACATCTCAACGCATCATGCCGCTATTGAGTATGAAAATGGAGCCTATTTTCTAATCGATACCAGTACCAATGGTGTCTTTCTCAATCATGATGAAGAAGCCGTGGGCAGAGATCGTAGTCTGAAATTGAGCCATGGTGATTATATTCATATTGGTGGATATGAAATTTTAGTAGAACTTGAAGTCGAACAGGACGTTGTTCTTGAACCTGCCGCTAATATCTCGACGATGGGAGGCAAGCCAAGTGCACTTGATCCGCTGGATTTTTTTGACAAAAGTGAGGCAAAACCTCAAAGCACAAGTGACGCTGAAGCGGCCAATGTTTTATATCGTGGTGCAATGGATCAGTCGTCTGCTTTGGATGAATATTTTACCCCCCCTGATATTGAGCCTGAATCTGAAAAGTTAATACCCGATAACTGGGCACAAGGACAAATACCCGATGAGCGCTCGGAGAATGAGGCCGCTGCTGCGTCCCGGATTCCTGAAAACTGGGAGCAAAACGCTAAAAATAGCCAGAGCGCTATTCCAGAAAAACCAGAACAAAATGTAGTGTGTTCTGCCGGTGATGAGTGTGTTGAATCCGTAAAAATAGAGGTTCCATCCGATCCCGATCCGTCTTGTTCTGATGACGTAGAGCCTTTAATAGAAACAAAAATAGAAACAAAGCTTTCTCAGGCAAGCACAACCGCAGCTCGATCTGCTGCGGTCTCTACTGGAGAATATGAACAACTTTTAGAAGCTCTTGGGGTTAAGAAAGAAGCGGTTTCACCTGAGTTGCTTGATGCTTTACCTACGTTAATTGGTTTGTTGACAAGAGAGGCTATCTCAGGATTGATCGGGGGGTTGATGGTGCGCGCAAGTATGAAGAGTGCGTTTCGTGTAGATCAGACGATGATTCAACCTGTTGAAAATAACCCGCTTAAATTTTCTGCTAGTGTTGATGAAGCCATTGAAAATATGTTGCTAAAAAATGATCGAGGCTATTTACCTGCGTTAGATGCGGTCAGAAAAGGGTTTGACGATATCAAGGTGCACCAGATGGCGACGATGGCAGGAATGCAAGGCGCATTACAAGATATTTTGCATCGCTTTGATCCTGAAATGCTAGAGGCGCGTTTTGCTGGAGAGGCTAAACGAACGCTCTTTTTTTCTAACGACCCAAAATATTGGGAGCATTACAAAGAATTTTATAAAGAAGTTCGCAAAGAAGCTATGGATAATTTTCAAAATCTTTTAGGCACAGGATTTACACAGGCATATGAAGATCAAGTACAGATGATGGAAAGTATTGAGCCAGGTTTAAAGAAGCAAAATAATTAGAGAATAATTTAATGACTGACAGATGGCGCTATATTTTATTCGTTTGGGTTATTGCAGTGGCCTTGTTTATGTCTGGTTGTGCGAGTACGCCTAAACCACGCACATTTACGGGTCACTTTACTGTCGCAACGAATGTAAACCCGGATCACCAGGGTAGACCGTCACCTGTTGTGGTTAAAATATATCATTTGAAAAAAATAAAAACTTTTCAAGCGGCTGATTTTTTTTCGCTATACGATAAAGGTAAAAAAGTATTAGGAGATGATTTGATTTTTGTTGAAGAGCGTGAACTGCACCCCGGTCTAAATTACTATTTTTCGACCAGTGTGGCTCCAAAAGCACAATACGTTGCTGTTATTGCTGAGTTTAGAGATATTGAAAAGTCGCAATGGCGCGTCGTTACCAAAGTACCTAAAAAGTGTTTTTTTGATTTTCTGAAACGTCGTCGGACATTACACGTTGATGTGATAGACCGGAAGGTGTCAGTAGATTTTATTAAAAAAAATAATAATAACGATAATAATAAATAAAAATTAAAAAAATAAAATTTTTTCGATTTTCAATTCTCAAAATAAAGTTGTATTTTTTTGAAAACGTCAATGTAACTACTCAGTAGGATGGCTGTATGTCGTGGAATAACAAAGTTATCTGGTCGGAAGGGATGTTTATTCGGCCACAACACTTTCAACAACAAGTTCGATATATCGAAAATTTTGTTGAAGGTCGTTGCTCCGCCTTTGGTGCTTATGGCTGGGGCTTGTCTGCGCTTAAAATAGATCAAAAATTACTCACCCTCGGTAAATTTTCTATTACCGAAATGCGAGGTATTTTTCCCGATGGAACCCCCTTTAACATTCCCGAAGACGATTGTTTTCCTGCGCCGTTAGACGTTCCTGATGATGTCCGCAATGCTGTGGTCTATCTTGCGCTGCCTTTTAAGCGCCAAGGTGTATTGGATGCTGACGTGGCGGGCACCCATGTCGGACTGGTTCGAAATGAAGTAAGTGAAAGCAATATTTTGGATACGACCTTGACGGATAATGGTGCTGCGGACATTCAGATGGGGCAATTAAAGCTCAGTTATCTGCTGACGGGCGAGGTGATGAATGATCATGCGACGATTGCCATTGCAAAAATTGTTGAACGTAAAGCGGATAGCAGCTTGGTATTGGATGGTAGTTTTATTGCCCCTGTGGTGGATTGTCAGGCGGTGACGGTATTGGCCGGTTTTCTTAATGAATTGTCGGGGCTGTTAAAGCACCGAGTTGAAGCATTGGCAAGCAGAATTTCCCTCTCTGGGCGAGGCGGGGCGGCGGAAATTTCTGACTATCTTTTTCTACAAGTCGTTAATCGTTATAGTCCGGTTTTTGCGCACTATGTAACAATGAAGGTGCTTCATCCTGAGTCGCTTTACCGTGACCTGGTCGCTTTGGCAGGTGAATTAGCTACATTTACTCGGGGTAGCCGTCAAACGGCGAATTTTCCTGCCTATCAACATTATGATCTTGAAGCGACCTTCACACCCGTTATGGAAGATGTGCGCCAAGCCTTGACGACCGTGCTGGAACAAACGGCTATTCCCATTCCTCTGGAAGAAAAACGTTATGGCATTCACGTCGGAAATATTGGTGATAACACCCTGCTGGATCACGCCAGTTTTGTGCTTGTCGTCAGCGCCGATATGTCGAACGAAATACTGCGCAATGATTTCCCGAGTCGGGTCAAAATTGGTTCTGTTGAGCAGATCAGTGAGTTGGTTAACGTTCAGTTGCAAGGCATTAAAGTTCATCCACTTCCCATTGCGCCCCGCCAGATTCCTTACCATGCGAACTCAATCTATTTTGAGCTGGAAAAAAGCAACGAGTATTGGGATAAATTAAAGCTCAGCGGCGCGATGGCGCTCCATCTCAGTGGCGAATTTCCGGGCATCGTTATGGAATTCTGGGCGATTAAAGGAGGTGGAAAAGGATGAGCGATCATGATCCTTTTTCTGCTCAAAATGCCGATGGCAGAACGGTCGTCTTGCCGCGTCCTGGAGGCGGACATCGAGCACCCTCTCCGCGTCAGCCATCACATTCAGTTCCACCTTCAAAATATAATCAAACAGTAACCAACGTAGTGGGTTCTCAAGGGCTTAATTCATTAGTCAGTGCTGCCAATGTTTTATTGTTAACTGCGGGGCAATTGCGCGACACATTAAGCCATCCTGATTCCGACATGTTACATAATCTTGTCGCACGGGAGCTTACTAATTTTGAAAATAATGCACGCACCCAGGGTGCAACGCCTGAAGTTATCTTGACTGCACGCTATCTGCTTTGTACTTTTATGGATGAAATTGTATTGAGTACACCTTGGGGAAGTCAGAGTACCTGGAGTCAACAGACATTACTGAGCAAGTTTCACAACGAGGTGGGAGGCGGCGAAAAATTTTTTAAAATTCTGGATAAATTATTGCAAGAGCCATCTCACAATCTGGCTTTACTGGAATTAATCTATGTTTGTCTGGCACTGGGTTTTAAAGGAATGTATCGAGTCCAGTCTGGTGGCGTTGGCCAGATCGAGGACATACAATACCAATTGCTGAATGTTTTGCGTCAACAACGAGGTGAAATGGAACGTGATCTGTCACCTCATTGGCGGGGTCTGGAAGATAAACGTAATACCTTGGCTCGTTATGTTCCTTTGTGGGTTGTCAGTACCGTCGCAGCGGCTGCGTTGCTACTGCTTTGGTTTGGTTTTAGTCTGCGTTTAGGCACTTATTCAGATCCTGTTATGGAAAAGCTGCAACTGCTTGGCAGGGATATACCGCTTGTTATTGAGCGAGCAGCGGCAGCACCGAAGCCCTCTCCCGGCTTTTCAATTACACGTGTTTTGGCATCGGAGATAGATCAAGGCTTGGTTGATGTTACGGAGTCAGTGAATAAAATCTCGATTGTCATACGAGGAGAAGGTTTATTCGCCCCCGCGAGCGCGGCTCTGATCGGGCAACGAATCCCCTTAGTCGAAAAAATTGCGCGAGAGGTTCTGGAGCGGTTATCTGGCTCCGTTCTGGTTGCGGGTCATACCGATAACGACCCCATTAGAGGTAGCTTACGTTTGAAATTTCCCAGCAACTGGGATTTATCACAGCAACGAGCCGAAGCTGTCGCCACGTTGATGAAAGCAAATGTAAGTGTACCGCAGCGCGTGATCGCCGAGGGTTTTGCTGATACTCAACCCTTGGTGACTAACGACAGTCCTGAAAACAAGGCACGTAATCGTCGTGTAGAGATTACTTTGCTGCGGGTTGGCGAAGAATGAAAAGGGTAGTCGTATGAGGAAAATGTTTCGTTTTTTCGCCCAACGCTGGGTGATTTCTTTGTTAGGGATCATCGCGCTCTCTCTTCTCATTTGGTACGTTGGACCGTTGTTTGCGTTTGCTGACTATGTGCCGCTTGAGAGCGAATTTGTTCGCTGGATTGTTATCGCCATAGTGATTGTGATATGGGTTGCTCGATTAGTTTTTAATAAAATTAAATCTGTTCTAGGCGATCGGCATTTAACAGAAGGCATTAGCCAATCTGTTGCTGACAATGAACCCGATTATGGCGCAGAAGAAGTTGCACAACTTAAAAAACGTTTTGAAGAAGCTATTGCCATACTCACTCAGTCGCGTCGAGGTGCAGGGCGAAAAATCGAAAATCTTTACGATCTGCCCTGGTATGTCATCATCGGTCCTCCAGGCTCAGGAAAAACGACCGCTTTGGCTAATTCGGGGCTGGAATTTCCATTGGCCGATCGGTTGGGTAGTCCCGCTATTCATGGTCTGGGAGGAACTCGCAATTGTGACTGGTGGTTTAGTGACACGGCGGTGTTGCTTGACACGGCCGGGCGTTACGTTACTCAGGATAGCCAGGCTGAAGTCGACAGTACGGCCTGGACAGGTTTTCTTGATTTACTGAAAAAATATCGTCCTCGTCGACCGATCAATGGTGTTTTGGTTGCACTGAGTATCTCAGATTTAATGGTTCGAAATGAATACGAGCGCAAATTTCATGTGACTGCGATTAAAAAACGTATACACGAACTGTATCAACATTTTGGTATGCGTTTCCCTGTTTATTTTTTGTTGACAAAGTGCGATTTAATCGCAGGATTCACCGAGTTTTTTGATGACTTGGGGCGGGAAGAACGAGCTCAAGTCTGGGGTATGACCTTTCCTCTGGAAGAACAGACGGTTGGTTCGGCCGTGGAAAATATTGGGCGTGAATTTGAGGGCTTGTTGCAGCGTATTAATGAACGGTTAGTTGGACGTTTAAGTCAAGAACGGGATATTCGTCGTCGTACGTTGATGTATGGTTTTCCGCAGCAGCTCGCGGCAGTCAAGGATACATTAGACTTATTTTTGAAAGATATTTTCCGCCCCAATCGTTTTGATGAATCTGTCATGTTACGAGGTGTGTATTTTACCAGTGGTACACAAGAGGGGACTCCAATTGATCAGGTGATGGGCAGCCTGGCACGTAGCTTTGGTTTAAACCAGCAAGCTTTGCCTTCATTTGGAGGGCAAAATAGAGCTTATTTCATTACTGATTTACTTAAAAAAGTAGTCATCCCCGAGGCGCAAATTGCGGGAACGAATCGTCGCTTAGAGCGGCATCGAGTCTGGTTACAAAATGGTGCGTACGTTGCTGCTGCGGGATTAACTGCACTGTGCCTTGTCGTTTGGCTTGTCAGTTATAGTCAAAATCAGAGTTACGTCGAAAACATGGCCAAGCAGGTAGATGAGGCTCAGGTGAACGTCAAGGCACTGACTGCGGCTCATCGGGATTTATTGACGGTTCTTCCACCACTAAACAGCATTAGAGCGATGGCGAGTGGTCTGAATACGGACGAAAAAGGCACAGCTTGGTCTATGGGTTTCGGGCTGTCTCAAAAGGAACAATTAGGCACCAAGTCGCGAGCGACGTATCAACGTCTCCTCAATACTCTTTTTTTACCCCGCTTGATCTTGCGACTTGAAGAACAGTTAAAATCGAGAGTGAGCAATCCTGACTACTTGTTTGAGGCACTCAAGGTCTATCTCATGTTGAAGGAGCAAACCCGGTTTGACGCTGAAACAATTTCGGCCTGGGTGTCTCTGGACTGGGATCAAAACCAATCTCAACATTTGACTGAAGAACAGATGGAACAATTGAATACCCATCTGGAAACCTTGCTTGCTGCGGGTGTACCGGTGTTACCTGTGGCACTTGATGAACAATTAATTGCTGATGTTCGCCAGACGTTGAAACGAATGCCACTTGCAAAACGACTCTATGGCCGCCTGAAACGAGCCAATCTTGACAGTGATATTCCTTCTTTTCGAATTATAGAAGCGGGTGGAGCCGAGACCTCCATAGCGCTTTTACGTCGCAATGGCAGACCTCTCAATGGCGAGATCGAAGGGTTTTTTACCTACGCCGGTTTTCACGAACTTTTGCTTCCTCAAAGTCGGAGTTTAAGTACTGAAATGGCAGCGGAACGTTGGGTCGTCGATGATGGAAAAAAATTAACAAAAGATGCGCAGGCATTACTTGATATAGAAGTTCGTCAACTTTATCAGGAGGAATATATTGCCCGTTGGGAAGCTTTGTTAAGTGACATTCAACTTGCTCCTATCACCAACATAAGTCGAGGTGCAGACATTCTTAACGTTCTGTCAGGGAGCACCTCGCCTCTCCGCCAACTCTTGTCAGCCGTTGCAAAAGAGACTTCGCTAACGCGTACTGTGGCAGGAAATTCGGCTTTGATGGAGGAAGCGGCTAAGCGTGCTGGTTCGATTGGCGCACTGAGTTCTCTTAAAAACAGACTCACGAGTGTCATTGGCGTGAATGACGTGAAAGCTATTTTAAATGAGACCAAAGAAATGCCCGGTCAAGTTGTAGAAGATCATTTTGCCTCTTTAAACAAGCTTGTTACCGCCCCTGAAAGCGGGGATATGCCGATTAATGAAGTTTTTTTAGAGCTTAATGAGCTCTATGTATATCTCGACTCAATTGCGAGTGCTACAGAACGAGGTCAAGCGGCCATGGATGCGGTTAAAGGTAATAATGATTTGAACAGCATTGTGAAAAAGCTACGCATTACCGCGAATCGGCAACCCAAACTGCTTAGGCGTTTAATTATGACTGCGGCAGACAGAAGTAGAAGTCTGATTATTGGTGGTGCACGCCAGCATCTTAACGCCATGTGGCAAATGAAACCACTGCCTTTTTGTCGCCGCGCCATCAGCCAACGTTACCCGGTGGTGAGTAAAGCTTCACAAGAAATTACATTCGATGATTTTATTCAATTTTTTGGCCCGGAAGGGGTTATGGACAGTTTTTATAACGATTACCTGGCTGGGTTTGTCGACACTACAACCGTACCTTGGCAGTGGCGTGGTGCGGCAAGGGGTATCAACCCTGAAGCACTGGAACAGTTCAGGCGTGCAACAGTAATAAGGGAAACTTTTTTTCAGGGTACAGAAAAGGGTCTGAGCATTCACTTTGAGCTTAGACCCATCAATATGGATAAAGAAATCACCCGTTTTTTTCTGAATCTGGATGGACAGAAAGTGACTTATAGTCATGGTCCGGTGAGATTGACGCCATTACAGTGGCCCGGCCCTGGTGGTACAAGTCAAGTTCGATTGCAATTTTTACCTGAACTTAAGGGGGTTGTTTCCAGTGTGCGAGAGTCGGGATCCTGGGCCTGGTTTCGAGTACTAGACCGCGCCAACATTCAATTGACATCCATGCCAGAACGCTATGATATTACCTTTAATATCGGCGGACGTAAGGCTCGTTATGAACTCCATGCGAGCAGTACACACAACCCATTTCGTTTGCAAGAGCTGGCGAAATTTCGTTGTCCTGAAAAATTATAACAAGAGATGAGAGCCAGAGCGTTGGATAGGGTACAAACTGAGAGCGTATTTCAAACGGGTTATTACGGCAAGATTCCAGGTCGGGGTGACTTTGTCCATCACTGTTTATCTCGTGAGTTTATTGATCCGTGGGACGCCTGGCTACAAATTTCGATTGCCAGTAGTCGGAACCGCTTAATGGATCAATGGCTGGATACCTATTTAACCAGTCCACTCTGGCGCTATTACCTCTCTCCGGGTCTTTGCGGTCAACACGGTTGGGCTGGTGTGATGATGCCTAGCGTTGATAAGGTCGGACGTTATTTTCCATTGACAATGGCTTGTTCATTACCGGCAAAATTTAACCCCTTTAATCTCATGTCTGATCAGGCACAATGGTTTGTTGAAACGGAGGCGTTAATGCTGAGTCTGCTGGATGAACAGCGGCCTGATCTCGACGAATTTGAAAGAAAGGTTGAACAGCTAAGCGGCCATTTCGATGAACACAAAAGTCGCTATCACGCAGAAAAAAAATCACCAGGCATTTTAGGTCTGGGGCCTCTTTGGCGCTTGCCTTTAGCCGATGTTGATGCAGCAGTGCTGACTTGTTCTGAGTTATCGAGGCAAATGTTAGCCGCACGCTTTAGTACCTATAGCCTTTGGTGGAGTGAGGGATCAGAGCAGGTTACGCCGAGTTTTTTGGTCTCTTCCGGTCTTCCGTCGGCTGATAGTTTTAGCTCATTAATGAATGGTTTGTGGGTAGAGGCGGGCTGGGAAGAATGGCCATTATCAAGCTCATTTTCAATTCCTTCGTCCCCATCTTCAATCGCGATACAAGAGGAAAATCCTGAATGCAGTTTAAATGATAATTTAGAGGCTTTGCTCATTTATGGCGATAATCTTGTTAAAAATCAGCAAGCAAAATCTCTATTTAATTACCACTCAAGCGCGATTAGCCATGAAGGTAAAGTTCGCTTAACGAATGAAGATGCTTGTCTTGATCTTCCCGAACAGGGGTTATGGGTTGTCGCAGATGGCATGGGCGGTCATACGGCAGGTCAATTAGCAAGCAGTATGACTGTGGATGACTTAAGCTATATTGAGCGGCCTGACACACTCAATGAATTTGTCGATAACGTAAAACAGCGTCTGCAATCGGTACACCAAAAATTACTGGTGCGAGCACAAGAGCAAGCGGTCTCTATTATTGGATGTACCGTTGTTGTTTTGATGATACTGGAGCAACGTGCTGCCTTTGTATGGGCAGGAGACAGCCGGGTTTATCTGAGCCGCGATAATGAATTGCAACAACTAACAAAAGACCACAGTTATGAGGCCATGGCGCAGTTTGCTCATGAAGGTGTTAACGTTGGCAAGAATAATCAACTATCAAATATTGTTACCCGAGCGGTGGGTGCTAACAGTGAGCTTGAACTGGATGTCGGCTATATGGAGCTCAAAGAAGGGGATCGCTTTTTGCTCTGTAGCGATGGACTGAATAAAGAAATGGAAGATTGCGAAATTGCCAAATTGATGCAAGGCGATAATACCCTGGAGATAACCCAGCAGTTGATTGAGCTTTCGTTGGCAAGAGGGGCGCAAGACAATGTGACTGTAATAACCGTTGGGCTTTCAACAGCAGAAATAGCAAGGAGTTAAAATGCAAGCGATCAATATTGAAAAACTGCTGGAGCCCTTATCCGAAGAAGCCCCGTGTGGTGAAAATCTTGAATATGACTCTGCTTTACAGACACTTGAAAGTACCGCCGCAGTTAAGCCAGTGCAAGAATTTGGTGATACCTTTGTTCCCGCCGAAGCGCCCGACTGGAACCAGGTACAGACCCTGGCGACAGAGATTTTATTGCGCACTAAGGACGTGCGTATAGCGGTTACTTATTTTGCACATGCACTTGTTTGTACTGAAGGTTTTCCAGGATGTGCGAAGGCCTTGTTACTCATTCAGGGTTATGTAGAACACTATTGGGACAGCGTACATCCGCAACTTGATGCGGATGATAATTTTGATCCCCTCAGCAGAATTAATGCGATTAACGCATTAAGCGATTCTCAAACTATAGTCCAGTCATTAAGACGCTCGCCTTTACTGTCTGCGCAAGGTATCGGGGTCTTTAGTTTAAGAGATATGGATATTGCTGCGGGCAAAATTACATTACCAAAAGAGACAGAAGCGCCGCCAACGCAAGCTATTATTGATGGCGCACTCATGGATTGTGAGCTGAGCGAACTGCAAAAAAATGCGAATGCGATTAATAGTGCCTTGCTTTCAATTAAAAAAATAAGAAAATGCTTAACCGATTTAGTGGGGGCGGAGAGCGCGTCGCAATTAAATGAGTTATCCACAGAACTGACCCAGGCTCAATCCCTACTGGACAAAGAACTATCACGACGTGGGATAACAGATGAGCTTGAGGTCGGTGACACATCAACTGCATCGGCGCGTTCAGCAGTCAGTTTGGGTGGTGAAATTAACAGTCGTGTTGATGTCATTAGAGTATTGGACAAGATTTGTGATTACTACGCCCGTAATGAACCCTCAAGCCCTGTACCATTGCTGCTACAGCGAGTTAAGCGGCTCGTTTCTATGGACTTTATGGAGCTGATAAAAAATCTCGCATCGGATGGGATTCCACAAGTAGAAAAAATCATGGGGGTTGATGAGAAAAAAAAATGATTTACGCACGACCTGATTGCATGTAACCTTATAACAAAGTTGAATTTTAGTTCAGGAGGAAACGAACCATGGCAAAATCGAGTAGCCAAAAATTTATAGCGCGCAATAGAGCGCCGCGAGTACAAATTGAGTACGATGTTGAAGTCTATGGCTCTGAAAAAAAAGTGCAAGTCCCATTTGTAATGGGGGTAATGGCCGACTTATCAGGCAAACCTAAAGAGCCTTTGGAGGCGGTCGTCGATCGCAAGGCGTTGGAAATTGATGTTGATAATTTTGATGGGCGACTAAAAGCAATGAAACCTCGTGCTGCCTTTTCTGTACCCAACACCGTCACGGGGGAAGGTAACCTGAGCATCGACATCTCCTTTGAAAGCATGGAAGATTTCTCTCCCGCTGCGGTAGCAAGAAAAGTCGAACCCTTGAAGAAGTTGTTAGAAGCGCGTTCTCAGCTCGCTAACCTGGTAACCTATATGGATGGCAAAGCCGGTGCCGAAGAGCTGATTGCAAAAGCGATCAACGACCCTGCATTAATGCAATCTCTGGTTTCAGCGGCGAAACCAACAGATGAAACAGCAACCAAAAAGGAGCCATAAAAATGGCTAAATTAGAACAATCAAGGGTTCAAAAAGAGCATACTGAAGGGTTGGAACCCGATATTTTTGGCGATCTGTTACAAAAACAGTTCAAACCCAAATCAGACCGAGCCAAAGAAGGGGTTGAAAATGCCGTTGCCACCTTAGCGGAATATGTGATTAAAGACACCGCATTGGTATCGGATGAAGCGGTGAACACCATCAGCGCTATTATTGCTGAAATTGATAAAAAATTGACGGATCAGATTAACCTTATTATTCATCATGAAGATTTCCAAAAACTGGAAGGCGCATGGCGGGGTTTGCACTATCTCGTGAATAATACTGAGTCCGATGAAATGCTCAAAGTTCGGGTCATGAATATCTCCAAAAAAGAGCTGGGGAAAACGCTGAAGCAATACAAAGGTACCGCCTGGGATCAAAGCCCGATATTCAAAAAAATGTATGAAGAAGAATATGGCCAGTTTGGGGGCGAACCTTATGGTTGTATCGTTGGCGATTACCATTTTGATCATAGCCCGCCTGATGTCGAATTGCTCAACAGCATGGCAAAAATTTCTGCGGCGGCTCATGCCCCATTTATTGCCGGTGCCGCGCCCGCTGTCATGCAGATGGACTCTTGGCAAGAGTTAACCAATCCGAGGGATCTGACCAAAATTTTTACGACCCCTGAATATGCAGCATGGCGTTCACTTAGAGAATCTGACGACGCTCGTTATATTGGCTTGGCGATGCCTCGGTTTTTATCCCGCCTACCTTACGGCGCGAAAACAGACCCGGTCGAAGAATTTGATTTTGAAGAAGAGACAGAAGGTGCCGATTCCAGTCATTACACCTGGTCCAACTCGGCCTATACCATGGCGGTGAATATTAATCGTTCTTTTAAAGAATTTGGTTGGTGTTCACGCATTCGGGGTATCGAGTCCGGTGGTGCAGTAGAAGGCTTACCGGCGCATATGTTTCCGACCGACGATGGCGGTGTTGACATGAAATGCCCAACCGAAATTGCAATCAGTGACCGACGTGAAGCCGAGTTGGCAAAAAATGGTTTCATGCCCTTGATTCATCGCAAAAATTCGGATTTTGCTGCATTTATTGGTGCGGAATCACTACAAAGTCCAGTTGAATATGATGATCCTGAAGCCACGGCCAATGCCCGGCTTGCAGCACGTCTGCCTTACCTGTTTGCAACCTGTCGTTTTGCACATTATTTAAAATGCATTGTGCGCGACAAAATCGGTTCATTTAAAGAGCGTGAAGATA
>CAYQVF010000069.1:0-16875 GCA_964421045.1 uncultured Chromatiaceae bacterium
ATAATAAGTGGGTCAAAGAAAGGGCTTGCCGAAGCAGGGTTTGTTGTTCAGTGTACCCAGTTTTAGAAAATCAAATCTGAGCTACTATAGAAGCTATCACCGTGGTGTTCTAGCGCAGACCCAAACTTCGACATGATCTGCTCCTTGAGCTTTTAGCACACGCGCTAATTCATTTACCGTGCTTCCTGTCGTCATAACATCATCAACAATAGCAATATTTTTTGCGTCGATGCGCCTCTGAAAATAAAATGCGTTCTTGATATTTTTATCTCTTTGCTGACGATTCAGGCCACTCTGTTGTTCGGTGAAAGTTTTGCGTTGACAACTTCTCACATCCATCGGGAGCGCTAAGCGTTGGGCTAAATGAGCAAACAGCTCAACGCTTTGATTGAAGCCTCTCTCGCGTATTCGCTTGACATGCAAAGGAACCGGGATGATGAGTTCGATACAGGATGACTTCAGTCGCTCGGCCAGTCGATCCGCTATAAGTTGGCTCAGGATATGTCCGGGAATGAGTTTGCTCTTGAATTTTAACTGTTGAATTAACCACTCTACTTCATTTTTATACTCAAAAACAGCCTGCGTTTTATCATAAAACGGTGTCTTGTTAAGGCAGCGGCCACAGAGTTCTATATTCTCAGGTACAGGTAATGCACAGCCTTTGCATTGAGCACCATTCAGCCAGGTCAAACCTGCTAAGCAAGCCGGACAGAGATCCACCTTAGCATTATGTGAGCCAGAGCAAAGGACGCACCGCCTTTTGAGCGGCCTGTATTGTATATTTTTTAACCAACCGTTCAATATTGACACCTCAAGAGTTGACAGGCAGTTTAGGAAGGTTAAGATGAGTTTCAAAGCACGACAGTATTTTAACATCAGTCAATCGAGGGCATTCATGGATAATGCGATTTACGTACGTTTAAATAATATAATTGATAAGGTTATAAAAGAAAGTGAAATAACTTCCGCCGAAGGACGTTGGCTCATCGGTCTTGATGCAGACTACATTCCTTGGTTGATGGCGGGTGCAGATCGAATTCGCAAAACATTTCGTGGCCAAGAAATTGAAGTGTGCGCTATATCCAATGTTCGTTCTGGTAATTGTTCAGAAGACTGTTCATTTTGTGCGCAAAGTGGTCATCATAAAACAGCAGCGCCTGTTTATAATTATATTTCTACTGACGAACTTTCGGCGCAAGCCAAACAGGCACGTGAATGGGGGGCGAGTGATTTCGGTATTGTCTCTAAAGGTTGGGGAATACGTTCGGCTAAAGAAGCAGGTCAATTAAAAGCTTATCTGGGCGAGCTTAACGACGTGTCAGACATTGGCCGTTGCGCTAGCCTCGGTGTATTAAGCAAAGACAGTGCGACTTCTTTAAAAGAGATGGGGTTGGAAAATTACCATCATAATTTGGAATGTGCGGAGAGTTTTTTTGATCAGGTCTGCACCACGCATAATTATCAAGACAATATTGACACCATACAACATGCCAGCGATGCGGGCTTGCGTGTTTGTGCCGGTGGAATTTTGGGTATGGGCGAATCATTGGATCAACGTATTGAACTGGCCGACACCTTGCGCAAGCTCAACGTTAAGTCCGTACCACTCAATTTTTTAAACCCACAAGAAGGTACGCCTATGGGCACCCAAAAAACGATGACGGCAATGGAAATTTTGCAAACCATTGCGGTGTTCCGTTATATGCTGCCACAAGCTGAAATCAGAATTGCTGGAGGGCGTCAATTCTTAGGGGATATGCAATCGATGATCTTTTTTGCGGGTGCATCCGGTATCATGATTGGCGATTATCTCACCACCAAGGGTCGCTCGGTGAACGACGACTTGAAAATGTTAGCCGACTTGAATCTTAGTATTCGCGGCGAAACTCAGCAACGCCGAGACGCCCACACGACAGTAAAAATCGCGACCGGGTGAACGCTTCAACCTTAGAAACAGAACTGGTTCGTTTAAAAGCAGATAGCCTCTATCGTCGCCGCCAAGTCATAACCTCACCCCAAGCGACTGTTGTACAAATCAATGGTCGTGCTATGCTTTCATTTTGTAGCAACGATTATCTGGGCTTGGCCAACCACCCAACCTTAATCAAAGCCCTGCAAAAAGGGGCATCACGATATGGTGTGGGCAGTGGTTCGGCACATCTGGTCAGTGGACATTTCAAACCGCATCATGATCTGGAGTTGCGTTTGGCAGAGCTAACACAGCGTCCTCGTGCCTTGCTCTTTTCTACTGGCTACATGGCTAATCTGGGCGTATTATCTGCATTTGTACAGCGTGGGCAAACCCTCTTGGAAGATCGCTTAAACCATGCCTCTCTAATCGATGGTGCGCGTTTAACCGGTGCTCGTCTGACGCGTTATTCGCATAACGACGTGGCCGCTGTTGCCTCTCACCTGACCAAACAAAGTAGTCACAGTGGTGATAAAAGCTGCCTCGTCGCAACGGATACCATTTTCAGCATGGATGGCGATATTGCACCGTTAAGAGAGCTCGCGAAGCTGAGCCGAAAACATCACGCCCTGTTCATGGTTGATGATGCACATGGCTTTGGTTTACGTGGTCAGCAAGGCGCCGGTACCCTCTCAGAACTGAATTTATCGCACGATGAGGTTCCTCTGCTCATGGGAACCTTGGGTAAAGCGTGCGGTACATTTGGTGCCTTTGTTGCTGGCTCTGAAACGTTGATTGAAACTTTGATACAGCGTGCACGAACCTATATTTATACCACCGCACTGCCTCCCGCTGTGGCCTATGCGACCTTAACCAGCCTGGACTTGTTGCGAGACGAAGCCTGGCGACGATCTCAGTTGAATGAAAATATTGCTTATTTTAGAGCATGTGCGTCTCAATTAGAGATTGCAATCGGTAATAGCCTGACCCCGATTCAACCGCTGATTGTAGGGCCGTCAATAAAAGCATTAGAGATTAGCCAAAAATTACAACAACAGGGTATCGTGATTACCGCCATTCGCCCACCAACCGTTGCCAAAGGAAGCGCGCGTTTACGTATTACGCTCTGCACAGAGCACAGTCGAGAGGATATTGATCGCTTGTTCGATACGCTCGTACCGTTGTTATGACACTAAACGTGATAACCCAAGGCCAAGGCTCCGATTTGGTCTTGTTACATGGCTGGGCATTTTCAAGCCAGGTCTGGCAGCCTTTGATTGCTGAATTGAGCCGTCATTGGCGTATCCATTTGGTTGATTTACCCGGACATGGCCATAGTCGACCTCACAGTGAACCTCTAAGCATAACGGGTTACTGCGCTGCGCTGGCACATCAACTCCCCCAATCTGCACATTATCTGGGCTGGTCTCTGGGTGGCATGATTGCAACGGCAATGGCCATTCATCATCCCGCGCGGGTTAATAATCTGATTTTGATTGGCAGTACCCCTCAGTTTGTTTGTTCTGACCATTGGAGTTACGGTATGAACAGCGAGGTATTTGGAAGTTTTAAAAAAAAATTTCATATTGATTTCACACTGGCCTTGGCTCAATTTATGGCCTTGCAAACTCGCGGAGACAGCAAGCAAAAAAATATTAAAAAAATACTCGTTGAAATTAAAAACAAGGCTCCTCACGCCAACTTGAAAGGACTCAACGAGGGTTTGATATTACTAGAAAAGTGTAATTTTCGAAAACAACTAAAAGCCATATCCAGTCCTTGTTTAATCATTCATGGTCGTAATGATCCCTTGGTTTCCGTACAAGCAGGTCATTATTTACATGACCATATTATGGATGCACAGCTTTGCATTTTTGATAACGCAGGACATTTACCCTTTTTGCACAATAGCCCTTTATTTTTGAGCACGCTTACGGACTTTTTGACATGAATAACCCGCTTCACGCGCCTTTTGAAATCGATAAAAAACAAGTAAAAGTGGCTTTCAATCGGTCTGCAAAAGACTATGATAAAGTGGCCGTTTTACAAAGAGAAATCGGCCACAGAATGGCTGAACGACTCGGTTTTATTCGCCAACAACCCACAGCGATACTAGATCTGGGTTGCGGTACGGGTGATGGCTTGCGTCGCCTAGAAAAGCGCTTCCCCAAAGCACAGATTATCGCTTTGGATATGGCATTTAACATGTTACAAGAGGCACGTAAACCGTATTCGTGGCTGCAACGATGGCGTAAAAAATCCCTGTGGTTGTGTGCTGATGCCGAACATATTCCGATCGCAACACAAAGCCAAGACTTAGTTTTTTCCAATCTCACTTTGCAATGGTGCCAAAATTTAGCAGCCAGCTTTAGAGATACTCATCGTTGCCTTAAACCAGGTGGTTTATTTATGTTTTCAAGCTTTGGCCCTGATACTTTAAAAGAGCTGCGACTGGCCTGGAAACAAGCTGATGACTATAATCATGTCAATGCTTTTATTGACATGCATGATATTGGCGATGCATTGATTCGCGCGGGCTTTGCTGACCCTGTTATGGACGTTGAGCATATCACCCTAACCTACGCCGACGTTATGCAGCTTATGCGGGAACTAAAAGTGCTCGGCGCACATAATGTGACAGCAGGTCGTGCAAAAGGACTGACCGGGAAAGGTCAGCTCAAAACCATGATTTCGGCTTACGAAACAATGCGTAAAAATGGCAAACTGCCCTGCACCTACGAAGTGGTTTATGGCCATGCCTGGAAAGCAAAAAATAAACGACAAAAAACTAAACAATCGAGCGGCTTTGCAAAAATATCTATTGATAGTATCAAGCGAAAATCAACATGAAGGGCTTGTTCATAACGGGTACCGATACGGATGTAGGAAAAACACTTTGCGCCATTGCCATTATTAAAAAACTCACGGCAACAACACAACATCGCATTGCCGTAATGAAGCCTGTTGCTGCGGGTGCAAAATTAACTGCGCAAGGATTAAGGAATGAAGATGCACTATTACTCAGCGCGGCAAGCTCAATACAAGCGCCTTATGAATTAATTAATCCCTATTGTTTTGCACCGGCCATCGCCCCCCATATTGCAGCGAGGCAACAAAAGATCACGATGTCGACTGCGCACATTCTGAACTGCTATAAAAGGTTGGTGCAACAATCAGATATCGTCGTGGTTGAAGGTGCAGGAGGTTGGCATGTACCGCTCAATGCATCCGAAAAACTATCGGATTTAGCCGTATTATTGGCCTTACCTGTCGTTGTTGTTGTGAGTATTAAACTGGGTTGTCTAAACCATGCATTGCTTACTGTTGAATCCATAGAAAAATCAGGTTTGCCATTGTTCGGTTGGATTGCCAATCTCGTTAACCCGGATGAGGCGTATCAACAAGAAAACATAGCGGATCTGAAATGTAGATTAACACCGCCCCTGCTAGGCGTTATTCCCTATCTCAATAAACCATCGCAACTTAAACAAGTAGATCAATACCTTCGATTGCCGACATGATTGTAAAAAATAGAGACTTGGCATGCAAAACCAATTTAAAAACGATAGAGTTTACATTTGTTTAAACTGAAGTGCATATGCTCTACTCACGGTGAGCGAGGTTTTTTGATTCATGAGTTGTAGTTTATAGCGACCGTCAATGGTACGTGATGCGCTGACGACAAATGACATATTTACGATAGCGGCTCGATGAATACGCCAAAAAACATTGGGATCCAGCTCACATTCAAGTTCTTTGAGGGTTTTTTTTATGAGCCATTCTTTAGTTTGTGTTACAACGCGAGTGTATTTATCCCCTGCTTTAAAATAACAAACATCTTCGATTGAAATTACAAAAACTTTTCCTTGTTTAGACGCCTTAATCCATCGTATATAATTTTCGCTACTGACTGCCGTCGTGTTTAATTGGTCAAAAATACGCGACCAGTCTTGTTTTATCGTATTTTTTTGCATTAATTGCTGTTTAAGGCGTGAAATGGTTTTTGTTAAACGAGATTTTTCAAGTGGTTTTAATAAATAATCAACCGCCTCTAATTCAAATGCTTTGATAGCGTATTCATTGTAAGCGGTAATAAAAACAATTCGACAGCTATTATTAGCATAATGAGCAACATTTATTCCGCTTAATCCCGGCATTTTAATATCTAGAAAAGCCACATCAGGCTCAAGCTCTTTAATCAAATTTAGTGCTTCACTACCATTTTTTGCCTCTGCACTAATATGAAGATCCGGCCAGATATCGTGCAACATGTCACGAAGATAAGAGCGAAGTGTTGCTTCATCATCCGCTATGATGGCATGAACTTTTTTCACATGGTACCTCTATTATGACCCTTAACCCCATGGGTTTATTTTTTTCCAAAAATAAACAGGCCTGCTCTCCATATAAGGCCTTTAGACGCTGTTGTACGTTTGCTAAGCCGACGCCTTTACCTACCTCATTGATCAGTCCAACACCAGAATCTTCAACAATGAGTCTTATCCTGTCATTGTTATACTGCCCCATAATATTGACATACCCTCCTTTTACATGGGGCTCCAATCCATGTTTGATTGCATTTTCAATCAGGGGCTGAAGTAACATAGGAGAAAAAGATATCGAGCGTATTGTCTCTGGAACGTCAATTTTATATTGTAAACGGTGTCCCATACGTTCTTTATAGATAGCAAGATAGGCTTCAATCATGCTTAACTCATCTTCTAGTGTTGCAGAATCAACCCTGCTATATTCCAATGTCGATCGTAAATAGTGTGTTAGGCTTTGCAACATAACCTTACCGCGAGATGGGTTTTTATCAATCAATCCAATAACATTTGATAACGTGTTAAAAAGAAAATGGGGTTCTATTTGAGACTGCAAACACTTCAGATTGCTTTCCAACATATGTTTTTCGTTATCTAATAATTCAATCTGCTGTTTTTGTAATTCTAACTCGGCATTTGATATTTTTATTCTGGATATAAAATAGTTAATTATAATCGTGCCACAAATAATGCCTATCAATAAGTTTGAAATAATCGTTTCAGGATAACTTTCAACCATACCAAATGAGAGTGAAAATTCGATAGAGACGCCTATGACAGCCCCTATTATTAGAGACACCACTGACCAAAACAAAGTTATATTACAATGATGTTGTAAACGAAAACGTAAATAATAAACTAAGTGGAATGCGCTGAAGATTGACAGTCCAATTATTTGTGATGCTATAAAACTCCCAACAAATACATTGTTTGAGGATATCGTATAGATTAAAAATGCGATCACCGTATTGAAAATAATAGTGAGTGATAATTGTTGAGTAAAACTGACTGAAGCTATTAATGTGTAAGTGTTGTTTTGCTTCATGGGCTAAAAAGCTTCGCCTAATATAATAATAGGGCTTATCCCAAATTCTGAAATACCAATATCCATACGGAGGTTTAACTTGTTTTTTGGATCCAGAGCATATTTGAAACCGCCACCAAAAGTATATTTAAAATCTCTAATGTCAAAATCACCGATATTGTGCACAACATCACCAACACTAGCGAAAACGGACATGGACCAGCGATGTTTAAAGGGGAATCGATATTCACTTTGAAGTGCTATTTGGTGATTATTTCGATAACGACCCTGATATATTCCACGCATTAGCAACGGCCCACCCAGTTGTGCTAAACGATTAAAAGGAATGTCACCCTCATTAAATTGAGCAACCCCCTGAAGGGCTAACACATTATTTTTGCCAATAGATATAAACTGCCGCAAATCCGCTGTATATTGTGTGAAGTCGAAATCGCTACCTAATTTATCGGTATATTTCATCGCAATAAATTGATGGTAACCTCCATTTTTTGGCCAGAAGATATGATCTCTATTGTCTCTATCAAGTATAAAACCTAAACCTGAAGTTGTGCCGCCATCATTACCAATATATTCTAGTTGATCCAAAAAACCATTCGCTTCTTTTTCTAGAACATCATAATTTTGCCAATCAAAACGCAAACCAATACGAAAGTTGGCCACTATTTTTTTTAGCACATCTGTTTGAACCATAACGTTTTCTGTTTCGTAATCCTCACCTTCGTAATCTTTAGATAAATTTTCACCCGTACCAAAAAATAGACTAGGAATTTTTGAATAATTAAAGATAAATTTAGTGTTGTATTCGTCATTATTAAAATATAAATTCGGCACTACATTGACTGAGTATTGTTTCTCAAGTGTATAATATGCCAAAGCAGTAATACTGTTAGGTCGGGAATTTTCTTTATCCTCTTTTCTTTGAAATACCTGCATGGTACCCACTCCAAGAGCAAGACTTGTTTCCTGAGTGTGAAAAATCACCGGAAACCAATTGTAGGCTTGATCGGATTTTTTTTTATGATCTAAGTGGGCTTCTGACTCACTTGCCTCTACTATTTTAATTGAAGTGAGCAACAGAAAAAGCAAACTGATGAGCAAAAATTTTCCAAGTTTTTCATTTTTAAATTTCAAAATAACCATCCAGAAAAAACTCTAGTATTACAACGAATAATGACCAAAATGTACTAATTTTTACGAATTGTACAGAGCTTAGTGATGAAAGGTGGAGTAAGAGGATCAATGGTGTATGAATCCGTCCTGTGTCAGGGTGTTTCTCGTTCCAAATGAATGCGGTTTTTATGCATCGCATCAAGCTATCCCCATGACATTATAGATTTAGGTGTTTTCATGCACTAACACCTAAATTTATAACGCTATGGGTATAGAAAACGTAGTTGGACGCGAATATCTTGTGTTGTACATCGTGGATCAACTGCATTTTCTAGGTTCGATGCTTGCATGCTTAATGTTACGGTGATTTTGTTCGTTTTTTATGATGCGGCACATCACCTTATTTGGACAAATACGTGAGTATTTCGTCAATTTCATTATTGAGGTCTTCGGTATATACCAGCTTGTGAGCCACGCCTGTTTTTTCCAGGTAGCGCTTAAGTATTTGACTAATTTCTTCATAGGCTTGCTCCGCCGGATAAGCCAAATTCTCGAGTTTTGCCTGTTGACGCATGGATACAAACAATGCTTGTTTATCGCGTCGATCAAGCACTAACAGAGCCGTAATATCTTTTGGGTTAATATCGTTGAGTTGCACAGGCCAAACCTTTTGTATTTTTCCGGGCTGCGGCTCATCCTGCATTTCATAATAACCTTCCGGGTTACCTGACCGTGGTGTTAATACGTTATTCACAAAGGCCACACCGTTCACTGGTAGCTGGGCTTTAACACATTGCTGCATCACAAAGGATGTGCCACAACGCGGCCCCATGGCGGTAACAATTTTCATCATCTGATACTATCAAAGATGTCTATTATAACGCCACTCTACGAAAATCAAATTAGGCACCCAGCATAACCACGCGATGATGGGATAGGCAATAGCAAAATCGATGCCTCCCACCATAGAAATGGGCAAATATAGTCGTAAAGTCACTGCGGCAAATGTTAGAGAATAATTACGAATCATCCATTTTTTATGTTCTTTGATCCGGCCTCGGCGGACTGCGATATAGGCTCGTAAACCGGTATATATCCATAATACGGCAAGTGATGCAAAGCCAAGTTTCGCGACAATGCCTCCTGATGCATATTGAGACATGTAAAGCCCTGCCAGACCACCAACGATAACGCCTATGGCTAAATAGCCACGGCCTAGCCAGCGATGCAGAGTGGGTCGATTTGCTCTAAGATAAGTAGAAAATTGAAATGGGCCGATGGCCAAAGCTATCAGTGATGCAAAAGCATGTATGTATATGCCATAGGGATGCGCAAGAAAAGACTCTTTCATATCGGGGTGAACAAGTGAACCTAGAGGCAAAAAACCGTAGACAAATGCCGCATAACCGGCAACGCCTAAAGCAAAAAAATAAAGAAGCCCTGTGCTCATTGATTGCATGACATTTCCTTTTTAACACGCTGGATATAGAGTGCAAGGCTGCTCTACATCCTCGGCTCTGGCCTCCTGCTGGCCTTTCTCCCCGGCTTTTTTTTACTAAGCTTAAGGGTTATTAAAGCGATTAGGGGGGTGATGCAAAGATAGACTCATTTTTAATGATAGTACAGAGTCTGGTGACGAAAGGTGGCATGACAGGGTAAAGAGTGTAAGTGACTTAGGATAACCAAACTTTTTACGTAAGCTCGATGCTTATGTAATCAGGCCTTTGGAGTGGATAATAGCTATTTTTGGCGCTGCTATCACCGCGATAGCAGCGGTTAACCGTCTTGACAAAGTTTAGGGAAAAACGACGGTATGGGTGTAAAAAACAGGGTGCTCTACAATTCAAATACTGTTTTTAATTTTTTCATTGCACTGTTTTCAATTTGACGAATTCTCTCGGCAGACACTTGGTATACTGCTGCTAATTCATGCAAGGTTGTTTTTTTCTCGGCAAGCCAGCGACGTTCAATAATGTCGCGGCTGCGATCATTCAATGTGCCTAATGCTGCTGTCAGTTTCTCTGTTTTATGCGCATCCCAATTTTGTGATTCCAGGTATGTCGCTGGATCTTGTTTAGGTTCAGTTAAATAACTGGCAGGCGTGGTTACCATATCCGGGTCGTTGTCATCGACAAGGGGATCAAAGCAGACATCGTAATGACTCATCCGTGCCTCCATTTCCAGCACGGTTTCAGGTTTTACACCCAGATCAGATGCGACAGCATCCACTTCATCTTTTGAAAACCAGCCCAAACGCTTTTTACTGCTGCGTAAATTGAAAAATAATTTTCGTTGTGCCTTGGTGGTTGCGACCTTTACAATGCGCCAATTTTTTAATATAAATTCATGCATTTCGGCACGAATCCAGTGGACTGCGAAGGATACCAGACGTACATTCATGCTCGGATCAAAACGCTTTACCGCTTTCATGAGGCCGATATTGCCTTCTTGAATAAGATCCGCTTGTGCCAGCCCATAACCACTGTACCCTCTGGCGATATATACAACATAGCGTAATTGACTTAATACCAACTTGCGAGCAGCTTCTAAGTCATTGTTTTCTTTTAGACGTATAGCCAGGTCACGTTCTTCCTCCTTCGATAAAACGGGAACACCAAACACCCTTTGTACATAGGCTTCCGCGCTTCCCACTGGCAATATTATGTCCATGTCCATCATTTTTTGCATTTTACATACCCCCAAAATAGAGCAATTTATCTGTACCGTCAGCTATTACCATGACTCTAAGAAACGTAACAACTATGTTATTAATTCGAAAAAACCTAAAAAATATTACCCAGGAACCGCTTTTCAAACAATTTTAGCACTCTACCTGTAGGAGTGCCAATTTGTTATTTGGTTCAGCTCTATTTATTGCTTAATCGTCATCGGTATCCAATAAGGCATCCACAAACTGTGCCGCATCAAACACTCTCAGATCATCAATACCTTCACCCATACCAATAAATCGAATAGGTAAACCGACTTTTTCTGCGATCGCAAACAAAATACCGCCTTTGGCTGTACCATCGAGTTTAGTCACCACGATGCCAGTTAAATTAACGGCCTCATGAAACTGCAAAGCCTGGTTCAATGCGTTTTGTCCGATCCCGCCATCGACAACCAACAGCACTTCATGGGGGGCTGAGTCATCAAGCTTACTGGCCACTCGACGTATTTTTTTCAACTCGGCCATCAAGTTTGTTTGAGTATGTAGACGTCCGGCGGTATCCACAATGAGTACATCTGCGGATCGTGCTTTAGCCGCAACCAACGCATCATAAACCACCGACCCTGGATCTGCATTGCGTTGCTGTGCAACGACATCCACATGATTGCGCCGCCCCCAGGTTTGCAGTTGCTCAACGGCAGCCGCTCTAAATGTATCTGCGGCAGCCAATATCACCCTTTTATTTTCTATTTGTAGTCGTTTTACTAATTTACCTATGCTGGTCGTTTTCCCTGCACCATTGATGCCAACCATCATAATGACAAATGGAGATTTAGCTTCATCGATCTCAAGTGGCTGCGCGCAGGGCTGTAAAATTTGAATCATATCTTCTCTTAATGCCGCAAAAAGTGCATTGCCGTCAGCCAGTTGTTTGCGCTGCATTCGCTCCGTCAGGTTTGCGATGATGGACTGAGTGGCCTCAATCCCAACATCAGCCATTAACAAGCGGGTTTCCAGCTCTTCGAGTACTTCGTCATCAATGGACTTTTTACCCAGCAATAAACTGGCAAAGCCATCCGTCAAGCCATGGCGCGTCCGTGCCAAGCTCCCTTTTAAGCGCGCCCAAAAGCCTTTTTCCTGGTTCAGTTCCTCTTCAGTTGAGGTGTCTTTACTTTTTTTGAAACTAAATATACCCATCAGCGGTCTCTAAATTAATAATAAGTAAAACGAAATTAGGTTATGCTATCACTCAAGCTCATATAGGGTAAGCCCAAATCCCGGAGGAAAGGTCTGATTAATGATTAAACATTTAATTTTTGTAACTTTCGGCATTATTTATGGTATCACTTCGGTCGCAGCTTCAAGCCAGGTGACGGAATACACTTTAGATAATGGATTGCTCATACTAATTA
Organism: uncultured Chromatiaceae bacterium; assembly: GCA_964421045.1. Classification (GTDB taxonomy): domain Bacteria; phylum Pseudomonadota; class Gammaproteobacteria; order JAADHS01; family JAADHS01; genus JAADHS01. Next base: position 12,473 of record CAYQVF010000069.1, read on the forward strand.
AAGAGGATCACCGTGCCCCTGTTGTTGTTTCACAACTCTGGTACAAAGTAGGCGCTAGTAATGAGCACTTAGGTATTACCGGCGTCTCTCACGTACTGGAACACATGATGTTCAAAGGTACAAAAACCCTGGCTCCGGGCGAATTTTCAAAGATTATTGCGGCCAACGGCGGGCGTGAAAATGCATTCACCAGCCGTGATTATACGGGTTATTATCAAAAATTAGCCAATGACCGACTTGCCATCAGCTTTGAACTCGAAGCGGATCGGATGCGAAACCTAGTTTTGCTAGAGGATGAATTTGCTAAAGAAATTAAGGTTGTCATGGAAGAGCGACGGATGCGGGTTGAAGATAACCCACAATCCTATATGGTCGAGCGTTTTATGGCCACAGCATTCCTTAACAGCCCTTATCAAAACCCGGTTATTGGCTGGATGGATGATCTTGAAAATATGACCTTGGCCGATCTTCAGGTCTGGTATGAAAAATGGTATGCACCGAACCAAGCTACACTGGTTGTGGTTGGCGATGTAGAGCCTGAAGCAGTATTTAAATTAGCTAAAAAATATTTCGGAGCACATCAACCGGGCCCCCCACCCCTTATTAAGCCTCGCAAAGAAATCAAGCAGCAAGGCATACGTCGTATGACAGTCAAAGTGCCTGCACAACTGCCGTTATTGATGATGGGGTATCATGTCCCAGGGGTTGCTAATGCAAAAGAAGCATGGGAACCCTACGCTCTGGATGTACTGGCCGAAATTTTTGATGGGGGTCATAGCGCTCGCTTTGCAAATGACTTGATCCGGGGTAGCCAAATTGCAAGCAGCACGGGGGTCAGCTACGATGGCTTTTCTCGTCACGATGTACTGTTTGTTTTGTCAGGCGTGCCTTCCCAGGGGCATACGGTTGCAGATTTAGAAAGTGCTTTCCGTGAGCAACTAAAGCGCATTCAGGATACACCGCCTTCTCAAGAAGAACTCACACGATTAAAAGCTCAAGTTGTCGCAGCAAAGGTTTATGAACAGGATTCCGTTTTTTACCAAGCCATGCAGTTGGGTTCGCTTAGCGCGACCGGTCTGGATTGGCGTCTTGCGGATCAATACGTCGATAACATCAAAGCGGTCACCGCCGACCAAGTACAGCAAGTTGCACAAAAATATTTCCACGATAACAGTTTGACAATAGGTCATCTGGAGCCCTTGCCCATCGACCCTGCAACCACGAAACCTGGTGTCAATGCTGGAGGCCATCATGCACATTAAAATTTCACTTCTGATTACTTTTTTTCTATTTAATACGGCGCAAGTTACTGCTAATGCACCGGCAATCAATAGCTGGACTACTGAGAACGGCGCACGTGTTTATTTTGTTTCCGCACCTGAGCTGCCCATGATCGATGTCCGTATTGTTTTTGATGCAGGTGGTGCTAAAGATGGAAAATTAGCGGGTTTGGCACTGCTGACCAATGGGCTGCTCGCGGAAGGGGCAAAAGATCTGGATGCGACACAAATCGCGAAACGATTTGAAAATCTGGGTGCCCGTTTCTCCGCCAGTTCTCATCGCGATATGGCGGTAATGAGTTTGCGTTCTTTATCCGACCCCGAGCTATTAACCCCCGCCCTTGAAACGCTGGGACTCATCATGAGTCAGCCGAGTTTCCCAAAAGAAAGCCTGGAACGTGAGCGAAAACGTTTATTAAGATCACTACAATCTGAAAAAGAGTCTCCAGGTGAGATTGGTTCTCGTGCATTTTTTGCTGCGGTGTATAAACAACACCCTTATGCACAACTACCTCAAGGTACCGAAGCCAGCGTCAAAGCCATTACCCGGCGTGACATTACGCGTCATCATTCTAATTACTATGTCGCAAGCAATGCGACGATCGCGGTTGTGGGTAATTTGTCTCAGCAACAAGTTCAAACACTAACCAATAAACTCATGGCTTTGTTGCCCAAAGGCAAACCTGCGAAGCCGGTGCAAGCGGTCCCCGAATTAAGTGATGCTCAATATCTGTCCATACAATATCCCTCCAAGCAAAGTCACATCATGGTAGGACAACCGGGTGTGCGACGTAATGACCCCGACTATTTCCCGCTCTATGTTGGCAACCATGTACTTGGCGGCAGTGGCCTGGTCTCCCGACTCAGTGAGAAAATTCGTGAAGATCGTGGGCTGGCCTATAGCTCTTATAGCTATTTTTCACCAATGCGTGCGGAAGGACCATTCATATTGGGTTTGCAAACAAAAAACGATCAAGCTGAAGAAGCGTTGAAAATTCTCACAAAAACGTTAAAAGAGTTTATTAATAAAGGACCTGAAGAGCAAGAACTGGTCGCGGCAAAACAAAATATTACAGGCAGTTTTCCCCTGAAAATCGCGAGCAATTCGAGCATTGTTGAATATCTTTCTTTAATTGCATTTTATCAATTGCCCATGGATTATTTAGACACATTCAACGACAAGGTCAATGCGGTGACTATAAAACAAATCATCGATGCGTTTAAACGACGCGTTCAACCCGATAAAATGATTACTGTCGTGGTAGGTGATACTTCCAAGGGTTCATAAAAAACGGCCTACGGACGATGGCAAGACAACGTGATCGTCCGCAGGCCAGCTCTGACGGAATGAAAAAATTAAACCAGCAGGTTCGCATCATCGGTGGAAACTGGCGTGGCCGCAAGCTTTACTTTCCCGACATAAAAGACTTAAGACCGAGTTCAGACCGAGTTCGAGAAACGCTGTTTAATTGGTTGTCGCCCTATATTGTGAACAGTCGCTGTCTCGATTTATTTTCCGGTAGCGGTGCGCTCGGCCTGGAAGCCGCATCGCGTGGCGCTGAACAGGTTTTTTTGGTCGATAAATCGCCTGAAGTTGTGACGGCACTAAGAAACAGTATTAACCTGTTAAACGCTGAAAATACCGTTACTGCTGTGTGCGAAGATGCTGAACACTTTATTTCGTGCAATCAACAACAGCCGTTTGATATTATATTTCTTGACCCCCCTTTCGCTCACAAAGAACAACGACAACTTACGCACCACCTTATAAAAAACAAATTCACACAAAAAAATACACGCATTTATATAGAAACTGACGTATGTCACAATGCACCTGAGATTCCTAAATGTTGGTCAATTTTTCGGGAAAAAACCACCCGTCAGGTTCGCTATCAACTTGTTGTTCAAAAAAATTAACTGAATAAAGTGCTTTTTATCACTACTTCAGAAGACTCTCATTGATAAATTAGTCGACTTATTTTAAAAATAAAAATTTGTGTTAATGCTGTTTCATATATTCAATAAATACACGAACTTTATGCGGCAAATACTCTCTTGAAGGATAAATCAACCACCCAGCGATATCAAAATCAGTTGCTGTTACCGTATAATTAGAAAAAAGATCAATCAGGGTATTTTCACCTAACTCTTTCTCTATAGTCCAGCGAGGTAAAAGTGCAATCCCTAGATTGGCTTTAACACATTGCTTAATAGCCAAAGAATTTGTAATTGAACATCTACCTTTGACCTCAATTTCTTCAACTTGACCCTGTGTGTTTCTAAATTTCCATGTCGGAGAATATCCTTGTATCGGAAAAATCAGGCAATTATGATCCATTAACTCTTCAGGTAACGTTGGTTGCGAACTTGAAGATAGGTATTTTTCAGTTGCACAAACGACGTAATTAATGTCAAAAAACTTTTGGGCTATGAGTGAAGAGTCGTCTAGGTGAGCCAATCTTATTGCTACATCAATTCGTTCTTCCAACAAATCAATGATGGAATTGGTCATAATAATTTCTATTGATAATTGAGGGTTCATACTCAAAAACTTAGGAAGCAATGAGCAAAAATGTGTTAAACCGAAAGAGGTTGGGACGGTGATTCTTAATATACCAGTAACCTCATCACCTAAATCAGTGACTTCATCTTTAGCCTGTTCTAGTTTTTCGACTATATTTTCAATGCGATTAAAGTAAGCTAGGCCTGCTTCAGTGGGTGCGAGATGTCGAGTACTGCGTTGAAATAGTCTTAATCCCAGTTCTCTTTCCAGCCTGGCTATCGCGCGTGAAATAGATGAAGGGTCTATATTTCGCTCTTTCGCGACGGCGGAAAAATTGCCCTTTTGCATAACGTCTAGGAATATTTTTAAATCTGAAGTATCCATTAATGCATTTTGCACATGAATGAAATGTTCTTCAAGACCTTTTTGTAAAAATCGATTTATATTAAATTAACTCTCTCTGGCAACAATGAATTCTAGGAGCCTGTTGGACTTAGGTGATTGTCGCGAGGGAAAGCCATTGTGAGTCATATTGTTCGATTAAATAAGGAGAATATTGGACATATTTAACGAATTCAATTGGAAAATTTGACCAAGATGGTTTTCCGCAGAAAATTCAT
>CAYQVF010000070.1:0-16553 GCA_964421045.1 uncultured Chromatiaceae bacterium
TATATTCTTAGCCCTTAACGTCGTCATGGTAAGAAACAACACGATCAACTTCATTTTTTGAACCAAGGATGACTGGGACACGTTGATGCAAACCATCGGGGACGATATCCATAATACGCTCTCGACCCGTAGAACTGACACCACCAGCTTGCTCCACAATAAATGACATTGGGTTGGCTTCATAGAGAAGACGAAGTTTACCTGCTTTGGTCGGATCTTTATTATCCTTAGGATACATAAAAATACCGCCACGAACTAAAATACGATGCACTTCCGCAACCATAGAAGCGACCCAACGCATATTGAAATTTTTATCTCTCACTCCCGTTGTACCTGCCAAACACTCATCGATATAACGGTTAACTGGCGCTTCCCAAAACCGCATATTTGAAGCATTAATTGCAAACTCTTGAGTATCTTCTGGAATAATCATATTGGCATGAGTTAAAATAAACTCGCCAATATTTTGATCCAAAGTAAAACCGTTGACGCCATTACCGGTCGTTAATACCAACATAGTCGAAGGACCATAAAGGGCATAACCGCCGCAAACCTGTTTAGTCCCTGGCAATAAAAAGTCTTCTGCTGTCGGCTCTTTAATATGATCGGGGCAACGCAGTATAGAAAATATAGTACCAACTGAAATATTAACATCAATATTTGAGGAACCATCTAATGGATCAAAAACTAACAGATATTTACCTCGTGGATATTGATCTGGAATAGGATAAATATCATCCATTTCTTCAGAGGCCATCGCCCCTAAATGCCCCGTCCATTCGTTACATTGCAAAAAAACTTCATTTGATAAAATATCTAATTTTTTCTGTGTCTCACCTTGAACATTTTCAGTTTCTGCACTGCCTAGTACGCCGATAAGCGCACCTTTGTTAACCCCGTTTGAAATCACTTTACAGGCAGTGCAAATATCATTTAACAGCCCACTAAAATCACCACTTGCATCTTTAAAACGACGTTGCTCTTCCATAATAAATTGCGATAAAAATTCACCCGTATGCATTGTACTTTCCTTAAATAATATAAAAAATGGAATAAAAATTCAGGTAACGAACCAGAGGTTATCTACATCGTTAAAAATTTTTTATAAAGCCTGCTGCGTACACATCGTATATTTTTTACGCTATGGTTTTCAGAGCCTGTCATTGACTAAACCAAACAGCAGATTGTTTCTGAGCATCGTATTATGCTGTTTTTCAAACAAAAAATAAAGTCTATGAGGCTAAAGCAAAACATTATTGTTGATATAACGGTAGATTTTATAACAAAAAAATCTATTTATACCATTGAATAATAGAGACTTTTTATGATCAACTCCAACGAACAAAAAAATTAGATGGGATTTGACGAATCTGATCTTCTTGTAACAAGCAAGATGCTATATTGCTATTGACAGAAATCGCCTGAAAGTACAATGTAAGGAATGAGGTTGGCACGTTCCACCCTAACATTAATCCTGTAGCTCTAGACATAGAGCACGTTTACCATAGTTAAGCAAAGATATTATTGTTTATACTTTAAATGTAATTGTAAGAGACCGCTATGCAGCAATATCTTGATTTCATGCGCCATGTTAAAGAAAATGGCATTACTAAAACTGATCGTACCGGTACCGGCACTCTAAGTGTTTTTGGTTATCAAATGCGATTCAACCTAAATCATGGCTTTCCTGCTGTCACGACCAAAAAACTCCATTTAAAATCTATTGTTCATGAGCTACTGTGGTTTATTCAAGGCTCTACTAATATCGCTTATTTAAAAGAAAATGGGGTCACAATTTGGGATGAATGGGCTGACAAAAAAGGAGACTTAGGCCCCGTTTATGGTGCTCAATGGCGTTCATGGCCAACTCAATCAGGTCAATCCATCGATCAACTTAGCCAAATCATTCGACAAATAAACGAAACCCCCCATTCCAGACGAATTATTGTAAGTGCCTGGAATGTTGGCGAGTTACAGAATATGGCACTCCCCCCCTGCCATGCTTTTTTCCAATTTTATGTTGCTGATGGAAAGCTTTCTTGCCAACTGTATCAGCGCAGTGCTGATATTTTCCTAGGTGTCCCTTTTAATATTGCTTCTTATGCCTTGCTCACCATGATGGTCGCTCAAGTCACAGGATTAAAAACGGGGGACTTCATACATACTTTGGGAGACGCACATTTATATCTTAATCACTTGCAGCAAACAGAACTACAATTAAGCCGAACACCGTACCCACTGCCCACAATGAAAATAAACCCGGATATTAAAAATATTTTTGAATTTCGTTACGAAGATTTTGAATTAACAAACTATCAAAGTCATCCGGGAATTAGAGCGCCTGTCGCAATATAAAACCGGAAAAACAACGCATGCCCATAATTTCAATTATTGCAGCCATGGATAATAATCGTCTGATAGGTTCAGACAACCAGCTGCCCTGGCATTTGCCCGCTGATCTAAAATACTTTAAAAAAGTGACTATGGGTAAGCCTGTTTTAATGGGTCGAAAAACACACGAATCTATTGGCAAGGCTTTACCTGGCCGCATCAATATTGTCGTCACAAAAGACCGCCATTATACTGCTCCAGGTTGTCAGATCGCCCACTCAATAGCACAAGCGCTCAACATAGCTGAAGGTCATCCCGAAATCATGGTAATAGGTGGAACTTCCTTTTACCAGCAAATGCTGCCCAAGGCACAACGCCTATATTTAACACAAATTCAAGGTAATAATTTTTCAGGGGATGCTTATTTTCCTGCATGGGAAGAATCAGAATGGTATGAAACTGAACGTGAAAACCACCAGCCCGATGAAAAAAATATGTATGCATATAGCTTTGTTATTTTAGAAAAGAGGGAGTAAGTTTTCCCTCTTTAATTGACATGTCTCACCGTATTCAGGCGATTAGGGCGTTTTTGTATCCACAACCGTCTCTGTGCCCACTTCGTTAGACGCTTGTCCACCTTCAATCTGAGCCTTTTTATCCATAGTAATGATAACCTCACCGGCACACAACTCTTGTGATCCTGATGCTAAATGTTCATACACCGCTTTATAACTTTGGGTCATTTCATGAACCAGATCCGCTGTAGTATGAAAATGTTCGGTCACCTCTTCTCGATAGCCGGAGAACTCTTGTTTTAGGGCGTGCATTTCTGACTCTAACTCCGCAGAATTAGTCCCTGTCGCGGCTGTCGCCTGAGCGCCTCCTGTACGACCAAATGCAAACCCCCACGTAAACCCACCTACTGTCATCGCCAAAGCGATCGTCCACATCCACAATTCCATTATTATTCCCCCCCAAATTATCTCACTTGTAGTTCATACAACACTGACCAAAAACAAAACAGTAATGTCTGTACTTAAGTCACCTAACACCCAGCAGAATACTTTTAATATTGCATATCGCGGTCTTTGACGCAATATACATCCCTCCGCCAAGCGATACCAAACACGTTTTAAGCCTGTAGGCTACTGTTTTTAAAAGAAATTATATATTAAAAACGTGTTTTTTTCCTGTATCAAATTGTACAGCCCCTCATACCTAGGATTACATCACCTTACTAGATTAACACCCTTTTATTGCTCAAGCTCGTTTTGCTTTGTAAATTTATTATTAATTATGAACCCGTTCGAAGTCAATTATTTGGCCATGTTGAATCGTTACATTGATGTTAAACTGTGACCTATTAATCCTGTAAGTGCACACAGGGACTATGCAAAAATAATCTTTGTCAAATAAACCGTCATTAATCTAGGAAGTAGCCCGAAAATAGAAATCGTAGCGAAAAAAACCACTTAGAATCAAGTTTTTGAACAAATGAAGCGAACAGCGAGACTTTAAATTTAACGTAATGGTCGACAAAGTTGACCCAAATAAATTCTTCGCAGTACGAGTGAATGGATACACGAAAGAAGTAACGCAGGATGCCGTTGCCCAGGTTCTCTATTCTCGAATAACCTAGAGCAAACAAGGATAAACTGATGTCTAAGCCTGAGCTATATATCCACTCTAGTTATGAAGCACTATGTCATGGTGTTGCCAAGGAAATAGCCTCATTGGCTCATCGTGCTGAACAACGATACCGACCTTTTAATGTTGCCTTTTCAGGCGGCAGCACACCCGAAAATATTTATCAGTTACTCGCTTCTACGCACTTTTGTGAAGAAATCAATTGGGGTGGATTCAATATTTATTTTGGTGACGAAAGAATGGTTGCCCCTGATCATCAAGACAGCAATTATCTAATGGTTAAAAATACTTTATTGGATCACTGTCCCATCCCTAGCGCTAATATTCACGCCATAAAAGGTGAATTGCAAAACCCCCATACTGCTGCTGCTGAATATCAAAAAGAACTTATAGAGCACCTGGATCAATCTGAATCGCTCATTCCAATATTCGACTTGGTTTTACTGGGTATTGGATCCGATGGACATACTGCCAGCTTATTTCCCGATACAGATATTCTTGTACAACATGAAAAATGGGTCGATGCTGTCTACGTCAAAAAACTAGATAGTTGGAGAGTCAGTATCACTTTGCCAATAATAAATAACGCAAAAAATATCATCATTATAGCCAGCGGAAAACCTAAGGCTGATATAATTAAAGAAGTTTTCTCAAAAGCTCATCCAAACAAAAAAATTTATCCTATTCAACTCTTGCAACCATCCGGGTTAGTAACATGGCATATCGACCAAGCTGCCTCTGAAGGTATTGAAGATTGATTATTATCTCAGGAGATATAGGGGGCACAAAAACTATTATTCAAGCCATCCTTTTAAAACCTGACAAACCCCCACATGAAATTATTTTTGAAAAATTTTTCTTCAGTAATCAATACCAATCATTCGATAGCTTATTCTCAGAATTTATCGAATCACTTTTAACTCAGGATAAAGAAATCAAAATTAACAGTGTATGCCTTGCTATTGCCGGGTCCATCTCTAATTGTAATTCAGGTCAAATCGCTAATGTAACCAATCTTCCCTGGACAATAGAAGCCGCTAAACTGGGTATCATGCTCAATATAAAATCAGTCACACTCATTAATGACTTTGAAGCCATAGGTCATGGAATTAATCTACTTGCAACTAACGAAATCGTACAACTCAAACCAGGCAAAGAGGTTCCTTATGGTAATAAAGTGGTTCTTGGTGCAGGTACTGGCTTAGGTATTTGCCAACTGATATGGCACGATGATGTTTATCATATTCAAGCTACGGAAGGCGGCCATTGCAGCTTTGCTCCTACAGACGAAATACAGCTTGAATTTTTATCTTATATGTTAAAAAAACATAAACACGTTTGTTACGATCAAGTTTTATCTGGGCCGGGCTTAATTAATATTTTTAGTTTTTTTGTAAATAAATACAAGCAACAAAACAATCCTTTTATACAAAATATTTTTTCGCAACAAGATCCTGCTCAGGCCATATCAAATAACAACCCAGAATTAAAATATTGCAAACTTGCTATAGATTTATTTATAAAAATATACGGTGCACAGGCAGGCAATATCGCTCTTTTAAGCCTTGCCTATGGTGGCGTCTATTTAGCAGGAGGCATTGCGCCAAAACTTTTAGCACATCTAAAAACCCCTTCGTTTATTAACTACTTCAAACAAAAGAATGAAATGGAATCCTTGTTAAATAAAATTCCAATTAACGTCATCATCAACCAAAAAGTTGGCCTACTCGGTGCCGTAGAGGTAGCTTATAAAAAAACATGAACGACTCACTGTGCATTTCATAATTCAACAAAAACTCTATCAAAGCTTTTTATATCATTTAGCTAAATATCTATATTAGCAACAGACAACGCGTTTTTTTCTATAAAATTTCTTCTCGGTTCAACATTATCACCCATTAAAGTGGTAAAAATCTCATCTGCCCCAACAGCATCTTCGATTTGTACTTGAAGCAGACGACGTGTTGATGAATCCATCGTAGTTTCCCATAATTGATCTGGATTCATTTCACCTAACCCTTTATAACGTTGTATAGATTGTCCTCGCTTTCCTTCATTGAGCAACCATGTCAAAGCTTGCTTAAAACTCACTACGGGCTCAGTTTTATCCCCTCTTCGCACATAAGCATCTTCACTAAGAAGACCATCTAGCTTAAGCGCGAGTTCTTTTATCATTTTGTATTCCGTTGACAGAAAAAACGCGGAGGAAAAGCGACGCATTGTCGGCACACTATGACTCGTTTGACAAACTTCTACATTGCAAACTTCAGCTTCTATCTCTTTGCGAACGGTTATGTTGAAATGTAACCCCAGTTCTGTACCGTTAAGCCTTTGTTCTAATTCATTAAACCATGACCTTAGCACATCTTCTTTGTGAATATTTTCATTCTCAATAGGCCGCATATAAAGCATTAATTCAAGAACGTATTTATTCATGCGACGAGACAACCGCTCAATCGTCGCTTTTACCGCAGTATAAGATTGTGCTAAATTTTCTAGGGTTTCACCTTTGATCGGAGGTGCATCGCTATTAATATAAAGGCCAGCCCCTTCTAAAGCGATTTGCAAAAGATAAGAATTCAGCTCTGTATCATCTTTAATATATCGCTCTTGTTTGCCTTTTTTAATTTTATACAGTGGCGGTTGTGCGATATAAATATGTCCTCTTTCAACCAGTTCTGGCATTTGACGATAGAAAAAAGTGAGTAAAAGAGTACGAATATGAGATCCATCCACATCGGCATCAGTCATAATAATAATGCGATGATAGCGCAGTTTATCGGGATTATATTCTTCGCGACCAATTCCACAACCTAAAGCTGTAATTAAAGTTCCTATTTCAGCTGAAGATAACATTTTATCGAATCGGGCCTTTTCTACATTCAAAATTTTCCCTTTAAGGGGCAAAATAGCTTGGTTTTTGCGGTCACGCCCCTGTTTTGCTGACCCCCCCGCAGAGTCACCCTCCACCAGAAATAATTCTGACAATGCCGGATCTTTTTCTTGGCAGTCCGCTAACTTTCCAGGTAGACCAGCAATATCCAACACCCCTTTTCTGCGCGTCATTTCTCTTGCTTTACGTGCAGCTTCTCTCGCTCTTGCCGCATCAACAATTTTTGAAGTAATCGATCTCGCTTCGGTCGGAAACTCCAATAAAAACTCTTGTAGTCGCTCAGATATAGAAGATTCAACAATCGGTTTAACTTCTGAAGAGACCAATTTATCTTTTGTTTGAGATGAAAACTTCGGATCAGGTACTTTGATGGATAAGACTGCGGTCAGACCTTCCCGTGTATCGTCTCCGGTCATTGTTATTTTTGCTTTTTTAGCAACACCTTCTTTTTCGATATATTGATTTAAAGTTCGTGTTAATGCCGCTCGAAAACCGGCAAGGTGAGTACCACCATCTTTTTGAGGAATATTATTGGTAAAACAAAAAATATTTTCTTGATAAGAGTCATTCCATTGCAGGGCAACTTCAACCCCAACATCCTGTTTATTTAATGAAAAGTAGAAAACTTTTTCATGCATAGGCTTTTTGTTTCTATTCAAATGTTCTACAAATGCTTTTATACCCCCTTCATATTCAAACACGTCTGATTTATCTTCTTCGCGCTTATCAATCAACTCAATACGAACACCGGAATTCAGGAATGATAACTCTCTAAGTCTTTTTGACAAAATATCATAGTGAAAAACAATATTGGTAAAGGTATCGCCACTGGGTTTAAAGGTCAATACTGTACCCGTGCCCTTAATATCTCCGGCTATTTCAGCAATAGGCGCAACTGGCTCTCCTTTTTTGTAAACCTGCTTGTATCTTTTACCATTGCGATCTATTTGTAAGGTCAATTCATCAGATAAGGCATTAACAACTGAAACCCCAACACCGTGCAAGCCGCCCGACACCTTATATGAATTATCATCAAATTTACCACCTGCATGAAGTACAGTCATAATCACTTCTGCTGCTGAACGACCTTCTTCAGGATGGATATCGACAGGAATACCCCGACCATCGTCAGACACGGTCACGGACATATCTTCGTTGATAACGACTTGAATATTAGTACAATGACCCGCTAAGGCTTCATCGACTGAATTATCAACCACTTCAAAAACCATATGGTGTAAGCCGGTACCATCATCAGTGTCACCAATATACATACCGGGACGTTTACGGACGGCATCCAGTCCTTTCAGAACCTTAATTTTTGATGAGTCGTAATTCGAATCGTTATCCGTCATTTTCTATACCAATCCGGTTTTTTAAAGCAGTCAGTTTAACACGTAAGCATTTATTTCTGTTATAAATTTCACTCTATTTTTATAGACTCCTTCACCTTGCCTTGTTCCACGTGAAACATCTTATAGTTAAATAATGTATTCAAACAAAAAAGGTTTAAATCTGTCGTTGTAACAAATATTTGTGTATTTAATTTAGAAAGTAACTCTAAAAATATATTTCTATGAATCTGATCCAATTCAGAAGCCAGGTCATCAATCAGGATAATACAATTTTGTTCTGTTTCACTGTTAAAGAGTTCTAGTTGCGCCAGGAACAAGGCACACACCAATAATTTTAACTGCCCCGCTGAAGCTGTATCTTCCACCAGGCTATTATTTAATTTAATCTTCATATCTGCTCTATGTGGACCATATCGAGTATAGCCTTGCTCCCTATCTCTAGGCAGCGCTTTATCCAAAGCATATTGTAAAGTGATGTTCTGTTGCCAACCTCTATCATAATGTAGAGAAATAGTATTAAATTCGTTAGATTTAATAAGCAGACAAATATATTTTCTGAATAATGGCGTTAGGCGACAAACAAACCGATCGCGCATTGCAGCAATCTCTTCTCCACTGTTGACCAAATCTCTATCCCAGATAGCGGGTTTACCCATACATTTTTCTTTCAACGCCGCATTTCGTTGCTTCAAAAGTCGATTAAATCGTTTTACTTCACTCAGAAAACGAGGTTCCACGTGAAACACACCCCAATCAATAAATCGCCGACGATAATTAGAGCCGCTATACATTTGCGATGTTGCATCAGAACTAATATACAAAAGGGGTAATGCATAAGCCACTTCAGATGCTGTTATTGCTTTTTTTCCATCAATCCTAAGTTTGGATCCTTCTTTTTTTATATACTTAATACCAATTTGTTTAATATTAGGATTAGATTTAAGTTTACCAAATACGATCATTGTGCTTTCTTGATTATTCACAACTTTGTTTAAAAAGCGTGTTCTAGGTGATTTAACACGACCTAAAAAATATATCGCTTCGAGAAGCGTTGTTTTGCCACTCCCATTTTCCCCATAAATAATATTCAGAGTGTCATGAGGCTTTAAAGATACCTCTTTAATATTTCTGACATTAACGACACTTAAATAAGAGAGTCCCATGAATTTTTATGAAAAGTGAATTAAATCGTTATCCTATATTCGCATGGGCATAACTACATAACGACAAGCCTGATTCGCTTCACTTTCAACTAAACAACAACTATTTGGATCAGATAAAGTCAGTTTCACAGATTTTTCTTGTATTGCATTCACAGCATCCAGCATATATATCGCATTAAACCCAATATCCAGTTTCTCACCGGAATAATCAACACTAATTTCCTCTTCCGCTTCTTCTTGCTCTGGGTTATGAGCCAACACTCTTAAACAGTTCGGCTCAAGCTGAAATCGAATACTGCGATACCTTTCATTTGTTAATATAGCTGCACGCGTCAAGGCTAGTTTTAAATCGTTCGCATCAGCAAGGACAAGCTTATCTCCACCCTGAGGCACAACGCGTTGATATTCTGGAAATCGTCCATCAATCAATTTACTCGTGAACTTTTTATCGTGGGTACAAGCACGAATATGGTTCGTACCCAGTTGAATAATAACCTCTTCTTCACTGTGATCCAACAACTTTGCCAGTTCAACAACACCTTTTCTAGGTATTATAACTTGTTGTTTTTCATTAACATTTATTGATATGTTTTGTTCTGACAAAGCCAACCTGTGACCATCCGTAGCAACAGCTCTAACTACATTTTCAGAAACCTCTAGCAACAAACCATTCAAATAATACCGTACATCCTGTTGCCCCATCGCAAATTGAGTTCGTTCAATCAATCCTTTAAAAATATTTTGTGGAAGTGAAAATTCGCAATCAAATTTAATATCATCCAGAGAAGGATAGTTTGAAGCGGGTAAGGTTGATAATGTAAAACGACTTCGACCTGATCGAACCACAGCTTTATTTTCACTAATTTTAAAATCTAAAATGCTATCCTTGGGTAAGGAACGACATATATCCGTTATTTTTTTTGCGGGTAAAGTAATCTGCCCATTATCCCCTTTTTCTATTTCTGAACTAACTACAATTTCTAATTCAAGATCTGTCCCAGTAAAACGAATTTTTTCTTCTTCTAAATCAACAAGAATATTAGACAAAATAGGTAGCGTTTGTTTTCTATCTATGATTCCTGTGGTTATAAGCAAAGGTTTTAGGAGTGATTCTTGTTTAATTGAAAATCGCATTGCCTGGTTCCTAAATATTATTAATATATATATATTTATACTTATTGTTATTACTAGTGAGGGTTCTTTTCTGTGGATAAGATTTTTACTTTTTTACAATCATAGTGTTATTAACATTTTCCCTGTGAATAACTACATCAGCTAGTCGCTTGTCTAGCACTTAACAAACTGTGAGTAAGTTACGCTGTTTAAAACAAGTTGTTTTTATCCACGACTTATACACATCAAGTCGTCAGAGTTCTCAACAAATTGTTAAAATCTTCGTTAATTCGATTATCCGCTTCCCTTAGACCCGTTATGGTACGACAAGCATGTAATACGGTTGTATGGTCTCTACCACCAAAAGCATCGCCAATTTCAGGCAGGCTATGATTCGTTAGTTCTTTGGCTAAAGTCATGGCCAATTGACGGGGTCGAGCGATAGACCGAGTTCGTTTTTTGGACAGCAGGTCACCTAGTCTTAGTTTATAATACTCAGCGACTGTTTTTTGAATGTTTTCTATAGTCACAAGCCTGTCCTGCAAAGTCAGTAAATCTTTGAGTGCCTCTTTAGCAAATTCGACTGTAATCGTTCGTTTTGTGAAGTTTGCATTAGCGACAACACGTCTTAACGCACCTTCTAATTCGCGAACATTTGAACGAATGCATTTTGCAATGAAAAAAGCCACTTCACTAGGTAAGTCGATATTGGCTTGAGAAGCTTTATTCATCAAAATTGCAGCTCGAGTTTCTAGTTCAGGTGGTTCAATACAAATGGTTAATCCCCAACCAAACCGAGATTTTAAACGTTCTTCCAAACCATTAATTTCTTTTGGGTAACGGTCGCACGTCATGATGACTTGTTGTTGACCCTCCAATAAAGCATTAAAAGTATGGAAAAACTCCTCTTGGGAACGCTCTTTTCTAGAAAAAAATTGAATATCATCAATGAGTAAGGCATCAACTGTGCGGTAAAACCGTTTAAATTCATTAATTGTATTATGTTGAAGTGCTTTCACCATATCAGCGACAAAACGTTCGGAACTTAAATAAACGACAGTAGCGCCCTTGTTTTTTTTCTCCAACATGTTGCCAACGGCATGCATTAAATGTGTTTTGCCAAGTCCTACACCGCCATAAATGAATAGCGGGTTATAAGCCGTCCCCGGATTTTCTGCGACCTGAAGCGATGCCGCTTTAGCCAATTCATTTGATTTTCCCTCGACAAAACTATCGAAGGTGAAAAGCGGGTTTAAATTACTGACACTCGGTTGTCTAGCATGATCGCCACCCCTGTAAATCGAGGAAATATTGTGTTCTGGCGGACTCGGCTTGTTATTTCTTTGTGTAACGCTGATTTCATTAGGGTGAATTTTACTACCGATTTGTAGTTTGATATCGGGTTGCTTCTCTGTCCCAAAAGAAATAATAATATCTGTTATTTGTTGGATAAACTGTTCTTTAACTCGTTCTAATACAAATCGGTTTGGTGCCAACAGTTGTATTTCCGAATCGGATTCAACGGCATGAAGTGGTCTGATCCACGTATTAAACTGTTGAGCCGTAATTTGTTTTTGTAGTTGTTCAAGACATTTTTGCCAAGCAGACAATTTTAACCCCTTAAGTTTACTGATTATTTTTTTAAGTTCAGGACGTGATCCGAGTGTTGCTGCTCTGTGTTAGTTGAGAGCAAGCCAGATTGATTTAATTTGAAGTTTATACTCATTAAGAAAAGTTATCCACAGCTTTATCAGCATTTCCATTTCCAAATTGCAGTAGAGTTGACAAGGAGTAGTGAATACGGGTATCGTACGCGATTTCGCCCTTGGGGAGCAGCGTTTTTGTCTGCCCAAACTATTAATAGCGCGCTTGGCGTTTCACATTTGTAAAGTGGTTTATTATGAAAAGAACATTTCAACCCAGTGTCATCAAGCGTAAGAGAACGCATGGTTTTCGTTCGCGTATGAGTACAGCGAATGGACGGCGTGTGGTTCGTAGTCGACGTGCTAAAGGTAGATCTCGCCTGACTGTTTAATTTTAAAAATCAAACGGTTGCAACAAAATAATCAAACGAGTTTTGGTCGGCAGGCTCGGCTGCTAAACGCGAGAGATTTTCAATATGTTTTTGATGGCTCGAAACGATCATCAACAGCCATGCTACTGGTTTTATACCGGTCGAATGATCTTGGATTTGCCCGTCTAGGATTAATTGTTTCAAAAAAATGTGAAAAAAGAGCAGTAGGCCGAAACAGGTTGAAGCGACTGATAAGAGAAAGTTTTCGAAAAAATCAAGAGTTTATAGTAAGTTTGGACATCATCGTTATTGCTCGCAAAGGTCTAGCAAAAGAAGATAACAATAAGATTTTTATAGACCTGGAAAAGCATTGGCAACGGTTAATGAAATGCAAAAACTAATCATTTTGTTTTTGCGGGGCTACCGGTATCTTTTTAGCCCTTGGCTAGGAAATCATTGTCGATTTTATCCAAGCTGTTCGCATTATGGAGAACAAGCCGTTAGACAGCATGGGGCACTTTACGGTACATGGCTTATCCTAAGACGCTTGTCTAAGTGTCATCCTTGGCATGCTGGCGGTTTAGATGAAGTTCCTACATTAAAAAATAAAGAATAAATGGATAACCTAAGACTGATATTATTGATGGCGCTTTCCTTAGTAGTAATATTACTATACGAGGCTTGGCAAGAAGACTTCAATACACCACAAACTCCTACTGTAGCTCCCATAAGCACAGGTATTCCTATTGAAAATCAGATTGCAGGTTCTGCTACTGTAAATCCGGATTCTGTTGGAGAGAGCAATTCGCAACAGATTACAGCCGAAGTCCCTTCTGTAAATACGGTTCCCAGCCAAAATAATGTACCACTGACTACCGCACCCACTAATTTAGGATTGACCGCACTTAAAACGGATCAAAGAATAACAGTAGAAACAGATGTTTTTACCATTGAAATAGATACAATAGGCGGTGATTTGCGTCAGGTTCTATTGAATTATTATCCAGTACGTGTGGATGAGCCTGAAAATCATTTTTCGCTGTTTAGTGATAAAATTCCGCCGCTGTTTGTTGCTCAAACCGGTCTCCTTTCTAGTGCCGAAGCACCCAACCATACGGCTCAATTTGTAGCAGAAAAAAGCCACTACGCCATGGCTCCAGGAGAAGAAACACTGACGATTCCTCTTACCTGGAAGGGGAAGAATTTAACGGTTGTAAAAACGTTTACGTTTCGTAAAGGTGACTATGCTGTTGATGTTGATTACACCGTTACAAACCACTCTGATCAAGCATGGCAAGGACGTCAGTATCGCCAGCTACAACGATCCAGCCTGGAAGTTGGAGGTTCCGTTTTTATTTACACTTTCACTGGTGGTGTGATCTATAGTGAAGAAGAAAAGTACGAAAAAATTTCCTTTGATGATATGGCGGATGATGATCTTGCTCGCACTATAACCGGAGGTTGGGCTGCAATGATCCAACACTACTTTGTAGCCGCTTGGATTCCGGATCAAAAAGAAACAAATTTCTTTTATAGTAAATCCGCAGGAGAAGATCGTTATGTTTTAGGCATGATATCCCCTGACATTAAAATTGGAGCGGGTGAAAGTACTTTATTAACGAATAAAATTTATGTCGGGCCAAAGGATCAAGATGCACTTGAGGTTCTGGCTCCAGGATTAGAACTCACGGTGGATTATGGGTTTCTAACGGTAATCGCGAAACCTCTTTTTTGGCTTCTGACCACCATTTACGATTTTATTGGTAATTGGGGGGTATCAATAGCCATTTTGACTTTAATTGTTAAATTGCTTTTTTATAAACTTTCAGCGACAAGTTATCGCTCTATGGCGAATATGCGTCTGTTAACACCCAAAGTAACAAAAATTAGAGAACGTTTTGGCGATGATCGACAGCGCATGAGCCAAGCGATGATGGAACTCTATAAAAAGGAAAAAATTAATCCATTGGGCGGTTGTTTACCGATGTTGGTTCAAATCCCGGTTTTTATCGCCTTATATTGGGTTTTGCTAGAAAGCGTAGAATTAAGACAAGCGCCTTTTATGCTTTGGATCAATGATTTATCGAATAAAGACCCTTTTTATGTATTGCCTTTGCTGATGGGGGCAACCATGTTCGTTCAGCAAAAATTGCATCCACCGCCCCCTGATCCTGTACAGGCTAAGGTGATGATGGCCTTACCCTTTATTTTTACTCTGTTTTTTGCATTTTTTCCAGCGGGTTTGGTCTTGTACTGGGTTGTTAACAACTCGTTATCTATTCTTCAGCAGTGGTATATTTTACAAAAAGTTGAAAAAGAGACGGCTCTGGCCAAGGCTAAAGCTAAAGCTTAGGTATAACTCTGGTAACTACTCAGCGTCCTGACTGGAAAAATGTCGGTAACAGAAACAATAGTCGCGATTGCCACCCCACCTGGTCGGGGTGGAATTGGTATTATTCGTGTTTCTGGGTCTTGTGTAGTCGCTATTGCAAAAGAAATACTAGGTAAATTACCGACACCTCGATATGCAGAATACCTCCCTTTTTTAAATTCAGATTCATCAGCGATCGATTATGGTATCGCCTTATATTTTCCGGCTCCAAAATCCTTTACGGGTGAAGATGTTCTTGAATTACAGGGTCACGGTGGTCCTGTTGTTTTAGATATGTTGTTAACTCGTGTTTTAGGTCTAGGCGCACGCCTAGCTCGTCCTGGTGAGTTTTCAGAACAAGCATTTTTAAACGGGCAATTGGACTTAGTTCAAGCAGAAGCGATTTCGGATTTAATTGATAGCGCTTCTACCGCTGCGGCTACTGCGGCGGTTCGGTCGTTACAAGGCGAGTTTTCAAAAAAAATACAAGATATTAATGAAGCATTGATTGCAGTACGCGTTTTTGTTGAATCTGCTATCGACTTTCCAGAAGAAGAAATAGACTTTTTAGCAGAGAGCGATGTTGTTGAGCAAGTCAATGACTTGTCGGAGGCACTGGTTCAAGTATTAAGCCAGGCGAAGCAAGGCTCGTTATTACGTGAGGGTATGCGTATTGTTCTGGCTGGCAAACCAAATGTGGGAAAATCCAGTGTACTCAACCGCTTGGCCAATCAGGATCTTGCTATTGTCACACCGTTGCCTGGAACGACTCGGGATGTTATTCGGGAGCAAATTAATATAGAGGGTTTACCGTTACATGTTGTGGATACGGCGGGTCTTCGGCAGAGTGATGACCTGATTGAGCAAGAAGGGGTGTCTCGCGCCTGGTCAGAAATTAATAACGCAGATCATGTCCTGATCGTATTAGATCAATGCAATATAGACGAAAATCATCTTAAACAACTGATAGCGCAGTTACCGGATCATATTAATCGAAGCTTGCTATTTAATAAGATAGATTTAGGTCAACATGAGCCGTCTGTAGAATCAGGGAACTATGGTACGGAAATTTATTTATCCGCTGCAACAGGCCAGGGCTTCGATTTACTTAAAACACACCTCAAAAAATCGATGGGGTTTAATACAGTTTCTAATAGCTCCTTTCTGGCACGCCGCCGACATTTAGATGCCCTTACACGCGCACTAACACATCTCAAAACGGGCTTAATTAACTATACTGATCATCATGCGTCTGAATTATTGGCCGAAGATTTACGACAGGCTCAAAATACATTAGCTGAAATAACTGGCGAGTTTTCTAACGAAGATTTATTAGGTCGGATATTTGAAAGTTTTTGTATCGGGAAGTAACATTCGTTGTGCTTTCCATGGCGGTTAGTGTTGGAATATACCCGTAGCGTTTGAGGTTTTCTTTTACATTTATATTTTGAATAGCTGTATTGGTATATGTTTTTTATAATAAGAAAAATCATTATCAGTAGTAAATATTTCTGACTTTAATCGAAAGGCTACGGCACAGATCAAAAAATCGGGCGTCGTGTCTCGCCTTTGCTAAAGGGTGGTGACAGAAAATCAGCGAAATACAGAGCCAACGAGGCTGTAGAAAAACCCTCATCGAAAAATTTGTTGTAATTTTAATCAAAAA
>CAYQVF010000071.1:0-15973 GCA_964421045.1 uncultured Chromatiaceae bacterium
CAGCAGTAATAAACTATAGAAACTCCTTTTCATGACGTCTTCCTTAAAGTTGTTGTGCTTTGTATGTTGGTTTTTAGATAGATCCATAATCCATAGCGATTAGATTTAATTGCTGTTGCCCGCTCTCTTCATTTTTTCAAATAAAGGTGCCCAATATTCATCGCTCAATTTCAAGCTGGCGCGGCGTTAGCAAGTGAGGTTTTTATCTTGGAACGACGACTCATAAAAAATAGCGAGAAAATACCTGTGGCCAATAACCACACTGCTGCTGGTAACGGCACCACGGTTGTCATGCCTCTGTCCAGCGCCGAAAAAGTTAGGGGGTCATTAATTGCGAAGGCCTGTGCCCCTGGTGTGCCAATGCCTAGGTAATCAAATTGCACGGTAAAACCCGCCAGCATCTCATTCGGTGCAATGCCGGTGACGATACTGAGCGCATCGTAAAAACCATCATCTGGAACAGCGGGGTCAGATTGAATGGCGATGGCATCCCAAGTTCCTGGCGCTTGGGCAGATTGTAGATTAGTGAATAGGTCAACATCAAAAAAAATTGAAAATGCTTCGATGTCACTGCCTAAGCTGTCGTTTGCTACGTCGTAAGAATATTCCCAGGTAGTGCCGCCCAAAGGCGCAACGGAATATAGAATAGTGCTCGCCTGAACCGTTGCCACAGCACAGAACAGCAGGCTCCCCAGCAGGCAATTAAAAATACGAAAGCGAATGAATGGTGTTTTCATTCTTTATCCTCCTTGTTTCGTTGAATGGCTAGTTTACAAATAAGCAATAATTACAGAGCGTATTAATTAAAGAATTATTCCCAGAAAGCCTACCTTTCTAAAAAGGGATGTCAAGTGTTTTTTGACGAAACCACCTGAGACAAATTCGGCGTGTTATAAGCTCCATGTTTGGACTTAGCTAAAGTCATTCCAACACCGCCACATGTAGCCCTTTCGAACGCATATGCAAATAATTTTTCAGGATCCGATGTCGTCACTGAACCTCCGTTTAAATATCGCGACAACCTTAACCGAACCGATGGCGCTACCCCCATGAGTTTTCTGGAGGGCAGCGCTAACGTATTGGTATTGCCCGTGCCTTGGTACTCAATCCAAAGTTTATTGTTTGCGATGAAGTTACCAGCGCTTTTGATGTCTCTGAGCAGTCTGAAATTTTGCAAATGTGATTGGATTTACGTAACGAACGGCAGCTTTCCTTGCTCTTCATTACTTATGATATTGGCGTAGTTGAATATGTCAGCGATCGTATGGTAGTGATGAATGCAGGAAAAATAGTTGAACAAGGTTTAACCGATAAAATTTGCCATGCTCCACAAGAAATGTATCCCCAGCAATTATTAGCCGCCGTACTAAGGTTATTAAGGTTATATGGAGCAAACTCGAAGGGGTGATGCTTCTCGTCCTTATTGCCGGTTCATTGGGCTCTTCCAGAGAGTATGTTGTTGAGGTAGAATTAAATTTTGTTCAGCACAAATGAAATCGTAAACGTCCTTTGAGGTTGTTTTTGCTTTTTCACGTGCGCTTTCTATAGACAGCAGGCAAGGTTGACGAATGCCATAGTAATTGACACAAGGCCCTATTGGGGTGAAGTGCACGCCATACCGTCGTATGATTCTAAGTAGTGCCGGTTCCATCAACGCATATAAATGTTCAAGATTGTATTGAAGGCAGATGGAAAAAACCCCCCTGAATAACCCCAATGTTATTTGTGAATAATTCCGTTTTCCTGATGGATGAGATGAGTCACGACCTGGTGTAATGCCGTGAGTGGATTCTTTTTCCCCTGCTCTTCTTCTAAAGCTTTTAGATACACAAAACCGGGAAATTTCCCCTACTTTTTCTCTTGGCACGTTTAATAAATAATCACGATCATGGCGACGCAGCATTGGAAATTGTTCTACAGGGAATTTTTCTTGCGGTTTGTTTTTATTATGTAAAATAATACGTGTGGTGGCGATATTAATATGATTATATTTGTTCGAAACAACGGCATAAACAGAACGTGAATCATATTCATCACATTCCATGGACTCATCGAAATCAGAAAAGTCAAAATAATCATTTTCAAGACACCATACTTGATAGCGGAGTCTCATATTGGCCTCTGATAATGAAGAACCTTGTCCTGTTTCAAGGCAAAACGTATTGTTAAATTCGTCCAGTAATCCCTGCATAGTCGCTTCCTTTTAAAGTATAGAGATAATCAAGAGTTCGCGAAACGTTGTCGCACAAAACCATTTTAAAAAGAGGAATAAATAATATGTGAATCCACCATATTAGGACATAAATGGATTATAACCTGCAAGTCTATACCCGTAACAATTGAGATTTAGGTCGTGTTGCACTTCCTTTTTATTCCATGATGGCGTTAACATTATTCGCAATAGCGGGTTACATTTCGTTATTTCACCTTGCCTACAGGGATGTAGGTAAGGGGCGTGAGCAGGGCGCGGAAGCTTAGTCATAAAATGAATTGAACACACACGAGCACCTACAATTTCAATCGCCACGGGTATATATATTGAACTAAGGTTTTTTTATGTTGTACTATTACTTTAATTGTCACTTAATTGCGTATAACCTAATGACTTTGAAAAAAAAGAACAAGCTGTTTGCATGCTTTAAGGTGAATTGTTCTATTTTTAGTGTATGGGTTTTTCTTTCTTTAAATCTATTCCACACCTCTAGCTATGCTATGCCGTCTTTGCAAGATACATCCTATATCGTCATCACCCACGAAAATACACCGGTTAAAAAAATATCTATAAATCGTTTGCGTACCATCTATGGATTAAAAACCAAGTACTGGGACGATCAAACGCCAATTATTGTATACACAACAAACCCACTGGAAAAAGAATACCGTATTTTTAGCAAACAGGTTTTGGGGATGTTTTCACATCAACTTCAGCGTGCCTGGAATAAACTCATTTATTCAGGGCGTGCATTGCCTCCGACGACCGTAATGTCTTTCAAGGAAATGATGGAGGCTGTCTCAACGACCCCCGGTGCAATAGGCTATATTCCCAGGCGTGAACTCAACGCCACCATTCAGCAGTTAGAGATAAGGGGAATCAGCAATGAAGACTAGACCATTGTTATTATTTTCTCTGCTCTATTCAATAGTGTTGTACGGTAAAACAAGCTATGGCAATAGCAATGAAATTTGGAACTCAACAAAAATAGCCGGGTTTGCCAGCCAAGGCTACACTCGCAGTTCAGACAATAATTTTTATGGAGATAGCAAAAAAAAATCAGGCAGTTTTTCGCTCAGAGAAATGGGCCTGAATATCTCATCCAGCCTCTCAAAATCACTCTTTTCTTCGGCACAAATTTTGGTGCGTAACACAGGGCAAGATGACGATGATAGCATGGCTTTGGATTACGCAATGATCGACTATAGCCGACCCTTATCATCAAAACAAACCTATGGTATCCGTATTGGGCGTATCAAAAATCCGCTTGGTTTTTATAACGAAACCCGGGATGTGCCTTTTACCCGTTCTAGCGTCATTTTGCCGCAATCTCTTTACTTTGACAGAACGCGTGACTTATCACTTTCAGCGGATGGTTTTCATCTTTATGGTGCATTAAACAAACTCAGTTATAACGCAGAAATCACGATTGGAATAGGGAAGCCAAGAGTTGATAAGAGGTCAATAGTGAGCACGCTGCTGGGTCAAAGAGCGATGGGTACGTTAGACAGCGATGTTAGTTATCTATGGAATGTTTTTTTTAATAAAAACGCCTATACTTTATCTTTTAGCGGCGCTTTTTTGCAACTAAATTATGATGATTCAGAGCTTCTCATTTTTGACGACAGTAAGGTTAGTTTTTTGGTGAATATGCTTTCTTTTCGGTATGATGCAGAGAATTGGGTTATTACAGCAGAATATGCCGATAGAAGATTTAAATATAAAAACCTTGACGCTCTCCTTCCTTTCAAAGAGTTTGACGGTGAAAGTTACTATGTACAAGCCGCGTCTTTTGTTACATCCAATCTCAAATTTTTTATTCGCTACGATGTCTTTTATCGAAACAGAAAAGATCGAAGGGGGCGCAGTTTTGAAAGTTTGACGACGATACCTGCACACACACAATTTGCTAAAGATTGGACGATTGGTCTACGCTGGGACATTCATCGATCCTGGATGTTTCGACTGGAGCATCATTGGGTTAAGGGCACGGCCTGGTTACCCAATCAAAATAACCCGGATCCAGCCGAAAATAAAAAAGACTGGAGACTGCTTGCTGGAATTTTGTCCTTTAAATTTTAGACTGACATAAAAAATGAAAACAGCAGATGAAATGAAAAGATTTATTAGCCTGAAGTGGCAAATATTCATTCTTCTTACTTTCATTATGTTGTTTATAAATAGCGTCTTTTATTATCAACACTCTGCTAATTTGGATGCTGAATTTAAACAGGATAGGGACATCATTTATCAAAGAAATCTGCAAGCCCTTCAAGGTTTGATCATCGCATCGACGAACAGGCTTGAGCAAATAGGCTACTTAATCCCTCTTTTTTCAGGCATATCAAAATCAATTAAAAATGATGATATGACGTCATTAAAAGCCAAGCTGGAAGAATATTGGCCTCTTTTGTCAATAGAAATGGATATTGAATTTATTGCTTATTACGATAGAAGCAGTTTAATCCATGTGAATTCAGTCAAAGATCAGATTAATGTGCTACCTAAAGAATTGATCAATGAATTTATCAAGCCCTCAATGTCTGATGATAAACCTGCGGCAATGATTAATTGTCAAGCAGAGTGTATTCTGTTAAGTGCGATTCCCGTATTGTCTAAACAAAAAACAGTCGGGGTTTTTGTTGTCGGAAAATCACTTGTCGATCTTGTTGTCAATTTCAGCAGTATCTCATCAACGAATATAGGTTTGCTGACTCGTGTCCCGGAAAACAAAGAAAGCCATGTCAGCGATTGGGGTGTGTATATTTCAGCACTTTCAAATTACGCTCAGTTCAAAGGTCTTCTGAAGACAGCCGCTGAAAAATATACATTAGATGATCTGCTCCTGCCTTATACTCTGGAGCACTATCAAGAACATGTTTATGAAATCAGAGCTTATCCGATGGCAGATGTGTCTAATGAGATTACGAATCATATTTTATTCATTGATGATATTACGGCGCCGTACATTAACAATGAACAAACTAAACAAGAAATACTGGCAACAGGAATATTTGCAATTCTTGTTTCAGAATTTATTGTTGTGTGGGCACTCTGGTTTCCGCTCTCAAGACTCCGCCGTACGGCATCGGCATTGCCTCTGCTGGCCAGGAGCCAATATGCAGAAGCGTTGGCAACGTTTAACAGTAATCAGAGG
Source organism: uncultured Chromatiaceae bacterium (assembly GCA_964421045.1). Classification (GTDB taxonomy): domain Bacteria; phylum Pseudomonadota; class Gammaproteobacteria; order JAADHS01; family JAADHS01; genus JAADHS01. Next base: position 5,370 of record CAYQVF010000071.1, read on the forward strand.
AAGCATATTTTTTCAGACGAAATACATCAACTTGATGCCAGTGCTATCAAGCTGTCCATGCAATTACAGTTTCTGGAAAAAAATATTAAAAAAAATGAGATCGATCTGGCATCCAGAATGGACGAGTTGCGCATAGAGCGTGATTTTGTTAATGAGCTTCTTAATACTGCCCAGGTTATTATTATCACCCAAAACAGCAAAGGTAAAATATTATTATTGAATAGTTTTGGTCAATCCCTTACCGGGTATTCACCAGAAAACCTTTCTAATATGCGATTTAGCGATTTAACCGCCATCAGCAGTACGCCCAATAAAAACCAAATAATTAGCCAAGTGAATGCCATTGCATCAGGAAGAGAATCCACTTACAAACATGAGTCACAACTCATTTGTTTCAATGGTGAGGTCATTCATGTGGCCTGGCTGCACTCTCATCTTAAACATAAGTATACTTACGAGCCGGCTATTTTGTCTGTTGGTTTGGATATTACAGCCCGGATTAAAGCGGAAGATCATATTACCTGGTTGGCCAATCATGATCCTTTAACGCAGCTTTATAATCGGAGAAAATTTCAGGAAGAGTTTGAAAAAGTGTTGCAAAGTGCACTGAGATACGAGCATCGAGGTTCTCTGCTCTTTCTCGATCTGGATCATTTTAAATATATCAATGATACTTTGGGTCACAGCACGGGAGATAATTTGCTGACGACGATTGCTTCAGAGCTAAAACAATGTGTTCGTTCCACAGATATTATTGCCCGATTTGGTGGTGATGAATTTGTCATTCTAATGCCCGAGTCCGATGAGCACAGCACCATGACCGTGGCGAAAAAAATAAATGAAAGACTCAGTAGCATCAATATGCCTGAATTGTTGGGTGAAAATCATAAAATATCAATTAGCATAGGGATTGCCTACTATCCAAAACATGGCGAAAGTGTCGATGAAATACTGGCCAATGCGGATATAGCGATGTATCACGTTAAAAAACGGCGTCGCGGGAGTTGGCATGTTTACAAAATAGACGATCAAGCGAAAGAATGGCTACAAAATGACATCTATTGGCGACAACAAATAGAGCATGCGCTCCGACATGATCGTTTTTTGCTTGAATTCCAGCCCATAATTAATCTGAAAACGAATCAAGTCGAGTTACATGAAGCACTGATTCGGATGTTGGACAACAAAGACAAAATTATCAGCCCGGAATCTTTTATTCCTATGGCTGAACGCAGTAATCTTATTTTAGATATCGATCATTATGTCTTGAAAAAAACGATTATGTTACTGCATCTAAATAATCAAATAGGAAAGTCGTTTCAGGTGACGGTCAATTTATCAGCTCAATCTCTCGTTGATAGCGATTTGTTACCCTTGTTGAAAACACTGTTAGCTGAATATCCTGTTTCACCTAAACAAATTATTTTTGAAATAACAGAAACAACCGCGCTGGCGGATTTTGGCGCGGCCTATTCGTTGATTAATGCCATAAAATCGATCGGTTGTCTTTTTGCGCTTGATGACTTTGGCACGGGCTTTTCGTCATTTCATTATTTAAAAAAGCTCCCTGTGGATTATATAAAAATTGATGGTTCTTTTATACAATCTTTATCAGAAAATAAAGATGACCAAGTGTTGGTAAAAGCGATGAATGATGTTGCACGCTGGTTTGGCAAAGCGACAATAGCAGAGCATGTTGAAGATCGTACGACCCTTAATATTTTGAAAGAATACAACGTAAATTATGCCCAAGGCTTTTACATCGCTAAGCCTGCAAGCAAGCTCATTGAGCGTAGGGCGCTTAATCTATGAGGGGGCGGAATACTCCGGTATTTTGGCTTAAGTACTCCGCCATAATGAGTTTAAGCTTTATTGATCTTTTTCGCGTGACTCCGCGCGTTGCAGCTTCAGTTACACAGCGCACTATACTCGTTTCGCTATGCCTTGATATTAACGCGAAAAATCCTGCAGAAGTTGAGTTAAAATCATTATGGCGAGGCACTTAATACTGTAATATTCGTAGTGCTGAACTCATGGGCAGTCATTACATTAAACCGCAAGGCACGGGTATAGACGCTATATATGTTATGGTATTGGAAAAAGTCATTATTGAGGGGGAAGGGTCCGGTGTTTAGAGCGCTGATTTATGGAGTTATCTTTGCTTTTAGTGCGACTACATGGGCAGAGGCTGAAATTGAGGCCGTAACGAGTTCTGGGGAAATTATCACGCTGACGACCGCCATTGACACCACTTTGGAGGCTTATCTTGTTGGTTCTACCTCAGCAAAAAAGAGTGTTTTGATTTTGCATGATCGTTGGGGGTTAGACTCAACGGCAAAAACATGGGCGGATCGCTTCGCGGCACAAGGTTATTTAGCGCTCGCCATTGATTTATATGATGGGCGAGTCGCGAATAAAAATAATGCCGAGCACGCCGCTCTCATTATGCGTCAAATAGATCCTGAGTGGTCTGGTGTCAATATCAAGGCTGGGCTGAGTTATCTCACAAAAAAAACCAGAGAAAGGGTCGCGATACTGGGCTGGGGTTTTGGCGGAAGTTTAGCGTTTAAAGCCACTCAACTGGATACAGCCTCTCTGGCATCGGTGGTCATGGTTTATGGTCATTTTCCTACCGAAATTCATGAGTTAAGAAAAGTGACTCGCCCTGTTTTTGGTGTATTTTCAACGTCGGACGAAAGAATGATGTCTGAAGAGCTGGAGCAAGTTGCTTTGTTAATGGGTAAATTACGAAATCCCTTTGTTTCTCTGGAAGTGGATGCCGCCCCCGGTTTTGTGGATGAAAGCTTGCCGGTTTTTGACAAAGACGCTGCGGAGCGGGTCTGGCAGCGGAGCTTAGAATTCCTGAACGAAACCTTATAGTTTTATTTTTGCAAGATAGGGCGATATAGGGGGATCTATTCGGCATCTTAATCTCAAGTGCCATGGAGAGGTTCAGTTCCATATCAGGCTCTAAGTACCTCTAAACTTGATGTTGATTCTTATCGCGTTTGACCATAATATACAACTGCATATAACGTTTCATGGCTGTTCTGCCGGTATTGGCAATAATCCTTTTTAATTAAATGGAAGTTTGGCTGAGAGAGTACATGCTCAATGAGCGGTACTAATATTGTTTTTTTTGGAGTAACAAGTGAAGTTAACGGGTGCGGAAATTGTGGTGCAATGCTTGCTGGAAGAGGGCGTAGAGCATATTTTTGGGTATCCTGGCGGAGCGGTATTACATATCTACGATGCGTTGTTCCAACAAGATAAACTCAAGCATATATTAGTTCGTCATGAACAGGCTGCGACCCACGCCGCAGATGGTTATGCACGATCCACGGAAAAACCGGGGGTAGTGCTGGTGACCTCAGGGCCCGGGGCGACCAATGCAGTCACAGGCATTGCCACTGCCTATATGGATTCTATTCCGATGATTGTCATAACCGGGCAGGTGCCGACGGCGCTTATTGGGAATGATGCATTTCAAGAAGTCGATTCTGTAGGCATCACCCGCCCTTGTGTAAAACATAACTTTTTAGTCAAGGATGTTGCTGATATTGCAGTAACCATGAAAAAAGCATTCTACATCGCAATGTCAGGACGGCCTGGCCCCGTTGTCATTGATATTCCTAAAGATGTGACGGCTGAAACAGCAGAATTCACTTACCCTAACAAGGTAGAAATTCGCTCTTATCATCCCGTTATCAAGGGTCACCTGGGACAGATTAAAAAGGCAGTGAAACTCATGCAGACTGCCGAACGACCTATGCTGTACACCGGTGGGGGCGTGATTCTGGATAATGCAGCAGCAGAATTGGCGCACATCACCCAATTATTGAATTTTCCGATTACTAATACGTTAATGGGTTTGGGTGCTTATCCCGCTACGGATCAACAGTTTTTAGGTATGCTGGGCATGCATGGCACCTATGAAGCTAATATGGCGATGCATCATTGTGATGTACTCATCGCCATTGGTGCCCGGTTCGATGACCGGGTCACCGGTAATATCGAAAAATTTTGTCCAACGGCTAAAATTATTCATGTGGATATTGACCCTGCATCCATTTCTAAAAATATTAAAGTTGATATTCCAATCGTAGGCCCAGTGAAACAAGTTTTAACTGAAATGCTGAAAATTCTAGAGAAAAACAGTGCAAAAGTAGACGCGATTTCGTTAGATAATTGGTGGTCTCAGATAGAGGAGTGGCGAGCGACCCACTGTCTCAAGTTTAAAGACGACGGAGATAAAATCAAGCCTCAATATGTGGTTCAAAAACTCTACGAAGCCACGGCGGGTGACGCTTATGTGACCTCTGATGTTGGCCAGCATCAGATGTGGGCAGCACAATATTATAAATTTGATCGCCCCCGTCGCTGGATTAACTCCGGTGGTTTAGGCACGATGGGCTTTGGCTTACCTGCGGCAATGGGCGTACAAATAGCGCACCCTGATGCGGCCGTGGCATGCATTACCGGTGAAGGCAGTATTCAAATGTGTATTCAGGAATTAGCGACTTGTTTACAATATGGTTTGCCTGTCAAAATTGTTTGTCTGAATAACGGTTATCTTGGCATGGTACGTCAATGGCAGGAATTTTTTTACCAAGGGCGTTTTGCTATGTCCTATATGGAAGCATTGCCGGATTTTGTTAAGCTTGCGCAAGCCTATGGACATGTAGGACTGCGCATTGAAAATGCAACTGACGTTGAAGGGGCTTTCAAAGAAGCTTTTGCGCTTAAGGATCGATTGGTTTTTATGAATTTTTTAACGGATCCTGAAGAAAATGTGTACCCCATGATTCCCGCAGGTGCTGGACTCAATGAAATGATCCTTATTTAGGAGCGTACACGTTCCTAAAATGTGAAATGTTTTTTTGATGCGTTATTTTGAAGGTGTGATTAAATTTTGGCAATGCGACGAATAATATCGATTTTAATTGAAAACGAAGCGGGAGCTTTATCTCGTGTCGCCGGTCTTTTCTCGGCAAGAGGTTATAATATAGAATCTTTGACCGTAGCACCGACTGAAGATGCGTCTTTGTCAAGAATGACTCTGGTGACTCGTGGTTCAGATGACATCATAGAGCAAATCACCAAGCAACTTAACAAACTGATTGATGTTGTAAAATTAATAGACTTGACAGAGGGCGCGCATATTGAACGTGAAATGCTGCTCATTAAAGTCCAGGCTCAAGGTGATGAGCGGAATGAATTAAAGCGCATGGCGGATATTTTTCGTGGTCGTGTGGTCGATGTCACATCAAGTACCTATACCATAGAGTTAACCGGTAGCGCAGATAAACTGGATGCCTTTATTGCCTCGTTGCCGGTCACTAAAATATTGGAAACCGTACGCTCAGGGGTATCGAGTATTTCACGGGGTGCAAAAAGCTTGCGTTTGTAGTAAAGCTGTACATAAAATTTAAAGAGGAAAATAAAGATGAACATCTATTACGACAAGGACTGTGACCTGTCTATTATCCAAGGTATGAAGGTCACTATTATTGGCTATGGATCTCAAGGGCACGCGCACGCTAATAATTTAAAAGACTCAGGTGTCGATGTGACGGTTGCGCTGCGTGAAGGTTCCGCGTCGGCGAGCAAAGCTGAAGCCGCGGGTTTGCAAGTATCGAATACAAAAAGTGCTGTAGCCAGTGCGGATTTGGTGATGGTGTTGACGCCGGATGAATTTCAATCACAACTTTATAAAGAAGACATTGAGCCCAATATCAAAAAAGGGGCTGTGCTTGCTTTTGCCCACGGTTTTGCAATTTTATATAATCAGGTTATTCCTCGCACTGATCTGGATGTCATTATGATTGCACCCAAAGCACCAGGGCATACGGTAAGAAATGAATTTGTTAAGGGCGGCGGCATCCCTGATCTGATTGCCGTGCAACAAGATGCTTCAGGACAAGCTAAAAACATCGCACTGGCTTATGCCGCAGGGCTGGGTGGCGGTCGCACGGGCATCATTGAAACCACCTTTCGTGATGAGTGTGAAACGGATCTTTTCGGTGAGCAGGCCGTATTGTGTGGCGGTGCCGTTGAATTGGTTAAAGCGGGTTTTGAAACCTTGACGGAAGCGGGTTATGCGCCAGAAATGGCCTACTTCGAATGCTTGCATGAACTCAAGCTGATTGTCGATCTTATGTATGAAGGTGGCATCGCAAACATGAATTACTCGATCTCTAATAACGCAGAATATGGCGAATATGTGACTGGCCCGCGCATTATCAATGATGAAAGTCGTGCGGCTATGCGTGAAGCATTAAAAAATATTCAAGAAGGTAAATACGCCAAGCAGTTTATTCTTGAAGGGCAGTCGGGTTATCCTGAAATGACGGCGATGAGACGACTCAATGCCGAACATCCCATTGAGCAAACCGGTGCCAAATTGCGTGCAATGATGCCCTGGATACAAAAAATTGTTGATAAAAGCAAAAATTGAAACGATGTCGTAGAGGGCATCAATAATGCAAAATCCAGAACACAATAAGATTGAACCCGATCATGACCTGGGTGAAGAGGTCTTACCCCCTCGCCGTCGACCGGGTATTTATCTACTGCCTAATCTATTTACTACCGCAGGTTTGTTTGCTGGTTTTTATGGCATTGTTGCTGCGATTGGCGGACGGTATGAAGCGGCGGCCATTGCCATCTTTGTCGCGATGATCATGGATGGGATGGATGGTCGTATCGCACGCATGACCAACACGCAAAGCGACTTTGGCAAAGAGTATGACAGCTTGGTTGATATGGTTGCGTTTGGTCTTGCTCCGGCTCTCATCGTCTATGAATGGGCTTTACAACCACTAGGTAAAATAGGTTGGTTAGCCGCCTTTATCTATGCTGCTGCTACGGCGCTACGCTTGGCTCGTTTTAATACACAAACCAGTAATAAACTGGGCAAACGTTACTTTCAAGGTTTGGCCAGTCCAGCCGCAGCATGTTTGATCGCGGGTCTGGTCTGGATTGTCGATGACTCGGGAATGGCGGGCGAGGACTTTACTTATATTGCCGCATTTCTTACTGTCGCTGCAGGCGTGCTGATGGTTTCAAATGTCCGCTATCGCAGCTTTAAAGATATTGACTTTAAAGGCAAAATACGCTTTGTTGTTGTGCTTTTTATCGTCCTGGGTTTTGTCTTGGTTTCGATTGCGCCCCCTCAGGTTTTGTTCTTAATGGCGCTGTTTTATGCGGGTTCAGGCCCCGTTTTAACGTTACTCGCTTTACGTAAAAACCGCTTAGCTCGTGATCGGGCTGATTCTGATAAAGTGGAGTAGGTGTAATGAGCGATAAGTTGATCATTTTTGATACGACTTTGCGTGATGGCGAACAAAGTCCAGGCGCATCAATGACACGTGATGAAAAAGTGCACATTGCTAAAGCCCTGGAAAAAATGAAAGTCGATGTGATTGAAGCGGGGTTCCCTATTGCCAGTCAAGGTGATTTTGAATCTGTTCAAGCGGTGGCTTCAACCATTAAAGATAGTACGGTTTGCGGCTTGGCACGAGCCGTAGATGCCGATATTGATCGGGCGGGTGAAGCGCTGATTGGCGCTCATTCCGCTCGCATCCATACTTTCATTGCAACCTCACCCATTCACATGCGCGAAAAATTGAGGATGACGCCTGCTCAGGTCGTTGATCGGGCGGTACAAGCCGTACAGCGGGCGCGGCGGTATACGGATAACATTGAGTTTTCTCCAGAAGATGCCGGTCGTTCAGAGCTGGATTTTTTATGTCGCGTGATCGAAGCCGTTATTGATGCGGGTGCGACAACGGTAAATATACCGGATACAGTGGGGTATAATTTGCCGCATCAATTTGGAGAATTAATAAAAAATCTCATCGAACGAATTCCCAATTCAGATAAGGCGGTATTTTCAGTGCATTGCCATAACGATCTGGGCTTGGCGGTAGGCAACTCTCTAGCGGCAGTTTTAAATGGTGCTCGTCAAGTCGAATGTACCCTCAATGGTCTGGGTGAACGAGCAGGGAATGCGGCCTTGGAAGAAGTGGTGATGGCGGTTAGAACACGCCGAGACCTGTTTAGTTGTGATACTCGTTTGGATACCACACACATTGTATCTTGCAGTCGTTTGGTTTCTCGTATAACGGGTTTTACCGTACAGCCGAACAAAGCGATCGTGGGTGCCAATGCTTTTGCTCACGAATCGGGTATCCATCAAGATGGGGTACTTAAAAAGCGTGAAACTTATGAAATTATGCGCGCTCAGGATGTGGGTTGGGTAGAAAACCGCATGGTGCTAGGGAAACATTCAGGGCGTAATGCATTTCGTACCCGTTTAAAAGAGTTGGGCGTTGATTTTGGCTCAGAAGAAAAATTAAATGCCGCATTCGCACGTTTTAAAGAGCTGGCTGATCGTAAACATGAAATTTACGATGATGATTTACAAGCGCTGGTCACCGATGCGGGTACGCAATTAGTGCAAGGACGTTTAAAACTGGTTTCCTTGAAAGTGTGTTCTGAGACGGGTGAAAAGCCCGAAGCCCAAATTACATTGTCTGTAGATGGTAAAGAAGTGCAGGCCAATGCCGTGGGCGGTGGGCCGGTAGATGCAACCTATAAAGCGATAGAGAAGATTGTTCAAAGCCAGTCTGATTTACAATTATATTCCGTTAACGCCATCACTCATGGAACCGATTCTCAAGGTGATGTCACGGTGCGGGTGGAGCAGGGCGGAAACATTGTTAATGGTCAGGGTGCGGATCCGGATATCGTCATCGCTTCTGCCAAGGCTTATCTTAATGCCTTGGATAAACTCATGGTGACTATGGATCGAGCGCATCCCCAAATTTAAATGTCGATATGGCGATAACAGAACAGCAGCGTCAGCAATATTTACACGCAATGGGGATCGAAGTTTGGCAGAAACGAGCTAATAAAAACGCTGAGTTAGCCAATCCTGCGTCTACATTATCTTTAAATATGGACGAGGAACCGCCTCCTGCGGAGAATCGATGGCGTATATTAGAACAGCAAGTCAGCCATTGTCAGGCTTGTGTTCTTGGTGAGCAAAGAACACAAAGTGTGCTCGGTGTTGGTCACCGTCAAGCTGACTGGATGATCATCGGCGAAGCTCCCGGAGCGGATGAGGACCGGCAAGGTGAACCCTTTGTGGGTCGTGCGGGTCAATTACTTAATGCTATGTTGTTCGCTGCTGGGTTTGCCCGGTCTGATGTTTATATATGCAATATTGTTAAGTGTCGCCCCCCTCAAAATAGAGACCCCAGACCGGAAGAAGTTGCGCATTGTGCCACCTATTTGCAACAGCAAATAGAGTGGGTGCAGCCTAAGTTAATTTTAGCTGTTGGGCGTATTGCGGCTCAACAATTACTTCAGTCTACTGAGCCTGTTGGACGGTTGCGCGGCAAAATACATCAGTGGGGGGAAAAAGAAATTTCATTGGTGGTGACGTACCATCCCGCTTATTTATTACGTTCTCCCAGAGAAAAGAGAAAAGCTTGGGCCGATTTGAAATTAGCCTTAACCGTCGTATGTAATACGTCTGCCCAAGAGCACAATGTCTGAGTTTGAATCCCCGTTATCCCGCTTGTATAGGTCAAGGTTAATGACTCCCGCAGATCTAAACGAAGTTTATATCCTGGAACAAGCAGCTTACCCGCACCCCTGGACCCTTGGCATTTTTAGTGATTGTTTAAAAATGGCGTATCTTGCTCGCGTGCTGGAAAATGAAAACAAAGGCATTGATGCTTATGGCATCATGTCGTCGGGCGGTGGTGAGGCTCATATTTTAAACCTCTGTGTCAAAGCAGAGTTGCGTAGCCAGGGATTAGGGCGGTATTTATTGCTCTCCTTGTTAGCTGATGCAAAGAAACTTGACGTTGATACGGTGTTGCTCGAAGTCCGGCAATCGAACCATGTCGCTATTTCGCTGTATGAATCCATCGGCTTCAACGAACTCGGTACGCGCTATGGTTACTACCCCGCAAAAAAAGGCCGGGAAGACGCGATTATTTTTGCAAGACACCTCAAATATTAAATGCCATTCCCCTTCTGTTAATAGTGTAAAAAATAACGACTCTGGTTTTATGGATTAAGGTGGGTTATCTTGATTGTCTCCTTATTGGCAATGAGAATTTTTTCACATCGTTAGGCGGATCAAAAGCTTGTGTTATGCATTGTGGATCTTAGGTTTAATGTGATCATCGATTGAGAACAAAAAACTAAGGTAACGACTCAGCGAGTCGTATATATACCCATGGTGTTATGAATTTAGGTTGTCACTATTCCGCTTATCCCTTAAATCCGCCATTTCAGTGTTAAAAAATGTGAATTTATAGATGTAAATAATATTGTTTTAATACAGAAGTGGCAGACTTCAGGGCTGAGCGGAGTAGCGACACACTAAGTTTTATTAACCTGGAAAACGCAGTTGATCCACGATGTAAATAGTAAGCTATTGATTTTTATAATATATGAGAGAAAAGTTTCATCGCCAATAAGGTGACTACGACTGTTCCCGCTACGTTATTCCAATCAATATCTTGCACTATGCGCCCTGAAAGAAGTGCCCTTGGGGTGCGCCCTGAAAGAAGTGCCCTTGGGGT
>CAYQVF010000072.1:0-15925 GCA_964421045.1 uncultured Chromatiaceae bacterium
TTTTGCAGTAGAAGCCATTCGTCAATAAAACAAAATTCTAGCCTGCTGGCGCGATCAAGTCGTTGAACGTCATTATGTTAACGACCATCGCCAGCAGGCAAAACACCTTATTTGAATATTCGCATTCCTTTTTGCAAAGCCCGTTTTGAAAATTGGCTATCTTTCAAACCTTTGTTAATGACGATATCTTTAATATCCAAGGTTGTCTGATTACCCGTTTTAGGGTGAATTGCAATAACTTGTTTCCACATCCAAAAATCCCCAATCTGATGCCAATTAATCGCCATATTGAGGATCTCTTGCTGATGATGATTATAGAATTTAACGCTGTGTAATTGATAGCTATCTTGCTCTATCCATGAAACTCGCTTATGGATTGCCTCAGCCCCATGATTTCCCTGATGCGACCCTGCTTGTTGATGCAGCATTTTTTTGGGTATACTCTCAATCACATAGTACTGACGACCCTTTGCTTCTTTAACACCGAGAAATTTATGATCATCCAGCTTCGGTGAACGCGGATCTAAATGCTCTCGTGTCAATACCGATCCTGCAAACTCATCATCGTCATGGGAATGGTCATGGTCTCGATGTGCAATACGTCGCACCATGCGCAATTCGGGTAAATAAATCCATTCATCATCTTGCTCAGTACTACCTGATGCTCTTAACCACCCAAGATAAGCTATCCCCTTTTTATCCAGAGGGTACTCAGTATAAAAAATAGCTTTATTGTCATACCCCTTTTCCCCTCGTGAGTTTTTCCAAACCATGGTATAAACTACTTTTTTTTCCGGTTTATCCGCTTGTTTAAAATAAAAAACCAGGGAAGATATATGATCATCTACTCTTTCAATAGCAAAAGCCCGCTCCATAATTTTTTGAGCATTAGGTTCAGCAAAACTGCTAGCAGGTAATATCAACAAAACCAACAACAGCGCCTTGAATAACTTTTTTAGTTCAAGATGTCTCATGTTACCTCCCAATTAAGCATCTGCAGCACAAACAATACTAAGCAATATAGACAATATAAGCAATAAAAATACAGAATATATGCCTTGACATTAGCATTTAAATATCGCAGTGTACTCTACATCATGACTCTTATTTCCAACAAGCAGCGCTTTGTCTTTGTCCGTCGCCATGTTATATGGCGTCTAGTGGATAGCTGCCTGCGCGCTTCGGAAAAATATTTTTAGTTCATCAACACAAAGTATCAAAACCGAAAAAACCGCAGACTTCAGCATCTGCGGTTTTTTTTTGCATAAAGGAGAATAAAATGTCGGTTCCGGCAGCTTATATCGGCATTATTATAATTTGGTCGACCACGCCACTTGCTATTCAATGGAGCAGCGAAGAGGTGGGCTTCCTTTTTGGTGTCACCGCACGAATGATCGTGGCTATTATCCTCTGCCTGGTTTTGCTCATCGTGTTCCGCTTGCGTTTATCTTGGGTCGGCTCAGAAAAACAAAGTTATATCGCTTCAGCCCTGGGTATTTATGGTGCCATGATTTGCGTTTACTGGGGAGCACAGTTTATTCCCTCTGGGCTGATTTCTGTGGTTTATGGCTTATTCCCTCTAGTGACCACCATCATGGCGCCTTTATGGTTAAAAGAAACGTTATGGCACCCTAGTAAATTAGTGGGGATTGGATTAGCTATTATGGGTTTAATTGTTATTTTTGATCCACGTATACAATTAGAGACAGCAATGTTGCTGGGCGTCAGCGGTGTACTCGCTTCGGTATTTTTACACGCCATCAGCATGTTATGGATAAAAAAAATAGGTGCCAACGTAGAGTCTTTAAAATTAACAACCGGCGGACTGGTCATCGCCGTACCATTGTATTTATTAACCTGGTTTTTTCTGGATGGCCAATGGCCACCAGCAATCACATTCAAAACAGGGGCTGCTATTCTTTATTTAGGTATCATAGGGTCTGTCGTGGGATTTTTTCTTTTCTACTATGCCTTAAAGCATTTGCCAACTGATGCCATTGCTTTAACAACACTTATAACACCCGTTACCGCGCTGTCCATTGGTCACTGGATAAACGAAGAACAGTTTACACCACAAATACTTATTGGTACTGCAATCATATTGACCGGACTTGCATTTCATCAATGGGCTGGGCGGCTTGTTACGCACAAGGAAAATAAATAAAGGACGGATGACGACTGCCGTGCCTATTCGTCGTAAAAGCGATGGCCTGTCGCGATATCGATTATTAAAATTATCGTAACAATAATGTCGCTTTTACATAACCAAGGTTCAAATAGTTAAGCTTCTGTGAGCTTTTCCGTGACGGTTTCACACTCCAAGGCCAGCTTGTCGTCTTTTACTGTGACGCGAATTTTACCGCCATTGGCTAATGAACCAAATAATAATTCATCCGCAAGCGGTTTTTTAATATTGTCATGAATTATTCGTGCCATGGGGCGTGCGCCCATAGCCGCATCATAACCGTTATCACCTAACCACTCACGTGCTGCCTCATCAACATCAAGCACAACTTGTTTTTCATCAAGTTGTGCTTCCAGCTCAATCAGAAATTTATCGACAACATGAACGATTGTTTTCTTATCCAGTGGCGCAAACGAGACAACGCTATCTAGTCGATTGCGAAACTCCGGGGTAAATAAACGTTTAATGGCTTCGCCGCTATCAGCAGAATGATCTTGTTGTGCAAAACCGATAGAAGCTCTGCTCATCTGCTCAGCACCCGCATTCGTTGTCATTACAATAATAACATTACGAAAATCTGCTTTTCTGCCATTATTGTCTGTTAGCGTACCATGATCCATAACCTGCAATAGCAAGTTAAACACATCAGGATGCGCTTTTTCTACCTCGTCCAGCAGCAATACGGCATGGGGTTGCTTATTCACCGCTTCGGTCAACAACCCACCTTGGTCATATCCCACATACCCAGGTGGTGCACCAATTAAACGTGAAACGGTATGCCGTTCCATATATTCAGACATATCAAAACGAATCAGTTCTACCCCCATTATCATCGCTAATTGACGAGTCACTTCGGTTTTACCGACACCAGTCGGCCCGGCGAACAAAAAAGAACCAACCGGCTTATTCGTATCACCTAAACCGGATCGCGCTAATTTGATTGCGGTAGATAAAGTCTCGATAGCTTCATTTTGCCCGAATACAACCATTTTCAGATCACGCTCCAGGTGTTTCAAAGAAGCTTTATCTGATGCAGAAATATTTCTCGGTGGAATACGCGCGATTTTCGCAACAATATGCTCTATCTCTGTCACGCCAATTTGAGCTTTACGTTGAGCTAATGGCGTCAATCTTTGAATGGCTCCCGCCTCGTCAATCACATCAATGGCTTTGTCCGGTAGGTGACGTTCGTTAATATAACGTGCAGATAATTCAGCCGCACTACGCAATGCATGCGGAGTATATTTAACCGAATGATGATCTTCAAAACGGGACTTAAGTCCTTCGAGAATTTGTATCGTTTCATCGACGTTGGGCTCAAGGATATCAATCTTTTGAAAGCGTCGGGCTAAAGCTCGATCTTTCTCAAAAATACCACGATATTCCTGGTAAGTTGTAGAACCCATACATTTCAAATCGCCTGATGCTAACACTGGTTTAATCAAATTAGAGGCATCCATCACACCACCCGATGCCGCACCCGCACCGATAATAGTATGGATTTCGTCAATAAAGAGGATCGCGCCCTCTTCTATCTTGAGCTGGTTGATGACTGATTTCAATCTTTTTTCAAAATCGCCACGGTACTTGGTTCCAGCCAGTAAAGCACCGAGATCCAGGGCATAAATCGTACAACCCACCAGGACTTCAGGCACTTCGCCATCGACAATCATTTTAGCCAAACCTTCAGCTAATGCGGTTTTCCCTACACCTGCTTCTCCAACGAAAAGAGGATTGTTTTTTCTGCGACGACACAACACTTGAACTGTACGCTGAATCTCTTCTTCACGACCAATCAAGGGATCAATTTTTCCGAGTTTGGCTTGTTCATTGAGGTTTGTTGAAAAGTTTTCCAGCGGTGTTTTGGCCGGTGCTTCGCCTTGCTCCGCTTCTCCCGTAGACAAATCACTCTCTTCATGATTTGTACTGTCAGGCGAATTTTTTAATATCCCATGCGAGATATAGTTAACAATATCGAGTCGATTAATATTTTGTTTATTCAACAGATAGACGGCTTGCGAGTCTTGCTCACCAAAAATAGCAACCAATACATTCGCCCCAGAGACTTCTTTTTTTCCAGACGACTGCACATGAAAAATAGCGCGTTGCAGCACACGTTGAAAACCTAAGGTGGGCTGTGTTTCACGATTATCATTTGCAGCGAGCAGGGGGGTGGTTTCGGAGAGAAAATCGACCAACTCTTTTTTGATCATTTCCATATCAGCCCCAACAGCACTAAGAACTTTTATGGCTACCGGGTCGTCTGCCAGAGCAAGTAACAAATGCTCCACTGTCATAAATTCGTGAAGCTTGTCTCGAGCAGCTTTAAAGGCCACATTAAGGATTAATTCCAGTTCTTTGCTTAGCATGCTTTTTACCTAATACGCTCCGCTCAAGCCTTTTCCATCGTACACTTAAGAGGATGTTGATTTTCACGAGAGAACTGAGAAACCTGTGCTACCTTGGTTTCCGCCACATCACGAGCATAAATACCGCACACGCCTACTCCTCGAGTGTGCACATGAAGCATAATCTCAGTTGCCTTATCTGCGGATAGAGTGAAAAACATTTGTAAAACCTGAACCACAAAGTCCATGGGGGTGAAATCATCATTAAGTATCAGCACTTTATATAAAGGCGGTTTTTTTAACTTGGATTTTGCCTCTAGTAGCGCTACACCACCATCGCCATTTTCTTGATCCGAGTGTTTTTCGTCACTCATGTTATCTCACTATAATTGCTGATTTTAGGTCACACTCAGAAAACCCAGTGTATAAATTACAGATGTTGCCAGATCTTTTGAGAACTGAGACAAGCAATTTTGTAGCCTCTATTTTATAACGTCCTAGTGCAAAAATCAGCTCAAGTTTCACAAAATACACATAAGCAACTAAAATAAAAGGAAATTTTTTTTAAAACCCACTTTATCAGTCAATAAATTGACAAAAATAAACACAAATTCACAGGCAATAATACACTAAATATTCAGTAATATGGTATTGACAGCAGGCACTGATAAGAGTTGACCTCGTGTATAACAAATTGGATTCAGATCGATGAAATATTCACCAGTGAGGGATTCGCAATGGAGACAGGTATCGTAAAATGGTTTAGCAATGCTAAAGGCTACGGCTTTATCTCACCCGATGAAAGAGAAGCTGACGTATTTGCCCACTTTTCCGCCATTGCCATGGATGGCTACCGCACCCTTAGACGCGGTCAAAAAGTTTGTTTTGAGATCACCGACGGCCCTAAAGGGCTATTAGCAGAAAATATAAGACCGTTATCGGACGATGTCGAAACCGCCCTTCTGCCCGAGGAAAACTCAGAGTTATCAAACCACTCAGCGAGACTGTCATCATAATGTTAGAATACACACTATTTTAACCTTATTTCATTACATCAGCCGCTTAGCAGCGAGGTGGATAAACCAGGAAATTACATGACAGAACCGGCCAAGATTATTTACACCCTAACAGATGAAGCCCCCGCTTTAGCAACCTATTCACTTCTACCCATTATAAAAGCCTTTACCAGCGCGGCTGGGGTCGTTATTGAAACACGCGATATTTCTTTATCTGGACGAGTGATTGCTAACTTCCCGGAATATCTAAAGGAAGAGCAACGTATTGGCGACGCCCTGAGCGAACTCGGCGATTTAGCTAAAACGCCCGCAGCTAATATTATTAAATTACCTAATATCAGCGCCTCGATTCCACAGTTGATCGCTACGATTGAAGAACTACAAGCCCACGGCTATGCGGTTCCAAATTATCCAATCGACCCTCAAACCGATCAAGAAAAAATAATTAAAGCCTATTATGCCAAAGTACTAGGCAGCGCAGTCAACCCGGTATTACGTGAAGGGAACTCTGATCGTCGTGCCCCTACGGCGGTTAAAAATTATGCTAAAAAAAATCCGCACTCAATGGGTGCATGGTCAGCTGACAGTCAATCTCATATAGCACATATGTCAGAAGGGGATTTCTATGGATCTGAAACATCAAAAACCATAACCAAAGCGACTGAATATAAAATTGAATTTGCTAGTGAATCGAATGCCATAAAAGAGCTTAAAGCCTACGCACCCTTGCAAGCCGGCGAGATCATTGATTGCTCAATAATGAGCCAAAAAGCCTTACGCCATTTCTTGGAAGACGCTATAGCTGAAGCTCAAGCGCAAGGCATTCTGTTTTCATTGCACTTAAAAGCCACCATGATGAAAGTTTCTGACCCTATCATTTTTGGTCAAGCCGTCGCTGTTTTTTTTAAAACCGTCTTTGATAAACACAAAAAAACCTTCGCCGAACTTGGGGTGAACCCCAATAATGGATTGGGCGATGTTTACAACAAAATTCAAACTTTATCGACAGAGAAACAAGCTGAAATAAAAGCCGATTTAAACGCAGCACTAGCAACTCAGCCCGACATTGCCATGGTAAATTCGGATCAAGGCATCACTAACTTACATGTACCAAGCGATGTTATTATAGATGCTTCTATGCCCGCGATGATTCGTTCTTCTGGACAAATGTGGAACAAAGACGGTAAACAACAAGATACCCTCGCGATCATTCCCGATCGTTGTTATGCCAGCATTTATCAAGAGACCATTCTTTTTTGTAAACAACATGGGGCATTTGACCCATCAACCATGGGTACGGTACCTAATATCGGCCTCATGGCTCAAAAAGCGGAAGAATATGGTTCACATGATAAAACGTTTCAAGCTTCTACCAAGGGAACGATACGTATTATTGACAGTAACGGCACTATTTTACTGCAACAGTCCGTTGCAGCAGGCGATATTTTTCGTATGTGTCAAGTGAAAGATGCTCCGATTAAAGACTGGGTAAAACTGGCCGTGAACCGCGCACGACTATCCCGCACCCCAGCCATTTTCTGGTTGGATGAAAAGCGAGCGCACGACCGTGAAATGATTAAAAAAGTAAATTCTTATCTTGCAAAGCACGACCTCACAGACTTAGACATACAAATTATGTCTCCGCAGGAAGCAACCCGTCATACTTTGCATCAAATCAAAGAAGGAAAAGATGTCATTTCGGTAACAGGAAATGTATTGCGCGATTATTTGACCGATTTATTCCCAATTCTAGAACTCGGCACCTCTGCAAAAATGTTATCCATCGTCCCCTTAATGGAGGGAGGTGGACTATTTGAAACTGGCGCTGGCGGCTCAGCACCTAAACTGGTTCAACAACTCTTATCTGAAAATCATTTACGATGGGACTCCTTAGGCGAATTTTTGGCATTAACAGCCTCTCTTGAACATTTAGCAGTGAACTTCAAACAGCCTAAAGCACAAATTTTGGCAAATACCTTAGATCAAGCCACAGGCCACTTTCTTGATAACAACAAATCTCCTTCTCCCCGAGTCGGCCAATTGGATATTCGGGGCAGTCATTTTTATTTAACCCTCTACTGGGCACAAGCTTTAGCTTCTCAAAACCAGGACACTGAACTACAAACACGTTTTAAGCCTCTAGCCAAAGCATTAACGGAGAATGAAGAAAAAATCGTAACTGAATTAAACAGTGCCCAGGGTGATGCCGTCGATCTAGGTGGTTATTATCAGCCTGACGATGAAATTACTGCAAAAGTGATGCGACCCAGCATCACTTTCAATAAAATTATTGCGACTTATTTTGATTTTTAAATATATCAATTTTAACCACCATGGAACTTGCGAGAACACAGATGGAAAACCAAAAAAAACCTGTTAAAATTTCAGACTTAATGGCTCGTAGCGGTGTGAAATTTGGCACCAGTGGCGCTCGCGGCCTGGTTACAGCAATGACGGATGAGGTTTGCTATGCCTACACTCAAGGTTTTATACAGCACCTGCGTACCAGCAAACAAATTGAACCTGGAGCCACGTTGGCTATCGCGGGAGACCTGCGTAGCAGTACAAACCGTATTGTGAACGCCGCCGCTGCCGCAATACGCGATGGCGGTTATACAACGATTCATTGTGGACGCATCCCTGCTCCGGCTCTGGCAGGTTACGGATTCGAAAATCACATGGCGAGTCTCATGGTCACGGGCAGCCATATCCCCGAAGACCGAAACGGGATTAAATTCAACTCACCAACCGGCGAAATACTTAAAAGTGACGAAACCGGTATTCGTGAACAGCAAGTTAATCTCCCTCAACATGTATTCGATAACAACGGTCTGTTTATCGACCCAAGCTATGGCGGTTTACCACCTGTATCCAACGTCGCTTATGATTACTATATACAACGATTTATAAACTTTTTTCCTGACCATTTTCTTTCCGGAAAATCACTCGGTTTATACGAACACTCCACTGTGGGTCGAGATATTTTTTATGACATCCTCACACGTTTAGGTGCCCAGGTAACAAAACTAGGCCACGCTTCTACCTTTATCTCTGTCGATACGGAAGCGATTAGAGCAGAAGACATCACACTGGCTCTAAAATGGGCAAAACAATATCATTTTGACGCCATTATTTCAGCCGATGGTGATGCTGATCGCCCACTAATCAGCGATGAAAACGGCAGCTGGGTACGTGGCGACGTCGCGGGTATTATCGTAGCCTCAGCACTCCATGCCAACGTCGTTGCAACCCCCGTCAGCTGTAATACCGCTGTTGAAAAATGTGGCCGGTTTGACCGAGTTAAGCGCACAAAAATAGGTTCACCCTTTGTCATCGAGGCGATGAAATTAGCCCTGCAAAAAAATGAGGGCATTGTTGTCGGTTACGAAGCCAATGGTGGTTTTCTCACCGGGTGTGATATCACTCGAAATAACAAAACACTAAACGCACTGCCTACTCGTGATGCTCTGCTTGTACCGCTCAGCATACTCTTACTTTCTGTAGAAAAAAACAAACCTATTTCGGCATTAGTCAATGATCTTCCTCCTCGTTATACCGCAAGCGATCGTATTAAAGCATTTCCAACCGAACTCAGTAAAGCACGACTAGCAACACTGACCGAAGGTGATAAAACACAATCCATCGCGGCGATCGAACATTTATTCAAACAAAAATTTGGCCGTGTCAGTAACATCGATACAACGGACGGTCTACGTATCACTTTCGAAAATGATGAAATTATCCACCTACGCCCCTCAGGGAATGCACCCGAATTTCGTTGTTATAATGAAGCGGATTCAGCATCGCGCGCGCAGGAGATGAACACAATATGCATGGCGATACTCTCTAACTGGAAAAACAGCCCCTAAACCTAGAAAAAAATTAATCGAAAAAAATATTCATGGAGAAAACACAGTGCTGGTTACCAATATAGAAATAATTCCAGGGAAAAAAATCACTCAACACCTTGGGCTGGTTCAAGGCAGTTCGGTAAGAACCAAACATATAGGGCGCGACATCATGGCGAGTTTAAAAAATATCTTTGGCGGAGAACTGAAAGGGTATACCGAACTATTACAGGAGTCCAGAAAAGAGGCCATGGGTCGAATGATTCAACAGGCGGAAGCCGTGGGGGCTAACGCGGTACTAAATGTCCGCTTCTCTACGTCTAGCGTTGCTGCCGGTGCAGCAGAGCTATTTGCCTATGGCACAGCAGTGGTGCTGGAGTAACGGCTATGGCAGAAATACTCATTTTTGTCGTACTCCTGGCACTGGGCTATGGTTTTGGCCGTTATGCGGAGACACGCCACTACAAATCAATTATTCAACGTGAAGCCGCGCTACGGAATATCCCGGTCGTCACAACAAAATTTCCACCCCTGGATCCCCCCGTAAATGCAGAATTGGTAACCGGTAGCGTCGTCATCTCAGTTGACTACTTCAAACGATTTCTGGCGGCACTGCGCAATCTCGCAGGAGGTCGCGTGACCTCCTATGAAAGTTTGCTTGACCGAGCACGACGAGAGGCGGTTTTACGCATGAAGCAACGAACCCTAAACCTTGGTGGACATATCATTTTCAACGTAAAACTAGAGACAGCAAGTATCCACAAGGGACGAGGAAGCATCGGTTCTGTAGAAGTATTGGCCTATGGAACGGCATTAATTCATCTACACTAGATGGACTATCAAAACCCAAAAATCCCTGAAGGCATCAATACCAGTACAAGCCATCCACTTAGGGAGTTTTTTCTACTGACCACTGGCGTATTGGGTGTGGTTGCGATGCTCGCCCTGCTCTTTGCTTTATTGGCAGAACAACTCGCGGTCTATATCCCTTTTGAAACCGAACTGAAATGGGCAGAAAAGATAACAGAATATAAGGACAAAGAGACCTATAAACAAAGCAAACCGGACAACGTCATTGACAACAAAGACACCCCCATGACGCACTACCTGAATGAGCTGGCTGCGAAGATAAGTACCGCGCAGGCCTTGCCTTCCGAAATGAAAATCACGGTACATTATCAGGACAGTGATGTGGTCAATGCCTTTGCTACACTAGGTGGCCATGTGTTTCTATTTCGTGGACTACTTGAAAAATTACCCAATGAAAATGCTGTGGCCATGGTACTCGCCCATGAAATTGCGCACATCAAACACCGCCACCCCATCCGTAGCGCGGGACGAGGCATTATTATAGGTATGGCACTCACTATGGTAAGCAGCGCTCTTGGTAATAACATGATCAACCAAGTGCTTACGAATACGGGTGGGCTGGCCGTACTAAAATTTAGCCGGGACCAGGAAGACGAAGCCGACCAAACCGCCCTTAAATCTCTGAGAAAAATCTATGGACATGTCTCTGGAGCCTCAGAATTATTTGAAATTATGCAACAGGCAGGGCGTACCCGGCTAACGCCAGAATTCCTAAGCACCCACCCGTTATCGCAACAGCGTATCAATACCATTAACACCTTTCAACGTAAGCACAAAACTTCTAAAGAGATCAAGCTGACCCCCTTGCCTGATGGACTGTTTAAAGTTTTAACGAAAAAAACGACGCCAAAATGACTATCCTGGAGGTTAAGAAACTCCTATCGATTATAAAAATAGGCAAAAAGAAATAAAGTCGGGTATCCGGTAAAGTGTTAATACATCAAATCGCCACGAGCATAGACTCCATCACGATAAAAAACCTCACCTTTACTCTTTTTTTAAACAATAATTTCACCTAAATCCTGCGAGTGATCGCGCTTGCGCAGTTGATCCTCGATGTGAGTGAGCGCGAACACTTGCAAGATTTAGGTTTCAGACCACTTCACCTTAAATCATTAATCGGTGATCCTGTTTTTTTTAGTTCAGGAACCGCATCTCGAAAAAAATAAGGGATTAAATCATCCCAAAAGAAATAATTAAGTTTTAGATCATTTAATCCAAAATTAATAATGTTTTTAGGTGTGACTTTTTCCTCCGTTCTCGGGTTGATTGTATTATAGCTGTCCCAACCTATTTCTGCGCCGAGCGGTAGTAGTCCCGCCACACTGGAATAATAATGGTAGCTGGGGTTAAGCTCATTATCGCTATCATCATTACCGTAAACATCAATATCTAATCCGCCGATGCCGACCCCTATTTTTTTTCCAAAATTAACAACTTGAGATAGGTTGTTGTCCTCATTTTCATCATCAATATAGTCTATATATTGTATTACATTCGTCGTTGGAAAAGATTTTTTCATCGTCAGCATTCGTTTCTTTATTTCATTAATATATTGTTCGACATTATAATCATCGGCGTTGTTTACCAATTTTTCGCCATCACGAACCCCTAAAAATGTGCCACTGACAATAAATGCCTCTAAAAAAAGGTTTTTATCGAATTTTTCTCCTATCGCTTGAATTAACGATTGCATTTTACTAGAGATGTTGGCGTTGTATGCTTTTGTTACAAACGTTGATTTATCAAAACGAAAAGCACCGCCTGCGTAGTTTTGTTGAAATAGATAGTCCGGTGCACCGAACTCGGTTCTGTTTTGAGCTGCCCAATTCGTATCATTGAGCACGATAACTAAACGTTTCCCTATTGATTTAACATAGGCTAAGTCATTTTCTATTTTTTTGAAATTATATTTGCCTTCTTCTGACTCCAGGTTTCGCCAATAGTACGTTTTGTGAATACCCGTAAAAATATAGTCTGCATCTTCTACGTTTTCCCAGTCTTTTTTGATATTTCCGCTTGAAATCATATAATGCCCTGGATTAAATTTTTCATTAATTCCGATGGTTGGATTAGGATGCTTTATCGATGGCGTTAATAACGTTGCCCCTGTTTTTTTCTCTTCAGTTAATAACTTGGGAGCCACCTCTAAATTAACAAACTGCCCATTAAAAATAAATTTCAAACAGTTATGATTAAGGTTGGTCGCATCCCTTTTGTTTTTTTTGCTATGACAACTGACAGACTGAACTGGAATAGCTGTTGTCATTTTGTCTATTTCAATAGTAAGCGTTATTTGGCTATTGGCATTGTCATTTTTTTGAGCATGCGAGACGTAAGTAAAGGACATAAAGCTGAAAAATAATGCAAAACTAAGATAAAAAGTGCTATACATCAATCACTCCTATTCTGGGTATGTTGTTTATAAATTTAATTTTCTTCTGAAATCCATTGCTATATTACCGCAAAAATTGCGGCAATTTCATTAATGCCCTCTTTAATAGTTAAAAACGCTTTGGATGCCATAACCTTCTTTTGTATAAATTATACTTTTTTAAAAAATTAACTTTCATACTCATTCATATTTTTTCATTACCATTTCATTTTTCTTACCAGAAGATTCATCGTTATGCGCATACACTATCATCAAGTTCACATGCCGTAATTTGTGAACCTAACTGTGATTCATTACATCGTTTTATCGTGGCACTGAGCCAAATTTTTTTCTTAAACATAGAGGATATATGTTTTTCTATGCTCACGATTATGACCGACGAAAAATAAACGATGGAAAGATTCCACCTTTAAATGGCAGAAAAACATAAGGTATTAAATATGAATATTTTATCCGTTAACAACAATCGCAAACTTTTTAGTTGTTCGAAATTTTTTATCATGACAATAGTATTTGGATTAGTTGCCGCGCATAACGCATCTGCTGCTGCCGATCGAACAGAGTCACAGTCGAGTATAGCAGAGAGTGCGAAATTCACAGATCAAAGACCCAAAAACAAATTTTTGGAACCTTTGAAGCTGAAGTTTATTCTTTCCGCAGATGATCCATCACATCCGAAGTTATGTGTAAACGGAAGGGATCGCTTACAATGCCCACCGATCCTATCAAACGGTGGGTCTACAAGTGGTGTCATCCCCACCATAGAACCCGTCATTACAGCCAATTTGCCACACGTTAGAGTCAGTTTTTACATCCAGGAAATAAGCAATCAGATCATTGCAAATGGAGGTGTTGAAACAGACATCGTTAATGGTTTGGAGTATATAAACTGGCTTACTACAGGAACAGATAGTGATGTCGAAAACGGTGGCCCATATGGATGGACTCTGCCGGGTCCTGGGCAAACGTTTAATAATTTTGGTCCCCACGGCGGTCCGTCCGGATTGTTAATCTATGATGCGCTGGTCTTTAACGCATGCGGCAGTCTGTCATCCTTCCCTGTTGAACTCGAAAGTACGGTCACCGAGTCAGGTGCTGTAATCGGGACATTCTCGGGTGTCGACAACTCGACGATTCATTCAACGGGCTATTACAACCTGAATTACACCATTCGTGCCACAGATGGCGATGGAGCTGTTTCCGATTTCCAATTTAAAGGTAAAGCTAATGTAATCTGTTCGGGACTCAACACGCTGTAATCGATTGTAAAACACAAATCAGGTCTTTTAAATTTAGATAACTTGGAGGAGTACCATATCTCTAGCCAGGCAGGGTCAGCATACTTTTTTGCTCACCCTGCTTGGTCTTTATTTTAGAAAAAATTAAAACAACTCTGTAATGGACAACAAAAACAAGATTTTTCTGTCAAATTTTCTCTCAAATTGAAATGGCGATTGCACGCCCTTTTCATTCCCTAGCTACATTTCAAACGCCTCGCAATAGCCAGGCTACACCTTGTCATTTCACCTTACCAAGAAATGGATAGGACACACACTCAACACCTAAATTTCAAACTCTACGGGTATAACACAATTTTTGTATCCTATGACAACATTCAGTTTTTCCTAATTGGCCTACTATTCGTCACCAATCTGCCTTACCTTAAAGCAAATATACAGCGCTCTTTACACTTAAATACCTATGAAGTAAAAAGCAGTCAGGCGGGTATTTTTTTGTTTTATAGATTACAAATTTATTTAAATAAAACAGGTAACATCTCACAAATTTTATACGTCTTATGCAGCAGATATTCTCCTATTGTATCTTTATACTGAACCAAAACAATTGCGAATAACGGAGAATTTCAGTCGTGAGAACTCGAATAACTTTAGTAGAAGATAATGATATTATTTGTGAAAATTATTCAAAAGCTTTCACCGAAAAAGGGTTTGATGTCGTTTCATTCAGTAATCGACATGATGCGAAAAAATACTTTCAAAACACGCTTCCAGATGTAGTTATCCTCGATATTGATCTAAATGAAGAACCTGATGCTGGCTTTCAATTGTGTTCCTACTTGCGACATTTGTCAAAAACGTTACCGATAATTTTTCTAACCTCTCGAAATGAAGAGTTTGATAGAATATCCGGACTGCGCGTTGGCGCTGATGACTACATTACCAAAGACCTCGGCATTAACTACCTGGTTGTTAGAGTTGAAGCTTTATTTAATCGGATTCAGGCTCTGACTCACTCTGATGATAGTGAAAAAATTTCTGATCATAAGCAAACTTATGGCTCAATGGAGTTCGACACGTTACGAAGGGTTGCGTATTGGAAAAACAAACTGCTTGATTTAACTCCGACACAGTACCGAATTTTGAGTGAATTGGTGAGCAATTCTGGAGAAATTAAAAACTATAGCAAACTTATGCGTGCGGCTAAAATTTGCGTTGAACCCAATACCATTTCAGCGCATATCAAAACGATCAGAGCCAATCTTCGATCCAAAGATATAGACTTTAATTGCATTAAAACCGAAAGAGGGGCAGGTTATCGATGGGTTGAAGTCTAAAAAGAAAGACGATGATCTGCCCGCAATCACAAAAAATAAATCGTAATACCACCTATAAAATTAATGCCAGCATTTCACCTGGAACGGACTGGACGTTCAGGCTGTAGAAAACCCCTCTAACCTAACTAATATTTGGTAAAATGACTAAAAGCCTAAGGGACTGTGCAAATGCCGAATTTCATACCGTACAATTACAAACAAACTGAGCTGATCGCATTAAATTTTGAAGATCAACTCCAGCCGGACACCTTTGAATACGCAGTTCATTATCTAATAGACAAAAAAATTGATCTGTCTCTCTTTCATCAGCGTTATAAGAATGATGATACGGGTCGTGCCGCCTATGATCCGGCCCTTCTTTTAAAGATTATTCTGTTCGCTTATTCCAAAGGCATGAAATCCAGCCGAGAGATGGAGTGGTGCTGCGCAAACAACATTTTATTCAAAGCACTGAGCTGTAATACTATCCCGCACTTTACGACGATCGCCAGCTTTATCAGCAGTAGACCTGAAGATATAGCAAACTTATTTGAGCAAATACTATTAATCTGTCATGAAGAAGGCTTACTGGGTAATGAACTCTTCGCTATTGATGGCTGCAAGATGCCATCAGATGCATCTAAGTCCTGGTCGGGCACGTTTAAAGAGCTTTCTGAGAAAAGGGATAAACTAAAAAAGCTAATTCGAC
>CAYQVF010000073.1:0-15868 GCA_964421045.1 uncultured Chromatiaceae bacterium
TACGAGAAGGGGGTCGTACCGTGGGTGCGGGCGTCGTCTCCAAAATTATAGAGTAATATGTAAGGTGATGGCTGTTAAGGAATAGGTTCTCTTGCTTGTTTTTTTGCCCGTATAGTACGTTACAAAAACAGTGATACCAGAATACCTGTTTTTGTATCTTACCCTACAAACAAAAAACAGGCGAAATTGAGCATATTTTTTCGGTAATTTCCTAATTTGGGTGGGGCAGTATTTTTGTACCCAGGAACTTAAAGTTTAATAGAGTATGTATATCCTAGGCCAGTAGCTCAATTGGCAGAGCAGCGGTCTCCAAAACCGCAGGTTGGGGGTTCGATTCCCTCCTGGCCTGCCATTATTAATGGTATGGATGGTCCTGGATTAATATGACAGATAAGTTGAAGTTTGCATTAGCTGTGTTAATAGTGGTTGGTTCGCTTGGCTCATTCTACTATTTTAGCGATCAGTCTATGTTGTTGCGAGTGATTGGGTTGTTGGTTGCGCTTGGCGTTGTAAGCAGCATTATGTTGCAGACAGAGATGGGGCGTGGTGCCTGGGTTTTTGTTCAGGACTCTCAAGTGGAAATTCGCAAAGTAGTTTGGCCTACGCGAAAAGAGACGGTACAAACCACGTTGCTCGTCATTGCTATGGTCATCGTTATAGCAATTTTTTTATGGCTTTTGGATATGTTGCTCATTTGGGCGGTTCGATCGATAACCATGTAAGGAGCGATACGCGTGACAATGCGATGGTATGTAGTCCATGCCTACTCAGGATATGAAAACCATGTTGTTCGCTCTTTGGCGGAAAGAATTAAGCATGCGGGGCTGGAAGAAAAATTTGGCGAAGTTTTAGTCCCGACTGAAGAAGTGATTGAAATGCGTGCAGGGCAAAAACGGAAAAGTGATCGTAAATTTTTCCCTGGTTATGTTCTGGTGCAAATGGAAATGGATGAAGAAACTTGGCATACGGTAAAAGAAGTGCCAAAAGTGATGGGTTTTGTTGGTGGTACAAGTGATCGTCCTGCGCCAATTAGTGATCGCGAAGCACAGCGTATTTTAGACCGGGTTCAGGAAGGGACAGATAAACCAAAACATAAAATTTTGTTTGAGCCAGGGGAAGTCGTTCGAGTTAATGATGGACCGTTTGCTGACTTTAACGGTGTAGTTGAAGAAGTCAATTATGAAAAAAGCACATTACGTGTTGCTGTTCTCATTTTTGGTCGCTCAACACCCGTTGAGCTGGAATTTGGACAAGTTGAAAAAGGATAGTTTAAATTAGGTTTTATTAGGTGGTAGTTAATAATGAGCTACTGCGATTTTTAAAGTATTGGGGACCTGGAGGCTGTCTTTTTCAGTGAATCTAGGGTTTGTACCCGAGGAGTAATGATGGCTAAAAAGATACAAGCTTATATTAAGCTTCAAGTAAAGGCAGGGCAAGCAAATCCAAGTCCTCCCGTCGGCCCGGCATTGGGTCAGCATGGTGTTAATATTATGGAGTTCTGTAAAGCTTTTAATGCAAAAACGCAAAGTTTGGAACCGGGTCTTCCTATCCCTGTTGTCATTACAGTTTATGCGGATCGAAGCTTTACTTTTATCACAAAAACACCCCCTGCTGCTATTTTGCTGAAAAAAGCAGCGGGTATCAAGAGTGGCAGCGCAACGCCCAATAGCAAAAAAGTAGGTAGGGTCACGCGTGCGCAGATGGAAGAAATAGCCAACGCAAAAATGGCAGATTTAACAGCTGCTGATATGGATGCCGCAGTGCGAACGATTGCTGGAAGTGCTCGTAGCATGGGTATTGATACGGAAGGGGTGTAGTTGCTATGGCAAAATTAACAAAACGAAAAAAACTATTTAACGAGCGCGTAGACGCAGAAAAAGCCTACGTGTTTGAAGATGCGATTGCCTTGTTGAAAGAATTGTCATCGGCCAAATTTAATGAATCTGTAGAGGTTGCTATTAATCTGGGTGTTGATCCTCGTAAATCGGATCAAGTTGTGCGTAGTGCGACTGTATTACCTCATGGTACAGGCAAAACCGTTCGTGTTGCGGTATTTGCTCAGGGTGCTAATGCAGATAAAGCAAAAGAAGCGGGCGCAGATCTTGTTGGGTTTGATGACTTGGCTGCCAGTATCAAAGGCGGTGAATTGAACTTTGATGTGGTGATTGCATCTCCTGATGCGATGCGTGTTGTAGGTCAATTGGGTCAAATTCTGGGGCCTCGTGGTCTGATGCCCAACCCTAAGGTGGGTACCGTTACGCCTGATGTGGCTGGCGCTGTAAAAAATGCCAAGGCCGGTCAAGTTCGTTACCGTACTGATAAGGCAGGTATTATTCATTGTATTATTGGTAAGCTTGATTTTGATGCAAGTTCTTTGCGAGGGAATCTTGAAGCATTAATGGCCGATCTTTTGAAAGCTAAACCCAGCAGTGCAAAAGGTATTTATGTGAAAAAAGTAGCGCTCTCCAGTACCATGGGTCCGGGGATCTCAGTTGAGAAAGGGGGGCTGCCCATTTAAGGGTGGGCTGAACCGGCTACTAAAAAGGCTTTGGGCTATCGGACGCCGGTAGCCGTCAAAGACCGCAGGTGCCAAAATTTAATGGTTTGGCTTAATAGCTTGTGTTTTTTGTTTCTTTATATTAAGAAATAAAGGGCGTAAGTAGCCTGCGCAGATGGTAAGTAGGTCGTTTTTATAATGCCTGCAGTTTTAGGTGGTATTTTCGAATACCATAATTTTTATGAATCAGCGAATCTATCCTGATTCAGGATAGAGGAAGCAACAGGAGGTAGTTTCTTGTTAACGTTAGAACAGAAAAAAACCATTGTTGCCGAAGTTGAGGATGTCGCAAAATCTGCGCAATCAGCGATTGCAGCGGAATATCGTGGACTATCAGTAGGTGAAATGACCAAATTGCGAGCGGAAGCACGTAATGCGGGTGTTTATCTGCGGGTGGTCAAAAATTCGTTAGCACGTCGAGCGTTGGAGTCTACGGGGTATTCCTGTATGAGTGAGTCTTTAATAGGGCCATTAGTGTTGTTATTTTCCAACGAAGACCCAGCCTCAGGTGCGCGAATTGTTCGCGATTTTGCAAAAGATCATGACAAACTAGTGGTTAAAGTCATTGCCCTCAATGGCAAGCTGTTATCGACTGGTGGTCTTGAGTCTCTAGCAAGCATGCCTACACGCGATCAAGCGATTGGTATGTTGATGTCCGTGATGAAGGCACCCATTGAAAAATTTGTTCGTACTCTTGCTGAGCCAAACAATAAGCTGGTTCGCACGATTGCTGCGGTACGCGATCAGAAAGAATGCGCATAAAAGTCATTATAGAATTAGATTTTAGGAGATTTAAATAAATGTCAGTAAGTAAAGATGATATTTTGGAAGCGATTTCCAATATGACAGTAATCGAAGTGGTCGATTTGATTTCTGCAATGGAAGAAAAATTTGGTGTCTCTGCAGCAGCGGCAGTTGCTGCTGCACCGGTTGCCAGTGATGTTGCTGCACCAGCCGAAGAGAAAACTGAATTTGATGTTGTGATGAGCAGCTTTGGCGCAAACAAAGTTTCGGTTATTAAAGCCGTTCGTGCTGTCAGCGGGCTAGGCTTAAAAGAAGCTAAAACTCTGGTTGAAAGTGCCCCAGCGACGGTTAAAGAAGCGGTTTCTAAAGATGAAGCTGAAGAAATTCAGAAAAAACTTGAAGAAGCAGGTGCCAAGATTGAGCTTAAGTAATTTCGTTAGTAAATGTATACTGAAAGGTGGATGACATAGACCTATTTTACCATTGGGAAATTGTTTAGCGTTTAATGTAGTTGAGAGGCTGGCGGCTGTAGTCGTCGGCCTTTTAGTGCTTATGATTTTTCTGGAGGAAATAGCTTCCGCTGATTGTTCAAAAATTTGAAACTTTCTTTCTTTTCTGCTGTTTTGTAGGAAAGGGGGAGAGTAACTTATAGGTCTGACCCTGTCATATTGTCCGAGTTGGTTTTTATCT
Source organism: uncultured Chromatiaceae bacterium (assembly GCA_964421045.1). Lineage (GTDB taxonomy): Bacteria > Pseudomonadota > Gammaproteobacteria > JAADHS01 > JAADHS01 > JAADHS01. Next base: position 3,992 of record CAYQVF010000073.1, read on the forward strand.
TGGCGCAAAAAATAGTGGGTCGGGTGACATTGAAATATGAGGTGCTTACAAGAAACCCAGGAGAGTGTTTTGGTCGCTGGCGAATTTACCCTTGCCAGAGATCCTCCGGTTTTTGTTTGTACTTCACTGCATGTTGAGGGGTTTTGATGGCTTACTCTTTTACTGAGAAGAAGAGCATCCGCAAAGATTTTGGTAAACGGCCCACGATTTTAGAGGTGCCGTATTTAGTCGCCATTCAATTGGAATCTTACCGTAAGTTTTTACAGATAGATACGCCGGCTGAAGAACGCGATAGTCGCGGTTTGCATTCAGCTTTTAATTCGGTCTTTCCTATTGTTAGTTATACCGGATATGCTGCTTTGGAGTATGTTCGTTATCGTCTGGGTACACCCGCTTTTGATGTCAAAGAATGTCAAGTGCGTGGCATGACCTACTCGGCCCCTTTGCGTGTCACTGTGCGTTTGGTGATTTATGATAGAGAGGCATCGGCTGGAGCCAAAAAAGTAAAATATATTAAAGAGCAAGAAGTTTATATGGGAGAGATCCCGCTGATGACGGATACCGGTACTTTCGTTATCAATGGTACTGAGCGTGTTGTGGTTTCACAATTGCATCGTTCTCCAGGCGTATTTTTTGAGCATGATAAAGGTAAAACGCATTCATCAGGTAAATTGTTATTCTCAGCGCGTGTTATTCCCTATCGTGGCTCTTGGCTGGATTTTGAATTTGATCCAAACGATGGTGTTTTTGTTCGTTTTGACCGTCGCCGGAAATTGCCCGCAACCGTTTTGATGCGTGCGTTGGGTTATAACAATGAAGAAATATTAGATATTTTTTTTGAAACCATAGAGTTTTCTTGCAGTAAAGAAAAAATCACGATGCAGCTTATTCCAGACATGTTGCGTGGTGAAACGGCTGAGTTTGATATTAAAGCACCCTCAGGTAAGGTCATTGTCGAAGCGGGTCGTAAAATTATGGCCCGCCATATTCGTGAAATAGAAAAAAATGGACTGGAAACCTTAGAAGTTAGTCATGAATATTTAGAGGGTCGTTTTTTATCTAAAGATATTATAGATGAAGAAACAGGAGAGCTGATTGCTAATGCGAATGATGAGATTACTCTTGAGTTGTTGGGCAAGTTAATTGACGCTGGCGTTAGTAAAATCACAACCCTTTTTGTTAACGAGTTGGATCGTGGTCCTTATATTTCACATACTCTACGAGTAGATAGTACACAGAATGAGTTAGAAGCGCTGGTTGAAATTTATCGTATGATGCGACCGGGCGAGCCGCCCACCAAAGAAGCAGCACAAGCGTTATTTCAAAATTTATTTTTTACACCTGAGCGATATGATTTGTCAGCAGTTGGGCGGATGAAGTTTAACCGTCGTGTGGGCAGGGAAGAAGAAACAGGTGAGGGTACACTTTCTAAAGATGACATTATTGCGGTATTAAAAGTATTAATAGATATCAAAAATGGCAATGGTACGATTGATGATATTGATCATTTAGGTAACCGGCGTATTCGCTCGGTAGGTGAAATGGTTGAAAATCAATTTCGTGTTGGTTTAGTGCGTGTGGAGCGAGCGGTAAAAGAACGTTTAAGTTTGGCTGAATCTGAAGGATTGATGCCGCAAGAATTAATTAATGCCAAGCCTATTTCTGCAGTGATCAAAGAATTTTTTGGTTCTAGCCAATTATCTCAGTTTATGGATCAAAATAATCCTTTGTCAGAGATTACGCACAAACGACGAGTTTCTGCGTTGGGCCCGGGTGGCTTGACGCGTGAGCGCGCAGGTTTTGAGGTGCGTGACGTTCATCCTACGCATTATGGTCGAGTCTGTCCTATCGAAACGCCGGAGGGGCCTAATATCGGATTGATTAACTCGCTGGCTGTTTATTCTCGTACTAATAAGTATGGGTTTTTAGAAACACCTTATCGCAAGGTAGAGGGCGGCAAGGTGACAGCGAAAATTGACTATTTATCCGCTATAGAAGAGGGGCAGTTTGTGATTGCTCAGGCGAATGCGACGTTAAACGAAGAGGGTAATTTGTTAGATGAGTTGGTTTCTTCGCGCTATCAAAACGGATTTATGTTGTCTTCGCCTGATAAAGTGGAGTATATGGATGTTTCGCCCAAACAGATTGTTTCGGTGGCGGCATCCCTGATTCCATTTTTAGAGCATGATGATGCTAATCGTGCATTGATGGGGTCAAACATGCAGCGCCAGGCTGTGCCGACTTTACGTGCTGAAAAACCACTTGTGGGTACCGGCATGGAACGTAGTGTTGCTATTGATTCAGGTGTGACTGTTATAGCAAAACGCAGTGGTGTTGTCGATTCTGTGGATGCGAGTCGTATCGTCGTTCGAGTTGATGATGAAGAAACTGTTGCAGGTGAGTCTGGGGTTGATATCAGCAACTTGACTAAATATACGCGTTCTAATCAAAACACTTGTATCAATCAACGTCCCTTAGTGAAAATAGGTGACAAAGTGTCGCGTGGTGATGTTCTGGCTGATGGTCCCTCGACCGATTTGGGTGAGTTGGCCTTGGGGCAAAATATGCTGGTCGCCTTTATGCCCTGGCATGGTTACAATTTCGAAGACTCAATACTGATTTCAGAGCGAGTGGTCAAAGAAGATCGTTTTACAACGATTCATATCGAAGAGCTGACTTCAGTTGCACGAGATACCAAGCTGGGTTCTGAAGAAATCACAGGTGATATTCCGAATGTAGGTGAAGGTGCCTTATCCCAGTTAGATGATTCTGGCATTATCTATATTGGCGCTGAAGTCAAAACAGGTGATATTTTAGTCGGTAAAGTGACGCCAAAAGGCGAAACACAGCTGACTCCAGAAGAAAAACTATTGCGGGCTATTTTTGGTGAAAAAGCCTCGGATGTTAAAGATACTTCTTTACGTGTATCAACCGGTACTGTCGGGACAGTCATCGATGTTCAAGTATTTACTCGCGATGGTGTTGAAAAAGATCAGCGTGCTTTGGCTATCGAAGAAGCGGGATTGATCTCTATCAAAAAAGATTTGAGTGATCAATTGCGCATATTGGAAGACGACGTTTACCATCGTGTTGAAAAGCTGCTTATCGGTAACGTCGCGAGTCGCGGTCCCAATGGTCTCAATGATGGCGATGCCATTACCAAGGCATATCTCGATACATTGGAACGCAATAGTTGGTTTGAGATTCGTGTACAAAGCGAAAAAGTAACGACGCAGTTGGAACAGTTAGGTGAAAATTTGACTCAACACCGTGTCGATTCAGATAAATATTTTGAAGAGAAAAAACGCAAACTGACCTCAGGTGATGATCTGGCGCCGGGCGTGCTTAAAATGGTTAAAGTCTATCTGGCTGTGAAGCGACGCATTCAACCTGGTGACAAGATGGCGGGGCGACATGGTAATAAAGGGGTGATCTCGCGTATTGCGCCTATGGAAGATATGCCTTTCATGGAAGATGGTACACCCGTTGATGTTGTCTTGAATCCACTGGGTGTGCCGTCCCGAATGAATGTCGGCCAGGTTCTTGAAACTCATCTGGGCTGGGCGGCTAAGGCATTGGGTTTGAAGATAGGGGGGATGTTAGAAGATAAAAAACCGACAGGTGATCTCCGTGGTTTTTTGGATAAAGTGTATAACCAATCGGGTGGTAAAAAAGAAGATTTAGATTCGTTTACCGATAGTGAGATTGTTGAGTTATGCAGTAATCTCAAGCAGGGCGTCCCTACCGCAACCCCCGTTTTTGATGGTGCAGCAGAAAGTGAAATAAAGGGGCTGCTTAGATTGGCTGGCTTGCCCGAATCGGGTCAAACAACACTCATTGATGGTAGAACAGGTAATACGTTTGCACGACCGGTGACGGTGGGGTACATGTATATGTTAAAACTGAATCACTTGGTTGATGACAAAATGCATGCTCGTTCGACGGGTCCTTATAGTTTGGTTACACAACAACCGTTAGGCGGTAAAGCCCAGTTTGGCGGTCAGCGCTTTGGTGAAATGGAAGTTTGGGCGTTAGAGGCTTATGGTGCTGCTTATACCTTGCAGGAAATGTTAACGGTTAAATCGGATGACGTGAGCGGTCGAACCAAAATGTATAAAAATATTGTAGATGGTGATCACCGTATGGATGCCGGTATGCCAGAGTCGTTTAATGTTTTACTCAAAGAAATTCGTTCTTTGGGGATAGATATTGAGTTAGAAAACGACTGATTGTATTTGATAGATAGGAGAAACACTGTTGAAAGACCTACTAAATCTGTTAAAACAGCAAGGGCAAGTTGAGGATTTTGATGCAATCCGTATTGGTTTAGCATCTCCAGAAAAGATTCGTTCCTGGTCATTTGGCGAAGTCAAAAAACCGGAAACGATTAACTATCGTACTTTCAAGCCCGAACGGGATGGTTTGTTTTGTGCGAAAATTTTTGGCCCAGTAAAAGATTACGAGTGCCTGTGTGGCAAATATAAACGTCTGAAACATCGAGGCGTGATTTGTGAAAAATGTGGCGTAGAAGTCACTATGGCTAAGGTGCGTCGTGAGCGTATGGGGCATATCGAGCTGGCTAGCCCTTGTGCACATATCTGGTTCTTGAAGTCGCTTCCGTCTCGTATGGGGCTGTTGCTGGATATGACTTTGCGTGATATCGAACGTGTACTCTATTTTGAAGCTTTTGTCGTGATTGATCCAGGCATGACGCAGCTGGAGCGGGGGCAATTGTTGTCTGATGAGCAATATCTCGATTCAATTGAAGAATATGGTGATGAATTTGATGCGCGCATGGGTGCTGAAGCGGTACTGCATCTTTTAAAGTCGCTTGATCTCAAAGTCGAAATTGCAAAAATTCGTGAAGAAATTCCCAATACGGGTTCGGAAACAAAAATCAAAAAGTACACCAAGCGCCTTAAATTAATGGAGGCGTTTGTTGATTCGGGTAATAAGCCCATATGGATGATTCTAACCGTATTACCTGTATTGCCGCCCGAATTACGACCGTTAGTGCCGCTCGATGGGGGACGTTTTGCAACGTCTGATTTGAACGACTTATATCGTCGAGTGATTAATCGAAATAACCGTCTTAAGCGGTTATTGGATTTAAATGCGCCAGACATCATCGTACGCAATGAAAAGCGAATGTTGCAAGAATCGGTAGATGCGTTATTGGATAACGGGCGTCGTGGTAAAGCGATTACGGGCTCAAACAAACGTCCTCTGAAATCGCTGGCAGATATGATAAAAGGTAAGCAGGGGCGTTTTCGTCAAAACTTGCTAGGCAAGCGTGTCGATTATTCGGGTCGTTCGGTGATTGTAGTGGGGCCGACGTTAAAATTACATCAATGCGGGTTACCGAAAAAAATGGCTTTAGAGCTATTTAAACCCTTCATCTTTAGTAAATTAGAGTTGCGTGGCTTAGCGACAACGATTAAAGCCGCGAAAAAGCTGGTGGAGCGAGAGGGGCCTGAGGTTTGGGATATTCTCGAAGAGGTTATTCGAGAGCATCCGGTGCTATTAAACCGGGCGCCTACACTTCATCGTTTGGGTATTCAAGCGTTTGAGCCGGTGTTGATTGAAGGTAAAGCTATTAATCTGCATCCTTTGGTTTGTACTGCATTCAATGCAGACTTTGATGGTGATCAAATGGCAGTCCATGTGCCCTTGTCGATAGAAGCACAGTTGGAAGCGAGATCATTGATGATGTCGACAAATAATGTGTTATCGCCAGCCAATGGTGAGCCTATTATTGTACCCTCTCAGGATGTGGTATTAGGTTTGTATTTCATGACCAGAGAGAGAGTCAATGCAAAGGGTGAAGGTAAAATTTTTACTGACATAGCGGAAGTGCATCGTGCTCTGGATGCGGGCATTGTTGATATTCAGGCTAAAGTTAAAGTTCGTATTACCGAATTGATCGAAGAAAATGGCGAGAAAAAAGAGCTGCGTAGAATCGCGGATACCACGGTAGGTCGGGCCTTGTTGTCTGAAGTTTTGCCAAAAGGGATGTCGTTTGAGCTGGTCAATCAAGCGATGACTAAAAAAGCGATTTCTCATTTGATTAATGCGTGTTATCGACAGTTAGGTTTAAAAGACAGTGTTGTTTTTGCGGATCAGCTGATGTACACAGGTTTTGCTTATGCCACCCGTTCGGGCGTATCTATTGGCGTAGACGACATGGTTGTGCCAGATGAAAAGGTGACGATCATTGCCGCTGCAGAAGCGCAGGTTAAGGAAATTGAGTCTCAATACACCTCCGGTTTGGTGACGAATGGTGAGCGCTATAATAAAGTCATTGATATCTGGTCGCATACCAATGATCAGGTCGCGCGGGCGATGATGGATATGTTAGGAACCGAGACCGTCATCGACGCGAAGGGTAAGGAGGTTGAGCAAGCGTCATTCAACTCAATCTATATGATGGCTGATTCCGGAGCTCGGGGTAGTGCTGCGCAAATCAGACAGCTTGCTGGGATGCGGGGTTTGATGGCGAAGCCAGATGGATCCATTATTGAAACACCGATTACGGCAAACTTTCGCGAAGGCTTAAATGTACTCCAGTATTTTATTTCGACGCATGGTGCACGGAAAGGTTTGGCGGATACGGCGCTGAAGACGGCTAATTCAGGCTATTTAACTCGACGCCTGGTTGATGTTGCACAAGATATGGTTGTTACCGAAGTAGATTGTGGTACAGACGAAGGTCTGGACATGATGCCGCTTATTGAAGGTGGAGACGTTGTTGAGCCTTTGCGGGAACGCGTGCTGGGTCGAGTTGTTGCTGTTGATGTTCCTCTGCCCGCCGATGCCTCAAAAATTGCGGTAAAAGCAGGCACGTTATTGGATGAGGCGTGGGTTGATAAGCTGGAAGAAATGAGCGTGGGTCATGTCAAAGTACGTTCGCCCATTTCTTGCGATACGCGTCAAGGTATTTGCTCCACTTGTTATGGGCGTGATTTAGCGCGAGGGCACTTGGTTAATATTGGTGAGGCGGTAGGAGTTATTGCTGCGCAATCTATTGGTGAGCCAGGGACTCAGTTAACGATGCGTACTTTCCATATTGGCGGTGCGGCTTCACGTTCTGCTGCAGCAAATAATGTGCAGTTGAAGCTGGGTGGTAAGATAAAATTGCACAATATCAAGCTGGTGCGAAATAACGACGGGAACAATGTTGCGGTGTCGCGTTCGGGTGAGTTGACAGTGATTGATGAATTTAGCTGTGAGCGGGAACGTTACAAAATCCCTTATGGTGCGGTTTTGACCGTGAGTGATGGTGATGCCACGGAAGGAGGGCAGGTTGTTGCAAACTGGGATCCGCACACGCATCCCGTTGTGACTGAAGTAGCGGGTAGCTTGAGATATGGGGATTTTGTTGATGGTATCACGGTTCAGCATCATACGGATGAAACAACCGGCTTGAGTAGTTTGGTGGTGACTGATCCAAAGCAACGAGGATCGGCAGGTAAAGATTTACGGCCTATGGTCAAGTTAGTTGACGATGAAGGTCATGATCTTTTCTTGGCGGGTACGGATATTCCGGCAGTTTATTATTTACCTTCTGGGGCCATAGTGACTTTTGATGATGGCGATGAAGTCGGGGTTGGGGACGTGGTTGCACGTATTCCTCAAGAAAGTTCGAAGACTCGTGATATTACGGGTGGCCTTCCTCGGGTTGCTGACTTATTTGAGGCAAGAAAGCCCAAGGATCCTGCTATTCTTGCGGAAATAACGGGTACGGTTAGTTTTGGCAAGGAAACTAAAGGTAAGCGGCGTTTGGTGATTACAGGCAAAGAAGAACGTTATGAAGAGCTGATTCCTAAGTGGCGGCATGTCACTGTTTTTGAAGGTGAGCATGTAGAAAAAGGTGAGATTATTGCCGATGGCGCGCCGGTTCCCCATGATATTCTGCGTTTGCTTGGGGTGAGTGCCTTGGCCAACTATATTGTCAACGAGGTTCAGGATGTTTATCGTTTACAAGGAGTTAAAATCAATGATAAGCATATCGAATCCATAGTTCGACAAATGTTACGTAAAGTTGAAATAACCGATGCGGGTGATACCCGGTTCCTTCGTGGTGAGCAAGTAGAGTGGCCACGTGTTATTGAGGAAAATGAACGAATTGCTGCTGAAGATGAGAGTAAAACCCTAGCGAAATATGATCCTGTGTTGCTGGGTATCACAAAAGCATCGTTAGCAACAGAATCGTTTATTTCAGCTGCATCATTTCAGGAAACAACGCGAGTGTTAACCGAAGCTGCGGTTAATGGTAAAGCGGATGATTTGCGTGGATTGAAGGAAAATGTCATTGTGGGTCGTTTGATTCCGGCAGGGACGGGGTTGGCTTACCATGCAGAGCGTCATCGCCAACGAATGGCTAGAGCAGAAGCTAAAGCGGGTGGTGGGGTTAAGTCAGCGCCTGTTGCGCCAACAAGCGAAGATGTTGAGGCTGCATTAAGTAAGGCGTTAAATGTAGAGCTGGAGTAGGTAAAAAAGGCGCGGTACAAAAAGCCGCGTCTTAAGTTTCTAAGAGTTATAGATATTGTCAACTTAGTGCTTGACACAAGCATAGCAACCGCACTACAATCTTGCGGCTCTAGACAGTGGGTTCAATTTAAAACCTTGGGCTGTCTAATCTGTGAATGAGCGTTTCGTCTTTATAATTCACTGAATTTAAATAAATAAAGTAAGTTTGGGTTTCGGGTATTAGCTGATGTTTGATTTCATTTTGGGTAGGAGTATTTAATGGCAACAATTAATCAGCTGGTTCGCAAACCTCGAGTTCGGCAAAAAGTTAAAAGCAATGTGCCGGCTTTAGATGCCTGTCCACAGAAGCGAGGGGTTTGTGTTCGTGTGTACACGACGACGCCGAAAAAGCCGAACTCAGCACTGCGTAAAGTGGCTCGTGTACGGTTAACAAACGGTATGGAAGTAACTTCTTATATCGGAGGCGAAGGCCATAACTTGCAAGAGCATTCGGTGATATTGATTCGTGGTGGCCGGGTAAAAGATTTGCCGGGTGTGCGTTACCACACGGTGCGCGGCAGCCTGGATGCTTCAGGTGTTGCGTCGCGTCGCCAAGGTCGTTCTAAATACGGTGCTAAGCGGCCTAAAAATTAAGCTTGTGGCAGTAATTTTGTCGTAGTCGGTTTAAAAATTGAATTGTCAGGTAGTAAATTATGTCAAGAAGGCGAGTAGTCGCTAAGCGGCCAGTGTTACCCGATCCCAAGTTTGGTGATCAGACCGTAGCGCGTTTCATGAATATCATTATGGAAAGTGGGAAAAAATCGATAGCGGAGCGGATTGTTTACGGCGCGTTTGCAAAAATGGAAGAGCGATCCAAGCAAGATCCTCTGGAGATGTTTCAAAAAGCCTTAGAAAATGTTCGTCCAATGGTCGAAGTAAAGTCTCGGCGTGTGGGAGGGGCAACCTATCAGGTTCCAGTTGAAGTGCGCGCAGAGCGTCGTAATACCTTGGCTATGCGTTGGATAGTTGATGCCGCACGTAAGCGCGGTGAAAAATCAATGCCATTGCGTTTGGCAAGCGAGCTTTCTGAAGCTGCCGAAAAGCGTGGTACAGCCGTTAAAAAGCGTGAAGATACGCATAAAATGGCAGAAGCAAATAAGGCGTTTGCACATTATCGGTGGTAATGTGTTGTTAGTGGTCAATTTTTTGTTGTGCGTTTAAGGTTTTGAGGTTTTATCGGTGGCACGCAAAACACCACTAGAGCACTACCGTAATATCGGCATCATGGCGCATATTGATGCTGGGAAAACAACAACAACCGAGCGCATTCTGTATTACACCGGGGTCTCTCACAGAATGGGTGAGGTGCATGACGGTGCTGCAACCATGGATTGGATGGAGCAGGAACAGGAGCGAGGCATTACCATTACCTCTGCTGCTACAACCTGCTTCTGGAGTGGTATGGCAGAACAGTTTCAGCAGCATCGTATCAATATTATTGATACGCCTGGCCACGTTGATTTTACGATTGAAGTGGAACGCTCACTGCGTGTGCTAGATGGTGCGTGTGCCGTATTTTGTGCTGTGGGTGGGGTAGAACCTCAATCTGAAACCGTTTGGCGGCAAGCTAATAAATATGGGGTGCCCCGATTAGCCTTTGTTAATAAAATGGATAGAACCGGGGCTGATTTCCTTCGGGTTATTGAGCAAATTAAAGAACGTTTAGGTGCTTTTCCGGTGCCCATCCAGTTGCCTATTGGTGCGGAAGAAAACTTTCGTGGCGTAGTTGACTTGATTAAAATGAAGGCTGTCGTTTGGGATGAAGAAACCCAAGGCATGTCTTTTCGAGAGCAAGACGTCCCGTCTGAAATGGTGGTGGTTTGTAATGAATGGCGTGAAACTCTGGTTGAGTCGGCTGCTGAAGCGAACGAAGAATTGATGGATCGCTATTTAGAAAATGGTGAATTGTCAATTGAAGAAATAAAAAAAGGTCTGCGTATTCGTACGCTGGCTAACGAAATTGTGGTTGCACTGTGTGGTTCTGCCTTTAAAAATAAGGGTGTTCAGGCGGTGCTAGATGCGGTGATTGAGTATATGCCTTCGCCTGTTGATATCCCGGCAATTAAAGGTGTGCTGGATAATGAGGCTGAAGCTGAGCGTCACTCAACTGATGATGAGCCTTTTGCGGCGTTGGCATTTAAAATAGCAACGGATCCCTTTGTAGGTAACTTAACCTTCTTTCGGGTTTACTCGGGTGTTTTAGTTTCCGGGGATGCTGTGTACAATCCAGTGAAAGGTAAAAGAGAGCGTATTGGACGAATTGTTCAAATGCACGCGAACAGTCGAGAAGAAATAAAAGAGGTACATGCTGGGGATATAGCTGCTGCAGTAGGTTTGAAAACGGTCACTACAGGCGATACGCTATGTGATCTGAAGCAAGTCATTACACTCGAGCGTATGGTGTTTCCAGAGCCGGTTATTTCGGTTGCTGTGGAGCCTAGAACTCAGGCTGATCAAGAGAAAATGGGTTTGGCCTTGGCTAAGCTGGTGGCGGAAGATCCTTCGTTTAGAGTGAGCACGGACGAAGACTCTGGACAAATAATTATTTCAGGGATGGGAGAGCTTCATCTAGAAATAATTGTGGATCGCATGAAGCGAGAATTTAAAGTTGAAGCGAATGTAGGTGCGCCACAAGTGGCGTACAGGGAAACGATTCAGGCTGTTGTTGAGCAAGAGACAAAATTTATTCGGCAGACAGGCGGTAAAGGTCAGTATGCTCATGTGTGGTTAAGATTGGAGCCTATGACGCGAGGCGCTGGGTACGAATTTGAAAATGCAATAACAGGTGGGGTCGTGCCCCGCGAGTACATTTCTTCTGTGGATAAAGGTGTGCAGGAGCAAGTAAAAAATGGCGTTATTGGTGGTTATCCGGTAGTTGATGTCAAAGTGACCTTGTTTGACGGTTCTTTCCATGATGTGGACTCTAGCGAAATGGCATTTAAAGTCGCTGGATCGATGTGTTTTAGAGCTGCGGCACAGCAAGCAAAAGCGATATTGCTTGAGCCCATGATGAAGGTTGAAGTGGTGACACCGGAAGATTATATGGGTGATGTTGTCGGTGATTTGAATCGCCGCCGAGGTATCATTCACGGTATGGATGACTCGGCTGCGGGCAAGTTGGTACGAGCGGCAGTCCCGCTGGCTGAAATGTTTGGTTATGCCACAGATTTGCGCTCAGCGACACAAGGTAGAGCGGCCTACACGATGGGATTTGATTGTTATGCTGAAACACCAGCTAAAATTTCTGAAGCAGTAATAAAGAAAAATTATTAATTTATAAGGGGTGACGAAAGTGTCCAAGGAAAAATTTGAACGTACGAAGCCGCATATAAATGTAGGCACAATCGG
>CAYQVF010000074.1:0-15640 GCA_964421045.1 uncultured Chromatiaceae bacterium
TTAGCCATTTTACCAAATATTAGTTAGGTTAGAGGGTTTTTCTACAGCCTGAACGGCCACCGTAAATGATGTGGCAGTGCAGGGAAAGTTCATGCCCTTACAACCCCACAAGGGGGTGCCGAGGTCTGGGGAGATCTGCTTAACACGCGATCGGTGATAACCAGTGAGGCCACTGGTTGACCAAGCCTTGGCATGCGGGAACCCTCGCCCTGCATGAGCAAATAAGATGAAAACCGATAGCGCCCACGGAGGCAACTCCAGGGGTGATTAAGCAGAAGTCAGCAGACGGCATAGTAGCCAAACGCCCATCGTAATGGTTGGGACAGGGTGAAGGCCTTGTATGCTGCCCAACTCCCCTCATAAAGCTTTTTACAGAGTAACCAACTTTCAGCAACAGAAAATAGCTCAAACTTTTAACTAAATGAAAAATTATTACTTTTTCTCTTTGAGCTTCAACACGATACGCCTTCAGCCATGCTCAGTAAAGACATCGTTTAAAATACTTGCCTTATTGAAACTGTTAGCTATTTTACAATTCCTTTATTTTCTGCAACCAATTGGCACAAACACAGTCCTAGTATAGAATTACATTTAACTAATCTTTACAAAGGATAAATGGAGTGGATAAAAACGTAGGTAATTTAGAAGTCCTCATTGACAAAAAAACAAAAGCATATTGTAGTGAAAATGTGACGGTAAAAATTACTAGCAGGGCGAAACCACATAAGAGCTATAGTTCAATAACAAATGATGGCATTCATTCAAAACATATGGCTAAATTTACGAACATTCCTCTTGGATTTTATGATCTAGAGGCTTTGTGTAAAGGGTATATCAACAAAAAAGAGAGTGTGCAAGTAAAATTCTCTGGAGAAGATACCCATTGGAATGGTAGTTTTCGTAAATCCAGAAATCGCACGCAAATTGAAATCTTAGCCGTTCAATGGGCTTTATTAAAAATAAACGATGATAAAAACAGTAAAGAAAATTATCCTTTTTCAAATTATTTCCTCGAAAATTCGATAAAGCATGGTGATGATTTGTATTTTGACAGTAATTCCGAATTATCAAAATCCATTGCTAACTCTTCCGAAATTAGAGAAATGCTAAAAGCTAACTTTAAAGATAAGAAATATGAGGGAAGCTATTCACAGTCCATTATTTTTACAAAAAACAGAGATTTAGCAAGAACCTTGCATGCAATCAAGATCAACATAATGATGGCGACAGATGGAAAAAATTATAAATATTCTGGCTCAATAGAGGATGAATATGATTTCAGGTTAGACTTTTTTCCTAAGAACAACACTTCAAAAGGTTTGTTTTTAAGAACTATAGGCAACATTGCATATGTTGGTCAAGAAACCCATATATTGGGAAACTTTCATATCAAGATTGATCTAGAGGATAAAGGAAAGTTTGAATGAAGAAAATACGATATTACTCTATATTATCTTTCTTGCTAGGCTGTTTTTCAATATTTTTGACCCTGACCTATATTTTACAACTTATACCCGCGATTCCGTCAATTATTTTGGGTCGAAAGGTCATGATTTATTTCAAAAAAAACGACATACCTAAAAAGAATATTTTATATATATTGTCTGTAACTGGCATTGTACTGTCTTGGTTTGCGATATCGTACATTATCATATTTCCTATTATTTTTTATTTTTCTAACATTATGCCTATACCAGGTTATTAAAAATCATTCGATTTATTCGCAACTTTAAACAGAGCTATTCAGAAAAATTTTCGGCAAGCTAACGAGGCTGTAGAAAAGCCCTCATCGAAAAATTTGTTGTAATTTTAATCAAAAAAACGCGTTCCTACGCGAATTCCAGGTCTGTTTACCTCTGCAACTTTTCATCCATGCGCTCTCCGCACGATTTATTTTTGAAAAAATTTCTCGCCAGAGTTTTTCTACAGCCTGAACGCCATGGGTATTAGGTTGTGCGTCAATGGTTAAACAATGTTCGATTTAGAATGATCTTCTTTTGGCGCTGGCTCTCCAACTAGGGTGCAGATTGTCGGATTCGATAAATCCCATTCTAGCAAATTAACAGGCTGATATTTGGGTTGCAGGTCTTGCTCTTTAAGGCGTTGTTCCGCCGTAAGATGGATTAGTGTGGATGCTGATGCTGAGACTGGGCGATGATATTTTCTGAAGAACTTCCAAAAACCTGACCAAGCACTTCCGAGGGGAGAAGTATAACATGGCTTAATTTCATTAGTCTTATCAGGATGAAATGTAAGGCCATGCGTTTTGGCCTTTAACAACATCCAATATAGTGCAATATTACTCAAGCCTCGTTCTTTATTGCCACCGCCAACATCGGAATGTTCACCACTAAACCACACCTGTTCTATGCTTTCTGAAGGTTCCCACATTGTTGGTGCAAATTTTTTTCTTTTTTCATCAATTGAAACAGCGTGGTAGGCATTTTTTACATCAGGATTGAGTTTTCGATCTTTAAATTTTTTGAAAAAAGGATTAAATTTATTGAGCCAGCCCACCGGTATGCCAAATGCGCCGACGGTGTCCCATACGCCTAGCATTTCAACTTTACATACAGGGTGTGTGTACCTTTTTTTGAATTCTGCTTTGGCTTGCTCATCTTTGCCGTGATACAGTTCGTAGGCGTTTTTGACCTGATCGATATGATTACTTTTAAGCAAGCCGCATTTATAAATTAACCCGGCAACGATACGCACTGTGTAAGCACCACGACTAAAGCCAAACAGATAAATTTGATCTCCTGGTACGTAATTTTCGGCGATGTAGCGATAACATTGAATGATGTTTTCGGAGATGCCCATACCCGTGAGCCCCCCTATATATTTATAAACCCCAGTGCCTACGCCGCTGTCATAAAACATAATCTGGGATTGATCAGCATCATTCACTGCTTCTTTAAATCGGCCTACGTTAGTATTTTTTTCGCTACCTGATTCCCATTTATTCCATGTTCCATCTGAGCATACGACAATACGCTTCGCCATGATCTTATTCCTCATCAAATTGAATAAAACTTTAATCGCCAAAGGTATGGTACATCGTGAATTCGCGGAGGAAAAGTAACAAACGCACAATAAATATGTCAATCATTGCCCTAGTTTAGGCATTAATGGGCAGGCCCTAAGAGACTATTCAAGAATAGCATCTGTAGCAAACTGAATGTCAATCCGCCTTAAGATCGCGTCCAATCATAAATAAACACGGGATGATGAATAACACGTAGAGGGTGGAGCTGAGCATGCCACCAACAATAGGCGCCGCGATGGGTTGGGTGATTTCCATACCTGAGCCCCGGGCAAAAACGATCGGCAGTAAAGCCAACACCGTGGTGCTTACCGTTATTAACTTGGGTCGCAGGCGAGCCACAGAGCCTTCGATCACCGCCTGAAGATAAGCCGTTTCTGTACTGCATCGTCGCCATTCGTTACGTGCTAAGGCCTCTCGGATGAATAGCACCATAAGAATACCGGTCTGAATGGCAATGGCGAGCACCGCGAGATAACCTATGATGACGGCGGTCGTCATCGCGTATCCTAAACTCCATTGCAGTAATACGCCGCCCACCAGAGCAAAGGGGGCCGCGAGGAGAATCACCATGCTTTGCGCTACGGAGCGAAAGGCCATCATCAACAAAATGAACATAAGCAACAACGTCACGGGGATAACCCAGAGAAGCTGCGCTTGAGCCTGTTCCGCATAGCGGTGCGTACCCGTCCACTCCAGAGTATAACCCGGCGGTAAATCAAGATGGCGTGCCAAGTGGGTCTTGGCCTGAGACACATAGTCGCTGGCGGTCACACCCTCTAAATTAATATAGAGATAACCGGCTCGTTCACCGTTATCGTTGCGGATCATGTCCGCGCTCTGACGCACACTAACATCAGCGACCGACTCTAGGGTGACCACGCGCCCTGCAGCAGAAATGATGGCGGTATTGGCTACTTTCTCCAGTGTATCGATATACTCCGGTGAATAACGCAGGCTCAGAGGAACCACGCCACCATCTGATTGCTGAAGGTCAAGAATATGCTCACCACCAACAGCATGACGCACCGTTAACATGGCCTCATCAACTTGAATGCCGTGCTCGGCCAGGCGAGTCAAATCAAGCTGAACATCAACATAATCTCCCCCGACAATACGCTCAGCCAGCACGGTGGCCATACCGGGCAAGGTGCTCAGTAAATTCTCTGCCTTTTTAGTCAAAGTCTCGATCAGTTCAAGATCATGCCCTTTAATTTTAAGACCTACGGGACTTTGAATGCCCGTACCTTGCATCAAAACTCGACCGGCGATGGGCTGAGTCCAGCTATTAACGTAACCGATAATTTTCATTTGAACATCCATTTCTGACACTAACTTTTCTCGCGTCATACCCTGCCGCCACTGCTGCTGCGGCTTAAGCAAAATCGTTGTTTCTATCATCGTCACAGGGGCGGGATCCGTTGCGCTATCCGCTCTCCCCAGCTTGCCAAAAACACGCTCCACTTCGGGAAAAGATTTGAGCTTACGATCCATCGCTTGCAATACCCAGCCCGCCTCGCGCATCGGTAAACCCGGCAATGTCGTTGGCATATAGAGAATGGCACCTTCCTCCAGCTCTGGCATGTACGCGGTATCAAAACGACTCATCAGTAATACTGCCAATCCTATCATGAGCAAACTAAGCGCAACAAACCCATAGCGATAATTCAGGGTCAATATCAGTAGCCGACGATAGCACCGCACCCACGCGCCATGGTGAAAAGAGTTAGAGATGGCTTTAGATTTAAAAGCCCAAATAACAAGAATTGGTAGCAAGCACAGCGTTAACAGCATGGTAGCCCCCATAGCAAAGGTTTTGCTGAACGCTAATGGATCAAACAAGCGCCCTTCTCGCTCACCAAGAAAAAAAACCGGTAAAAAGGAAACCAAAATAATCAGCAATGAAAACAGTAATGGCCGCAGCATACGAACCATCGCCCCGATCACCACTTGTCGTCGTTTGATCTCGTCAATATGAGCTTGCTGTGCCAAAACCGCCGAGCAGTTTTCGATAATAACAATAGTGGCATCCGCCATCACGCCAATGGCAATCGCCAGCCCTGCCAGAGAGAGCAGGTTGATCGTCTCACCCAGGATGGCTAATCCTGATAAAGCGTAGAGCAAACTCAGAAAAATAACCACAACAGGGGCCATAGCTGCGCGACGATTACGCAGCACCAACACCAACACTAAAATAACAACGGCCAATTCCCATGCCAAGGCGATAGTGAAATTTTCAAGTATTTTCCAGATCAAGCCAGAGCGATCATAAGTGGTGACCATCTCAACACCGTCTGGTAATCTGGCTCGTAAAACATCAAGCTGTTCATGCAATGCGCTCGTCACAGCCAGTACGTTGCGATCCTGCTCCATGATCACAATCGCCCCCACGACCTCGCCTTTACCATCGAGATCAGCAATACCACGGCGTAAATCATAATCGATTTGCAGGTAGCCGATATCTTTTAACACAATAACTCGACCATCAGGCCAATGCCCTAACACCAACAGCTCTAATTGATTCAGATCAGAGTGATTGAGCGTTGCACGGAGTTGGTAATCTCGATTAGTCAGTTCGAGGGTTCGTCCACCCACTTGCGAAAAACTCTGTTGCAATGTATGAATTAATTGACTCAGCGTAATTCCTGTTTGCGCCAGTAAAGGCGGAAAAATTTTCAGCTCAACCTGCTTCTCCAGTCCGCCCACCGTCGCCACCTCAGCTATCCCTGAAACCTGTTCCAGCGCCGGTTTAAGCTGTCTCTCATTAAGCAACCGCAGTTGGCGTAAATCACGCGTACCGCTGTGATCCACCAAGGCATATTGATAAATCCAACCCATGCTGCCAGCATCGGGCCCCAGTTCAAGTCGAGCATCGGTGGGCAATAGGGCTTGTAGCGTATTGATTTTTGATTGTACTTGCAGGCGCACCGCTTGACGCTGGTCAGTTTCCGTCAAAATAACATAGATAAAAGAGTAACCCAGATGAGAGGTGGCGCGTACTGCTTGAACTCCGGACAAACCCAGCAAGGAGCGAACCAGAGGGGCCGTGATCGTTTGATCGATCACTTCGGGGCTACGCGCCCATTGAGCCTGAATAACGATTTGTGGATCGGCAATATCAGGAAGGGCATCCAACGGTGCACTACGAAGAATATGGAGACTGTAGAGCGCCGCAGACAATAGCAGCAAAATCACGATCAGGCGATAGCGTAAAACAGTATTAATGAGCGTGATGAGCATGACTGGATTCATTCATCTGGCGTTCATTTAATTGATATTGAGCATGGATGAAAAAACTGCCCAAAGTCACCACGTATTCTCCGGCCTTCAAGCCATGAAGAATCTGAGTATAACGTTCACCTTTAAGGCCGAGATAAACCACACGAGGCCGGTAATGCCCCGTATGCGTTTTAATATAAACCAGAGTGCGCCCTTTCTCCTCGATAATTGCCTCTTTGGGAATAGCCAGAAAACGACCTCGTGGCACCACAATTTCCATCACATAAAAACGCCCCGGTTCATGAGAGCCCGCCGCCAGGACCACCTCAATACGAGAGCATTTTTGATTCACATTAACCTGACTCACCCGCCCCTGACTAATCGACGATTTGCTGTCTGCACGAAAGGCAATAACTCGCTGTCCCACTTTTATGAGGGCTGCATCGGCGAAGCAGTGTGTCGCCACTAAAGTTTTACCTGAGTCATCAATTTGCCCCGCGGTACGCACCCAGCTCTGAATTTGATGGCTAGTGACATCGGCTAGCGTCAGAGATAAAACCTGCGCTTGGGATTCGCTCACCTGCGTTTCTTGAACATAGGCAGGCCGAGTGTGATCTCGAACCCCAGCCTCGGCCAAATGACCAAGCAAGGCTAGAAGTAAGACATAAATTCCTCTCTTCATTTCTAATGACAATAATTATCTTTGCTGTCTAAAATATGCGTCCCCCAGGGATAAAGTCCAACATTCGCAACACGTGTCACCTCTTCACTCGCTGCATCAATGACGTAGACCGAGTGATCTGTCGAGCTGGCGAGATAAATTTTTTGACCCGCCGTATCGGTGGTCGCCGTTTCAATTTGCAGATTGATGCCAATTTTAATGCGACCGGCAGGCTTCAGAGTTTTCATATCATAAACATACAAAAAACCACTACTGGAACTGATCACAAACGCCTTATCAGCGGCAAAGTTAATGCCCATCATATCCGGCCCCGATTCCAGCGTCGCCACAACTTTATTTTTGCGGGTATCGATAAACGAGACCGTCTCATCCCCATTGTTAGCCACCACAGCATAGTGACCATCATGACTCATGTACGCACGCCACGGATCCACACCCACACGAATAACTTTGATGACCTTATCTTCGCGGGCGTCAATCACACTGACGAGACCCAGATCACCATCCGCAGCGTAAAGGTAACGACCATCGTTACTGATACTCACATTGGAGATACCCTTGATTTCACCCAAATAGCGTTCAGGGTCGAGAGCGGCGATCCCAGGCACACGTCCAACGTGAATTTTTTTCAGTAGTTCATGACGCTTGACATCAATCACACCCACCCAATGTGCGCCATAGTTACCCACATAAGCTTTACTGCCATCGGCTGTAAAGGTAATATTGAGCGGCTCAGCAAAACCATGAATCCGTTTGATTTCGCTCAGTGAATTCATGTCGATCACAGAGATCGAATCACCATCAGGATTGCCCTGGTAGTAGTAACGCCCATCAGGTGAAAAGGCGAGATGTTCCGGTGCAAAATCAACCGAAATTTCTTTGACCAAAGTCAAGGTCGCCACATCGATAATATAAGCCTTGTTGGCGCGCGTTCCACCGGTAACGACCCAACGCCCGTCACGCGACATCATCGCCATATGCGGGTTCACATTTTTACCCAAAAAAACGCGACCAATGAGCTTGTTCGTCTCGATATCCATAAAGGCAATATCATTGGAGTCACGATTGACGATCACTACGACTTTGGCTGGGTCTGTAATTTTAATCTCTTTTTCAATGTCATCCGCCCAGACCGAACCAGCAAATAAAAATGCAAAAAAGTGGCATGAGAAGAACATGATTTTTATAATTTTCATCTTGTTTTATCCTTATTTTTAGAAACTAGCCTGTAAGCGCGTACCCGGCACAACATAAGCCCGCGTCTCGGCTCCGGCCGTTTTTTCTACCCAGTAGGCGAGATGAAAAGAAAGCTGTAATTTCTCGGTAATGCTCAGGTTATAATAACTTTCCAACAAGCGTTCTTTATTGTTGTTCGCCAGATCAGAACCGGCATAAGCAATGCCCCAGGCGTCCCCCGGGTTAAAACCCAAACCATTATTGAACTGCACACCGGCACTGTAATGAACATCATTTTCTCGACCTTCTTCCACTTCATTGGCACCGTAACGACTAAAAATTGTACTATTGGCGGTGATTTTCTGATCGAAACTGACGCCGTAAGCACTCAGGCCACGCCCCGTATTATCCTGCCGATACCAAGCACGGTAATTGCCCTCACCAAAGCGAAAAGGGTTCGCACGATAGTCCAGTTCCACGAGTCGATAAAGGGAATCGGAGAGATTGGTCGCGGCATCGGTACTCTGCTGATAGCCCACCTTTATCGCAAATGCCCCCTTGGGGTCATAGACCAAAGCCATACCTGCGCCATTTTCCGACAAACCCAAAGCGGGATTATTGACCAGTGCATCACTGAGAAACTGAGTCGTCTCGTCGTTAGCGGCAGCGTTGGCATCAAAGTAATTGGTCAAATCCACTCGACCCACGGCGAGTGACAGTTTTTGATCCCACAGCTCCGTCATCAACCAGGCTTCGCGCAAACTTAAATCATTTTGTTTAAGCAATCGTGCACCGTAGCCATTGGTCTGTGCCAGCTCATCGGTATCCGCATCCTCGGGTGTGCCACTGAGGCCTACAATATTGGCAAAAAACAGGGTGTTTTGAGCCAGACCGGCCGTAAAATAAAGATCCGTAGAAGCGAGCTGGTAGGTACTACCATCAGCTGGGGTAGTCGATCCCTTGCTCTGCTGAACATGCTGTAACACAATGGCTGCATCCACGCCCAACTGCACGCTGCGATTTTCCGCATCCGCCAGTGCTTCTTCGATCTTTTCGTTAATCGTCTGGCGACGAAAGACCCGCTCACGCTGGTAGGTCACAATGGGTTGGCTGCCCGGCACTTGAATCTCATGTTCAATGCCGCTGTCATCAACAAAAACTTCAACGCGTTTGACACGCGTTTCGGGATCCGAGAGTACCGTACTGCTCTCTAACTCAATCAGCCGCTGCTCTAACTCATTAATGCGCTTGAGCA
This sequence comes from uncultured Chromatiaceae bacterium, assembly GCA_964421045.1. Taxonomy (GTDB): domain Bacteria; phylum Pseudomonadota; class Gammaproteobacteria; order JAADHS01; family JAADHS01; genus JAADHS01. Next base: position 9,376 of record CAYQVF010000074.1, read on the forward strand.
AGCTGTCCTCTTTTTGTGTTTGAGCGAAGACCGGTGCGAATGCGGGCAATGTCAGCGATACCAGTAACACCAGACCACTTATTTTGAACCTATCTGTGTGAATCATTTTTTTCTTCCCCGAAAGATGAATCCATCGTGAGAATAGAAAAAGGGATATAAAAAGGAAGGAGGGTAAAACGCAACGACCCTGATGCAATGACAGGCGGCAAGCACAACACCTTAGCCTAAAACCATCAACACACTCACTTTACAATAGCCCCACGCTACCTCACAGTAAATGTTGACAGGCCGGTATACGGACTGATGATGCGAACAAACTTGTTCTGCTGTGTTGCCTTCCCGTGCTAAAAGTAAAAGCACAGTGGCTGGAATCACCCAAACACAGCTTGACATCAATCACCGTTGCGGGGGCAGTATTGGAATTGCATCGCAATGCGCACCAATTTCCCGTTTAACTGGGATGCACCTGAAAACTGGCAAACATCTTAAACCATCAACAGAGTCGCTGTCAAAAGTAACCTAACAGCCTGGGAAATCAAGGTTTAGTTTTTTGGCAAACAAGAAACTTTATATTAAAACTAAAAAACGATGAGGTCATTTTCAGTCTGCTTTTTCAAAAAATAGTTTTGTAATTTCATCTGCAGGAAAATACTGTTCAATCACTATTTCTTCTGAGGTAACATCGATGGGGGTGCCAAATGAGGAAAGTGTTGTAAATAATTTTAAAGAAACCTCTTCTATCTTGAATTCCACGTAAATAATAGGCTCTGAGCTTTTTTTAAAATTGAGACTTCGCCAGTGTGAAGGGGTGCCGGGATAAGATAATAAGCGTTCCAGTAAAATTTTATGCCTGTTTTTATTTTCCATTTTTTCACGATGCAAGCGCTGAATAACGGAACTAGCGACTTCTTCCCAGTTGCTTATGAACGGCTTTAAACCTTTTGGGTCAAATATTAATTCGACAATATTGGATGAACTTGAAAAACCAGCTTGCAATGACTTCATCCATTTCAACATATTGTTATAACTGCGGTTACCCATTAATACATTCCAGTCCCAATCCAGTACGATGGCCGGGTACGGTTCATGCTTGGCAAGCATCATGTCTAAAATATTTCGAATACTTTCCATTTCTTTTTTGTGAATGAGTGTACGGCTGTAATTTTCAGAAAAACCAGCGGACAAAAGAAGCTCATTACGATTTCTCAAAGGCAATTCCAAAGTGCTCGATAACAACAAAACCATTTTTCGGCTCGGCTTGTTCCGCCCTGTTTCAAGAAAACTGATATGTTTACTGCTCACCCCTGCATCTAATGCTAAATCCAACTGGCTAAAGCCTTTTGATTTTCGCCAATAACGTAGCTGTTCACCAAATGGAGACCGGGCTTCTTTTATTATTTCATTCATTCGTCTACTTTTCTTTACCTGAAAGGTAATTGAGAATATCACCTGCAGGAGTCAAAATCTGTTTTATTGTTATTCACTTTTGAAGGAACGGCTAATGAAACCATTTAAAGAATTACACCAACAAAAAGAAATATTTCATTTAGGTAATGTTTGGGATGTTCAAAGTGCATTGCTCTTTCAAAAGGCAGGCTTTAAAGCTATAGGCACATCAAGCGCGGCTATTGCAGCATCCTTAGGTTATGACGATGGTGAAAATATGCCCTTTGAGGATTTAGTGCGGGTGGTGGAAAAAATCCATACCAAAGTCCAAATTCCTTTGAGTATTGATATCGAAGGCGGATATAGTCGAGATGTGGATGACATTATTGAAAACATCAAAGTTTTACACCAAATTGGAGTAGCAGGCATCAACATTGAAGATTCTACCGTAAGCGAAAAAAGAGAAATGATGGATACGAACATGTTCAGCAATATCATAGCTAAAGTGAAGTCGTATTTATCAAAAAACAAGATGGATATTTTTTTAAATGTCCGCACAGATGCTTATCTGTCAGGACTGGAAAACCCACTTAAAAACACGCTTAAGCGAATAAAACAATATGAAGATGCGGGTGCCGATGGGGTTTTTGTCCCATGCATTGTCGATAAAAAAGAGATTGCTAACGTGGTTCAAGCAACGTCTCTACCTGTGAATGTTTTATGTATGCCTCATTTACCTGATTTTAATACATTGGAGAAACTGGGCGTTAAACGCATTAGCTCAGGGCATTTTATTCATAATGATATGATCAGTCACTTAGAGCAATCCATCCAGGCTATCGTTAAAAATAAATCGTTCAATTCTTTGTTTTAATATAAAAAAACAAACCGCTATGCTGGGGCAAACGCACACACTCAAACCCCAGCACTCATGAGTGTGTAATTTTTCTCTCAGTTTTCCTATATTTTCACATCGTCATCTTTATGAAAAAAAAATGTCCGCTATAAATACACAACAATTAAATTAGTATAGCCACATCAGTTTTGCGGTTGACAAAACAAGGTACGGGGTTTACTTCTGAAAATTTTGATGTCATTGTGTTTTATTTATTTCAATGGGTTATAAAGGCACTTTTGTTGCCCTCGCTTTCTAACACCTTAACCCTAAGCGCCAGGAACAGACCTGACATTGTTCTCTCTCTGCCTTAATTGATACATAAATAACTTAAAAATAAGGACAACAAAATGAATATTCCCTTTTTTAAAACGGCCGCAATAACAACGTGTGCGGGACTAGTTTTAGTTGCTTGCGGAGGCGGTAGCGGGTCTGATGACAATAACAACGGTTCCACCCTACTCGAGCCTCTTACAATTACCAGCGAAAATGCCTCTCAAGTAAGTGCTTCCGGAGTCGGTGCGGCAGACTCCGTAGATAACCGGGATACAACTGGAGGAATTTTAGGCGGTATTGAGATACAATCGCCCGAAACCCGCTTCAGTCTCAAAACTTTTGCCAAGCAACAATTAGATCAATATCGTTTTAGCGGCCTCAATACTTCAGAAACTCTCGCTGGCGTCGACATTCCACACATAGAAACCTGCACCAATGGGGGCAGCATTACGATGTCGGGAAATGTCGCTAACCTTGATAGCTTTTTAGGAAATAGAGGCGATTCGCTGACCGCAAGTTTTAATAACTGCAGAGAGGGCAGTAATACACTAAATGGATCTATGTCATTAACCTTCAATGCCGATGAAAATGATGAATCAACCGCACCGTACAGTAATTCCATGACCATAACAATGAACAACTTATCCATTGTTTCGTTAGGAGAGGCGACCCTACAGCTTCATGGTGACATGACCCTTGGCACAAGCTCAAATGATGGCATTATTATTAACCTCTCTATGCGTGGAACGAACTTCAGCATTACCGAGGGTGGCGTGACAGAGACTTTAAGCAATTACCAGTTTGATCTTACCGATAACCAAGCGACAAAGGAATATAGCTTCAATATTAAGGCTTCCATCGGCATCAACCAACTGGGTGGTCGTGTGGAATGCACGACACCAACCTTGTTTGAGGGAGTGGGAGAAAGTAACCCACACACCGGTGTTCTTAAATGTGTGGGCGCCAATCAATCCAGCGTTACCCTTACGGCTATAGATAACACTAAGGTTACACTTGATATTGATACGGATGGTGACGGAATTACTGACGAAACCCAAGAAAGTACTTGGGCCGAAGTTGAACTTTAACGGCAATTCGGATCTCGTTTAAACACCACGAAAAACTGCGAATGCGACACGGTTGCATTCGCAGTTTTTCTTTTTATAAAATAAATATTGCCATATGGATCAATAGCTTGTTCGGAGCAAGCGCGAGCATTTTTAGGATCTGGGTGTTCACTTCACACGAAGCTACCTTTTGAACATCACATCATTAATACTCGCCTTGTTTTTTCTCTCGAATGGCTTAGCGATGGCGCAATACACCGAAACTATTCCTGTTTGGCAAGGATGGTTCAGCGCCTCTATACTGAATTTCGATTACACCGAATTCGATAAAAGCAATGCAATTTTTAACCGTGAATATGGCATACTGCCAGGCGTGAAAACGGGTATCAAGCGGACAAAGGGCGCTGTACAAGTTCAAGCGCAGCTTGCTTACCACGGCAATAACGTTAGATACGAAGGCCAAACTCAAAGAGGCAACCCTGCCAGGAGTAGAACGGACGAAAAAATAACCGAACTGTCATTATTGTTGAAAGGCTTTATTACAGAATCAAACCTAACGTCAAGTGCTTTATACGGTGGCTTGGGCTATCGTCACTGGCGACGTGATATAAAATCTACTCGCACGGCTTCAGGTTTATTGGAATATTATATGTGGCCATACTGGATACTCGGTACGACAGTAAGCTATCACTTTCAACCCAAGACACAATTGCAGTTTGACGTTCGAATTACCCAACCTATCAACCCAAGCATGAGGGTACATTTCAAAAAAAATAACCTGGACAGTAGAGAACTTGAACTGAATGCACGTCTGGGTGGCCGAATAGGCCTTAGCTTAAGTCAAACGTTAACGAAGCAGCTTGCAATTGCAGTAGAACCCTACTATCAGAGCTGGAATTTGGAACGCAGCGCACCTGTGCCGCTCAAATCCAATGGCATGATGATTGGCGGTAGCATTACGCAACCTCGTAGCGAAACACGTAATAGTGGTTTAGATTTTACGATCATTTATAAATTTAAATGAGCCTCCAAACATAGAGGCTTTGAGATGAAGGCCACTGAGAAATAGCCACGTAATAACTTCCCGTTTTGGACTCTCGGCTATGTCTCCTGAGTCGCCCCATCTCCTGCATCCATGCAGTCGTCAGTCGGAAAAACCGAGCCTAAGACCCATCGCACGCGATGGGTCTTATTATGAAACAGGAATCGCTAACAACACGACTTTCCGCAATGATCAACTTCAAATTCCAGAGTTGAATGGATAATAGAATAATTCTGCCCAAGCTGGCTTTTCAATGCCATTTTTATCGTTTCTGATTGATCGAAGTCCGCAATCACCACATGCGCCTCCAAAGCATTTTTATGTTCGTCAAGTTGCCAAATATGGACATGATGAACATTTGAAACGCCCTCTACGCGTTCCATAGCCTTGATCACTTCGTCAATAGAAATAGCTTCTGGCGTCCCTTCCATAAGAATATGAATAGTTTTAGGCAACAGCGTCGCAGCCTGATAGAGCACATAACCGGCAATCAGCAATGTGAGAAGCGTATCTGTCCAATACCAGTCGTAAAGAATAATCAGGCTACCCGCAATAATCACGCCCAGCGAAGCCAAGGCATCGGAAACATTATGCAAAAAAGCAGCGCGGATATTCATACTGTTTTTAGACATACGATAAGTCAGAATTGCTGTAGCTACATCAATCACCAAAGCGACACTGGCCACCATTACCACCATCCACCCCTCAATGATTTGTGGCTCAAACACTCGCCACAGCGCTTCATAAATCAAGTAAAGCCCAACAATCACCAGCGTAACGAGATTGATCAATGCGGCGATCACCTCAGCCCGTTTGTAACCAAAAGTTTTGAAATGATCCGCCGGTTGTCTGCCGATTTTGCGCGCGACCAAGGCAATCAATAACGATGCCGCGTCACTAAAATTATGCAGCGCATCGGCGATCAAAGCAAGACTGCCAGAGATAATACCACCGATAATTTGCGCCAAGGTCAACAGCATATTGATGGCAATGGCCCAACCCAGACGGCGGTCGTTCATGGTGTCTACATCATGGTGATGGTCATGTGCCATAAATTCGGTTCTCTTACTTTGGGGTCTTCTGAATCATGAATGGGTTATTTTAGCCTAAAATCAACTAGAATTAAGAACTATAATAAAAAGATGGGGAGAGCAAATATTTTTTAAAAATAAAAAAGTTAATCTCTATAGCGCCGCAGGCACGCTAACGATCCTCTTTACATCACTCGGCGAAGTGTGGAAAAGGGTGCCTTAATGTGGGCAAGTTGTGGGTAACACGAGGTACGATGTGTTATCCATGACTTGTCCACATGTTCCGCGTCTTTTTGCGAAAATTCACGCTTTGTCCATACGGAGTTCGACCGCATAGGGTTATGTATTTCGCATGACAAGAGTTAGCAAATAACTTAAAGATAACCACACCGAGTATTTTGGTTACTCTTAAAAATCGCAGTTCGTTAATGTTGGTGGCGGCGAGATGGTTTGCTGACCGGGTATTATTTACCGACGTGATTGCGATATCACTTTATTTTGAAAGTGATGGAATATATACCCATGGCGTTATGAATTTAGGTCTAGTTATGACCTTCAAATCCACCGC
>CAYQVF010000075.1:0-14836 GCA_964421045.1 uncultured Chromatiaceae bacterium
CAATCGGGCTACTATTGCGTAACCAGCGGAACGTTGAGGTGCCTTCTGCATCACCATCTACATCGTTGTAAACATAATTCCCCGTCAGAATATCCCCAACGAAGGTACCACCACCATTAGCATCGGTAATACTCACACTGTTGACCGTCGGCGCGCTGTTGAAGATCGTCAAGCCACTCGACGTCACCGCACTACCGGTGAGCATGCCAGTAACAGCAACCGGAGTGACTTCAAAGCTAATAAGTCGGCCGCTGTCTGCTGCAACCAGGCTATAGCTCAGGGCAGTGGCACTGCCAATGGGGGTACTATTGCGTAACCAGCGGAATGTAGAGGTATTTTCGATATCGCCATCCACATCACTGTAAACATAATTCCCTGTCAGTGTATCTCCAACTTCAGAGCTCCCCCCATTATCATCCGTAATCATCACACTATTAGCCGTCGGCGCGCTGTTGCTAATCATCAAACCACTCGACGTCACCGCACTGCCGGTGCGTATTCCAACAGCGGCAACCGGGGTCACTTCAAAAGTAATAGGTTGATCGCTGTCCACGGAGACTACGGTATAGTTTAATGCGGTAGCGCCACTGATCGGCATCCCATCGCGTAACCAGCGGAATGTAGAGGTATTTTCGATATCACCATCCACATCACTGTAAGTATAATTTCCCGTCAGTGTATCTCCAACTTCAGCGCTCCCCCCATTATCATCCGTAATCGTCACACTATTAGCCGTCGGCGCGCTGTTGCTAATCATCAAACCACTCGACGTCACCGCACTACCGGTAAGTATTCCGGCAGCGGCAACCGGAGTGACTTCAAAACTAATAGGCAGACCACTGTCCGCCGCAACTAGCGTATACGTTGATGCCGTGACACCGCCAATAGGTGTCCCATTGCGCAACCAGCGGAAGATCGATGTGCCTTGCACATCACCATCCACATCACTGTAAGTATAATTTCCCGTCAGAATATCTCCAACGAAGGTACCACCACCATTGCCATCGGTTATACTCACGCTGCTGGCCGTCGGCGCGCTGTTGGCGATCATAATGCTACTTGAAACTGAGGCATCACCCATAATGACCCCATCTATCGCTACCGGCGTCACTTCAAAACTAATGAGTTGACCTATATCAGCAACGGTCAGCGTATAGATTGACCCTGATCCCCCATTAATGGCAACCCCATTACGTAACCAGCGAAATATCGATGCCCCTTCTAGGTCATTATCCGCATCAAAATAAGTGTATTCACTTATCAAATTACCTCCGAGTACAAAATTACCACTGATACTCACTCCACTGATGGTAGGTGCATTATTCACTACCGTGATACCACTGGCAGCGACGGCACTACCCGTTCCTGCTATCGCCACAAGGGTCACTTCAAAAATAATCGGCTGGCCGCTGTCAGCGACAACTAAAGTATAGGTTGACTCTATTGCACCATTTATAGGAATACCATGACGTAGCCAACGGAAAGTAAATGTGCCATCAATATTGCCATTAACATCGGAAAAACTGTAGTTGCCAGTCAACGTATCCCCAACCACTGGACGACCTGCGTTATTATCAATAATAATCGCACTACTCACTATTGGCGTATTATCTTCAACTACAGGGCTACCCACCTTGTTATTGATCGTGCTCACAATACTGTTGGGAGACGTGCTATTGCCACCGCCTCCCCCGCAGGCTGCGAGTAGCATGCTGACTACAATCAAAATGCAGCCTGTATAAAATAGACGTTCTCTTTTCATATTTTTCTCTTTACAATCCGAAGACCCGTGGCGATCAAGATTCAGACTTGCATGGCATACCCTCTTCATTTCATCATTACACTGAAAACGTTTCACAACACTCTTTGGTATAACGTCTTCACCTGAGTAGCTATTAAACTGTATTTTCTTATTTTGTTATAAAGTCGACACAAAAAAATAGACTTCAAAATTCAACCCAAGTCTGAACAACCGAATGCTCAAGTTTCGGTCTATTGGGGTCGATAAACCCGTAGGAATTTATTTAATAATGACTCATCTTTCAACATGGAGTTTTGCAGTCATAATGACACTGCTAGATATTAAAAATATCAGATCAATTACTTATGTTGCCCTTGTTATTGTCTGCGCAAATGCTCAGGCTATTGATACTGACGAATCGGACTTTGATTGTTTGATAGAACCCTTTGTTCAAGTCGATATTGGGAGTCCGATTAAAGGCGTATTGTTATCGCTCAATGTTGAAAAAAATGACAATGTGAAAAAAGGACAAATACTTGCCAAGCTAGAATCGACTGTTGAAAAAGCTAATGTTAATCTGGCCAGGGCACGTTCAAAATTAGATGGAGAAATACAATCTGGCCAAGTTACATTAGCTATGGCGGCCCGGCAGCAAACAAGAATTGCCGACCTTTTTGAAAAAAAGGCGGTTTCATCCCAAAAAAAGGACGAGGCCGATATGGAAAAACAGCTAGCCGACCTCAATCTTAAAAAAATGAAACAAAAGAAAGAGTTGGCTCGTCTTGAGTTGCAAAGAACCATCGCCAGTCTGGAGCGGCGTACCGTTCGTAGCCCTTTGAGCGGCATTGTCGTTGAACGCTATATTTCTCCTGGCGAATTTGTCAAAGAACTACCTATATTAAAAATAGCAAAAATTGACCCTTTGAAAGTAGAAGCGGTTCTCCCTGCGTCCCAGTTTGGTAAAATAAAAAAGGGAATGAAAGCAGAAGTCATTCCGGAATTCCCTCAAAACACCATCCTACACGGCAAGGTTTCAGCAGTGGATCGTATTATTGATGCATCAAGCGGTACCTTTCGAGTCAATGTACTGCTCCCTAACGAAGATCATGCAATGCCGGGTGGTTTACGTTGCAAAATTAAATTTCAAAATGGATGAGCTAGAACCCCGAATTTTGATGTCTGCCAGTCTCGAAGGTTTACTGGTGAATGACAATTTTAATGAAGTCAATGACATCAACTACACCGAACCCTCTGAACATTTGATTATTGCTGAAAACGAAACCTTTGTCGCAGCTGAAATAAATGATGGAATCCGTCGCGAACTGGTCATCGTTAATTCCAATACGCCAAATTTTCAGTTTTTGGTTGATGGCTTTCTCAAACAACAAAGTAATGAACTTCAGTTCGACACTTTGATATTAAATAATAACCAAAATGGTATTGAACAAATCACAACAGCATTAAACAACTATCAAAGCCTGGATGCAGTCCATATCATTACCCAAGGTAACAATGGTCAAGTACAGCTCGGAGATAGTAATCTTTCTTATGACAATATCGATGCCTATAGCGGTGACATAGCCAACTGGGGCAACGCACTTTCTCAAAATGCAGACTTCTTGATCTATGGATCCAATCTTTCGAATAGCGATACAGGCTTAAGTTTGATTGATAGCCTCTCCGTATTAACCGGTGCAAATATCTCTGAAAATGAGGATTTTATAAAAATTGAAAAATCAAATAGTGACCCGGGGTCGGAATATAAATATGGCAATATTGGAGCGAATACTGCGTTCAATTTAGAGGCTCAGAAAAACTGGAATCCGGCTTTTGCCAGCTGGGCTGTGAATGATACGCTGACCGATGTCAAAAATACCGTGGTGACCAATGAAGACACGACATATGTTTTTACGCTGAATGATTTCAATTTCAGTAATTTCAGCAGTGATCGTCTCGAACACATTTTCATTACGAATCTAGAGAGCTCCGGCTCATTGAAGCTCAATGGGGTTGATATCTCATTATATCAAGATATCACAGCAGCTCAGATTGTAGCAGGTGATTTTGTATTTACACCAACGACGAACGCTAACGGTATAAATTACGATCATTTTGAGTTTTTGGTTAACGATGGTTCTGTCTATAGCGAAAATGCTTATACTTTAACAATAAATGTCAACAGTGTTAATGACAACCCGGTAGTGATGAATAACACGCTAACAATAGAAGCCAATACGCTGACAACGATCAACATCGCAACCCTGATAGCATACGGTAGCGACCTCGATGGAGATACCCTGAAACTCGCGCAGTTTACTCAACCTGGACAGGGTACATTAACTGATTATGGAGATGGCACCTTGCGTTATCTTCCTCAGTCTGATTACAACGGTGAAGACCGTTTCACCTACACCCTTGTGGATGGCCAGGGAGGCAGCGTTATTGCAACATTAACTCTGATTATCACGCCAATTGAAAACATTCTCATTCCCGACAATCTGTTTAACGCTATAAACTCTACAAATGAAGTGAGCGAAATGGAAATAATACTCGCGGAAGATTCGATACAAGGACTCACTCAAAGTATCCAGCAACAAAACCAGGCAACCGCCACCCTTGATGAATCACAGACCAGAGCTACTCTGGAACAAGTTATGACAACCAACAGCAAGGAAGAAAAAACGAACGAAGTCCAAGAAGAAAAACAAACAGACCAGCAAGACCTTGAAAATAACTATCCTGTTTATTATTGGGATGATCAGCCTGGGTCATCTCACCAAGGGGATACCGATTCCAGTCAACTTGGAAAAATTAGTTCTGAGTTGACCAACGAATTCAGTGTATCTCTGGGCATAGCTGAATTTTTAGCGAAAACAAGTCAATCTACAAATAACAGTAACAATATTAATATTTACAATCATAATTACAATACTCATTCTCTATACATCAACGATGCCGCATTGTGGAAGGCGTTGGATGAAATGGCTATATCCATGAGTAACGGCACAACAGCTCTTGGCCAACAGCAAGAATTGATGGTCAGCGTAGCCACAGGAGCCGCCTGGTCTCTTTCCGCTGGCATTGTTGCCTCCTCGCTACGCTCAGGTTCCTTGATCGCATCCTTAATGGCCTCCGTGCCACTCTGGAATTGGTTTGACCCCCTTCCCGTCCTCTCCATTTCAGATAAAGAATTAATCAAACAACAAAAACAATATAACAACGAAGCTGACAAAGAAAACAAAAAATATCGATTTTTAAAAAAAATTGTAGGTTAACCAGGAAAAAACGGGATGTTAAAAATATCACCCACATTACGCATTAGTTTCGCACTGGTATTGATGACTATAAGTTTTCTATTCTCTGCACAACTTTTGGGTTTAGTTCCTGACCCTGATAAAGCTGAAATGGAAGCTCGACGGAAAATATGCGAGACACTCGCTGTACAGTTTTCCATAGCGGCACAAAACAATAATTTTCCGCTGATCAAGGCAACAATAGAAAAAATTGTTGATCGTAATCAGGATATTTTATCTGCCGCCTTGCGCGACAATAAAAATAAAATTCTAGCTGAGGCAGGAAATCACGACACTATTTGGGTCAATATGCCGGAAGAAAATTCATCGTTCACTCATGTCCGTGTCCCTATATTTCAGGGGGAAAAACGTTGGGGTATAGTAGAAGTCAGCTTTGCACCACTAACCAATACATCCCCTTTTGGTCTGAACATTCCAGCATTCTATCAACTTGTCATATTTATCACTCTACTCGGTTTTTGTGCCTTTATTTTATTTATGAAAAGAACATTGCGTCATCTCGATCCCACCGCAGTTATCCCCGGTCGTGTCAAATATGCCTTGGACGCACTGACAGAAGGCGTCGCTATTCTCGATGAAAAAAACAGAATTATTCTCGCCAACGCCTCGTTTTTGGAGGAAATAGATATAGAAGAAAAAGAAATCATTGGCAGAAATATTGCGAATATTGGCTGGAAAATACCAGAAGGTCATTTTGAATACCCTTGGGTAACCGCAATTAAACAAGCAACAAGAATCACAGGTCAACCCTTAACTCTCGATAGAAAAAACCATAAAAATAAAACATTTATGGTTAATGGTGCGCCTATTCTCGATGCCCAGGGCCTCTGTCGGGGCGCGTTAGCGACTTTTGATGATGTCACTCAACTTGAGCATAAAAATGTACAACTGGAAAAAACATTAAATATGCTTAAAAAGTCTAGAGATGAAATACATCGCCAAAATCAAGAACTGAATATCCTTGCAACGCAAGACCCATTAACCCATTGCCTAAATCGTCGTTCATTTTTTGCACGCTTAAAAGTTGACTTCTGTTCTACAAAACAGAAGCACAATGAACTGTCCTGCATTATGTGTGATATTGACCATTTCAAAGCCATTAATGATACTTATGGCCACTCCGTTGGCGATGAAATCATTAAACTCATGTCTGGAACCCTTAAAAACTTCGCACTCACTGACAACTATGTTTGCCGATATGGCGGTGAAGAATTTGTTGTTTTATTACCCAGCAGTACATTAGAATTAGCGCATGATATGGGTGAAAAAATACGCCTAGACATCGAAGCCATGCGTTTTAAGAAAAAAGGCATTGAAAAGGAAGTACGCTTTACAGCAAGTTTTGGTGTATCTTCCAGTCGCTTTGAGGCCACAACGCCAGAAGATTTAATCGACCAAGCAGACAAGGCACTTTATATTTCAAAAAACCTGGGTCGTAACCGTGTCACAAACTGGGATAACGCTCTAGCCAAACAAGTTTTCGATCTTGAAACTGCAGAAACTCACAGAAAAGAAATCGACACAACAGATCATTCTAAAACCTCCCAAAAAGAGCTTGATACTGAAATAATAAATATGCGCGCACATATCAAGGAGCTACAATATAACTACAAGCAGAGAACGGCCGAATTACAGCGCATACAGCGACAAGATAATCTTACCGGCCTGCCGAACCGTATTAGTTTTATAGATCAAATTCAACAGGAAATCGCTAAAAACACATCTCGTATATTTGCCGTAGTATTACTTGATGTAAATAAATTAAAACGCATCAATTCAACTTTGGGAAGACAGGTTGGCGATCAATTATTAAAGGAAATAGGAGAGCGGATACACCATTTATTGCGAACCCATGATCGGGTCGCCCGCTTAGAAAATGGCAATACGTCCTCTAATATATCTCATATATGTAGTGATGAGTTTGGTATTTTATTAACTGATCTTACAAAAAAAGAAGACAGTATTCCTGCCATTACTCGTATTATCGAGCACATAAACAAACCCTTCTACATCGAAGAAAATAAGGTCTACACCCACATTGGTGTGGGTGTCTCGATCTATCCAGACAATGCGAATCAACCCGACTTACTTTTACGTTATGCTGATATAGCACTCCACTTTTCTAAATCGCAAAACCCAAACAGCTACCAATTTTACGACAGCTCAATGCAACAAATATCAACTAAGCAATTACAACTGGAAAACCACTTACGTCATGCAATAGAAAATGACGAGTTTCTTCTTCATTATCAGCCAAAAATCGATCTCCATAACCATGAAATCAGCGGCGTTGAAGCACTCATCCGCTGGCATTACCCGAAAACCGGAATGATCAACCCCGATGAATTTATTCCTGTTGCTGAGCACACCGGTCTGATTAATGACATTGGTGAATGGGTCATCCGCACCGCTTGCAAACAAGCTCAACAATGGCAAAAACTGGGATTAGAGGTTCCCGTCTCTGTGAATCTTTCGGCCATACAATTTCATCAACATAACCTAATTGAACTGATTGTCTCTATTTTGGATGAAACACAGCTTGATCCCCGTTTTTTGGAGTTAGAACTCACTGAAACGGCCATAATGAAGGATACAGATTCGGCCGTAGCCACATTGAATATGCTGCACAATCTGGGCATTCGTATTGCGATTGATGATTTTGGCACGGGTTACTCCTCACTCAATCACCTCAAACGATTCCCCATTGATACTGTAAAAATAGATCGAGGGTTCATCAAAAATGTGAATAATGACTTCAGTGATGCTGCCATTGTTACGGCAATTTTAGATATTTCACATAAAATGGGCTTAACTGTCATTGCCGAAGGCATCGAGACAAAAGATCAACTCAAATTTGTTGACGACCTAGAGTGTGAGGAAATTCAAGGGTATTTATTCAGTCGACCTCTGCCGGCAGACGAAATAACCGCCATACTTAAAAAACCCAACATCATTCTTGAACCGCTAAATACGAGATGTGATGCTGAAACAGTCACTTAAATAACACTTGCTTAAGCGTGACAATCAAACACATGGATCGATGATCCATCGGGGCTCACAGCATACACCATGTGAAATCTTGAATTTATTACGCTATACTCATATTTCGTTATTTACTAAAAAAATAAAAATCGATGACAGGAAACCCGCTACGTGGCGCTTCATATCTTTTACGCGGCTTTGGCTTTATTTTTAAACGCTCTCTTTGGCGTTACATGATGGTGCCGCTGTGCATTAATGTAACGCTTTTTTCTGGTTTAATATTTTTAGGCATCAATCAATTTGAAACTTTTCTTGCGTGGATCATGCCTGATCTACCCAATTGGCTACAATGGTTGAAGCAACCTCTGTGGGTGCTCTTTACCATCAGTAGTTTGGTCTTGGTTTTTTATACGTTCAGTATTATTGCCAATATTGTAAGTTCACCATTTAATGGCCCACTTGCTGCTGCTGTGGAACGAGCAATCAGCCCTGATAACGTAGTCCGAAAAAATGGGAAGACTAAGCTCAGCATAATACGTGACATTGTCGTCAGTATTAACAATGAACTCGGAAAAATACTCTATATGGTGCTTTGTTTCGTACCAGCATTAATGTTGTTTTTCATTCCCGTTATTAACATCGCGGCACCCTTCGTCTGGTTTTTACTGGGCGCATGGTTACTGGCTCTTGAATACACTGACTATCCGATGGCTAATCACGGTATTAATTTCAAAGATACCAAGAAAAAATTACGCGAAAAAAGACTCACTTCGATGGGATTTGGTACGATGGTAATGACCGCGACTATTATTCCCGGTCTTAACCTGTTTGTTATTCCAGCAGCGGTCGCAGGTGCTACGATTATGCGGATCGAAAATTTTGCAGATGCTTGAAAAAGCGATGAACGTACAAGGCATTCTGGTAATGCGCCTCAAGTAGCCAAACAAACACGGACATTTTAAAGATTACTTCAAAGTCCGTGTTGCCACTTGAGCGCGCTAAACCAAGCAGAAATAACTTGCCTTAGTCTAGAAGCCCTTTTGCCTCACTGATATCCACTGACTCTTTCGCTTTATCTAAATCAACAGATTCGGCTACGCCTTTTAGATCAACAGACTCTGCTGCACCGTCCAAGTCAACACCATCACCACTAACCGCACTCTTCAGCTTTTCCGTATCCACAGATTCCGTGGCTTTTTCGGTATCAACAGAATCAGCTAACTTACCTAAACTCATTTCCGCAAAAACCGAAGAGCTCATTGTAAACATCAATGCAAATAGTATGATACTCAGTTTCATAATATACTCCCTTAATAAAGTCAAGATTAACAACCATCTATCATAACAGCACACTTAGAAATGCGCACCAAATAACTTGCTCATTCGGCCTCCTTATAATGTTGAGTAATGGCTCGAATTATAGGCATTGTAGAAAAAACTGCCTCCTAGCGCACTGCCAAAGCCACCAAGCGCCCTTGTTCTTTACTATAGTCCACCGCAATCGTTCGCCGTAATCCCGCCAAGGTCAGCAAGAGTTCCGAGCTGGCAGAAAATTCGATAGGAGAACCCGTCTCGGCATCAAGCAAAGTAAACGTATCCGCGCTGATCGCCGTCACTTCACCAACATGTACATTAGTCCCTGCACTCTCACAGGCATAAACGGGCGAAAGAAAAAGCAACACTAATACTATTGAAATGAAAATCCCTCTGAGCATATCCTTAACCCTCCATAACTTTATCGAATAAATTATTATAACCGATAACAAAGCCTCTCCCGATCTGGGCAGCAAAACCCGAAAATGGGTGACCAACGAGTTTGCCTAAGACTTAACCCTATGAAAGCACATAATTTGTGCCCCCAAAACCGTTTTACTGCGTTTACAGCAACATTTAAGGCACGATACACCTTAAAATACCGCTCTATTTAAAGTGCCCGAACCTAATTTTTTATGCCACGATTAGAGTTAATCTCACAGTACGTAACATTAAAATTTGTTTTTATGTTGCGTTCAGGGGTAAAATGCGGGGTTATATTGCATTGTAGTGGTCTAAAAAACACAACAACTAACCTTACTTGCTTAATATCTTTAAGAACTTACAAGAGATATTAAGTACAATTTTCAAGCTAAAAATCAGAAAATCAGAAAATCAGGGAGAATAATTAATGGCGACTAATAGCTATCTTTTCACATCAGAATCCGTATCGGAGGGTCATCCAGATAAGGTAGCGGATCAAATATCAGATAGTATTCTCGATGCCATTTTTGAACAGGATCCTAAAGCGCGTGTTGCCTGCGAAACGATGGTCAATACCGGCATGGTCGTCATTTCTGGAGAAATCACCACTTCGGCCTGGGTCGATATGCAAACTGTCGTACGACAAACAGTCAAAGACATTGGTTACAACCACTCTGACATGGGCTTTGACTGGGAATCCTGCGCGGTGATCACGTCTATCGATAAACAATCAGTTGATATTGCCCAAGGTGTCGATGAATTCGAAGACCACGAGCAAGGCGCAGGCGATCAAGGTCTGATGTTCGGTTACGCCTCAAATGAAACCGAGGTATTCATGCCTGCGCCAATCACTTATGCTCACCGCTTGGTTAAACGCCAAGCCGAAGTCCGTAAAAATGGCACTCTGCCCTGGTTACGTCCTGACGCAAAAAGCCAAGTGACTTTTCGGTACGAAAACCATAAGCCCGTCGGCATAGAAGCGGTGGTTCTTTCTACTCAGCATCAGCCCGACATCACAACTGAAGCCCTGCGCGAAGCGGTGATGGAAGAAATCATCAAACCGATATTGCCTGCCGAATGGTTAAGTGCGGACACGCAATATCATATTAACCCAACAGGTCGATTCGTTATCGGTGGCCCAGTCGGTGATTGCGGACTAACTGGTCGTAAAATCATTGTTGATACTTACGGCGGGATGGCTCGACATGGTGGCGGAGCCTTTTCTGGCAAAGACCCGTCCAAGGTTGATCGTTCAGCCGCTTATGCTGGCCGTTATGTCGCCAAAAATATAGTCGCAGCAGGCTTGGCTGAACGCTGTGAAATCCAAATTTCTTACGCCATTGGTGTCGCTGAACCCACTTCAATTTCGGTGGAAACTTTTGGCACCGGCAAAGTAGCCGATACCCGTATTATAGACTTGGTACGCGAACATTTCGACTTACGCCCTAAAGGACTGATCGCAATGTTAGACCTACTACGCCCAATTTACCGACCCACCGCAGCCTATGGTCACTTTGGCCGCAGCGATATTGATTTACCATGGGAAAAAACAGATAAAGCAGACGCATTGCGCGACGCTGCTGGTATTTAATACTCTTAACTTTTTTTTATTACCACCTTTTTCTGAGGAGCGCTGCGACAAACTCCCTGAAGTTTGCCAGGCTCGGAAAGAGGCTTCATTAACAACGGCGCTCGGTTAATTTGGAGGACAATCATGTCTGAATTTACCGATTACAAAATAGCCGACATTTCACTGGCCGATTGGGGCCGCAAAGAAATGAACATTGCCGAAACCGAAATGCCAGGGTTGATGGCACTGCGTGAAAAATACGGCACAACAAAACCTCTTCAGGGTGCCCGTATTATGGGTAGCCTGCATATGACCATTCAAACCGCCGTACTGATCGAAACCCTCATTGAACTCGGCGCTCAAATACGCTGGGTCTCCTGCAATATTTTTTCAACTCAAGATCACGCCGCTGCCGCAATTGCCGCTGCCAATATCCCAGTTTTTGCCTGGAAAGGTGAAACCCTGAAAGAGTACTGGTGGTGTACCGAGCAAGCGTTTAAATGGCCTAACGGCGAAACGGCTAACATGATCCTTGACGATGGAGGTGACTCTACACTGCTGGTGCATAAAGGCGTGGAATATGAAAAGACCGGCGTTGTACCTGACCCATCGACGACCGATAACGAAGAGTTTAAATGCATACTCGGCGTATTGGCCAAGGTGATGAAAGAAGATCCACAATTCTGGACCAAGCAAGCCAAAAACATTCAAGGTGTCACCGAAGAAACCACAACCGGCGTTCACCGTCTCTATGAAATGGTTGAAAGCGGTGAGTTACTGTTCCCCGCGATGAATGTCAATGACTCGGTTACCAAATCAAAATTTGACAATCTTTATGGTTGTCGTGAATCGTTGGTTGACGGCATCAAACGCGCTACTGATGTGATGATCGCCGGAAAAATTGCCGTTGTCTGTGGTTATGGTGATGTTGGCAAGGGCTCTGCCCAGTCGTTGAAGGGGCTGGGTGCAACAGTATGGATCACCGAAATTGATCCTATTTGTGCCTTGCAAGCGGCGATGGAAGGCTTCCGCGTCGTCACTATGGAAGATGTTGCCTCTCAAGGTGATATTTTTGTCACCACCACAGGGAATAAGGACATCATTACCCATGACCATATGGTGCAGATGAAAAACCAAACCATCGTCTGCAACATTGGCCATTTCGATAACGAAATCGATATCAACGGCATGCGCCAATACCAGTGGGAAAACATCAAGCCACAGGTTGACCATATCATCCTGCCTAACGGCAATCGCATCATTATGTTGGCCGAAGGTCGTCTGGTTAATCTGGGTTGTGGTACCGGCCACCCCAGCTTTGTGATGTCCAATTCTTTTACCAACCAGGTTTTGGCACAAATTGAGTTTTTTGTTAGACCCGACCAGTATGAGATCGCCGTTCATATCCTGCCAAAACATCTGGATGAAGAGGTTGCGCGTCTGCATTTGGCAAAGATCGGTGTTAATCTAACCACGCTTTCTCAAGAGCAAGCAGACTACATTGGTGTTCCAGTGGAAGGTCCTTATAAACCTAATCACTATCGCTACTAAACACTAAGGAACGTACACGTTCCTAACGCTATACAGGGGCAAAGCAAGGACTGTGAAAAGCGGTTTTTTCCGGCAACCACCTGAGCATTCCTTCTTTGCCCATTTTTTAAGGACTTCACTATGAAACCATCCGGCGAATTTAGCCTAGAGTTTTTCCCACCTAAAACAACAGTAGGCGCAGAAAAACTACGCGCGACCACAAAAAGCTTAAGCACGCTGAACCCCAGTTTTTTTTCAGTGACCTTTGGTGCGGGTGGCAGCACTCAAGACGGTACATTGGAAACTGTCGTAGAGCTGCAAAAGTCAGGACAACAAGCCGCTCCCCATTTATCCTGCATCGGCTCAACAAAAGAAAACATTCGCCAGATACTGAAAACTTACCAAAAAGAAGGGATCAAACGTATCGTCGCTCTCAGAGGTGATATGCCCTCTGGCATGCAGGAAATAGGTGAGTTTCGTTACGCCAATGAGTTAGTTGCATTTATTCGTAGTGAAACGGGAAATCACTTTCATATTGAAGTGGCGGCCTATCCTGAAACGCACCCTCAGGCAAGTAGCGCACAAATCGATCTGGCCCATTTCAAACAAAAAGTTACAGCGGGCGCAGACAGCGCGATCACCCAATATTTTTATAATATTGACAGTTACCTTTACTTCGTAGAAGAGTGTAAAAAATCAAACATAAACATTCCTATTATTCCAGGCATTATGCCAATTACCAATTATATCCAACTCGCCAGGTTCTCTGATACCTGCGGCGCTGAAATCCCAAGATGGATCAGACAACGACTAATTGGTTACGAAAACGATACCGAGTCATTACGCGCATTCGGACTCGACGTAGTAACGCGTCTCTGCCAAAACTTACTTAAACAAGGCGCACCTGGCCTACATTTTTATACGATGAACCGAACCCAACCCACTACTGCAATTTGGAATAATTTAGGTCTAACTTAGAACTTAAGAAATGGACACGTAATAACTTCCCATTTTGGCGCTCAGCTTTAAAGAGACAAAGCTGCGGAATGCGGAAGCTTTGAATAAAAGTACAGGAATAGTTGCTTTATTTCGAAGTTTTGAGCTTGAAGAACGGACAAAGACGATTTTAAGGTTACTATGCCTGGATGAGAATCAGTAGAGTTTTCCTACCCTTACCATTACAACCACAGACAGACCATCATATTAATGGTCAAACAGCACATTATTTATCGCGCGTTTTACGTTTTAAAAAAGGCCATCTATTCCATGCTTTTAATGGAAAAGGTGGAGAATATATCTGCGAAATTACACACGTTGACAAAAAATCGCTACAATTTAAAATATTACGCTTTTTAAATATTGACAAAGAATCTCCTTTAGCTATCACCCTGCTCCAAGCAATATCCAAGGGAGATCGCATGACTTATGCTATTCAAAAAGCAGTTGAACTGGGCGTTGCAGAAATTTACCCTGTCATTACCGCACACTGCGAAATTTCACTCAAAGGCATACAAGCTGAAAAAAAGCTAAGTCACTGGCAAACCATAGCTAACAGCGCGTGTGAGCAGTGCGGACGCAATCGCATCGTCAGAATTAAACCCATTACTGCACTCAAAAAAATACTACCTACGTTAGAGAGTGAATATAAGTTGCTACTGGATACACAAAGTAATACGAGCATCAGCAAAATAACCAAGCAGCCTGATAGTGTATCTTTGTTAATCGGCCCGGAAGGGGGCTTACATGCCGACGAAATTAAATATGCACTCACCCACGGCTTTCATACCATGCGTATGGGTCCGAGAATATTGCGTACAGAAACAGCAACCGCTGCCGCGTTGACCAGCATTCAAATGTTATGGGGCGATTTCAGATAATCCTAAAAATGCAGTTGCTCCACAATCTATAGTATTTATATCCGGTTTATTGGGTCTAAGCTCTAGATTCGCATCCAACTACATT
>CAYQVF010000076.1:0-14099 GCA_964421045.1 uncultured Chromatiaceae bacterium
CTAGTTTAATAATGATCAATGAATACTGGACTTTTCTTGTCAGGTATGGGTATACTTAATTCCGAGGGTTTCCCTCAACAATAAGAATAGTGGTTTATTTTTAGTGAGTTATTTTAAATAAGGGGTTTTTACAATGGGATCTGAATTGATTTGTAAGCAAGACAATACTTTTGTTATCGCGATTACCGTTATTCTTGCTATTTTAGGTTTTGTTGGTGTTTCTTTCTGATTTTTTAGAGCACTATGTAAAAAGGGGTGATGTTTTCACCCCTTTTTTTTGTCCAAATAATCACAATGTTTCAACAACATACTCAGCGGGTGGCTGCCCTTCCATACGTATGCGTTGAGCCATGCCTGGGGTGAGAATAATACGGTTATCAGAAAAAATCATCATGACCAAGGTAATGTTAAGCGCTTTGGCAATTTTTTTCCATTGAGTTGGTCCCGCGATAAATAGTGCCGTGGCGGCGGCATCAGCGGTGGCGGTATCGTTATGGACAACCGTTACGGCAGTGACTTTATTAGCAGGATAGCCCGTTCTGGGGTCGATAAGATGAGCGTAGCGTTGCCCCTTATATTCAAAATATCGTTCATAATCGCCTGAGGTGATTACACTTTCTTCTTGATGAGTCTCCAGGGAGGCAATTATCCCGTTTGTTCTTGGGTTTTTAATGCCCACTCGCCACGGTCTTGAGCCTTTATTCCCTATTGCTTTGAGATCACCACCTGCATTGATGATGGCATTGTTAATGCCCTGTTGTTTCAGTGCCTCAATCGCTTTATCAACGGCGTAACCTTTAGCAAAGCCCCCTAAGTCTAGCTTGAGCATGGGGCTATTACTGCTTATGCTCTGGTTTTTTATGGATAGATCAGCCATAGAAATATTTTGTTTAGTGAGGGCTTGTATTGCTGGGCGACGGGGTGGTTGAGTTGGTGTTTTATCATCACTGTGAAAGCCCCAAAGCGCAACCAGTTCACCGATTGCAGGGTTGAACAAGCTGTGGCTGGCAAGAGAGAGCGTTTTGGCTTTGCTTAACAACTCGGCGGTTTCTGGGTCAACCGTTATGGTTTTTTGTTGTTGCAACTGCTGGTTGAGCAAGCTAAGCGTACTAGGTTGCCAAGCATGCCAACGTTTATTTTGCTCATTAAGTATACCGGCAATAGTTTTAATCGCCAGGTGTGCTTTGTCTTCGGACGTATTGGCTATCGTAATATCAACAATCGTACCCATTGCTACAATTTGCTCGCGATGGATGGCAGTTGTTTGTTCGCAGCCGAAAATCAGGAAGAGCAGAAAAAAAAATGAATAATGAGGCTGTTTCATATCTTGTTTTTATTCAGGAGGGCGTTTTCAATTAAATGCAAGTTACACTAAACCCGCTCTTCTCGGGGCGATTGAAAAAGCGCCATAATGTAAAATTATTTATTTACAGCCCCTAAGTAAACTGTTTTACTTTCACTTTTCAAGTGTAACATATCAACCCTTCTTAAATTAATAGCGCTGGCCTTTGCTACGATCGCTATTTTTGGATAGTGATACCTTCATGTTTTAACAGCCAGGCTTTACGGTCTAAACCTCCTGCATATCCGGTTAACGTGCCATTGCTGCCAATCACTCGATGGCATGGCACAATAATACTAATAGGGTTTTTACCATTGGCCGCACCGACGGCGCGAACGGCTTTGCGATTATCAATCATACAGGCGATATCGCGATAAGAAACAACTTGAGCAAAAGGTATTTTTTCAAGACAAGCCCAAATAGATTTTTGAAAAAGGGTGCCTTGTTGATCCAGAGTCAAATCAAATTTTTTTCGACCATTAGCAAAATATTCTATTAATTGTTGTTTGCAACAATGCGTTATTTCACTGGCATTAACGGTCTTTTTTTTTGAGTCAGGAAAAAAAACCTGGGTGACGCCTTGGGTAGACGCTTGAATTTCTATTATGCCGATAGGGGTGCTCATATAATCAATATATATCAAAGTTGGCTCCATAGTTGTAGTGTTAAATAGCTTCGCCAGGGCGATGCCCGGTCAGAATTAAAACCAGGTGCTGATTTTATTAGGGCTTTTTTAACGCCCAGGTCGCTACTAAGGTAAATATCCGGGTCACTGAGTCCCCGTAGCCGTGCATAATTTACCGTCCAGGAGCCTATTCCTTTTAGTTTTAACCAATGTTGGGGATCGTCAGGGTTATCGTGACTTATGTAATGCTGTGCGAGATTACGCAAGGTTTGTTTACGTGATACCGGTATTTTCAGAAAATCAAGTTCATTATTGGCGATAGATTGAGGTAAGGGAAATAATTTATTTTTTCTGGTAGATTGACCTAATCTAGCAACCAGGGTTGTCATTAAATGACGTGCTGCAATAACAGAAATTTGTTGTCCTAAAATAGCCCGTATTTCAGCTTCAAACATATTCCATATTCCCGGCAGACGCAATCCGGTTTTGAGTTCAATATGTGGCTGCAAATCTTGTTCAAGCATTTGTATATCAACGTCAAGATCCAAAAGACGTCGGATGTTATTAACAATGGATTTTAAATTTTTAACATCATCCAATTCAATTATAACATTGAAACGGTTTTTATCTGCAATGTGTTGAGCGGTAAAATATCCAGTGCTACCAGACCATTCAAATGTTCGACCGTAATGTTGTTCATCGCACCATTCCAGGCTCGGAATCGCCCTGAGTTTAAAAAAATGATACATATATAACCAATCATAAGGTGGCCGATAAAACAACTGGAGTTGTAAAGTTTGTGCTGTCGTTGTACTTTTTAATTTTCGAACTTGAGAAGGTGTCAAGCCAAGCTGTGATTGAAAACAATCATTAAACCGACGAACACTGTTAAAACCGCTGGCTAAGGCGACTTGGGTAATCGGTAGTGTTGTCTGGTGAAGCAATTGTTTGGCAAATAGACATTGCTGATAAAGCGCGTAGACTTTGGCTGAAATACCGAGGTGTTTTTTAAAGAGTTGTCGTAGATAACGATCACTGACACCTAATCGTTCAGCTAATATTTGCAACGTACTGTTTTGCAAAGCGCCTTCTCCAATCAACCGGATTGCTCTTTCCAATGTCGCATTAACCCCTTTCCATGCGGGCGAGCCGGGGGCGCTATCAGGACGACACCGTAAACATGGTCTATAGCCAGCGCCAGCGGCCTCGATGGCGGTGAGAAAATAAAGGACATTTTTTTCTCTGGGAGGCGTTGCTGGACAGATAGGACGGCAATAAATTTTCGTAGTTTTAACTGCCGTAAAAAACTTTCCATCAAAACGTGAATCTCGAGACAGTCTGGCTTTTTTGCAAATGTTGGGATCCAATATCATATTTCTTGCTTTATTTAGGTTAAACAATGGCAATAACTATAATCCATTAATATATAAATACTGGCCAAAACCGGAACCCAGGGGCAATCAAGGAGATATTTGTCTACGAATATATTGTTGACCCTATCGCTGCATAAACTGTAAAACGATGCTGAGTCAGTTTTTCAGGCAATAAATTGTATGCGATAGGGCAAGCATTTCAATTTTTTGTACTCCAAAATTACGTCGTGATGAAAGCAGACCTTGTTGTGCAGTTATATATCAAGCAAAAATGGATTTGTTCGTTTCTCATGGCCAAGGGTAGACATGGGTCCATGCCCTGGGATGAATTGTACCTCATCATCTAATGGCCAGAGATTTTGTTTGATCGAATGAATTAGCGTTGTTTGATCGCCTCTGGGGAAATCGGTGCGTCCAATTGACCCTTTGAATAACACGTCGCCGACTGATATAAGTTTGCTTTTTTTGTTGAAAAAAACAACGTGCCCTGGCGTATGGCCAGGGCAGTGTAGCACTTGTAGTTTAACGTTTCCAAATGTGATGATATCATTTTGTTTTAGCCAGCGTGTGGGTGTAAAAGCAGGTACTCTAGGTGCATTAAACATTTGTGCTTGTTGTTCAAGTTGATCAATCCAAAATTGGTCGCTTTGATGTGGTCCTTCGATGGGAACATTAAATCGTTTAGCAAGTTCTGCAACGGCACCCACATGGTCAAGATGCGCATGGGTAACCAGTATTCGAGTTAAATCGATGTTGTTTTTTTCTATTTTTTTTAGTAAAAGTTCTAAATCCCCACCCGGATCAACAATAGCACTTTCATTTGTATCAGGGCAGGTTAAAATAGTGCAGTTCTGCTGAAATGCCGTAACCGGTATAATGGTGTAATTCATAGTTTAGAAAATCCGCAAACTTTATAAACAAAGCGTATAATGAAAAAGATAATTGCATTTAATAAACCTTTTAATGTGCTTTGTCAATTTACAGATCCATCGCAGCGACCTACTTTAGCAGATTATATTAAAAAACCTGGATATTATGCTGCGGGTAGGCTGGATAAAGATAGCGAGGGTTTGCTGCTGTTGACTAATGATGGCCGTATACAAGATCAAATTACCCATCCCCGCTTTAAAGTATGGAAAAACTACTGGGTGCAGGTTGAAGGTGACATTACCTCTGACGCGGTGGCTAAATTGACAAAAGGCGTTGTTTTGAAAGAAGGCATCAGCAAGCCTGCAAAAGTTGAAATCATCGCTGAACCAGAAGCACTCTGGTCAAGAACCCCACCCATTCGTTATCGTGCAACAATTGCGACAACTTGGTTATCTCTCGCTATTAGAGAAGGGCGAAATCGACAAATTCGCAGAATGACCGCAGCAGTTGGACTGCCTACGCTACGCCTGATTCGTTACTCAATTGGTGATGTCTCACTGGATGATTTGCAACCTGGAGAATGGCGGTTTGAAAGGGATGAATAATTTCAAATAAAAAAATAGAGGCGCTTAGTTGAATTAGTCTCGCCCTGGTTTGCCAAACGCGCCCATCTTACATATATCCGAGGATCCTAAATTAGTTAAAGGGCTCTAATTGCTCTCTGAGATTCTTTATCATCCAGCGGTCATCAGAATGAAGACGATTTTTTTTATCCAAACGCAGCATAATTGAAAGTGCCTGCTGTAGATAATGTTTCTGTTTTTCCGGAATAACCTGAGACATCTTTACGTAACTAACAATTACATCTCTTTGCCAATCCGCTCGTTTTGGGTCGCGCCTAATGAGCGTTTTATGAATAGTTAGTAAAGTGGATCCCATAGTCAAGACAGCAATTTAAAAATATAAGATATAAATCTTATTGTTGTAATCTAATTAATTCGTTGTTGATAAACTCGTGGGCGACCTGTGTGTTAACCTGTGGGCAACTCGAAGAGTTGTCCATCAGGTTAACAACACTCATTTTGCTATTTTTATTTGCCTCCCTCTCACCTTTTTTCTCAGCTTCTCCAACATACCTTTCCGCTGGCGTCGCATCACCAAATGATTGATGAGGACGCTCATAGTTGTAAAACTGAAAGTAACGTTTAAGTGCTTTCTTCAGGGCAGCAACCGATTCATATTCATTGAGATAGATCTCTTCATACTTAACTGACCGCCAGAGGCGCTCCACCATAATATTATCCAGTGCTCGACCTTTTCCATCCATACTGATTTTTATATCATGGTCTTTGAGTATGCCTGTGAACGTGTTACTCGTAAATTGTGAGCCTTGATCCGTATTGAATAGTCTCGCGGTTGCGCAAACGTTGCGTAGAAAGAGGGCTTGATGCGGCCCTGGAAAGAGAGCCGCGTCAGCGAACAACTAGCCTGACACAGGGGGAATGGAAGAACCCTACATCTAGTAGGTGTGGGAGCTAAGCGGATAAACATGCAACAAACGTGATTTTTCACCTTTTCAACGTGACATTTCTTACAGTTTTATCATGAGTTTGCCTTTAATGTTATGGGTGTAGGAACACAGTTTTCTTACAATTATGGCGTCATTCATCCCTCGCAGATTAAAAAACAAGTCAGAAGGCGCCTGTTCCAAATGTATAAGGGAGATTTGAAATGAAAAAAATACTACTCGGGTTGCTGTGTATTTCTGTTATCCTGCTCTCTGCATGTAGCTCCCGTTTCTCTCACACCAACATACAGATGACCAAAACCAACCCTTCTACCAATGTTAGCAAGGCGTCGCTGAATGTTCGGCCGGATCGAGGGAGAGATGATTCGCTGGTTATTTTGGCCTTCTCCGGTGGTGGAAGCCGGGCGGCATACTGGTCAGCCAGCGTTATGTTCAAGCTGCAACAGATGTTTGACGATGTGGATCTTCTTGCCGAAGTGGATGCTATCTCTTCAGTCTCAGGTGGATCCTTGCCGGCAGCTTATTACGCTATTTCAACTGATGAAGGTGCTGAGTCTCTACATGGCAGGGTATGGAGAGAAGAAACAGTTAAATTACTGATGAAGAAAAATTACATCATCAAGTGGTTTGGAAACTGGTTTTGGCCAACCAATATTGCAAAATTCTGGTTCACTTCCTATGATCGTTCTGACATTATGGCGCAAACATTTGCAGATAATTTGTATGATAGAAAACCGTTTGGCAAAAATCTGACACTTGGTGACCTTAATAAGGAGCGACCCTACCTTATTCTCAACGCGACAAATGGTACTAATGGACAGTTTGCTGAACCGTTCACTTTTACGGAGCAGGATTTCCACACGATTAATTCTGATATCAACGATTACGAACTTGCCCGTGCAGTGATGGCAACAGCCAGCTTTCCCGCTGTATTCAACTATATGACACTCAAAAACTTCGCGGTTGATGGAGGTGGTTCCAATTATACTCACGTCTTTGATGGCGGGAATGTAGATAACCTCGGATTAAATGGTGTTCAACGTATCCTGGATACACTCAATGAAAATGGTACAAGCTATGAAAAGCTGGTTGTTATCCTTGTTGATTCATATAACGGTGATAGTGGAGTAAGTAGTGCAAGTCCGGATTCAAGAGAAATATTCGATTTTATTATTGATACCAACTTCATCGATGCAACCAGCAGCTTGCTAGCAGCCAACCGGCAAAAAATGTTGAAGAATTTCAAAAAATTATTTCGTGAGATTGATAATAAAAAAATTCCCAAATCGGGTAAGGCGCTCTTTTATCATATTCAGTTTACAGATCTAAAAGGACATAGTGATCTGGCGAATGGGCTCACGCAGATTAAAACAAACTTTAAAATAAGCAAAAAAAACACTGAAATTCTTGATGAGGCAGCAGCAGCACTATTTACAGCAAAGAATCGGTGTCTCCGCTCAATCAAGGAGCTACTCGTTGACAATCAGTCTGTTAGTGACCCAATATGTAAATATGTGATTGAATAAATATGCGGTAAAGCCATTTTGAAAAGTAGCTGTTGGGAATTCCGGTTTGCTCTGTTGTTATTAGCCGTTTTGCTGATTGGTGGTTGCGCAACTATTACTCCCTGTGAACCGATCCCTGAAACTGCCGCTACAGGCTTGCGGGAGCCAATAAATGATTGTCGGTTCGATGGTTGCAGCATGGTACCAGATTTCGATTTTACGCAGTGCTGTAACGACCATGATATCCGTTACTGGGCGGGCGGCACCGCATCAGAACGCAAGATGGCTGATCTCGAGTTTCGGCAGTGTATTCGCAACTCAAACCATCGAATACTAGCCGATATCTACTATTACGGTGTACGGGTTGGTGGAAGCCCATATTTGCCGACCCCATGGCGTTGGGGATTTGGCTGGGACTATCCTCGTGGATATGATGCAGCTATCCCGCATTTTTCTCAGAAGTGCAGGATCACAAAAAAAAGAGGGAGGTGAAATTAGCAAAGACAATATTAAATTCATTACGCTTCGAAGGAGATTGGCGCGGGTAAAGCACCAATAAGTTGGGCGCAAGAGGTGCTTGAGCATCAAGAGCGATGCCAAGTTTGATGGCATCGGTAATTTGGTTGGCTCAATTGGGAACGCCCGCTAGATCATGGTTTTTCAACTCAACCAGGTCACAGACGCTACGTTTATGTAATTACTTTAACTCTATATCTATAACAAGTTAAATTTGACGGGTAGGCGTAATAACACCGCTACGGGTTCGTGTTTTATTTTGGCGGGGTAAAAACTTGAAGCGAAAATAGCGCGTTTGGCTGCTTCATCAAAATGTTCGCCGGCGGATTGTAATATATTCACTTTTTGTACTTGCCCTTTTTTATCAATCAAGGCTTCCAGCTTGACGATACCACTGGCACCTTTAACTCGCATGTTATCAGGATAGACAGGGGTTTCTCTATGCAAAAAACGTGGCGCTTGTGTGAGTTGAAAGAAGGGTACGGGGATGGGCAGGGTAGGGCGTGTAGGTGTTTCCTTGACCGCTTTTACCGCCGTTTTTGTTCTTTCCTGAACAGGGTCTGCTTTTACAGGTTCTAGTGGTTTTTTCGGTATATTTTTTTTGGTAAGGGAGGGGCGTTTCTGTTCAGGTAGGGGCGGTGTCTTGTTTGTCACTTTTTTTTGCGGTTCAGCCTGGGGTAAAGAAGCGGGCTTGGGTTTGCTTGGCTTTTCTTTTTTTTGTTGCTGCTCGGGTATAGGCCAGGTCGCCAGATCGACTACCAGCAATGGGCGTTGTTCTTTGGCGGGTGCACGATAGCTTGCCAAAAAATCAATAGCGAGCAACAAAGTCAATGTTGCGATTATACCAGCGGTTAGGCTAAAACTAAAAACAGTTATCTTACTTAGCATCGGTGGCAATACCCAACTGTCTGGCTCCTCCCGCTTTGGCTGCATCGATAACGTTGATAAGCGCTTCGGTGGTGGCGCGACGATCAGCATGAACGGTGACCATCTGTTGCGGTTTTCTGACCAGTTTGATTTTCAGTAGTCGCTCTATATCATCCGCCGTCACAGCGCGATTATCTAGGTAAGCAATACCCTGCTGGCTCAATTTGATGATGATTTTCTCATCACTCAGCGCCGCTGCATTTTCCGAGCTGGGTTTTTCTATTACCAGGCCATCGTTTTCTGGAAAAACGGTGGTGACCATAAAAAAAATCAGCAGCAGGAAGACGATATCCACCAGTGGAGCCATACTGATTTCAGGTTTGCCCGTGTTCAGCGTAGGCATGGGGCAGAGGTTATTGGTGCTCATGGTGATACGCCTCTTTCAATACCGCGATATCGCGGTGAAGAATCAACTGAACCGCTTGATGGGTAATCGTCATCAAGGCGTTGACGCGGCGCGACAGCAAATGGTGAAGGAAGATCACAGGAATGGCGATGATCAGTCCACTGGCCGTGGTGAGCAGGGCCTGAGAAATACCGTCGGCCATCTCATTCGGTTTGCCGTTGCCTTGCAAAGCAATCACTTCAAAAACGTTGATCATTCCTGTTACCGTCCCGAGTAATCCGAGCATTGGCAGCAGCGAGCCAAGAATGGCGATGGTCGCAAGGCTGCCCTCCATTTTGGGTGTAATCTCTGCCAGATGAATATTAAATTCTTTGGCCATATCCTCTTTCGATTCAACGTCTGGCCAATGAGTCGCTGCCAGCAATTTAGCGATAGGGCTCGCGCTGGTTATGACCGTGGGCAAGTTGCTATTATCAGTGCGTAGCTGCTGGTAATCTTGATGTGCGCTTTTTATCAGGGTGATGCCTCGCAAGCCTTCCCATATCAACAACACCAGGGCGATGCTGGCGACGAAAAATATCACCCACATGATGGGGCCACCGCTGCTCATCAGTGATAAAAATTCCTGCTGAATAGACTTCATCTTAAAACTCCATTTCTACGCCAAAAAAAGGAAAAAATGACATGCCGGTAATTTCGGTGGGGTTGTCTATTTTTTCATATTCATTGCCGTAGTCGTATTCGATAATATTTTCAGCGAAGGTGATGTTTTGCAAATCAAGATAAAATTTCAACTTGGATTCATTAAATAGCACCTCGCGACCAATGCGTAAATCCACCTTGTAGTAGGTAGGCAGGCGCTCGGTATTGTGCTCACCATACTCGGCGATCCAGCGATTATTCGCCACATCCCGGCTACGGCTGGTCACCGCAGTATAGGGTTTTCCTGAGTGTGCCAAGGCTTTGATGCTCCAGTCCCAACGTTTCCAGCTTCCACCAAAGGGTTGCCCCCATACTGCAGTAACGGTGAGCGGTTGATCACCTGAGAAGTCGCGGGTGATGCTGGTGATTTCATTGGTGCGGCGCGACTTGGCCCAGGAGAGTGACAACCAGCCGATTTTGCCTTGGCTGGGTTTGCGTTTGATGAACAGATCAAAGCCGTACGCCTTACCTGTACCCCGATTTACAAAGTTATCGGGTGGATCATTCTCATCAAGGGAAATGACCAGGTTCTTCATTGGTTTATGGTAAACCTCCGCCTTAATACTGTAAAGTGAATTGAGCTGATGTTCAATACCAAGAATGCGATGTTCCGCTTCGGTCATCAATAGCGAAGGATTACCAAAAGACTCAACCACCTCCTCACCTGCTGGCATCTGGATGTACTGTCCCCAGGTCGCCGTTAGTAAGGTATCGGCGGTCAGCTTATATTCCAGGGTGGCACGGGGTGAAAATTTGTGGGCATGGAATCCGCCCGTTAATTCGATATTAGTATGGCGCAGTCCCAACTGTGTGCTGAACCGGTCGGTCCACTGTTGGCGGTATTTTATGTAAGGAGAGATTTCACTCGCTTTAAGCGTTTTTTTAAGACGATATTTTTTTTGTGTTGTAAAATCAAAATCGGGATCATCCTCCCGGTAACTTCGAGGTCGATAGACGTCAACGGGGATGTTTGCGTAACCACTTTCAAAACCAAAGCTAAACTGTAAATCAGCTTGAGGACGCCAGAGCAACTCGGGCTTTAGATAAAATGTTTTCTCTTCAACACGAGAAAAAAAAGAGTCTCCCTGCTCATCACGGCCCAGGCGATTGACACCCTTTTCGCGAATATAAGCCAGTGTTGCAATGCTGTCCCATTTCTCATTCCAACGTTGTTGCCAAGTCAGGCCCGCGGTTTGATATTCTTTTTTCTCGCGTGCTTCACCGGCAAGCTGGGGATCGGACTTGGCCGAGCTGCGCAACTCCATTTCCATCTCATCACCGGCGGTGAACAAATAACTGTCCAGATATCCGTCATCAAGCTGGTGGCGATAGAGCGCCTGGAAGTCGTAGAAGCGAGGAACCAAAACTATTTGGTCGGGATCATCTTCGTCATCCTCGGCAAATGCATCAGTGGCATCGCTGGGTGAAAAAATCAGATCAAGATAGCTACGTCGCCCGGCTACAAAAAAGCTGTCGCCACCCGATTTCCCCGCAGGGCCTTCTACCAAAAATGAACTGGTGATGGTGGAAATGTCAAATTTATAGCGCATGCGATCATTTTTGGGTGTGCGCAATTTAACATCGATCACGCCGCCCAACGCATCACCATACTGAACGGGAAAGCCCCCTAAAAAGACATTAATATCTTCAATCAACGCGGAGTTGATTGTTGATTGAAAACCGCCAAAGTGGTAAAGATAACCGACTGGTGCATTATTAACCCAGATGATGTTTTCGTTACCGTTGCTGCCCCGCATGTAGACCTCTGCCGAACCTTCACTGGTGGCGATAATGCCCGGTAGCGCCGTAATTGCCTTGAGTGGATCGCCACCACTGCCCGCCGCCTTGATCAGCTCAGGGGTAGAAAGCGTTAACTTTGATGCTTTCTCCACCAACCGCTCTGCTGTGACTTCCAAACCTTCACTTTCCATGACTTGCGGTTCTAAATAGAAGGTGAACTCCGTTGAGCCTTGTGGAACAGGTGTCACCAGCGTCTCAAATCCTGTCGCCAATACTTTGATCTTGCTGGGCCAGGTTATATCGGAAAATTCGATACGCCCGGTGTTTCCTGTTTCGTCATAGTCGTTACCTTCATCAAGAACAACGGTTGCGCCTTCAATGGGGGTACCACTGCCTTTTGTTTTGACTATGATGGTAATATTGGCGGCAAGGGCACTGTTCATACCCAGTAGCCCCCCTACTAACAGAAGGCCAATATAACGTGGAACGGTGTTCATTTATTTCCCCTCAATTATTTGACCCGGCGTAGCAGAAAACCAGAGTAGCTTGCCAGCGATTCGCCATCGCGTTCGAAAAAGCGTACAGTGTCACCTTTGCTTCGACCCAGGCCGTGGATCACGGCTTCATTTTCACTCATTGGCAGCAAAATAACGGTGGAATTTTCTTCACCACCCGGTACGACTGTAATCTTGGATTCCGCTTGCAATAAACCCTCTCTGTAGATCAGGTTGACACTATCCAATAATAACACGCCGCCCTTGGCGTTAATGCTTTCATAGCGGCCTAGACGCTGTTTCCAGATGGGCTGCAAAGCTTGGGGGTTTGCTTTCTCCGCAACGACGGAGAAGGGTTGACCGTCGATATAGACCACAATGACTTTACGTCCAGCGATTTCCATATAACCAAAGCCGGGTTTTTCCAGTTCTTTTAAATCAATAGGTAGCAGTCCAAATAATTTATATTGCAGGTGATAATAGCCATCCTCTCGGCGTACCAGGTTGAGTTGCTTACCGTCAAGTTCAACTTTGAGTTGATCGCCTTGGCGATGTACTTTCACTAAACCTATCGATGAAGACCAGATGCCCAGCAGTCGCTCAAGATCTTTCGCCAATGTTGGCCGTTTTTGTTTGAGTTTGGTTACTGGCTGGCTGGTTATACCTGTTTTACTTTCCAGCGCCAGCTTCAGTGCCTTTTCAGCAATTTGACTAACCACTTCGTTCGCGGTATTACTGTTGGCCAGTACGACCACCGCCAGCTTATGTTTTGGCAAGGTCATAAACGCACTTCTAAACATCAGCGTACCGCCATTGTGACTGGCTATCAGACCGGCCTCA
Organism: uncultured Chromatiaceae bacterium; assembly: GCA_964421045.1. Classification (GTDB taxonomy): domain Bacteria; phylum Pseudomonadota; class Gammaproteobacteria; order JAADHS01; family JAADHS01; genus JAADHS01. Next base: position 12,809 of record CAYQVF010000076.1, read on the forward strand.
TCACCCAAACGATCATCCAAAATCCACGCCAGGCCGATGAAACGCTGCAAATCAAAAGGGGCGTCACCATCCTGGTATTGCTGCATCTGTGCTAATGTTTCAGGCTTGAGAATCTGCGTATCGTTATTGCGTCCACCCGCAAAGAGCGTTTGGGCAAAGTGGGCCAGATCCACGGCGCTGCTGTTGAGAGAACCTGCAGGCGTATCACGTAGATGGGGTGTTGTGTGCTTTTCCTTCTTGAAATACCCCATTGAACTGCGATTATCATTACGCAAGTTGCCGTCAATATAAGCGTGCTTCATGCCTGCAGGGCGGAGTATCTGTTGTTCAATGTACTCGGCGTAGGGTGTGCCACTCACTTCTTCGACCAAATGGCCTAGCAGCGTAAAACCGAGATTGGAATAGGAAAAAATCGTGTTGGGTGGATCAGCGACGTACTCATCCTTCAATGCCATGCTTATATCGGTGAAGTGTGCTGTCTCGTCCCCCCACATGCCGTTGATCCGATCCGATGGCAGACCCGAGTGGTGAGTCATGAGCGTGCGGGGTGTAATTGGCTCGCTATCGTCGAAGCGACTCTTGATAGTGAACTGTGGCAAATAGCGTTGCAGAGGTTGATCGATATCTAACTTGCCTTGTTCCGCCAGTTGCATTGCCGCCGTGGCGGTGAAGAGCTTGGTGATGGAACCAACGCGATAGATTGTATCAGGCGTTGCTGCTATATTGTTTTTTTTATCAGCAAAACCAAAACCCTCAGTCCAAATAATTTTTTGATCATCGATTAACGCAATACTCAGGCCGACAATGTCATTTTTTTTCATTTTTTTATCGATCATCCACCGTAGATAATCTCGGGTGTAGACGTAGTCATCGCCCTTGGTTTGAGCAGGGCGTTGTGGACTGATCGTGCAGGCGCTCAGTATCAGGGTGGTAACAATAGCCAGCCGAGAGAGAATTGTTTTCATATTTTTTTATTTTCAAGATGATTGGAAGTTACGTATTTTAGAAAAAAAAACGGAATAAGTCTGTTGGTAGAGTGTGTTGAAATGTATCTTTTTGTAACGAATGTTGGGTTTTCTGAATTTTTTGCACTTTTATTCAATCAGAACGAACAAAATAAATCTGATGACTCCATGGGTAGGGGGGCTGATCACACAGGATTATCTATAGAGCTAAAGAATAACGGGTCTAATGACTCGTATTAGGACGCACACTTAACACCTCAATCTCAAATTCTACGGGTATATTATGATGATGGACGAAGATATTCTTGCGATGAATCGGGTTTGTT
>CAYQVF010000077.1:0-13785 GCA_964421045.1 uncultured Chromatiaceae bacterium
CACCGAATAACTCAATTACTCATTTTGCTCTTACTTTTTTTGCAGGCCCTAACGCTCGCATAACTGGGCGCTTTTTCTTTGGTTCTTTTGTGTTAGAGTGAAACGATACACAAAAGAACCAAAGAAAAAGCGATCCATGTTTATGCGCTTGTTAGGTATTGCCAATTTGATTTTTGTACCAATCAAGTGATGCGTTTATATTTTTAATAAATTCTCTCTTACTTATACAACTACCAGTATGGAGATATTTGGTTTCACCGCTTGATACTACCATTACCGCAATATCTAAGCATGATGCATTATCCCAAGCGACAATATCTATTAAATATTCTGATCCATTTACTCCAACAGATGCAGAATCTCGACCTTTGTCGCTATATGTGATTTCTATATTGTGATCAATGAAATAATCCTGGTTTTCCCTAAACCACGAATAGAGTTCATTAACAGCATAGTGTTCTTCCACGTTCATTTACCTAACAGTTGAGTAACCAGAGTGTAGTGTATTCCACTCGAAAAGAGTTCAAATAACCCATACTTAAGGTTTCTAGTTTTTCACCTTTAAAGCCAAATAGTCAGAGTGTGAGATATTCATAATTTACTAACTCTCAATAACCTCTATTTACCTACACTGTCTATTATTTTTGTCTTACTTCTTTTATACGGCTATTTATTCATACTGACTATCAATAACCCTATTTAATTTAGAATAGTAAGGTAGCATATGAACTTTGATAATAGCAATACGAACAATCTCCCTGTCAATTTTTGGAATACATTCATAAATAACCTATCTCTTCAAGGTGTTAAGCAGCCGCATTTAGGCTGGTATGCGCGCAGAGCTGAGTGGTATTTGAGATCAATGGGGAACAAAGAATGGGGGCTCCATGAACCTGAGGATGTTTCGACTATATGAAAATGTTGTTTAAATAGGGTAAGGGGACGATCTGGCAGCTTGTTCAATCCATTGATGCTATACGTAATCTGTATTTGGCTTTTGGTATATCATGGCTTGATGAAATCGACTGGGATAACTTAAAAGATTCAGTCCACACTTTGAAACAGAGTCACGCCACTCTTGAGCACGCTAGCGCATGCCTTTTCTAAATTAAAAAGCACAGCAATAAAGAAGCTTTTATCTATGTAGGAAATACGAACTTCATTCATATATCCCGCATCCTATTTAACACTTTCAGTACGTTACCACATTTTTATCAGCAAAATCACAATATTAACTCTGTCGTAAAAAAGACTTTTTCCACCTATCCAGGCAGCACTCTAAATCAAGGGTTTATGTTCGAATCGGCCGTAATACGCCCTTCTATCTGAATGGGATATCGAGGCAATTTCCTACAATAAAACGTGGATTTTGCCCTGCCAGGAATATTTTTCCATAGGCACCACTATCACGAAAGTGCGCTACAAAAAGCGATAAAGGTGGCTGTTAAATCCAGGTAATCGCGCAAAATTCGTTTTTGTCTGTCCGCATCTTCATCGAAAGTTTCTGCAAAACCGCCTTCTGTTAGATAAGTGTTAAAGGCATTGAAGGAAAAGAAAGGGTTTTTGTTACGAGTTATCTAAATTGCTGTCGACGCAATGACCTCTCATCGAGTTCTTTCTGTTCTTGTCGGGTTTCTTGCATCAATTCCACTACTTCCAAACGGGACACCACCTTGCCTAGGGCTTTTGCCTTGCTTCGACAAGCTTTCCAAGTTTTCTTTTTTTCTATCACATCTTGCTCGCTAAAAAGCAGCAATTTTTTTTGTTCTTCTATCACTAAATCCAGACGATGCAAAAAATTACGGAAATCATGAAATTGGTAAGCCAAGGTAGGTGCATTATTAGTACTTTGAAAACGTTGACTGTATTCAATACGATAAAAATCAAGCTCTTCAAGCTTTTTTTTTCGTTCGGCAACAAGGTTCAAACTGGCACCCAATTTTTTCGCTGCGGCACGTTCTTTTTCTTCCGCAAGCTGCTCTATTGGTTTGAGTCTTTTTGATTTACGCATAAGAAGATCAGATACCCGATAACTCTTCAATGGATTGCGCCAAAGGTACAGATTCATTCATGTCTTGCTGTAAATAAGTTGCTAGTTTTTCTTGCAGATTAACCGCTTCATCCAGTTTTGCATCACTGCCCGGTGTATAAGCACCGACACTGATTAAATCCCGGTTCTGTTGGTACAGGGAATACATTTGTTTAAAACGGCGCGTCGCTTTCTGATGTTTTTCATCCGTAATTTCTGGTGCGACACGACTGATCGAGGCTTCTATATCTATAGCGGGGTAATGCCCAGAATCACTGAGGCGACGGGATAACACCACATGGCCATCTAGAATAGCTCGGGCAGCATCCGCGATCGGATCCTGTTGGTCATCCCCTTCGGCTAATACAGTGTAAAAAGCGGTAATCGATCCGCCACTGATATCACTATTCCCTGCTCTTTCTACAAGTTGAGGTAGTTTTGAAAAAACTGAGGGCGGATAGCCTTTGGTTGCAGGTGGCTCACCAATGGCTAACGCGATTTCACGTTGTGCCTGAGCAAAACGGGTCAAGGAATCCATCAATAATAAAACTTGCTTACCTTGATCCCTAAAATATTCAGCAATGCTGGTTGCCAGCAAAGCACCATGTAAACGCATTACCGGAGAAGTATCTGCAGGGGCGGCAACAACAACAGAGCGCGATAGCCCGTGTTGGCCCAAACTATGCTCTATAAATTCTTTGACTTCTCGACCTCGCTCACCAATCAAACCCACCACAATAATATCTGCTGTAGTGAATCGAGTCATCATGCCCAGCAAGACACTTTTTCCTACTCCGCTACCGGCAAACAAACCCATACGCTGACCCCGACCGACGGTTAACATGCCATTAATTGCCCGCACTCCGACATCCAGGGCTTCTCTTATTGGCTTTCTGGAAAGAGGATTAATCGGCACGCCAGCAAGTGGAACTTGTGCATCCGCCAATAAAGGACCCTTACTATCCAGTGGCCGTCCGCCACCATCAATAACTCTGCCGAGAAAGCCATTCCCGACACGAGCAGCATAGACCTTATTGCTGGGCACGACACGTGCATTAGGAACCAAACCCCGCAACTGATCTGTCGCCATTAAATAAGTCTTATCACCCGAAAAACCGACCACTTCGGCTTCTATTTCTTCACCATCCACACCCGAAATCAGACACCGGCTACCGATGGGAGATTGGCAGCCTACAGCTTCCAAAGTTAAACCCACCATGCGAATAAGCTTACCTTCGATAATCAGCGGCTGAGGCTTTTTCACTCGCTCGGCACAGGCACGCAGCCGCGCCTGCCACATCGCATTTCTAGCCATGTTTTTCACCTTCTCGCTCACCGCCCAATAGTTTTGCAGCAATGGCTGTTAGTCTTTTTTCTATCGTGGCATCAATATGTGATGTTTCTGTAGAAACCTTGCAATCACCGCGAGTGAGCGCAGGGTCATCGACCACCACCCAGCGTCCAACCTCTTCATTAAGGGATAAATTCTTCTTTATCAAAACAGAATCTTCAGGATGTAAAACAATACGTATGCTGCGTGATGCTAACGGTAAGGCTGAAACCGCTTCCTTAACGACCGCCACAATATGATCCGGATTTATTTTGATTTCTCTACGAATAATTTGCCTGGCAATCAGCAAAGACAAGGTCGCTAGCTCTTCTTCTACCGTATTATCGAGCACATCCAAAGGTGCCGACAACAATGAAAAGATATTTTCAATTTTTTTGATTTCCTGCTTGATTTTAGCCTCACCTTTATCCAATCCTTCCTGGTAACCAACTTGATAGCCTTCATCCTTTGCTTGGTTTTGTAGCGATTCCAGTTGACTGGCGGTGAGCACATTATGTTTTTGGCTCAGTTCACTATCAACAGATGTAGATTTCCATCGCTCTAACGCGACACGATCATGACTGGAGACAATTTTAGACAAACTCATCGCCCGAACCTCCACCTAGAGAAATATCCCCCGAATCTGCCAAACGCCTAGCGACAACCAGAATTTCTTTTTGTGCAGATTCAACCTCACTTAAACGAACCGGCCCTTTGGCTTCAAGGTCATCGCGTAACATTTCAGCCGCACGTTTAGACATATTTTTGAAAAATAGTTCTTTGAGTGATTCATCAGAGCCTTTGAGTGCAAGCAACAAGGAGTCTGAAGACACTTCACGCAGTAGAGATTGTACGCTTCTATCATCCAGAGTCGATAAATTTTCAAAAACAAACATACGTTCTTCTATGGTTTGCCCCAGGTCACTGTCCGTTTCCTTGATGCTGTCCATTACTTCACTTTCAGTGGAGGTATCCAAAAAATTTAAAATATCTGCAGCCACCTTAGTTCCACCCACACTGGAAGACTTAACGTTAGTATTACTGGAAAATTGCTTTTCCATGATCTCATCCAGCTCCAGCAAGGCGCTCGGTTGAATGCCGTCCAAACTGGCAATTCGCATCACCACATCGGGGCGAGTTCGTACGGGTAACTGAGAAAGTACATCTGCCGCATGATCTGAATCCAGGTACGAGAGTACAATCGCAATAATTTGCGGATGTTCCAGACGAATAATTTCGGCCACCGCTTTAGAGTCCATCCATTTCAATGCCTCCAGACCCTTGCTGTTATGACCCATTAAAATACGGTCTATCACGCCTTCGGCTTTACCTGCACCCAATGCATCTAATAAGACTGTTTTAATATATTCCTCGGAGCCGACCCCCAAATTTGTTTGACTCTCTACCTCTTCGACAAAATTACTCAATATGGAAGTCGCCTCTTCCTTGTTGACTTTTTCCATTCTGGCCATCGCCATACCCACACTTTGCACTTCTTTGGGTCCTAATAACCTAAGTACCTCGGCGGCATTTTGCTCACCTAGGCTCATCAATAAAATAGCTGCCTTATCAGGCCCGGAAAAAGAGTCAGCCATTGTCGCCTACCCATTGTTTGACGACTTGCGCAACCCGTTTAGGGTCTTGCTGTACCATCGCTTTAGCCGCGACTAAGCTTTGCTCATACTCTCCCTCTCCAACCTGACCTGGCAGTTGTGGAACACCCCCATTATTTTCCAGAGCCAGAGTTTGATTCGTTGCAAGTTGACTTCCATCCATTGCGGTTGCAGGCAATGCCCGACCTTTTTCAGTTAAGTTTTTTAATGTAGAACGTAGTAAAAAGAAAGAAAAAATAACCGCGATTACACCTAATGCAATTTTTGCAATGTCCATGACCCAGGGCTGTTCATAAATAGGCAATTCAGGTAAAGCTTCAGCAACAACAGGCACATTGAATGAGGCATTGATCACGCTCACCGTATCGCCTCGTGCCTGATTAAAACCAACGGCCTGTTCAACCAAGGTGGTAATGCGCGTTAATTCTTCTTCTGTCAGCGGTTGACGGGTCACGCCGCCCGCTTCATCAACCGTCTGTTTATCATCAACAACGACCGCTACGGAGAGTCGTTTTAATCTTCCTCCAGGCAACTTAACATGACTAATAACCCGATCCAGTTCATAATTTTTAGTAGATTGTCTGTTTGATCGTTTATTGCCACCTTGCGTTGCTTGCAGGGTCGTCTCAGCACGAGCTTCTTCTGGTGGCTGATTAGTTAAGGCACCAGGCACGCCACCTATTGAGCTTCCATCTGAAACTTCTTCCACTCTCAATTGTTCGCTGCGTATTGCTGCCACATCAGGACTAAAGCTTTCTTCAGTCTGCTCGGTTACCGTAAAATCCAGCTCGGTAGTGACTTGGGCGCGTATCCGGCCTAGACCTACAATAGGCGTAATCAATTTTTCTATTTGCGCAGTCAAATGCGCCTCCAAACGTTTTTTGTGGGAAAAACGCGATGAGCTTAATCCCATTTCTGTGCCCGCATCAGGCATGCTGAGCAAACGACCTCGCTGATCTACAACCGTAACCTTTTCTGATTCAAGATTAGGAATACTGGAAGCCACCATGTGAACAATAGCAGCCACCTGACCTTCGTCGATATTTCTACCTGCATACAAGTTAAGCATAACCGAGGCACTGGGTTTACGTTTGTCTCGTAAAAAGAAGTTCTGCTTCGGCACAGCAAGATGTACTCTAGCATTCTCTACATTTCTTATCGTACTAATCGTTCGTGATAATTCGCCTTCCAAAGCACGTTGGTAGCGTGCCTTTTCCATAAATTGGCTGGTACCAAAACCTTGATCCTGATCCAGCAATTCAAACCCCTTTCCTTGGCTATTCGGCAGCCCTTGAGATGCAAGCTTAATTTTAACTTGATCAATCTGGTCACTGGGCACTCTGACCGTACCCGTACCTGACATTTCAAAGGGTACCCCTATTTTTTGCAACTCATCGGTGACAGCCATCACATCTTTTGCTGCAAGCCCCGTATAGAGATTATGATAATTGGGCGTTTGCGCCCAAAATGCAATGGCGCCACCGATCGCAATACTCGCAGCAATTCCCATTAAAAAACCAACTTGATTTAACACTGGCATATTTGCAAAACCCTGACTGGTCAGGGCTAAGCCACCGCGTGCATCTTGTTCTGCCATGCTTTTTCGCCTTACCGTTTACTCATCATTGATCATTATTTTTAAATGGGCATATTCATTACGTCTTGATACGCCGTTAATAACTTGTTTCTGACCTGGGTCATCGCCTGAAAAGAGACACTGGCTTTTTGCAAACCGACCATAACCTGGGTAATATCAACATTGGGATCTCCCGCCTCAAATGCCTTGGTCAGTGCGCCTGCGTCTTTACTTACTTGATTAACCTGATCAAGCGAAGACTTGAGAACATCTGAAAAATTCAATTGTGCTTCGCTGCTCTTATTAACCCCTTGAGGTGCTGCTTCTGCTTGCGCGGCCAAAGCTCGCATTTGAGTTAAAACTTGATTAATATTCATATTGACATCACTCATGTCATTTTCTCCCTGTTTAACAAGGTAAGGCCACACCCTGCTCACGCAGCCGGGCTAACTTGTAACGTAACGTACGAGGACTAATACCCAATTTTTCTGCAGCATATTTTCTGCTACCCTGACCTGCTTGTAATGCATCCAGAATAAGCCGCTGCTCTCTTAATTTTAAATCACTACCCAGATTATTTTTCTCTTCATCTACAGAAGTAAGCTGCTCAGTAGCAACCGGGCGATCCATCATGCAAGCTTCAGCCTCAAAGTGAAGAGCCTCCGTAGTAATTTCATTGCCATGCATAAAAATCAAGGCGCGTTGCATCACATTATCCAGCTCGCGCACATTGCCTGGCCACTGATGACCTAATAACAACGTTTTTGCGGCATCAGTTAAAACAAGATCCCCGCTTTTTTCTGATCCACTGCGCTGTTTAAGTATTTTATACGCCAGAGGTATAATATCAGCAGGTCGCTGCCGCAATGGCAACAACCCTAAAGGAAAGACATTAAGGCGATAGTATAAATCTTCACGAAATTTATGTTCATCCACTTGCTGTTTTAAATTACGATTTGTCGTCGCCAATACCCGCACATCAAGCGGAATTATTTTTCTTCCTCCCAGGCGCTCAACCTCTCGCTCCTGCAACACTCTAAGCAGTTTTGCTTGCAGCGCCAAATCCATTTCCGAAATTTCATCTAATAATAGTGTGCCACTCTGGGCTTGCTCAAATTTTCCAGGCGTCGCTTGATAGGCTCCGGTAAACGCCCCTTTTTCATACCCAAAAAGTACCGCCTCCAGCATATTTTCAGGAATAGCAGCGCAGTTAATCGCAATAAAAGGGCCCTTGGACCGAGGAGAACTGTTGTGAATATGTCGAGCGATGACTTCTTTACCACTACCACTCTCCCCGCTGATCATGACGGTTGCTTCCGTTGCCGCAACACGCGTGGCCAGTTTAAGCAGTTCTTTACTGCGCGGGTCGACTGCAATCAAATTTTCATCTTGCTGTCTCGTTCTGGCTAATTTTGACACCATATCAACCAGGACATGAGCTTCAAACGGTTTAACCAAATAATCAGCCGCACCTTGTTGCATCGCTTCAACTGCTTTTTGTATCGTGCCATAGGCTGTAATTAATACAACAGGAAGCTCTGTATCGCTATTCTTAATTTTTTGTAGCAAGCTATGACCATCCATGGGTTGCATCTGCACATCGGAAATAACCAACTGAACCGGATTTTTTTTCAGCAGGCTTAAAGCTGTCTCACCATTATCCGCAAGCAGTACTTTATAATCAGATAACGTTAACGTATCGCTCAAAGCTTCTCTTAACGTGGGATCATCTTCTACAACCAGAATTGTTGCTTGACTCATTATGCTACCTCTATGTTCGCTGTAGTCTGGTATGGCGCAGCAAGATAAGACCCACTGGGCAATACATCCGCTTTCATATTGAGCGGAATTCCTAAGGTAAATATCGCGCCTTGCTGCTTGTCAGACTCAACTTCAATAGTGCCGTGATGACTGAGAATAACGGCACGTACCACGGCCAGACCAAGCCCGGTGCCGGTATGTCGTGTGGTATAAAACGGTTCAAAAATACGTTCTATATGCGTGGCTGGAATACCTGGCCCATCATCACTGATTTTAAACATGACGGTTTGCTGTTCCACTTTCATTTCCAGCGTAATATGCACATCAAGATCATCGATATGACGAGACTGAGAGGCATTAATTACGAGGTTTTGAAAAGCATTCATGAGCGCCTGGTGGTTGCCGGTAAACGTCACCTCGGGCACAGTGTTATTAATACTTAATTGTGTACCTCGCTCGGCCAGTAAAGGCGCTACGCTGGTTTTCAGGTCAGTCACCAGTTGAACTAGACTCACTTGTTCGAATTGCGTCTCTCCCCCTTTGGCGAAACCCAACATGTCATTCACCATATGGTTTAGTTGGTGTAGATGCGTAATCGATTTTTCTGAGAATTTTTTTTGCGCAGCGGGGTCAAGATCATCTCGTCTTAAATTAGTACAATACAAGAGAGCAGAAGATAAAGGCGTTCTGATTTGATGTGCCAGTGATGCGACCATTTCGCCCATTGAAGATAAGCGCCGATGATGCTCTAAAGAGTGCTGTAATGCACGTTGTTCAGTGATGTCTTGCAGTAAGAGAATCTGTCCGGGTTCGGAATCAAGACGGCTAGAGGTGACGTTAATACGTCTACCGCTGCGTAACAAAACTTCAATATCAGCGACCGCGTCACTATCAAACGCTCGTTTTGCAACCGTACGCCATAACTCGCCGAGCAGTGGTTCACCCAACAGCGCGATCGCAGCAGGGTTGCATTCTTGCACCCGCCCTTCGCCATCAATAACAACGACCCCTCCGGGCAAAGCGGTAAGTAAGTTCTCTAACCGGCAAGCGATACGTTCTTTTTCAGCAAGCTGAATAAGGCGTTCACTACGCGCCGCATTCAGTTCGGCATTCAGCTTGCTCACCTGATTTTCCAGCACAGTGTAAGCCCGTACCAATTGCTCCGAGACTTGCGTAAATGCGTTGAACGCGCCGGTGAGTTGTTGCTCTGTTTTTTTGTTTTGTGTTTGTGTCATTATTCGCTCTTGCTCTGCCTGCTAAAAATACCTGTTCAGAACACCTGAAGCAGCTAGCAAAAGCTATGCCTATCTCAATACTCCTATATTATTCAAACACTTAACTTCTTTTCGAACAAAACAAAACGTCAATTTTCTGTCAGCTCATCACTCTCGCCCCGTTGCAAGCCATATTTACGCAGTTTTTCAACCAGGGTCGTTCGTCGCAGCTTCAACCGACGCGCAGCCTGGGCAACAATTCCCCCCGAGTCATCCAGTGCCTGCTTAATCAAGTCACATTCTAACTGTGTTAAATGTTCTTTCAAATCAAGGCCTTCACGAGGCAGCCGCGCAAATGGCGCGTATTCAGCTTGCGTTGGAACCGCTGTTGCCGTCAGCGGAATGGCAGACACAGGTGGCAATTCACTGCCGCCCTCAATGCCTGCTTGAAATTTGCTCGGTAAATCACCTGAATCAACAACTCCAAAGGGATAAATAATAACCAGACGTTCCATCAAGTTAGCCAGCTCGCGAACATTACCGGGCCAGTGATAATGAGTCAATGCCAGTACCGCTTCGGGTTTCAATCGAGTTGAGCCACGCTGTTCATGCTCCAAACGTAAAATAAGTTCATTCACCAATAAGGGAATATCTTCAGCGCGATCTCTAAGTGGCGGCATTTCTATCGGAAAGACATTTAAACGATAGAATAAATCTTCCCGGAAACGCCCTTTTTTGATTTCTTCTTCCAGATGGCGATGGGTCGCCGCAACGATACGAACATCAGCAATGATGGTGTTATTGCCCCCGACTCGCTCAAAGGTGCGTTCCTGCAATACGCGCAATAACTTAACTTGCATATGCATGCTCATATCCCCTATTTCGTCTAGGAATAGAGTCCCTCCTTCAGCGAGTTCAAATCGCCCACGACGAGTGCTGATGGCGCCCGTAAAAGCCCCTTTTTCATGGCCAAACAATTCACTTTCAAGTAAGTCGGCAGGAATCGCACCACAGTTAATGGGTACAAAGGGCTTGTCGCGACGCCTTGAATAATAATGTACGTTACGAGCAACCACTTCTTTGCCCGTACCCGACTCACCCAAAATCAAGACATTCGCATCGGTGTTGGCAACTTGCTGGATCAGTGTACGCACCGCACCAATACTACGGCTATTGCCCACCAGACTACGGAAAAGCTCAGGAGATCGTTGCGAACCATCCATCTCTGGCTTGCCAGAATTGGCTCTATAAGCTTGAGCCTGTTGCAAAGCACTGGTAAGCTGGCTATAGGTGATAGGCCGATCAATATAAGCAAGCACCCCTTTTTGTAATACTTCGGGATAGCTTTTGTGTTGCCCAGGTTCACCCAACAATAATACCGGAACCGTTTCATCCGCTGCTTTTATTTCATTATAAATAGACAGCAGTTGCTCTGGGTCTGAACACTCGCCTAATAGAACAGCTTGTATTTTTTCCGTATGCTCCAGAGCCTGCTGCCAATTCAAGCAATCATAAAGTGTTACCGGTTCACTGCCTATAAAATCGAGAACGGCTTTTACTTGCTCACGACGTACTTCAGATGAGTCAATTACAACAATATCCGACGCTATCATAACCACCCTTAATGCTAATTTTCAGTGATCTCAGGGCAAGGAACAAAACGGTTTTAAAAAACAAAATATACCGCATTTTGTCTGTCATTTTCATTGCAATATCGGGCGCATAGCGGACTATGTAACTTAAGTTGCAATGGAAAACACGAACAAAAAGGCCAGCAAGATTGATATTTTTATAAATGCCGCATCCCTCAGTACTTCCCACTACGAAAGTTAAGCATCTTCAGCACGGGATGTCAAAATTTTGTCGTAGTGAATTAAAAATGGGAACCAGGCGATCCACCTCAAAGGACACTGCGCAAAACCAAAATATCCTAGCTCTTATGTGCTTCCCGGCTTTGGCATCCCGGAGTCGCTCTACCTCCGCCCTCCATAGCGTGCGTCGTCGGAACGCTCATCACTCTGAGTTTATATCCCGCGTCTGCGGTGTGCGATAAAACGCCGATGTTGACGAAAAATAAATTTGTCCAGTTTGTCTTGTACTGCCAGCTTCATAGGTAAAAGAATCACATGGTTTTGAAACTCGCTCTCTGTTGAGGTCACCGTATGGCCAAAAAGCTGGATTGGCTTGGGATATCGATCATTCAAATATAAACGGATAGAGACCAATGCATTTTCAGGTTGCACCACCTCACTCTTCCAGGCAATACGTTCCGCATTCAAACGTAAATCAACCGGTTCGGGCAAGGAAAATTGCTGAGCAAACAATTGAGAAACAAGATCTAGAGTCAGGTTGATTTTATATTCAATACGTTGCAAATCCGCTGAGTTCAGCGACTCATCATTATTTTCCAACGGCATTTCATCTAATGAAGCAATCACAGTCAAAACATCGTCATTCATCGTCTCGTAACGAAAACGCTGCATCGTATCAGGCTCAGCCTCGATGACAGTACATTTTATCGGTCGCGCATCTTCATAATAGATGCTTTCGCCTAACGAATCTTTTTCTGTTTCAATCATGACAAATTAACCTTAGTTACAATTATCTAAGTCTATATCCATGGCAATGCATGTCAATTAACTCCCCCGCAAACGGTAAAGGGGATAATTCTCCAAACTAATGATGATTACTGAGCTGATATTCACTCTTGTTTTCAGGTTTTTGGGGGATTTGGACTCTGTGATCGTTAACATTAATTAGCCACACTTCGAGGAGATTGTAGCCCTCATCCGTCATCATTTTGTGGCAACGTAGATATGTAGCTGAGTCCGAAAGTACTCTGAACATATCAAATTTTCTTGGTTACACATAAATAATGTGAATAACTATTGTAACGCAATATACCATGGCGTTTGTTGTAAGTGTTAGCACGTATAGCTGCGCCTTAAATGCGATTTTTTCTAACTCAGGATGAGCCTCTAAACACTCTACTACTGAAAATACTTATTGAATTTTTCAAGGCTGATCAAGTAAAATTAAATTAAAGCATCAGAATTTTTTGAGATTGACATACTGATTGTCAATTCATTGATTTATTTCCTTTCGCATACCTGCCGAAAGAGAAAATATTTACGTTTGATAACTCATTATTTTCAGTTTTTGTTTAATTTTCGACGCAAAGAACAGTCTGTACTCATGACGTTATAAATTTAGATGTTAGTGCGTACAAATGTGATTTAGGAATGGGCACGTAATAACTTCCCGTTTTAGAATCTCATCTTCAACTCGTCTTTGCCCGTTCTTCAATCTCAAAACCTCGAAATAAGAGCGACTATTCCTGCGCTTTTGCTCAATCAAAACGAACAAATAAAAACTAAATCTGAGCCCCAAAACGGGAAGTTATTACGTACCCATTCCTTAGATTCGGTTTTTCTGATTGAGAAAAGATGGTATATTTAGCCTTCTGGACTGCCTACGGTTGTAGGCAAAAATGTATACCCCCGTGGCGATTGAGATTTAATTTTCAAATAGGTGAATTCAAGGATCTACAGCATGGTTGAACTCTTAAATAACCCAATAATCCAATCGGGTATCGGCCCATTTTTTATCGCCATCATTAGCGCCTGGTTATTGCGGCACCTGGGATGGCTTTGGGCAGGATTAGGCTTTGCTATCGCTTACACTTGCTCAGTTTATTTGGTTGTAGGCTTTCAATTCACGCCTATAACGAGCACTAAAAAAATTGTTTTACTTGGCTTAGCTGCTGTCATCGTGGGTTTGATACTAGATTATTTGCAACCACAACGGCTCATCAAATTACTGGTCATCACGCTGGGCGCAACAGCAGCCAGCGTGTGGTTGGTTTGGCCCGTTGCAATGCGACAATCTGGATTAGATCTGTATCAATTCATGGCTTATCCCGCTCTATATGTAACATGGCTAAGCTTATTTTTAACCAGCATAGAGAATACATCCCCTGAAGAAGACGCCTCAATCAGTTGCTTGCTGGGGTTCACCACAGGAGTCCTTGCCCTGCTTGCCGCCTCCGCATTACTTGGACAATTAGGTATTGCTATTGGTGCTGCAGCCGGCGCTTATATCTTATTAAGTTTTTCCAGTAAACCACTTAAACTCGGACTTAATTTTACTTACCCTATTGCAATATTATGCGGGTTAATTAGCGTAACTGCGGTTGTATATGCAAAACTACCCTGGTATAGCCTCATCCCATTGGCTCTGATTCCGCTGGTCAGTTATCTTCC
>CAYQVF010000078.1:0-13431 GCA_964421045.1 uncultured Chromatiaceae bacterium
AACTTTGATGACAACAAAAAAGCACTCCATAAAAAAAATTACAACACGCGTATACTATCCTGGTGTGCATGCTGTAGAGGTGGTGGTGAATGGTGTTTCAGTCGCTAAAGCTGATTTTGAATTGACAATGCCATAATGGATAGTGAGAGAAAGGTCGCTTCTATTTTTTCATCCAAAATCTATTCTGTAGGAGAATCTATAAGTGAAATCTATAACAATATTCCAATGGGCAACGATACTGACAATGCTTGTTTTTTCGTCAGCATGCTTCGGCGAAAACCCAACCGAACAGGTGACAATAAAAGACGTCAATAAAGAGGTGCAAGATGTGATTCGCGCCCTTAAGACATTTAGCCTTGATCAGCGAGACAAGGCCATTGAGGAAAGCAAGGCTGCTTTAGACAAGATGGATCAGCGTATCGACGTGCTGGAATCGGATATGGATAACAACTGGGGGAAAATGAGCGAGACGACACGGAAAAAAACACGAGCCACCCTCAAAGCACTTAGAAAACAGCGTACTCAATTAGCGGAGTGGTACGGAGGGTTGAAAAGCAGCTCTGCGGATGTTTGGGACGGGATTAAAAACGACTTTTCGGAGGCTTATCAATCATTTTATAATGAATGGAAAAAAGCAGAAGCTGAATTTGGTTCTGGCCACACCAAGTAAAAAATGAGCCTGAGAGGCTGTCCAAAAATAGCGGTCGTAGCCGAGAAAAAGCTATTTTTCACCTGTACCGGAGGTCGTGTTTCGGCGAATAAGCACACCCGATGTATAGCAAACTGTATCTCACTAACGCGAATATTATTGTAGAGTATTTAGCGTGTTACTCTCATCGTATTGTCTTGAACAACAGTAGACTGGTGGCGATTCAAGAGGATCAGGTTTTATGCGCATCCAGCACTTTGGTTTTTTGGAAAGTTGTTGCAAACACCGCAGCCAAGATTGCGTTAATCCGAACGAGTATGGGACAAGCTGAGCCAGAAGTCGAGGAAAAAACTCAGGAACCTAGTGTAGTGTATTAAATAAATAGATGATATGATGTAGGTAATTCAACACACTACACTAGCCTAATACCGGGAAGAAGAAAGTGTCCCCAATGTCGGGTTGGTATTTTATCTTGTGTAGGAAAACTTAAACAACCATCTTATGGTTGGGGATGACGATGCTAAGACTGGATAAACAAGCTTTAATAGGCCCTCTGTGTCAGGCTAGTTGTCCGCTGTTTTTTCCATAAATATAATCTTTTATAGAGGGCGGGAAGTGAATAATAAATGGTAAGCTACACCCAAAAATTTAAAGAATAAATCGTTCCAGTTGGCGCCTTACCTTTTTTTTCTTTTTGTGCGATTTTTCACAAAAAAATAAAAGGTAAGGCGCAACTGAACTCAATCGCTATGTGTCACAATAGCTTTAGTCATATTTTTTATTATTCAATAACAATTCTATAGTATCGCATGCACAGTCAACACCTTGATTTACTTTGATTCCTTTGTTAATTTCCAGAGCGTGAGCCTTATATTTTTTGTTAACCAATAGTTCTTCGATTATTGGCGTTGCTTTTTCTATCGTGTAATTTTGACGAGGCAAAGATTTTCCTACGCCCAATTTTTCAATACGTTCTCCATTATCAAATTGATCAAAACCAAATGGAACAATTAGAATAGGGCATTGAGCTGCCAAGCTATGGGCTAGTGTACCAATTCCGCCTTGATGTACAATGAGGCAAGCATGAGGAAATAATTTTTCGTAAGATACGTAATTAATAAAAAATAAATCGTCTCCTTTAGGAATATTTTTAATTGAATCGTCATGTTCTCCATGAACCAATACAGCACGCTTGTTCAGTTTACGCGCCATGTCAGCACTAATTGAATAAAAGTCATCGGCAATATTAACAGCAGATGAACCAAGAACAAAAACAATGGGTGAATCACCAGCCATGATAAATATCTTTAATTTATTTAGTTTTTCATTAGTTGTCATTTCGACCGAGAAAAGTGGAAACCCTGTTATTGTAGTATTTATAGGCCAATCTATTTGAGGTTCAGCGAAGTATTTTGGAAACATGGCTAGAGTACCGTGAGGCGAATACTGTCCTTCAAAAAGAGGGTTCCCATTCGGGGGTGGTATTTGATAGTAAGAACATAATTGATATAGCGGTTTTGTCCATTTTTTTGTTGCACCCTTCAATATAGAAAATAATAATTTATATATAGATGGACTGAAGCGGTGAATTTTTCGTAGCCAAGGTGCAGGTGACATAATTGGTGGATCATAGACAGAAAGAAAAAACATGGGAGCCAATATTGTTGATAGCCAAGGAATATTTTTTTCTCGACAAATGATAGGGGTTACATAAGAAAGGGGGTTGGATATTACAATATCACTTTTTTCAGTTGCTTTGAGAGTATCCAAATATGTTTCTTCAATATTTTTCATCATCTCATTGATCATGAGTTCTCCACCATGTACCGGGTCGAATATTAGCCTCACAAACTCTCGAATGGCAGCTGGTGTATTGTACTTATCCAAGCTACTTCGCAAATGAGTAAAAGGTATTCCTTCTGATTCAATTTGAACCTTAAACATAACGCTACTACCAATACTGATTTCATGGCCACGATTTTGTAAATTCTTTGCTAAAGCAATATAGGGATGGAGATCGCCATATGAGCCAAAACAAGTTATAAGAATATTAGCCATTTATAGATCCTTATTGAGTCAGTGTTAAATTATTCCTGCACCATCAATGAAACAGTTCACAGCATTTGTTAGTTTGTCATCAAGTGAAAATGAATCAGGGTTAGCAAACCACATTAAGCAGATAGCAGTGAAGTTGAGCATAATTTGAGTAGCGAGTTCAGTGGCTGCTATATCACTTCGAATACTGCTTTCCTGTTGTCCTGCTTCAATGATAACCGTGAGAAACATCACAAACTCACTAGGGATTTGTGGTTTAGAGTTTTTGCCGATTTTCTGAAATTGATAACTAAAATGGATTCGAGCAAATTCGATTTCGCTCTTAAATCCTTCTGCCGCAGATAGAAAGACGATAAGCAATCGACTACGGGTATCTGGATAGTTTTCTAACAATAGAGGGAGCTGGTTTTGATGGAGGCGAACATTATTTAGCCAATAAGCACTAACTAATGCTTCTTTCATAGGAAAATGGTGGTAGAGAGTGCGTTTTGTTACATCTGCTGCTTTAGCAATTTCTCCCATTGTAGTGTCTTCAAAGCCCTGAATTTTGAACAATTTAATCGCATTCTGCATAAGATGTAATTGCATATCTGCTTTTTTTCGTTCTTGCCGAGATGGCTTAGTCATATTTCACGCAATTAGGTATACAATGGATATAAGTATACATTGTATACCTAAATTTGTCTGCCAAATCTAATAAAGTTTTGAAAAATAATATGAATTTAGCTATTGTAACAATGATGTCTTTTTCTTGAATCACCCCCCGATAAAGATAACGACCGAGGTAGGTCAGCAATTTTTCCCCAGTTCCGACTGCTTTACAATGCGATGTTTTTCAAGATAGGGTCATCCTCCCCCCGGAAAAGAGGGTTTGTATTTATTTCATTGCTTGAATTACCTTAAATTACCGGAGTAAAAGCATCCGAATAAAATAAATTATTATTAATAAATGCCCTGTCGGCATACCCCGTATTAGACAAATTTACATAATTTTCAGTTTTTAGACTTGAAAAAATATTATTTTCAATAAATGCCTTCGCCTCATTTCCACCACTAAAAATCAGCCCTCTATCTGTACCGTAAACTGTGTTGCCAACAATGTGAATGTTGCGACTACCCCATGAACGAAAAGCAGTTCCGGTTTGAGATTCATTAGAAATGCTGTGAATAACATTACCAATATAAAAAACATCATCAAGCACAGTACCACCAACTTGTACGGCAACATCAGAGGCATTATACATTTCGTTATAAATAAACCAGGTGTTTTTCGGCGCGTTATTTGGACCATAATGCACAACGGTTATTGCGCCATTAGATCCTAATCCAGCACCATAAAAATGGTACATAATATTTTGCGAGACAACAAAACTTTCAACTTCTTTAAGATCAACTGCATTCTCATCACAGTCATTCATAATATTACGACCGATGTAATAATTCGTTGACGTATACTTTGCAGCATGCCCTGTTCCTATGGCATCCCCAGCATTATGATGAATATGATTATCCACTATCCAAACTCGATTTGATCTCTGAGCAATAGCTATGCCCATGGTGTCATCTTGGATCTCATTAATCTCATGACCATGTGAATTATTTTCATAAAATACATTATCTGCGTGAACATTATTTTTGTAATAGACAATGTCATGCACAGTAGTATCGTCCTTACCATTACCAGGCCTGTCGTAATAACCCGTTGCAACTAATAAAGAACCTGCTCCACCTTCCGCATGCGGATAATTTTGCACTTCACTATTTCGAACGGCGACGTGGTGTACGCTTTCTAAACTATTGAAGGGTCTAATATCAACAGCACTTTGCCGTAGGCCGTTTTTGTTAAAATCTATATTTTCAACAATAATATAAGCCCCACTAATTCTTAGAGTTTGCTCGATAACCGGCATCGACTCTACAGAAGTCTTTACAAAAACAGGGTTACCATTTACATCATCTTGTACAACCCAGTTTGGATTGGCGTACCCACGAATAAAAATAGGCTTGTCAACCGTACCACTACTAACCAGCCAGTTTTTCTTTGACGTATATACCCCGCCATGAATTTCAACAACGCTCCCTGGCACTAGCTCTCTCAAATTTGGAAGGTTGCAACGTGGCTTATCCCTGGTTCCATATTTATTGTTTGAGTCTGTGCAAGACACGCTGTTATCCACATAATGCGTATACGGCCCGTAGCCCGCATCTTTGTAAGGTTCAGCAGACCCATTACCAAAATCATACAGAGAATTTTCATACATTGTGTGTGACTCGTTAATGCCAAATTCTGGCGCTGGAATGCCGATTGGCGGCACATAGGAAGATTGACTGTTAACAGCCATGCTGGCGATCAATAACACAAACCCAACCAGCGTCACTATGCTGTTTTTGGATTGAGAGTAAACGTAATAAATTAACATTCCTTCATTTCCTATATTTTTAACTTAAATAATCAAAGAGGCACTGGGTTCCTATGTACTTACTTACCGGCTCGCGTTTAATTTATATTCCCTGGCAGGAACATACAATTTTATTTTCATGCTTCATGCCACATGAAACTTTGACAAACAATTTTACGACCCGAGCCACACTTTACAGCTAGAGCAGAAGGCAAGATTAATGGGATATACCGAAACATGAGGTACATATTTCGCTGGTTCTCCATAAAATAAATGGCAAGCAAAAAAAGTTTTTTTATGAGTCCTTCTAATCGCCTACATGAATGAGCTATGTTAATTTTATAGTGTGATCAACAAGATAAATATATGGCTAAAAGAAAAATATTTGGTTCAGAATGTATGATACCCGAAATAAATTTAGCATCTGTTCATGATAATGTTTGCATTATTTTCGAATAAATTGTGTCGGTAAGTATTGAATAATACTGCTGTTTCAACGTGACACTTGACACAGTTTTTTGTAATTTTATGAAAAAATAATGTCTAGGCAGACAATTAGTGTTGGATAAGTGAGACAGTCTAGTCAAATTTTTAGACGAGTGTTTAGCAGGAATTAAAGCTGGATATCGTTTCGCATTCAAGGCGCTGAAGACGAAAAAATGGACAAGAAATATGATTAAATTTTGATAATTCCTAAGACTACTAATTTCTTAGTGACTGTAACTTACCTTAGAAAAAATAAAACCATTTAATGAAAATTTTATGCTCTAACCCTCTTGATTTCGTTTTCTCTACAACTGGATGACCAGGTCTTGTGCTGTTGCACGCATGTAGCAGCACAGCCACTACGCAAGTCATCTTCAGTTTAGTTATACACTGAGTTACAATACAGAAATGAAAAATTTGGATGCAGAAAGTTCGTGTTCTACAGAGTATTTTGCAATTAAAGCTACCGTATTGCAGCTTCAATTGGCAGCTCGAAGAGATC
Organism: uncultured Chromatiaceae bacterium; assembly: GCA_964421045.1. Lineage (GTDB taxonomy): Bacteria > Pseudomonadota > Gammaproteobacteria > JAADHS01 > JAADHS01 > JAADHS01. The sequence continues at coordinate 6,092 of CAYQVF010000078.1, forward strand.
ATCATCGCCGCGTTTTATGGTTGGCAGGAGACGCGCAATGGGGCTGGCGTTGGGCAGAAACCATCTCCACGTGGTTAAAGAACGCGTCTGTTGGCGCTTCAATCTCTTGGGTTTCAACATCGGCTCCTGATTTTGTTTCTCAAATTAACTCAAAGAAAACGGTTGAGCTATTGGGCACAAGTTGCCACCATCTCGTCTTCAATGCGCATGATGGTTTTGATCCTGACGTACTGGGTATTGTAGCGGGAATAGTTCGAGGTGGGGGTTTACTTGTTTTTCTCAGTCCAGAGATCAACCAATGGCGATTGGGACGTTCAACATCAACAAAAAATCAATTTTTAGAACGATTTACGAAAATATTTGCAGCCGCTTCATGCCTAACCTTAATTAAACAACATCAACAATTCAACTTGTCTATTGACGATGAATGCCTAACCTTACCCTTAAACGATCTTGCGGAACCCACGAATTTTGTTTATACCAACGATCAAAAAAAAGCGGTAGAGTTAATCACTCATGTTGTAACAGGGCACCGGCGGCGTCCCCTCATTTTGACTTCCGACCGAGGTCGAGGAAAATCAACGGCTTTAGGGCTGGCAGCAGCAAATTTGTTATTGCAAGGCGTGGAAAAAATAATTGTTACCGCGCCAAGGCCGCGTGCAGTAGATCGCGTGTTTAAACAGGCAAAGCAGCAATTACCCGACGCCATTTATAAAGACCATCAACTGTGCCTGGGGTCACAACGTCTCGTGTTCGTTGCTCCAGATGAGCTCGTCGCCAACAAGCATGTTACCGCATTACTTATGGTCGATGAAGCCGCTGCCATTCCGGTTCAAATGCTTAGCTTAATGTTGAAACAATATTCAAGAATAATTTTTAGTAGTACCGTCCATGGCTATGAAGGAACCGGTCGTGGTTTTGCTCTACGCTTTCATGATGTGTTGAATCAGTATGCGCCCGGTTGGCAGCAGTTTAACTTGCACCAGCCGGTGCGCTGGAATAAAAATGATCCCGTTGAGTCCCTGGTATTTTCCGCATTATTGCTGAATGTAGAGCCTGTTGATGATGCAACTATAACAACGGCCACAATAGAAAATTGTATTTTTGAAAAGTTGGATCGCACTGCTTTGAATCGTAATGAGCGTGACTTATCAGCGTTATTTTCTTTGTTAGTGTTAGCACATTATCGTACTCGCCCTCGTGATTTACATACCTTATTAGATGCCGAAGAAATAGAAATATATGTCGTTCGCTACAAGGGACATATTATTGCGACGACCGTACTGTGTGCTGAAGGCGGTTTGGATCCAGAGCTTGCCAAAGCTGTTTACAATGGGCAACGTCGCTTACCGGGGCACTTAATTTGCCAAACCCTAGCAGCTTCTACGGGGATTCAGGAAGCCCCGGTTTACCGCTGGCGGAGAATTATTCGTATTGCGACGCATCCCGCAGTCCGTCGACGCGGCTTAGCGGCACAGTTATTGACCTTTGTTGAGGAAAAACTGGGTCGGTGTGATGCCATTGCATGGGGTACCAGCTTTGGTGCCAATGCCGATTTAGTACAGTTTTGGCAACGTTGTGGTTTTACCGTTGTGCGTGCAGGTATCAATAGAGAGCATACCAGTGGTACTCGTTCAGTGCTTATGCTTAAGCCACTGACTGAAATGGGTGCACGCCTGTGCCAACAATCCCGGCAGCGCTTTCAACGACACTATTGCCATTTACTTGCTGAGCCTCTTGCCGATATGCCCACAGCCTTGGTCATGACCTTATTTGCATCCGCAGGACTCAGCGCGACCCTGGCGCAGCAAGCCTCGATACAAATGAAACTGGATACGTTTGATTGGCAGGAATTGCGCGCATTTGCTTATGCCCAGCGTGGGTATGAGGTAAGTTTAGGTGTCATATGGACTTTGATTTCGGAAGTTTTTTGGTTAAACCAATCTACGATCCAGACACTTTCTATTCAACAACAGCATTTACTCGTTATGAAAGTTCTGCAAAAGCAAACCTGGGCAAAAGTTTCTTCTGCTTTGGGCTATTCAGGTCGTAAAGAGGCAATACGTGCTTTGCGTGATAGTTTACAGGCTCTGCTCATAATGATTGAACCTAATTCACCATCAAAATAGCCTTAACGATGAACTAGATTCCGTAGTTGACCGATCGCAATAAGATGTTGCTCATTGTAATGTAAGGAGCCCAGGTTGAAGTGAAGCTTCATTGTTTTCCCAAATAATGAGTTTTTTAAAATCGAATCTATTGCCTCTTTGTCGCATTTATTCAAGACTATATAACTAACAACCCGTTAATATACCCATTCTAAATAATGATGAGATTGATGCAATGAAAAACCTAGCATTCAAATATACAATTTTTTACGTTAAAAGCGTCACGGATACGCTTGTTTTTTTTGAAACGGCCTTTGGGTTTAAGCGAGCAATGCTGCATGAAAGTGGTGATTATGGCGAATTAGATACGGGCAATACAACACTTTCGTTCACTTCGTTAGAGCTTATGACGAGCCTGGGCAAAAATCCAAGGCAAGTTAATCCTGCTCATCCTACGTTTGAAATAGCCTTTGAGACCGATGATGTTTCTACCGCACTCGCTCAGGCTGTCAATGCAGGGGCGATACTTGTTCAAGACGTAGAAGAAATGCCATGGGGGCAAACCACAGCCTATGTATCTGATATCAATGGTTTCCTGATTGAATTATGCACTCCGGTTTCATCTCAATCGTAGCCCGTATAACCTAATTGGCGAAGAAGGCTGGGGGCACGACGCATCGCTGTTGGCGTTATGCCAAACCACCGTTTGAATTCTCTATTCATATGCGATTGATCTGCATATCCATGCATTTCAGCGATATCTGCAAGAGGGCTTGATTCATTCAATGCCCTTGCTGCTTTTCTAGCTCGCGCCAAAAGTATCCAATAAATCGGAGATCGATTTGTTTCTTGACCGATCAATCTTTGCAAGGTTCTAGAGCTCACTCCCAGTTTTTTTGAAGCCTGTTTCACTGAACTAACATCAGTAGCCAAACAGTTAAGTGCCTCCTCAACGGAATGGCTTTGACTGGTATAATCAGTGAGTTGATTTAAAATATCGTCGATATTGTCACCCATTTCCTGAATCGATTTCAGTAGTTTGTTTTCTTCTATACGAACGCCTGGCTTCATTCGATAGCCAAACAAAATTGAGTTCGCCTCCATCGATACCCTCTTTGCATGATCGAACATCGGAGACACAAACCAACGAGGTTTCTTTTCGTTCGCTATTTTCATTATGAGGTCACGACATCCATCGGGAACGATGACGGAAACATTTTTTGTTTTAGATTTACAATTCCACAAAGATAATAAATTGTCACCCATGATTTTTTATTCACATTATATTTAAATTAGGGCCAATGACAAAGAGGATCGATTTTTTTCATCACAACAAATGTGATGCTTTTAACCGAGTTCTCTTCCTTACTCATCAATTGCCACGGGTATATATCAACCACAAATAAGAAAGACTGAAAAGCACCATAATTGCTATTCCTGCCCGGCACCATAACGTGATAAGAGCATTGGGTCTGTCCGCCTTGTTTATCGTGCTGCCCTGCATGACTTTATAGTTAATGTAAGCAATAACGGGAGCTGAAATAAAAGAAACAACGGTTGCAATGGTGACAATCAAACCCATTGCTCCGGATACGTTTTTAATGATTAAAAATATAATAATGGTTCCCGCTACAGCGGCCATCAGCAGAGCTCGATAAACGACTTTTTTTGCACCATTCCGCGACGCATTATTTCCTTGACCTTTCCATATAAAATAGCTTTCTTCCAGTGTTCTGGGATAGGCGTCCAGACAAGTGAGTGTCGTGCTGAACATGGTGGCCAGAGCGGCGATACCAATGAGCGGATAGGCCCAGCTGCCTAATGAGCTGGTGTACATGTCAATCAATTGACCGGCAAATACAGCGCCATTTGCTGAGGGGGGTTCGTCATTACCAAACATCACCATCGCCCCCAGTGATAAAAAGGCCATGGCCAGCAGGGCAGTACCAAAAAAGCCAATTTTGAAATCCAGCATCGCTTTACGCAGAGATAAACGGCTGCCATTTTTGCGATTGCTCTCTTCAGACCAAACGGAATGCCAAACACTCACATCCATAGGCGCGGGCATCCAGCCAATAAAAGCGGCGAGAAAAATAAGATCGGCGTATTCATAAAGATTAAAAAGCGGTGTTGTATTAAACTCTGTATTATTTTGTGTACCTAGAATAACGAGCGCTAATGCCGTGACGGTGGTCAGCGTTAAAATGATAATGATGGCTTTCATCATTTTGTCCAGTAGACTGTATTGCCCAACATACAAAATGATGGCTGCGGCAATCAGCACCATAATAGCCGGAACATGAGGCATATATTCCGCCGGTAGAGTTAGACCGAAAAAATGAATGGCAATAGAACTGGTGACGATCGTCACTGCGGCTTGAATCAGGCACATGGATAACAGCGTCATGATGATATAAGTCGCCAGCGCCCATTTTCCCAGAGCGTGATAACCATGTAATATATTTCGCCCCGTCAATGCGGTGTATTGAGGGCCAAATTTATAAAATGGATACTTAACTAAATGAATCAAAGGAATCAACAACAGGAACAAGAATTCATAACTGGCTCCCGCTTTGGTTGACATAACCAGGTGTGAGACCCCAACTGCAGCACCGGCGTATAAAAGCCCAGGCCCTAAGTTAGATATTGTTTTTGAAAGTTGGGTGAACATGTTGATCTCTGTTTTATGAAGGTGAAAACGGAATATATCTAATCAAACGATATATTGCACATATTATTACAGCAATGGCGACTATAACAAGATGAGCCGTTATTATATCAAGTTAAGAGGTTTGGCAAGTTTTCATTTTCCAAAATGGTTCATATAATTACGACTGATTGGGATGATCGTATCACAACAAGTACGAATTTCACCCAAGCCATTTTCCAAAATTTCTATCAGTTTGATGTAGTCGATATTAATTAAGTGTTGTCGGTGACACCGTAGCAAAGGTGTTTTTTCTTCAAGCACCTTTAAGGTGAGGTCGGTATGATATTCTTCGCAGTCTTGCGTAACCATATGTATACCCGTAGTTGAAGTAGAATAGGCATGGCCTACTTTAGTCTTGTGTATTAGGTATTTTTTGTTACCGATGTAGCAAGGAATAAATTTCAACTCTGTAGGCAGGGTATCTACGACGACAGGCTGTGGTTGATAGTTTTTTTTAAGGCGATCTAATGTCATCTTCAGACGATCAACTTTTACGGGTTTTAATAAAAAATCGATGGCGTTTTTTTCAAATGCTTCGATTGCAAATTCACTGTGCGCGGTAACAAAAACAATACGTGGCATGTTATCTTTGTCCAGCATGCTGAGCATGTCTATACCTGATATTTTTGGCATCTTGATATCAAGAAAAACAACATCCGGGTCTTTGCTGTTGATTTCTTTAATCGCTTCAAATGCATCGGCGCATTTGCCTATGATGTTAAATTCAGAATCCGTTGAAATTTTTTCTTCCAGATCATCACGGGCGTGGGGTTCATCATCGACAATTAGGGTCTTAATCATTTTTTAGTCCTTAAGAGGTAGACGGATATCGACCTTAGTCCACTGCTCTGGTTCGCATAAAATAGTGATTCCATAGTCTTGACCATGGAGTATTTTAATCCGTTCATCTATTTTTAATCCGATTCCATTGTGACGACCTTTGACATACAGACCTGCATTATCTTCTACAGTCAAAATCAGTTCATTATTATTTTTCACACCGCTGATTTTAATTATTCCGGTGTTAACTGATTCGCTTGTGCCATGTTTAATGGCATTTTCAACAATCGGTTGTAACGTAAATATAGGAATACTCTGCTCAAAAAAATGTTCCGGTATATCAATATAAACCTGTAGCCGATCTTCAAAACGTGCTTTTTCTATTTCGAGATAAGATTTAATATGTTCCATTTCAACTCTTAATGTGGTGATGTCATCAGATTTTTCCAGGTTTTTTCTGAAAAAGTCAGATAAATGATGCAATAACTCACGAGCCCTGTCAGGTTGTTTTCTGGTGATATGACTGATGGTCGTGAGCGTATTATAAAGAAAATGTGGATTGACTTTCGCAATCAAGAGCTTGTATTGATATTCCATACGTAGCTCTCGTTGCCGTTCATAACGCCCGGCCAAAATTTTATTGGAAAGCAGCTGAGCAATATTTTCGCCCAGCTTTTCATTAATATTACGAAACAATTTATTTCTAGGCTCATATAACTTGATGGTGCCAATCACCTGGTTATAAACATCGTCTTTGAGTGGGATAATCAATACGGATCCCAACTCACAGGATGTTTCACGTCGGCATTGATAGTCTTGCCTGAATATCACTTTACTTTCCTTGATCGCTTCCAGAGTATCTTCTGCAGCAATGGGTGAGCCGGGGGTATGATGATCTTCACCCACGCCCGTAAAGGCGAGTAATCTTTTTTGATCGGTAATGGCCACGGCACTAACCTGGGTTTCTTGTTGTATTATTTCAGTGATTTGTTTGCTGATTTCCGGGTTAAACCGAGTAAATATGATGCTTGCCGTTTTATCGGCAATTTGCCATGCCGTCGTACTGCTGCGGAGTAAGTCACATGCATTTTTTTGCTCTTTGATCATGTACATGATCAAGGCAATACCGGCAGGATTTGCCATTAACATCGGCAGGGCAATCTCTTCTTGTAAGGCCCAGGCTGCCGCAACATGACCTGAAAATAAACCAAACAGCAGAATAATCGCCACATGTCCGAGTCCGACAATAAGTCCGACTAACCAGGCAAAACGAAATGAAAATAAACGCTCTATTTTCCCCCGGCGGGATAGATAATAATGGACATAACCCGCAGCCAGCCCTTCATAGGTTGTGGCGACGCCACAGGCAATGTCAATATAGGTGATAGGGTCGTCTATGCCTGACATACTCCACATGCGATGAATTCCGCCGGTCAACCCCACGAAAAACCCGACGATAGGACCACCCAAAAATCCGCCTAATACCGCGCCAATGGCTCGGGTATTGATAATCGCATCCTCTGCTAGCAGGGATTGTTCACTCAGCGAGGTACCTAAAATACAAAAACTGGAAAAAACTAAATAAATAACCGCTTTATCGGGCAGTGATAATGAATTATTTGCCAGCGCGGTAAACACTGGCGTTTTAGTAAATAAATAGGCCAAGCCTAAAAACACGAGCACGTGTTGTAATAAAGGCGTTATATGTTCTATCAATAAAAAGTCTTGCATTGAGTTTTCAC
>CAYQVF010000079.1:0-13104 GCA_964421045.1 uncultured Chromatiaceae bacterium
AGGAACTCTAATAGGCTTTTTTCAAAGGGGTATCGATGGTAAGTCCTTTGTCTGTATTTATTTTTTCAAGTTTATTTTTGCATAAATTTTACAATTTCAAAAAAATACCCTCTCCTCTAAATTTGCTATAAACAGAATTTATTTAATCGCAACTGCCAAACGATATTCATGGGGTATGACCAGTCCATTATTAGTTTGATAGGGTTTTGCCAATTTAGCAAAAGCGTCTTTAACTTCATCAATTTGTCCTGGTTTTAACGCATCAAGCTGTTGTTTCATGATCGCGGAATCGAGAGCGTTTTGCCAATAGGCATCAAAATCTATGAAGTGATATTCAAAGCCATTGACTTGAGTTTCGATATTTGAAAAACCAACCTTCTCTAGCAAGCCTTCCAATACCCCGCCACTCATCGAAACAATTTTATCTGCCGCAGGTTGTTCCGATTCAGGGATGCGATTTTTAAAAACTTGCTGCATCCAATTGACGCTCGTCATTCCCTGTAAAGTATTCCAAACTGCGAGCACACAACGGCCAGCCGGCTTCAAAACGCGCCGCATTTGTTGTAGACCCGCTTCGGGATCATCAAACAGCATGACGCCAAAGCGACAAGAAAGACGATCGAAATGGTTGTCGGCAAATGACAGTGTTTCGGCTGCCATAGCTTGAAATTGAAGATTATTCAGCCCCAGCTCGTGTGCTTTTTTCGCGGCAACTTGAACCATACCAGCGGCGGTATCGGTACCGATGATACTGGCCCGGGGTTGTTGTTTTGCCAATGTCAGCGCGGGTTCGCCCGTGCCTGAAGCTACATCAAGAATCAAATCACCCGGTTGCGCATCGAGTGCTGCCAGCAGCGCCTGACCCACGGGGGCGATGTGTGGAGTTAACAGATCAAATTTTTCCGCGAGCGCATTCCAGTCGGGTTGGTTATCTTGCTTTATCATCAGTTTTTCCTCAAGGTGTATAACTTTTTGAGTGTATTAGGTTTTAATATTTTTTTCATATTCTGCCATGAAATGATATAACGTACTGTCGAGTACCTTGGCGGCACCGTTGGGTAGATGGCAACGGCCACTGTCGGGTAGTATTTTACTGAGATGTATGAGTGTATCCAGGTCTTCTCGCTCAGCGTGTCCGTCATTAATTTTTGTTAATAATAACGAAATGTGATAAGTGCCAATTTTACATGGGGGGCATTGGCCGCAGGATGAGAGTGCGAAAAAATTAATGTATTCGGTGACGCGCTTGACAACGCTATTGCCTTCGGCAATAGCGATGATGGTTCCGGTGCCGAGGCTGGAGTGGCGCTGAGCGACAGAGTCGAAATCAAGTGGAACGTCGAGGTCCTTGGGGGTGAGAAGACTGTTGGAAGGGCCACCAGTAAAAACCGCTTTTAGCTTTTTGCTACCAAGCATCCCCCCGCCGACATTAAAAATAAGCGTATCAAGCGGTGTACCCATTGGGAGTTCGTACACCCCCGGCGACAGCACATCGCCACTCAAGCTATACAGCTTGGTACCACCAGCATGACCTAAGCCCAGGTTTCGATACCATTGCGCACCATGGCGTATAATGTGTGGGACGTTGGCTAGTGTTTCGATGTTGTTAACCAGTGTCGGTTTATTGTTGATCCCTTGCTGTGTTGGAAAAGGGGGTTTACCGCGAGGGAAGGGAAATTTACCTTCTATCAATTCAATTGCGGCGGTCTCTTCGCCATCAACGTAGTGTCCAGAGCTGGTTATGATATGTATCGTTAAAGGGCATCCCAGTTTTTTTTCGATGGCTTTTATATAGCGTGATTTTTGCCAGAGAATCACGGCTTGACGTATATTTTCAAGCGATTTTTTTTGTTTGGGGTGGATATAAAATATAATGTTACTGATCGCGACCGCTAGTGCTGTGATCAGGGCACCTTCAATGACCTGGTGAGGGGCTTTTTCGAGTAGAGTATGATCTTTAAATGTACCCGGCTCATCTTCGTTGCCATTACAAATTAGGTAGCGCTCGCCTTTGTTGGGCTGACTGGCCATCCGCTCCCATTTTTTATAAGTTGGAAAACCGCTACCGCCCAAACCTCTTAAATCAGCTTCCTTGATAATGGAAATAAGCGCTGCCGAATCGTGCAGCGCCGTCTCTAAGCCTTTGCCGCCTCCTGAGTTTAACCAGATCTCTAAATGGGTGCCGCAACAGCTATTTGGGTGTAGTAGAACGGAATTGAGCGTGTTTATCGGGTTCATTTTTATTTAAAGCCGGTGTAATCTGGAAATAACATCGGGCCTTTTAATGCCATGGGGAGGCTTGCTTTAGTGAGATCATTGCGAAACTTGATGAGGTGCGAAATCGATATTTTTTGATGTTTTTGCTTGACGCGACGTTGGGCGGCATGCAGACCGGCGCGGCGGCCAAAGCTGATGATTTCCAGTAGCGCGTTGCCCATGATACGATTTTTTCCATGGATACCGCCGCTGGTTTCGCCCGCACAATAGAGGCCTGGTATTGTCGTTTCGCCATTTTTATTGATGCTGACTCCGCCGTTTTGATAATGCAGCGTAGGGTAGATCAAAAGCGGCGTGTGGTGAGGGTCAATCTGGCTTCTTTTTCCCAGTGCAACGAGTTTTGGGAATCGTTGATTGAGGATGCCAGGGGTTTGTCGTTCCAGTGTCGGCGTATCGAGCCAAACCCCCGCGCTATGCTCGCTGACGCGAATGCCGCGTCCTTCGATACACTCCCGGATGATGGCGGCGGCGACGAGATCGCGTGGTTTGAGCTCATCAATAAAACGTTCGCCTTGGGCATTTAATAATTGGGCTCCGGCAGAGCGAACGGCCTCAGTGATTAATGTTCCAGAAAGATTATGTGGCCAGGCCAGGCCGGTGGGATGGTATTGAAACGAGTTTAGATTTTGTAATTTTGCGCCCAGGCGATAGGCGAGTACCAGGCCATCGCCCGTCGCGCCAAGATGGTTGGAGGTGGGGAATGCATTGAGATGCATGCGGCCGATCCCCCCTGTAGCTAGGATAACGGCATGAGCTTTGACGAGCGTGTAGTTGTCTTTTTCCAGCGAAGCGAGTACTGCGCCAGTGCAGTGTCCTTGTTTATTGGAAAGCAATTCCACCACGGGGCTGTAGTCATGTCGTGCTACCGTGCTGTTTAAGGTTGCCTCGCGCAGGGCGCGCATCATTTCAAGCCCGGTATAGTCACGGCAGTAGAGTACCCGGTCAGCGGAGGTGCCGCCAGCGCGGCGGGTGAGCAAATCACCCGATGCGTTGGTATCAAATTGCATGCCTTGCTGGATTAACCAGCGTATGACATCGGGGCCATCGAGAACCAGTTGTTTGATTAACGCTGTTTTGCCTTGGTAGTGACCCGCTTTGTAGGTGTCGTCAAAATGCATTTGCGGAGTATCGTTTTTTTCTATCGCCGCCTGGATTCCCCCTTCTGCCATGATGGTGTTGCTGTCACCTAGGCGCAATTTAGTCGCCAGGCATACTTGAGCGTTGGCAGCGGACGCGGTGAGTGCAGCGGCACAACCTGCACCACCGCCACCAATGACCAGAACATCTGTTTCTATCACCGGAGCGTTGATTAGATCGGCTTCCTTGATACGGGTGTCGGATTGCAACCAAGCCGCGAGTTGTCGATGACAGAGATCGCCTTGATTTGAGCCGGTCTGCAGAGCCACCATGGCATTCTGATCGTAATCAGGGTGGAAGTTGTTCAGTAACTCGTTTGGTGCCATTTCATCGCCGGGTGCAGACCGATTGGTATTGGGTTGGTAGCGGCGTAGCGCTGTTGCGTAGAGGTTTTCATTTGACATCATGTTGAACCGTTGTTTTGTTCGGGTAAGGCCGTGGATGTGGGTTCAACTACGGTCAGATGTCCTTGCTGTAATTGCTCAAGACGATGCATCAAATTAGCGGGTTGAAGGTGAAAAAAAGCCGTGACACGGCGCGAAAAGAGACCGACATACTGGGGGTCGATGAATTCCGGACAGGCTGTTTGACACAGATCACACATGATACACTCGATGAATAATTCACCGGTTTCACGGAATTGACCCTTTGCAGCAAGATGCATGCCTTGTTCAACATTAATTCCTTTGGGGCAAGATTCAGTGCAACCTCCACAACTTCGGCATTGATTTACCTCAGGGAATAGGTGCTGAAATTGTAACTCTATCTCCTGTGAATTTTTAATATCAGTGAGTTGATAGCTGCGGAGTGCAGAGGGGGGGAAAGGCGGAAAAATAACGTGCATTCCTTTTTCCACGTAGGTTTGGCAGGCCAGCTCCATCGTAACTTTTGAACGATTAGCGCGGCGTACCAGAATACGGCACGAGCCGCACACCCCTTCAAGGCAACCGACTCCCTTGATACGAGTGTTGCCGGTATGCCAAAGCGCTTCGATGACGGAAAGCGTGGCGCCAGCGGAAATTTGTTGACCGTTGATCGTAACGGCAACATATTCCTGAATTTTATCTATATCGTTCATAAGTAATTACAAAGTGTAGCGGGTTTGAGTTCCGGGTGATAGGTGGAATGTCGCATTGTGTTGTTTAAATCTTTGCTAAAATAGTATTTTTATAATTTAGGTGGTGAAAAACAGGTTCCAAATGATGAAAAAAACACTCAAAGTCATAGGTATTGTCGTTGCTCTTTTGATTACTTTAGTGATCACTATCCCCTTTTTTATTGACCTAAATGATTATAAGCCACAAATTAGCGATGCGGTGCAGGAGGCAACAGGGCGAGAGCTTGATATCAAGGGTGACATAGATTTGTCGCTGTTTCCCTGGATTGGTTTGGCGCTGGGCGCTGTCCAGTTGAGCAATGCTGAGGGGTTTTCTGATGCGCCTTTTGCGCAACTGGAGCGTATGGATATTCAGCTGAAACTACTGCCGTTATTTAAAAAATCAATTGAAATGAAAGCGATTGTTCTGCATGGTTTGGGTTTGAATTTAGAGATAAATAAACAGGGGGTGAGCAATTGGGATGATTTGGCTCAAGGTTCGACTGAAGAAAAAGTAGCAGAAGAATCAGTCATTAAAGAAAGCTCAGAGGTGAGCACCGCATTGCCGTTAGCGTCACTCTCCGTTGAAGGTGTTGAGCTGATTGGTGCCCATATCGTTTATATCGACCATACGACGGGCGCAAAATATACTTTGAGTGATTTAAGTCTCGAAACGGGTGCAGTGGTTTTAAATGAACCTCTGGATGTTATATTTAATACGGGTTTTGAAAGCAACCAGCCTGAAGTCCAGGGGCATGCGGCGTTGACATCGCGTATTGTCTACAATTTGGAAAAACAGCAGTATCGTCTGGAAAAAACAGCCATAAAACTGAGCTTTGATAGTCAGGAATTATCTTCTAAGGGGCAGGTTGATCTCAATTTTGATGCGTTGCTTGATCTTGTTGCTCAGCAATACGATTTAAATGGAACCTTGTTGCGTGTCGCAATAGACAGTCCAGATATGCCTGAAGGCCAGGCCATTGTTAATTTATCGATGGACATTGCCGCCAACCTGACATCACAAAAAGCCACCCTCAGTGATATAAAACTAGAGAGCTATGGTTTGAATTTGAGTGGCGATGTGCAAGCGAAAACGATTATCGATGCTCCCGAATTTCAAGCGAAATTTGATCTTACGCCATTTAATCCCCGCGACATGATGAAAAAATTTGCCATTGAAGTTCCTCAAACAGCGGATGCAACCGTGCTGACAAAAGCAGACTTGAATTTAAAGCTTAAAGGTTCAACGGAATGGATTGAAGTGACGGAGTTGAATGTCAATTTTGATGATACGACACTTTCTGGAACCGTAGCGGTACACGATTTTGAAAAACCAAAAATTATTTATGATCTTGTTATGAACCGTATTGATGCCGATCGTTATCTGCCACCAGAGAGAGAAAGTGATGCCGTAGAAAAATCTGTGCCCGGTACCGGTACAGCAGAGACGACAACAACAACTGAGCCTGAGTTGCCTTTGGACACATTGCGTGATTTTAATATTGATGGCCGCTTTTTGGTGGGTAGACTCAAAGTATCGAATTTAAAAATGAACGATGTTCGTGCGGACTTAAAAGCAAAAAATGGCATCTTTCGCTTACATCCATTAGGGATGAAACTTTATGAAGGTCAATACCAGGGAGATATTTCTATAGATGTAAATCAAGCCATTCCAAGTTTTTCGCTTAATGAAAAAGTAGATGGTGTTCAAGCAGGGATCTTACTTAAAGATCTCATGGACGATGATTTAATCAGTGGCAAGGCAAATTTGGCAGCTAAAGTCACAGCTCAAGGTTTAACGCCTGAAGAAATCACGAAAACACTGAATGGCAGTGCGCATTTTCTGTTTTCTGATGGGGCGCTTAAGGGCATTAATCTGGCTCATACCTTGCGTAAAGCCAAGGCGAAACTTAAAGGAAAGTCATTGCCGGAAAGTAATGTGAAACAGACCGATTTTGCTAAATTAAGTGGTTCTTTTCTGATTAAAAATGGAATAGTAAAAAACGATGATCTCGAAGCGACCTTACCTTTTGCGCGTGTTACGGGCGAAGGACGTGTTGATTTACCTCAAGAAAGCTTGAATTATCGGGTCAAAGCAAAAATTGTCAATACCAGTAAAGGGCAAGGCGGTGCAGAGCTGTCAGAATTAAAAGGACTGACGATACCGGTCAGAATTAAAGGCCATTTCTCTGAACCCGATATCAAGTTAGACATGCGCAAGCTGATCGATGAGCAAGCCAAGAAAAAATTAAAAGAAAAAAAAGAAAAGCTAAAAGCCAAAGCGGAAGAAAAGGTCAAAGATAAATTAAAAGATTTTTTTAAATAACGAACCTTAAAAAAACGGTAACTGTCAGATCAGGTTTGAGATACTACAAATTAAGTCGAGATTAATTTATCTAAGGCAGTCCTTTCAAGGCACGAAAGCGTTTGATATCTTGATCGAAACGAGTTCGAATCTCGTTTTGTTCTTTTTTTTTCTTGGAGATGAAGTTTTCATAGTCAAGAAGCTGAGTTTTCGCCATTTTTAATTGTTTCCATATTTTTTTGTTATCCGCATCTTCCTCTACCTCTTTTTTGAGCTGATTAACCGTTTTGTTGAGCATGCCAATATTGCTTCTCGTTAGGCGAATTGTGCCCCCAATGGTGGCTATTCTACGGTCTTTGGTGCGCGAGAGATCTTTTTCAGTGAGGTAGGTATCTAATAAAATACGGTCATATTCATCGATAATAGTTTGCTTGGCCAAGCGTTCTTTATTTAAGCGTTCGGTTAGGGCTTTTTGTTCTTCGGCCTTGCGTATTTCTTGCTCTGTTTTTGTGCGCTGATGTGTTGTGGTTACGATGCCTGATTTTGACATTTCCTGGTATTTTTCTTTGACGTACTCAGCCGGAATTGCATCGCCAAAATGAGTATTACCTTCGTGATCAACCCACTTATATAAACTAGCTGCATAGACTCCGGAGGACGTTGCAAGGGTAAGGGAGAGTATCAGTATAGAGTAAGATTTGTTCGTCATATCGACTGCCCATTTTGTTTTTTACTTTAATTCTAATTTCACACGATTGTGTTTAGAATATCGGCGCAGTGATACGGCTCTTTAGTTTTTTCTTAGCAGGTTTTGTATACACCCATGACGTTATGAATTTATTTGGTATTAACAGCCATATTGTGCGCGGTAGCATTCAATGGCGTGGGTGGTCTCATTATGGTGTGAATTTTCCTTCAGGTAGCTTAACAATTGTTCTAGTGTGATAATGCTTTTGACAGAAATAGTGTGAGTTTTTTCAACTTCTTGAATGGCTGAGGTTTCACCCTGACCTTTTTCCTGGCGATCCATTGCGATAAAAACAGCAGCGGGGGCAGCCGAATGTTCTTTAATAATATGGATAGATTCTCGGACTGAGGTTCCGGCAGAAATGACGTCATCTATAATAAGTATTTTTCCGGCGAGTGGGGCGCCCACAATCGTGCCGCCTTCACCATGATCTTTAGCTTCTTTGCGGTTGAAAGAATAAGGAACGTTGCGGCTATGATGGTTCGATAATGCGATGGCGGTGGCGACAGCCAGCGGGATGCCTTTATATGAAGGGCCAAATAACATGTCAAATTCTAGTTTTTCGTGCTCAATGGCTGAAGCATAGAATTGTCCGAGTTTTGCGATACTTTCTCCTGTATTGAACAGACCACTGTTAAAAAAGTAGGGGCTGATTCGCCCCGATTTAAGTGTGAATGTGCCAAAGCGTAATACTTTAGTTTTAATGACAAAGTCGAGGAATGCACGTTGATAGGGTTGGAGGTTCATAATTTTTCTCAGGTAAATGACCTGATTATACACGCCCTAAAATGTACTTTCACTACACTTGGTTTATTCCTTATGCGATTTCTTTACATTCGGTTTTTACGCCGTGTCCGTTTTTTTGAGAGTCCATGTCTTTAGTTTCATTCGTGTGTTTCATATGTGAAATGAGTTGATTCCGAATGTTTTCGAGTTCGGTTAATCGCTCAGTGACAATGGCGGACTGTTTTTCTACAGTTGCAATGTTTTTCTTGAGCGTATCTTTGCTATCGCTGATTTTGCAGAGTGTTTCAAGATGTTGTTCTAACATTTGTTTATGAATTGAAATTTGTCCCATTAGCGGACTCATGATCTCTTTGAACCAGGTTTCAGCTTCTACATTAGCTTTAAAAAAAACTTCTCGAGTATGACTGACCAATAAAATAAAGAATTTTTTGACGACAAAATTCTGTTCTGTCATAGTCGTAATTGGGCTATTTCGGAAGTCTTCTGCTTTTTTTGAAAGCAGCTCTAAGTGTTGGACATAGGGATCAATCGTAAATTTTTTGAATTTCATTTCAGGTAAGCCATGTTCTCTATGGAATTTTTCATATATGGACTCTATAACCTGATGTGTTTCCTCCATCTGGCGAAAAACAACCTGCATGGTTTCACTGATGCTAGCAAAAAAGATAGTAATCCCGTTTTTGAGGCCTAAGGTTGTCCAGCTTTCGGTCATTTCTTTGCGGGTTTTAGAGACGAGATAGTCAAATGACTCAAGGCTCAGCTCATTCATAACGGATATAGCATGTTGGGCGACCAAACGACGACTGGACTGCATGTGCTTCATACTTTCGTTATAGGCCACTTGTTGTTGACGCGTTTTTTGTGTGAGATGTTTGATGACATTACTATTTTTGCCTGTCGCACCAAAATAGGTCTCTTGTTGAGTTTTAAGTTTATTAAGTCGAGTATGCAGTAGCTTCTCATGGTTTTCTATCATTTCACCAATGACATGAAGTACTTTATTGCCAACAATTTCTTGCTTATAGGGGATGATTTCGTTAGCCAGGTGGGACTCAATAGTTAATATACGACTTTTCTCCAGTAGCTTTTGATCATGCTTGGTTTTTGCGACCAGGGCTTTTTGTGCGGAGACCGGCAAGACATTTTCTGCATCAATGTTAAGCATTTTTGCCGTAACTCGAACCTGTTGATCGATTGCCGCTTCAATTTCTTTGTCGCTTTTCATTTCGTCCCAAAGCGTATCGATCTTATTCAATGTTGCTATGATGGTTTTAGGGTTCCGGGTATCGAGCATATCTTGAATATGTAAACGCCAAATATCGAGGTCACTTTTGGTGACGCCGGTATCCGGTGCCAGAACAAATACAATGGCTTGTGCTGCGGGCAACATGCTGAGTGTTAACTCGGGTTCCGTCCCTAGTGCGTTGAGTCCAGGCGTATCGAGAATGACTAGGCCCTGCTTGAGTAAAGGGTGTGGAAAACTGATAATCGCGTGTCGCCAAACCGGAATTTCAACTTCAGATGGGGGCGTAGTGCTGCCGTTATTAATCGTGTCATCGTACAAACCTAATGCTTTGGCTGTTTCAAGGGGTACAATTTTGGATTTGACAACTTCTTGCAATGAATGAGTTAAATTATCAACATTGTCTATATCTAATGAGAACGTTGTCCAGGCGTGAGACTCACGTTTCAGGTCAGAGATGCTGGTTTCCTGTGTTCTTGTTTCAATGGGTAATAGTTTGATGTAAGCGCCAGGAGCATCGGCATCATACAATAATTCTGTAGGGCACATGGTTGTACGACCGACAGTGGAAGGGAGTAAGCGACGTTTATAATCGGCAAAAAATATAGAGTTAATAAGCTCAGTTTTGCCACGTGAAAATTCGGCAACAAAAGCGATAGTAAGTTGATCAGAATGAACGGAGTCCATGGCGTCAAAGAGCTTTAAGTCAGACTCCGTGCTGCTCAACTTGGTTACATTCAGCCAATCTTGATATTTTTTAATGATAGTGGTCAGTTCATATTTCCAGCGCACTAACTCATCGATCTGGTTTTTTAGACGATCCTCGTCCATTATATTTTGTGCCCCTAGCTATATTAGTCTCGAACAGCTTGATCTTTTGCGATCAAACCTGATTGGCTGCATTTTTCGATCTTGGATAGGTTTCTAGCCCCAAGCAAGAAAAACGTCAATTATTTATCGGATGAAAGTGATTCATCTTTAGGGTCTGTAAAAAATAACTTTACATTCTGCGCCGGCCATCATTTCGTATTCAAGGCACATAAAGGGGGCACAGACTCGTTGTATATAACTTTTTGTGTAATGCAGACGACGGCATGAGAGCGTAGTAGAATGTAAAGTTATTTATTTACTGTCCCTTAGATGGGGTTCGGGGTGTTTTGGTAAGGAATGAGCACGCAATGACTTCTCCAATAAAAACGTGATGGCACGCTCATATTCCCAATATTTATCCTATTGTGCGCGCCAAATGCTCGATTGGTGGAATAATCAGCATTTTTAATAGCTGTAGCAGCAAAATTGCGACAATAGGCGAAAGATCAAGGCCGCCGATGAGTGGAATGATACGCCGTGCAGGGCGCATGACCGGCTCAGTTAGAGTATGAATAACGGACATGATGGGATTGTGCGACCCTGGGTTAATCCAACTGACGATAACTTGTATTAATATTGCAAACAGAAAAACATTTAAAAAGAGAGAGAGTAGCTCGGCGAGGGTTTTGAAAAATATCATGCCAAAGCCAGCTTGTTGCCCATGAATTGCGATAATGATGAATAAGGTTAACATTTGTAAGATAACCATTAAGACTATTGCAGCAACATCGATACCGCCGAACCCGGGAATGAGTCGCCGTATTGGCTTAAGAGTCGGGTTGGTGACTTTGACTATGGCTTGTGCGAGTGGGTTATGAAAATCCGCTCGTAACCACTGCAACATAAATCGGAGCATAACGGCCAAAATATACAAGCCAAAAATGGTTTGTATGATAAAGACAAGAGGGTTGGTCAGATAAGAACTATCCATTAATGTTTATCTCCGATTAAGTTCTTGGGCGCGGTGTTGGGCTGCGGTCAATGCCTGTTGGAACAAGTTATTAATATTTCCACTATTTAATACATCTAATGCGGCTGCGGTTGTGCCACCCGGTGACGTGACTTGTTGTCTTAGCACGGCGGCAGGTTCCCGGCTTTCAAGTGCCATTTTAGTTGCACCATAAGCCGTTTGCCGGGTCAATAAACGCGCTGTTTCTGCGGATAAACCCAATTCTACCGCCGCTTTTTCCATCGCTTCTATCACCTGAAAAAAATAGGCAGGACCACTTCCTGAAACGGCGGTGACGATATCCATCAGCTTTTCATCGTCTAGCCATACGGTCATGCCGACCGCGTTCATGACCGCCTCGGCTGCATTTTTTTGCGCAGGCGTAACGATATCAACTGCAAATAAAGCCGTGGCACCACAGCCAATGCCTGCAGGTGTATTGGGCATGGTTCGTATGACCGGAATGTGTTCACCTAAAATCTGGGTCAATAATGAGGTTTGAATGCCTGCAGCAATGGACAGTATCACGGGTGCCACTGAAGGTAACGTGGTGCTCAATTCTGAGCATACCTTCGGTATGATTTGAGGTTTCACTGCAAGAATAACAACTTCTGCATGTTGTACTGCGTCGCTATTGCTTGTGGTGGTCGGTACGGAAAACTGCTTAGCCAGCTCGTTACGTCTTGTTTCGCTGGGTTCAGCAACCAGGATATTCGTTGGATCCAGGTTTTCCTTAACGAGACCGGCAATCAGCGCAGCAGCCATATTGCCACCGCCAATAAATGATATTTTCATTAGATTCATAAGTTATTAATAAAATAAAAGCCGTAGTGTAACCTGATTTAGGCCTGTTCTGAATTATTTAGCGCGTGTACCGAACAGAGCCGTTCCGACTCTGACAAAGGTTGCGCCCTCGGCAATGGCCGCCTCCAGGTCATGAGACATTCCCATGCTTAATGTATCTATATTAAGTCTGGACTGATTCAAGCTTTCAGCAGCGCGACGTACACTGGAAAATTGTTTACGCTGTTGTTTAAAAGTGTCCATTTTTTGTGGAATAGCCATTAAGCCTCTTAATTGCAAGCGGGGCAGTTCTGCTATTTGAAAAGCCAGTTTATCAAGTTGAGCCAAAGTCACTCCCGCTTTGCGGGGTTCATTCGCCACATTAATTTGGATGCAGACCTTTAAAGGTGGTAGGTGCTCAGCTCGTTGATTGTTGAGGCGTTGTGCATGTTTAAAGCTGGCCAAGGTTTGCACCCAGTCAAAATGTTCTGCAATGATATTCGTTTTGTTTGATTGCAGGGCACCAATAAAATGCCAAATTAAGTTTGATGATTTTAATTTATATATTTTTTGCATCGCTTCCTGTAAATAATTTTCAGCAAAATGCTGTTGACCCATTCGAACGAATTCGCTGATGGGTTCTGTTGGCCAGGTTTTGCTCACCGCCAGCAGTGTGATTGTATTCAAATCCCGTTCGTACTTTTGTGCTGCCGCGACAATGCGTTCTCGTACAATGCGATAGCGATCTTCAAGTTCATTCATAATTTGTTTGTCTCAGTGTCGATGGTGTTACTCAGCTTTTCAGAATAATACATCATTTCTGAGCATCAAAAAATACACACATATCGACTGCGCAGTTTGGTATACGCTGTTTTTATTGCCGCAAAAAAATTCTAATGTTTGTGCTTTGGGTTTGATGGCCTTTGGTGGTATGGATGCGTTGTTAGAC
>CAYQVF010000080.1:0-12770 GCA_964421045.1 uncultured Chromatiaceae bacterium
TTGATGAACAAATTAAAAAATTACATGATGATCTTGCTGACGGTTTAGGTGAGATCTATTTGCCAGAGGCGCTGAGTAGAAAATATCCTAATGCCCCAAAAAAATGGATATGGCAATATGTCTTTCCAAGCCAGCGTCTGTCGGTTAATCCTCTAAGTAAAAAAACCAGACGGCATCATATACATAAAAATAACTTGCGAAAAGTGGTGAAAATTCCTTCGTTTAGAGTTAGATCGTACTATTTATTTCATCGCGGGTGCGATCATTGAGACTCTTCACATACCTAATTTCATGCAATTCATGGCCGGTTAGTTTTGTATCAATTTTTTCACTGTCTTTGACTGAAAAACCAAGATGTTCATACAGCCTTCTGGCTCTAGTATTTTTTTTGATAACCCACAAACAAAGAGAACTCCACTTATATTCATAAGCAGACTCAATTACATATTTTGTTAACTCTGATCCTAAGCCGTTACCCCAAAAAATAGGAGAAACGTTTAAGGAAACCAGCTCACCCATGTTTTTATTAGATAGCGCCTTGTCCCTTGCCGGACCATAAACAGAAAAGCCTGATATGATGCCATTTGACTCGATAACTAGATTAATCCCTTTTCCTTGCTTTGATAGCGCCTCGTTCCAGTCTTCTGTTTTTTCTTTAACAGATAGTGATTTCAGGTATTCATCTGGCATTATTCCTTTATATCCCATGCGCCATGATTCTACTTGAATCTTTGCGATATATTTTGCATCTTTTGTGGTTGCATGTCGTATATACATTTTGATTCTATTAAAGGCTAACGCCATGGGTATATCAGTACCACAAAGAAAAATAGAGCTGAATCACGTTTGCGGAAAAACGATAGAGGGGTTCATCACCAGCATTAACGTTGTCTATCCTCAGGTCGCGGAAATTGTCGTAATCGAACAGGATGCGATCATAAGCAAAATTAATACTCCCTCTTTTGATGAATTGAAGAGAGGAAGGCGTGAATTGATAGCTGATGTTGAAACCGATGGTTTGTGTGCTATATGTGCTGAGCTCTTTGTCTCTGGCACGAAAAGTCAGCTCTTCTTGGCGTTGGAACAGATCACGATAAAAATCAGCGGAGTTTTGGCTATATTGTCGATACCTGAGATCGAATAGCCAGTTTTTTTCGTAAGGATGGGTATAACCGATTTCATAGGTATGCGCATTGATGCCCCAGGTATCCTGATAAAAACGATAAGACCCGTGTATCGAAGCTCGGTAGGGTAAATAATACATCGCTCTTGCTGCAAGTGCAGAGCTGGTTCTTGTTCTGGGGTACTCTTCCGGCTCTCTTTGGTATTTACTCAAGTCGTTCGAGTCAATAAAACGAACTGTACGATACGGGTTATTTAAATAGCCCTCGTCGGTAATGATTTCCCAGCCGAGTTCGGTGACCAAGGATTTAGTTAAGATCTGGGACAGGCCGACACGATAATGTTGTCGAGAGACCGCTTCATTAAAGTTGCTATCGCCTGTCTTACCGACTTCGTCCCAGCCGCGAGAGTAGCCCATTGTGACGGTGCTTAGGTCGCCAAAAAAATCCTGAGATAAGCTAAAGTGAGCGGACTGGGCTTCGAAGTCATTTTCCGTGCTTTGTGTATAGGCCAGGCTCAGAGTGGTTTTGTTGTGCAAGTAGTCGCCACTGACGGAATATTCCGTACGTTCTTCGGTATAAGGGCTGGCAGAGGTGACGACATCAATTGAGGCGCTGGTAATAGAGTCAATATAGTAGTTGGCTGAAAGAGACGTATTATTACTCATACTTTTACGCACAAGCAGGGACGGACCATTGATTTCAACGCCGCCACCATTATAAGAGTGGTAGAGCACATCGGCTCGGTCTTCCGGCAGGATGGCAGCAATAACGGGCCAAGTACCCGCCAATATACTACTGGCAATCAAGGTGGATTTTAAAATAGGGAAACTTGTTTTTTCCTTACCCTTGAATGGTTTTTTAATTACAGCCACAGCCCCCGCCTTGCCCTCCTTCTGCGCCTCGTGCTGCTTCCCTGGCTTGATAGACATGGTTAATATAAGCGCTGGATATCGGGTCTCTCTGAAAACTCATAATCGGATCCGCCAGGTGCTGGCGTTCATAAGGCTTTACCCAAGGTTGTATGCTACAGGCATTGATTAATATTAACAAACACAACCCTGTTGCCCTCTTAATCCAGCATTTTGTCATTCTCTAACCAGGTTTTTAATAAATTTTTCATACTGTTTTTCATCGCCAGGTAAGTAGCCTGCATGAAAATAACGTATATTCCCGTCACGATCAACAAAAACAGTGCTGGGCATGGCGATGAGATTATATTGCTGACTGACTTTATTTTGGCTATCAAACAATATCGGAAAATTGACGGGAATGTCATTCAGCATCGCTCGGGCGCGGTCAGGATCTTCTTCAACATTAACGCCGAGCAGAGTGAATCCAAGATCTTTGTAACGATCATTGATTTTATCAAGCAAAGGCATTTCCTGACGGCAAGGGCCACACCAGGAAGCCCAAAAATTAATCATGACAACATCACCGCGCAGCTCACTCAGCTTGATGTTTTTTCCGCTATGACTCTTTAATGTAAAATCGGGCGCGGCCCCTTCAAGCTTGTTTTCTGCGGCGACATAGAGTGGCATTGTGACGAAGAGACTAATCAAAGTCCATCGGATCATGTGTCGGAATAGGGTATGCATATAAATTTCGCCCTTAAATAACAATCAAAAAAACAGGGTTAAACCACCGCTGATCTCAATATTATGGGTTGATTTTTTTTCTCCCAGGAGATCAATTTCAAACATATGATCTTTAACATCCAGATGAATCGCCATCCAGTCCGTTGCCAGAAAACGGTATCCTGCGCCCAAATTTATAGTAAAGCGGTCGTCACCAGCAAAGCGTGTACTGCCGGCGCCACCTATAATATAAAGCGCAGTATTAAACGCCGCTCGTTGTGATATAAACGCTTCACCAGGCAAGATGTTATAGCCCAGTGAAATGTTGTAATACGTTAAATCACGCTCTTCATCCGTCAAAAGCTGTGTTGCACCACTTAATCTTTCAAAACTTGTTTTTTGTGTTGCCGACATGCCGTAGGCGGCCTCAAGAAAAAGATCTTCATTAATGTGGTAGGCCAAACGTGCACCAATGACACTGTTGACACCAAAATCTTCAACACTGAGCAAACCATAAAAAAGGCCGGTTTCAAAGTTTTCTGTGTCAATTTTAGATTCATTAAATGCCACTCGTTTTGTTTCTATAATGGATTCAATTTCCGAATCCAGTTCATCCTGAGCGTCTGCATGAGTAGACAACACGATAAGAATAACGACCAGTACAGGCACTAACAAGAGTGTACGTGTCACATTTTTTAACTTAAGTTTTAGAAAAATATGGCAAAACCCGCTTTCCATTCCTTCGCCTCCTCGTTGCTTTCATTACTGGAAAAAACGACATAATTTCGATATTCCACACGAAGTACAAATCGTTGTGCTACGTGGGTACGAAAACCCAGCCCGACATGTGCAGAAGGGTCAGTTCTATCAATAGCTTGTACTAGAGTCGTTTTAGGCTCCGTACGAATGGCGCCTGCACCCAATGTAAAAAAAGGTGAAAAACGCCAGGCCGGATAAGGGTGGGCAACCAAGTTCACATTACCTATCCAATTTGTAGAAAAGTTTCCTATGGCCTGAGTGACAGACAACTCTGTTGAAAGATGGGGGGTGATATTGCGTCCGCCATAAAGTGTGAGTGCGGTTGCTCCCCCGAAATCGCCTGCCAACGTACCCAATTCCCAGCGTCGTTTGGCAAAATCTTTAAGCGTGATATCGGTAAATTTAATTTTTTCACCCGTTGGAGTAAGTGTTTGTTCCATTTGTTGTCGCTGTGCCCAGCCTTTTTTTCCTGACTCGGTGCGCAGTTTAAACCAGTCGGTTTTACGTCGTATAATTTCAACGGTATCACCCCGGTTAATGACATGAAAAACGGGATAGCCTCGACCCGGCCCGGTATGTAGTTCAATGAAAGGGTCTGCAACTTGACCTGTTTGCTTCGGTTCGTTAGCATCACATTTTAAGGGCCATGACATGAAGAAAATAAATACAAAAACAAGTCCTGTAGTCCAGTCAGGCCGACATTGAGCTTTGTTTCTATCCTTAAGTACCATCATTGCTTATCGTGTTTATTTAGTTTAAGGGGGCTGAAAATGGATTGTTATAATATTGTGCACCGATATCCAGCCACTCGGAAATCAATTTTTTTTCAGCATCACTGAGTCTTCCATTATGTGTGCTGCCGGTATCGAATAGCGTGACAAATGAACCTGAATTGGCACCCACGACCGACATGGAGGAACCCGGCACTCGCACGGTCACCATGACGGGAATGCGTTGGCCATTGCTGTCGAGTTGAAAGCGTAGATTACCTTGATTGTCAGTATCCTGTATCAATCGGTCTATCAGTACATCATTGACGATTTCTTGCTCATTATCAACGAAAAATAACTCTCTATAGGCCTTAAAATGATCTGGTTCGTCAGACGAAGAACCATCCGTGAGATCCAGTTGTGCAGCAGGAATTTGTGCATTATTATTTTCATCGGTAGGACTATGACAGCGCGTGCAAGTATTGTCGCTGATCAGTTCGCCATTGCCATCTAATATTTGTCTATTCTGTGACCAAAGGGGATGAATGTGTGTTTCATAATGAATCACGATACGGCAGCGGCTGGTCCAATTATTTTGGCAATCATTGCTTGTTGGGGCGGTGCTGGTTAAGTCGGCATAACGATAGCTAAAACTGGTGTCTTTTGCGCGTACTGTCGCAGCGGTCCAAGTATCGTCATAATTAATATTCACACTGGGCTCAAGCGTGGCGCAGTCCGTTTTACAGCTGAGACGGATTCTTGTTTCCGCCATGGTTTCTGATATTTGAGCAAGCAGTGCGGTTTCCGTATTGGGGAAAGGCAAGCCACTGGTGCGGGCACCCTCATTCAATGCCGTGATGGCACCGGCTCTACCGTGGGGCAGGCCCTCATTATGGGTATGGCAGCCGTTACACTCCAAGGTTTCTCCTGGACGGACTTGTATCCAGTTTTGATGGCGAGCGCCAATACGACGACCATTTTTATCCAGAATACTGATAGCCAACGGCACATTGGCGGGTACTTTCACCTTAACAGAGCCATCAGGATCAACTGGAGTATAGCCAATGATTTCCCGCATTTGCTGTTGGCGGCTGCGGCCAAAGGCTGAGTTAGAAAAATCGAGAATCTCATTGTCCGGGATGGAGACCGCTTTAACGATGCGTAAGAATCTCGCGGCACGTTCATCAGCAGAAATCAAAGCTGGGTCAGCGAGATTGTATAGAGACGTGGCATTTTCCCCGTTAGAATTCAGATTATTAAAGCGACCGTCAAAATCATAGACGCTGCGGATATGTAATACGCCAACACCTTCGTCAATATAATCCGCATTTAAATCAGCACCCGCAATCTGGTCGAGAATAATAGTGGGCGCGGTGCGCGGTTGGGCTGAGACGAGATCACTAATGAATATGTTTTCTTCGGGAATGGTGATCGGTAATTGGGTATGGGTTGCTCTGTTATAAATATAAACACCATAAAGCGGTGCCGCTTCTTCGATATCCTCAGCCGCCAGGTCGTCGATGTTACACGGTACAATAATACCCGGATCCGTTTCGGTTTTATTTTGTATGAGCCGACAGGGTGTCCAACTCACCAAAGCCCGGTCTGTGCCGTCCCAAAAAGGATAGGCAGAACCATAACGACCTGCTAAAGAAGGGTTGAGATTGGTGAGGATCGTATTGTTCGTCGCTGGCAATTGGCCATCGCTATGATTGATGGTTGAATTGGTTAGTTTTTGATCTGCATCTGAAAAATTTTTGATATCTATTAAAATGATATCACCGCCAGAAAAAGTACCTGTAGAGGGTCGTAAAATGCTCATTATTCTGCCGTCTGGACGTTCCCGAGCCTGTGTAAATTGAACGTTAGCATTGTTCGTACCCGTATTATGACTGTGGCTGCCATAAACGTTGTTTAAGGCGGTACCATCCGGGTTTATAGTATAAAGATTAAAGGCATTGCGACTGCCCATATTATCCCAACGGTTAAACAGGATTTTGCCATTTTCTAAAACAGTTGGATTCAAATCGTGACTTTGGTTAAAGGATATTTGATGAATGTCGCTACCGTCATCGTTCATCACATGTAACAGCATAGCGGGGTCATTGCGGCCTTCTACCCTTGCTGGAAACTGGGGCTTTCCTTCATCTAGCAAGATGGCACCCGATTGTCGTTGTCGAGTTGAAGAGAAAACAATGCGCCCGTCAGGTAAATAGTGTGGTGCCAAGTCATGGCCTTCCTCGGCGAGAATATCGGAGCGGATAATACGGCGTAACACGTCTGTTTGCAGATTATATTGCCAAATATTCCATTTGGGCTGATCTTCATCGTCCGCATTTTCAATTTCAGGCAGGCGTAATGCAAAAATTAATCGGCGACCATCAAACGAAACATTAACGTCTTTAACATCACCCTGTAGCCCCGTAATGCGTTGTGTGATATTTTTTTCCGCGGCGCTTGGCGAGGCTCGGTCGCGTACATAAAGATCTCCACCCGCATTAAACATGAGCGGGTTTTGTAAATTTTCTTGCGTAGGTTCACCTTCATTATTAACGGGCATCGGGCGTTTGACATAGGCAATAGAAAAATCCTGAATAATGGGGTCGGGGTCTTGATTATTGCCAAGGCAACCACTTAACAATATTGCAAGGAAGATAAAACGGTATTTAAAAAAAACATTCATTGTGGTTTAACAATCGTTTTTAAGGTTCAAGGGCCCGGCTACTCATTTTGTTCTTTAAACGTGTTTTATATTTGACGCTTATTGGTCTGACAGGCAATTAACATGCCTAAGAAATAATATCACCTCTGATATTTTTCTTAATCTAATAAGCAAGCAGTATACGTAACCTTTATCCGCCAATACCGGGATGGACTTCACATTACTTTTACGGGGTGTGGCATTACCGTTTTTATTTTTTTAGTTTTAACGCAGCTAACGACAAGATGCTTGCTGCCGCTATGTAATAACAGCAATACGTGAATCAGGACACATTAAATTCTGTCTCAACCCGTATAATAAATATGAAAAATATAATCGCAACAAATTAGGTAAGGACCCAATATGCTTTTTTCTTATCTGAAATTTCAAGATCGAGAAAGTTTTGTATCAGAACACGTCATTAAAATGACGTGCTATCAATTTATGGTACTGATGGTGTTATTTTTTATTACCGTGTCCGTCCAGGCTGGATCTAGGGAACAAGCCAAACGTATTCATGATCGCATTACCGGAGTCCCACCATCTAATACCGTTTTAGATAGTATGGCGGCTGACATTGATAACAATAACGCCATGGGCGCAGCAAAGAGCGCTTTAGAGCATAACGCTTTTTATAATGTCACACTCAAAAATATGGTGACACCGTGGACCAATGAAGAACAAACCGTTTTTGCACCCTTGAATGATTACACTGCAACGGTGATTGGTTTAGTGCGTGACGATGAGGATTTTAGGAAAATATTATACGACAACATTATTTATGTGGGTACAGGTTCATTGGGTTTGCCCGCTTATTCGATGAGTAACAATGATCATTACGTCGCGATGGAAACACAAGGCGTTAATCTTAAGGATAATTTAGTACAAACCGCACAATCTTCAGTCATGGACATTCCCGCAAGTGCCTCAGCCGGCATAATGACTTCACGTGCGGCTGCCCGAGCCTTCTTGATTGACGGAACAAATCGCGCCCTGTTTCGTTTTACGATGCTGAATCATTTATGCAATGATTTAGAACAACTCAAAGATACCACCCGAGCACCAGATAGAGTACGTCAAGATGTTTCCCGGAGCCCGGGTGGCGATAGTCGAATTTATATGAATTCATGTGTGGGCTGTCATGCGGGTATGGATCCTTTCGCTCAAGCCTACGCTTATTATGATTTTACCTATACGGACGATGCGGATAGTGGACGGATGGTGTACAACGGTGAGGGCGTATCAGACCCTGAAACCGGTACGCGGGTACAAAGTAAATATTTAATTAATTCCAGTAATTTCAAATATGGTTACATCACGAGCAATGATAATTGGAGCAATTATTGGCGAGCGGGACAAAATGCTTTGCTGGGTTGGGATACTGGTAATCAGGGTTTAGCGGCCAGTGGAGCAGGTGCAAAGTCGATGGGTATTGAACTTGCCAATAGCGAGGCTTTTGCTCAATGTCAGGTCAACAAGGTATTTAAAACCGTTTGTTTACGCGACCCTGGTAATACGGCTGATCGAACTCAGCTTTCAACTATGGTGACGTCATTTAAAGCCAGTAACTACAATTTGAAAAATACATTTGCTGAAACGGCCGTGTATTGCATGGGCGAATGAGATGTATAGCTTAAAAAAAATAAAATGTGGCAGCCATAACTACAGCTTAATGACGTTCTTTATGCTTTTTTTATTAGCCGGTTGCATCGGTGGCCCTGAGACAACTAACAATCCTGTAACTGTTGCTAATGCAGAAAAATCCTATACTGGCCCCGTTCCTGAGACGGCGGATGTCCAGTCTTTTATGAGCACGGTTTGGCAAAATTTGAAAGCGACCAATCGCTGTGGAAATT
This sequence comes from uncultured Chromatiaceae bacterium, assembly GCA_964421045.1. GTDB lineage: Bacteria > Pseudomonadota > Gammaproteobacteria > JAADHS01 > JAADHS01 > JAADHS01. The sequence goes on from CAYQVF010000080.1 coordinate 8,725, forward strand.
GTCATGTAGCAGCAACACAGTCTCCCTTTTTTGTGAGAACAGACAATGTTAATTTGGCTTATAGCGCCGCTATTAATCTAGTCAACTTAAGCTCTCCGGAGGATTCTCGCCTGGCAACTAAAGTTGCGGGCGGACACAACTGTTGGTTAAAAAGTGATAGTGCTTGTGCTGCGGTTATTACTGCGTATATTGAGTCCTGGGTCGGTGGCACGAGCGCCGGTGAAACCAATAAAATAAAATTGGTGGCACCGATTCAAAAAGAGGCCGGAGAGAGTAAAAATTTCCCAGACACGGCACCGGCAACATTCACCAACCTCCATACGTTATTAATAACTCATTGTGCAGAATGCCATACGGAGTCGGCTGTTATTCCACAGTCACCTTATTTTGCTAATGGCAATATAAACCTGGCTTACGAGGCCGCGCAAGCAAAAATTGATCTTGATACGCCGGCTAATTCGCGTTTAGTGATCCGTTTACGCAGCGAATTTCATAATTGTTGGAGCGGCGAATGTCAGGTCGATGCACAAGAAATGGAAAATGCCATCAGGATGTTTTCTGACCCCATACCATTAACGCAAATTGATCCCGACTTGGTCACAAGTAAAGCATTAAAATTAACGGAAGGCTTGATTGCCAGTGGCGGCAGTCGTTACGAAAATAATGTGATTGCACTATATCAGTTCAAAACAGGAAAAAGTAATACTTTATTTGATACTAGTGGCGTCTCCCCTGAACTTCATTTGCAATTATCTGGAATAGAAGGGATTGATTATAAATGGGTCGGGGGTTGGGGAATTCAATTTATCAATAGCAAAGCGCAGGGTTTAACGTCGGCGAGTAAAAAAATCAGTGATGCGATTAAGTCAAGCGGCGAATACTCAATAGAGGCCTGGCTGATTCCCGAAAATGTGACTCAAGAAGGGCCAGCACGAATAATCAGTTATTCTGCCGGGGTCGCTGCACGTAACTTCACTCTGGGGCAGACCTTATACAATTATGATTTTTTGCATAGATCAAGCACCACCGATGCGAATGGTGAACCGGCATTATCCACAGCCGATGCGGATGAAGTTCTGCAAGCAACACAACAGCATGTGGTGATTAGTTTTGACCCCATTGTCGGTCGTAAAATTTATGTCAATGGTCTAGATACTGGTGTAGTAGATGGCTCTGTACCGGGTCATATTTCTGACTGGGATGATTCTTTTGCCTTTGTGTTAGGGGATGAAGTTTCTAATGATCGTTCCTGGAAAGGAAGATTAAGATTGGTCGCAATCCACAACAGAGCCTTGACCCTGACGCAAGTTCAACAAAATTTTTCTGTTGGTGTCGGCGAACGATTTTTTTTATTGTTTAACGTTAGCGAACATTTACCCGAAGTAACAATAAGCTCAACAGGAACGATATCAACAAACAGTTACGTCATGTTTGAGGTCAGTCAGTTCGACAGCTATAGCTATCTTTTTTCAGAACCTCGGTTTATCAATTTAGACACGGGTATCATTTTAAAATCCATTCCTGTTGCCGGTTTGCGTATCGGTATTAACGGTAAAGAAGCAACCTCAGGGCAAGCTTATATTAATTTGTCTACAACTTTGAATAACAACAGCTATAGTGATAATGGGGGTCAACAGCTTGCAACGATTGGAACCCTTATTGCCCTGGAAAAAGGCGCAGATCTGGATGAATTTTTTCTGACATTTGAACGCTTAGGCGACAAAAGCAATGTTGTTGTTGCCGCGTTACCCTCACTGCCTGCTTCACCGCCGGATGCCGACCCGGTCTCTGATATTGGTTTACGAACATTTGAAGAAATCAGCCATAGTATGTCCGCTATTACGGGCGTCAGCACAACAGAAAATAATGTGGCGACGACGTATGAAACCATTAAGCAACAATTACCCACGGTAGAAAACATAGATGGATTTTTATCTTCCCATCAAGTTGCTATTTCACAAATGGCCATTGAATATTGTAACGCTTTGATAGAAAACTCGTCTTTACGTACCACGTTTTTTACCGGTTTCGATTTTTCTGAGAGTGCCGCGACGGCTTTTGATACTCCGGCAAAACGAAATCGGGTGACTGACCCTTTGTTGTCCAAAGGCTTGGGCATTAATTTAAGCAGCCAGCCGAGTAATACGTCAGTTAAGGCGGAACTTGAAAGTTTGATTGCCGGTCTGACGACTTGCGGTACAGCGTGTGCCGCCGAACGTACAAAGATTGTCGTCAAGGCGGCATGTGCTGCGGTGCTGGGTAGTGCTGCAACATTAATTCAATAAAGGTTGTTATCATGCCTAAAAGAAAAAATACACTCCATCCTGATGCACCGCTGCGCCATGCGAATCATAAAAAACCCGTGACGCGCCGAGATTTTTTAGCTCAGGGTTTTGCGCGAGGTTTAGGCTTGGCAATGGGGCCAACCCTGTTTTCTATGTTTGCTAATCCAAGGGCAGCCCAAGCCGCTCTTTCCGCTGATTTACTGGTACTCAAAGAGAACTGCGGAATTGCGACTCAAGGTGCAGGGAAAATCCCTTTTATAGGGTTTGATCTGGCAGGTGGAGCAAATATTACAGGCTCTAATGTTCTGGTTGGAAAGCAAGGTGGACAGCTTGATTTTTTAACGACAGCAGGCTATAGCCGCATGGGTTTACCTGGAGACATGATTCCACCTTTGCTTGATCCTACCGATGTTAATGGCGGTGATTATACTGACACCACACTGGGTTTGGCTTTTCATAAGGACAGTGCTTTTTTACGTGGTATTTTAGAAAAAATATCCGCAGCAACAGCAGAGAATATTAATGGTGCGGTGATTCCTGCGAGATCAGATAACGACACAGGCAATAATCCTCACAACCCGATGTATGGTATTAATAGAGCGGGAGCAGAGGGTGAGTTATTAACTTTGATTGGCTCACGTAATAGCGATTCAGGAGGGAATTCATTAGCGCCAGCATCGATGATTGATATTGCGTTTCGACCTACAAAAATTGATCGGCCCAGCGATGTAACCGGATTAGTTGATACCGGTAAGTTAGTTGGTTTACTCAACCAAGCCGATGCCGTTGCTGTATTGGAATCGATACAACGTATTAGCAATATGAAGCTTGGTACAGTGGCGACCCAGCTCGCGACCGATACGGCGCTAAAGACGGCGATGAATTGTCAGTATGTCAAAGCTGCCGATTTAGTTGACCGTTATGGTGACCCTGCCGCATTGAATCCGGGCATTGACCCCGATATCATTGGCCCCATTTTTACACAGGCAGAATTTGATGGCGATGGTGAATTTCGCAAAACGTCATCGGTTATGAAGCTGGTGATGAACGGTTTTGCCGGTGCGGGAACGATTACCATGGGCGGTTATGATTACCATACGGGAAACCGAGCCACCGGTGAAGTTAGAGACTTACGAGCCGGACGCTGTATGGGCGCTTGCCTGGAATATGCCGCACGGATGGGTGTGCCTTTGATGTTGTATGTTTTTAGCGATGGCTCGGTTTTTAGTAATGGCATGATTGATAACTCAATCAATGGACGAGGAAAAGGGGTTTGGACGGGAGACAATTCTGGTACAGCCGCGTCCTTCTTTCTTGTTTACAATCCAGGGGGTCGACCCCAGCTCATGGGCGCCACGCCCGATACACAACTCATGCAGCAGCAGATTGGCTATTTCAGAGCAGATGGTTCAGTAGACACTGCTTCTAGCCCCGCTGCAAACAATGTTAATTTACTCGTAGAAACGGTCATTCTGAACTATATGGCTTTACACGGCGAGCAAGGTAATTTCGCCAACCTATTCCCCTCTCACGGTCTCGGGAATTCAAGCATGCTGGACAGCTTGACGGCTTTTGACTCTATTGTAAACGGAACGATTGGGGCTTGATCGTGACTCCGCTCAGGGGGGTGTTCGGGTAGGTAGGAGCTTTTTTATTAGGGTTTGCCTCAAGTTGCACAAACCCCGATTAAATACATATACCGTAGTCAGCGTTATTCACATTCAAAAAAAGCGTGAAACTTTAGTATACCCGTAGCGTTTT
>CAYQVF010000081.1:0-12740 GCA_964421045.1 uncultured Chromatiaceae bacterium
CTACTTTTTCTACTTTTTCTACTTTTTCTACTTTTTCTACTTTTTCTACTTTTTCTACTTTTTCGGTTACAGCAACATCTTCAATTTCTACAAAATCATCTGATTTTACCGCAGCCGCAGGTGTCACAGTGGCAGCACGCGATTCTAAAATTGCATCAGCCACACCTGACGCATACAGTTTGATTGCTCGCACTGAGTCATCGTTTCCTGGAACAACATAGTCAACATTTAAAGGGCTGTTGTTTGTATCAACAATCGCAATCACCGGAATACCCAGTTTTTTTGCTTCTTGAATTGCAATTTTTTCATGCCCAACATCCACAATAAAAATGGCATCAGGTAAGGAGTTCATATCTTTAATGCCACCAATACTGGCTTCTAACTTGGCCATCTCACGACTCAAACCCAATGCTTCTTTTTTATTAAAACGTTCCAGGCGACCATCATCCGCCATAGCCTCTAATTCCTTGAGACGTTTAATAGATTGTTTGATTGTTTTGAAGTTAGTCAGCATCCCCCCTAACCAACGCTGGTTAACGTAAGGCATATCACAGCGTACCGCCTCGCTTTTAACGACGTCTGCCGCGGCTCGCTTGGTGCCCACGAATAATACGCGACCTTTTTTCGAGGCCAGTCGACCCACAAAGTTCAACGCATCATTATATAAAGGCAATGACTTTTCTAAATTAACAATATGAATACGATTACGCTCACCAAAAATATAGGGCGACATTTTTGGGTTCCAAAAACGGGTCTGGTGACCAAAATGTACGCCTGCTTCAAGCATTTGGCGCATAGAAATAGCTGTCATCAAAAAACTCCTGATTGTTTTAAGGGTTAGTCCTCCATACTTCCCGCATACCAACCTGTATCGTAAAAAATGAAGTCTTTATTAAAATACCCATCTGGATATTTTACAACAGCCTCATTCCTAAAGTTTCGATACAAGCACCCTGGTAGACGTGACGAAGTATGTGCGAATTTATGTAAATTGATTGTAGTCATAACCTCAAGCTAAGCATAACCCGGTTTACAGTTACAACGCATCCGCGCGATTTATACCATAAATACGAGTTTTCCACAATCAAAAGCAACCTCACCTCCCCCCTAGACTAAAACATAAGCACCTTGTTTACCTATATTTTTCCGTCTGTTACAGTAACACCTTTAAGCTTCACAGGAAAACCCGACTGAACGCATATGTAAATGATATGATGTCAGCGACCATTTTCTGAAGAACTCAGCGACACTGGGTTCCGAGCCATAAGGACGAGAGATAATATTATGGCAATTTTAATTAAAACAGACCAAGAAATTGAAAAAATGAGAACGGCTGGCCGCCTTGCTGCGGATGTACTGATCTACATTGAACCCTATATTAAAATAGGCGTCAGTACGGACTATCTCAACGACCTATGCCACCAATATATAACGGAAGTACAAAACGCCGTTCCGGCACCGCTCAATTACAATGGCTTCCCAAAGTCCATCTGCACTTCGGTAAACAACCAGATTTGCCATGGTATTCCCAACTCTAAACCACTAAGAAATGGTGACATTATAAACGTTGACATTACCGTTATAAAAGAAGGGTATCATGGCGATACAAGTAAAATGTTCTTTGTTGGCGAACCTTCTATTCTCGCTCGGCGCGTCACCCAGGTCAGTTACGACTGCTTGCAAAAAAGTATCGCGCTGGTTCGTCCTGGCACCCATCTTGGTGATATTGGTCATACCATTCAACAACACGCAGAAAAAAATGGCTGTTCGGTAGTACGAGAATACTGTGGTCATGGTATTGGACTGGTATTCCACGAAGAGCCTCAAGTTCTCCACTATGGCAAACCAGGTACGGGTATACAGCTAGAAGAAGGGATGACATTCACCATCGAACCAATGATCAATGCCGGAAAACGACATAGCAAAATACTTCCGGATAAATGGACAGTGGTCACCAAAGATCGCAGCTTATCAGCGCAATGGGAACACACTTTATTAGTTACCGCTACAGGAGTAGACATCCTGACAACACCAAGCGATACAACACAAACCTCATAAATATTTATTAAATGCCCCGTACTTAGGGTTAAAGTATGCAATCAAATCACAGACCGATTTTTAATGAAATTGACTTCGCCTGCCTAGAACAGGCCATAGCAGACAATGCTGCATTGACACCCCTGTTATGCAAAACGATACAGCAAGCTAATAACGCTATAAAAAAAAGGTTTCTGGCTGGGGAAAACATCACCTTACTGGTTAGAGACCGCGCCACACTGATAGACTGGATACTCGCTCACGTTTGGTATCGCTATTTTGGTAACGACAACCAGGATATCGCCCTGATCGCGGTTGGCGGCTATGGTCGAGGTGAACTTCATCTTTACTCCGATATCGATTTACTCATTTTATTACGTCACGACAATTCTGAAGAACACAAAACAAATATAGAACAGTTTATTACTCTCTTGTGGGATCTTAAACTAGATGTTGGCCATAGCGTTCGTTCTATCGAAAGCTGCATATCCGAGGCAACCGCCGACATAACTATCGCAACCAACCTCATGGAAACCCATCTCATTGCTGGGGCAGAACCCTTGTTCAGCAAAATAAATACAGCCGTATCACCACATAAAATTTGGTATGGCCGACAATTTTTCGAAGCAAAACGTGAAGAACAGAACCAACGCTATCGTAAACACTATGATGCAGTACAAAACCTGGAACCGAATGTCAAAGAAGGGCCAGGCGGATTGAGAGACATTCAAGTTATTGGCTGGGTTGCAAAACGTCACTTTGGAGCAGTCACACTCCATGACCTGGTTAATCATCGCTTTTTAACGGCGTCAGAGTACGTCACACTCATGGATGGGCAAGAGTTTTTATGGAAGGTCAGACAGGGCTTGCACATTCTTGCGGGACGTCGAGAAGACAGGTTACTTTTTGACCACCAAAAAAACATCGCAAAAATGTTCGATTACAAAGACAACGCACATCATATCGCCGTCGAACGCTTTATGAAAGACTATTACCTCACCATAACCGCTATCAACAGACTTAATGAAATGTTACTCCAACTTTTTGAAGAAGCGATATTGTATTGCGATAAACCAATAAGCCCTGTCCCCATAAATGATCGCTTTCAATCCCATCATGGCTATATCGAAGTCACCCATGATGCCGTGTTTACGCACTCACCTTCTGCTATTCTAGAACTTTTTTTGCTACTACAACAACACGTTGAACTCCAGGGTGTTCGCGCCAGCACCATCCGCTTAATTCGTAGCAGCCTGCCCTTAATCGATAACAATTTTCGTGCTAAAAAACAAAACCGTGACTTGTTTATCTCTATATTTCGCCAGCCCAGAGGGCTAACCCATCAATTAAGGCGCATGAATCGTTACGGTATACTCGCCACCTACATCCCCGACTTTGGAAAAATCGTCGGACTCATGCAATATGACCTATTTCATGCCTACACGGTAGATGAACATAGCCTGATGGTATTGCGTAATATTCGCCGAATGACGGTACCTGAGTTCGCTCACGAACAACCTTTCTGCAACAAAATATGCAATAGACTGACAAAACCTGAAACCCTCTATCTCGCCGGATTTTTACACGATATTGCAAAAGGTCGAGGAGGTGACCACAGCACACTAGGCGCTCAAGTGGCTTTAGATTTTTGCCTTTACCATGGGATGAAAAACTACGATGCCCGCTTGGTAAGTTGGTGCGTTAAAAATCATCTGTTAATGTCAGCAACGGCACAACGACAGGATATCAGCGACCCGGAGGTGATCACCCATTTCGCCCGAATAGTGGGCGACCAACACCACTTGGACCACCTTTTTCTGCTCACTACAGCAGATATTCAAGGCACCAACCCCAGGTTATGGAATAGCTGGAAAGCTTCACTCCTGCAAGAGCTATATCGCCTGACAAGCCGAATGTTAAGACGGGGTTTTGAACACCCTGTAAATGAAACTGAACGTATACAGGATGTTCAAGCTGCGGCCTTAGATCTGCTCACTGAATCAAGCACCACCAATACGGCAGCGGTTCAAGCACTCTGGAAAAATTTCAACAATGACTATTACCTGCGATATCGTCCCGATGAAATTGCCTGGCATGCCAACGCAATCATCAATAGTAAAGAAATACCCATCGTCCTCCTTAAAGAAGAAATAAGCCGGGGAGCGACCAGCATTTTTATTTACGCTAAAGATCAGGCTTATTTATTTGCATCTGTCACTCAGGCATTAGATGAAATGGGGCTTGATATTGTAGATGCCCGCATCATCACCAATAACAAAGGTTATGTCCTTGATACTTTTCTGGTACTGGATGCAGAAGGACGTCCACTAACAAACCAGCCTGATATTCAACAAAGGATACTTCGCAGAATTCATCAAGCCGCTCAGCAAGCAGATGAAATTTGCATTCTTTCACAGCGGCGCATCTCTCGTCGCCTCAAACAATTTTCCGGCACACCGCAAATCACGTTTAGCACTGATCTTGCAAAAGATCAAAGCATAATGGAAGTCATTGCAATAGATCGTCCCGGCTTCCTAGCCATCGTTGCCAAAGCACTGGTTGAATGTGGCCTTAATTTGCGTAACGCCAAAATCAGTACCTTTGGTGAAAAAGTTGAAGATATTTTTTACCTAACTGATCAAAATAATCATGCCATTCATGATAAAAAACGCTTTACCGCTATTGAACAAAAATTACATGAATTGCTCGATACAAAAACCTCACCTAACCTAAACTCAAATTTTTAAATGATGATGCGCCACACCTCGCTTATAGTTCCTATATTCATTGTATTAATCAGCCTGTTTATCGAAACCCTGGGAACAGAAAGTAAAACCTTATTGCGCTTCAACCGTGATTTTTTGATCAACCAGACCTACTGGCAACTGATCACTGGACATCTGGTGCATCTCAGCTCTAACCACCTGATGCTTAACCTGGTTGGGTTTGCTCTTATCTGGTGGCTTTTTTTAAAAAATCTACCTTGGCTCACTTGGTTAATATTATTCACGACCTCTTGCTTGGGGGTCAGTTTAGGGCTTTACTGGTTTAACCCCGAACTCAGCTGGTATGTGGGTCTGTCAGGCATACTACACAGTTTTTTCATTTTTGGCATTTGCCGCAACATCGCCTCAGGTTACCGTTACGAGTGGCTACTTTTATTTGCTGTTTCTGGAAAACTGGCATGGGAACAATTTTTTGGACCTATGCCCGGCTCAGCCGAAGCCGCCGGTGGCCCTGTTATTGTCGATGCCCATCTTTATGGAGCACTGATAGGATTAGTGATGGCCAGTTATACCTATCTACCTAAAGTATTATCTAAAAACAAAAATTCAAAAATCGAGTAATTTTGATTTTTAAAATATTCTGTCGACTTTATTATCTATACCCATAGCGTTATGAATTTAGGTGTTTTCACGCACATCTGTACGCGCTAACACCTAAATTCATAACCACCATGGGTATATTTCGTATTGTATGTGAAAAAAATTTACTTTTCATCGCAAAGTGTATTCAAGTAATCTTGCAAAGTTTGCCCACACACAGCTTCAAAATGCATATTCAATAGCACCAAATCACTTATCCGATCCAAACGAAAATGGCGAAACTCATCGCGCAGTTCACACCACGCCACGAGCGTCCAGACCTTGCCCCAGTAAAACAGACCCAGAGGATGAACAGTGCGATTTGAGGCTTCGCCATCGGCGCGAATATAGTTATACATTACCTTGCGTTGTTGCTTGCTTGCACTACGCAGCAGCAACAGTCGATCTGCTACCTTGTCACAAAAAGCAAAATCGGGCACTAGAATATCTTGCCGTGCCAGCTCTGGTTTGAGTCGTTCGGGAATCACCACCTCAATTTTACTCATAGCATGACTGGCAGCCTTCGCTAAACTTTTATCAGTCCAGGCTTGAACCATACGAGCACCCAACATCAATGCCGTCAGCTCTTCTTCGTTAAACATTAACGGGGGCAGGCTAAAACCTTTCATCAATCTATAGCCAATACCTGTTTCACTTGCAATAGGTACGCCAGAGAGGGAAAGGTCCTGCATATCACGATAAATAGTGCGTTCGGAAACTTCCAGGTTTTGCGCTAAGTCGCGAGCCGTTACGACACGTTCGTGACGCAACAGTTGGATAATTTGAAATAATCGATCAGCACGGCGCATGATTTAAAAACGCAATGCCAGCGCCTGACACAAAAATTTCATATACGGTGTTGCACTGCTGAATTGATCTACCACGGTTTTCCGCAGCTTTTTTGACATCACAGTGGCTTCGCTAATTTCACTGATGGCGATGAAATCTTTGCGTTTGATATCTTCAAGCAATGAGTGTGTTTTAGCATAGCCGCGCGGGGGGTTGGTCAGAGTATCACCACTTAACTCAAACCGCTTTTTAAACCCCTTGTTATCCCGTGCTTTTAACCAGACACTGCCCTTTTCATCGATACGTTTCCGAATATTTTCTAGTGCAACACGATCAGGACGCCAGATTCCTACGCCCAAAAAACAGTTTTCTCGCTCAACATGCAGGTAATAACCTGGTGCATGAACATCCTTGCCCTGTTCGTGACGAAACTGGATGCCAATATTGGTTTTATAAGGTCGTTTATCCTTGCCAAAACGAATATCGCGATTCACTCGCATCAGAGAGCCGCCCACTTTCTTCGATAAAGCAAGAAAGTGAGGAGAGATAATCGCTAACTCGTCGGCTACATCGGCAATAAACTCAAAAGCCGGTGTGCGAACCCGCATTTCGTAATCCTGCTTATGCTCATGAAACCAATCACGGTTATTATTGGCCGCTAGCGAATCCAAAAATTCAAACGTCTGCAGATTGAAATACGGTTCCGCCATGATTTTATTCCTTGTTAAAATAGGTAATCAATGAAACCATAGCCCCTTGTGGATCCTGAATAACTGAAAAACGACCCACACCGGAACAGTCTCGTGGCGGACAGAGCACCTTGCCGCCCAATTGCTCAGCTTGTGCGACAGCAGCGTCAACATCATCCACCGTGATATAGCCACCCCAAGTGGGCGGCATGCCTTTGGCCTCTTCGGGAATCGCCATAATGCCTGCGACTTCGGTGTCATTCGCTTTAGCCATAGTATATGCGAGACCATCAGCGTCAATTTCGTTCAAGCTCCAACCCAATAATTTGCCGTAAAATGCTTTTGCCGCCGCTACATCAGTGGTCAACAACTCGTTCCAACTAAAAGCACCATGCTGTTTCATTGCATCACTCATTTTAATCTCCTTTTGTTACGATTTAACAAAAAATAGATTAGCACGTCCTACTGACAGCATAGTGTCAGTAGGCATATTTTTAGATCAGTTAGTTGCTTGTAGAATCAATCATAAAGACAACGGGTAAATCACCCCATAGCCGCATTTAACCTAAAAACGCAGTTGATCCACGATGTATCGCATTTATACCTGGCTCTTGGAGTGCTATCTCGGATTATGTTCCCGACTAATCCCTAACCTCCCCCATCCATGGGGTCGTCGGCTTTGGTATCCTGCGTCGCCCTATCTTCTCCACCCCTGGAATCCTCCTGTATCTGTGCTATCGTTTACATTCGCGTCCAACTGCGTTGTCTAGGACAAAGCTTTGGCAATATTCACCTTAGCATTGCTATAGGTTGCAATAAAAGAAGCGAATGCAACGATGACAATAAGAACGACACTGGTCACAAAATAGTGAGGCCATGAAATATAAATGTAGATGGGGTAGCCTTCACTTCTACCCGGTGGCGCGGGCATCATTAAGCTGGCAAGATTAATGGCGTTGGCGATCGCGTAGGCAATGAGCATACCCAGACTTGTCGCGACAACACCGATCAAACAGGCTTCGAGTATAAAATTAGCATAAACACGAGTCGATGGGGTACCTAACGCCCCAAGAGTGGCAATTTCGTCGCGACGCTGATACATCGCCAGCGCGATGGTGTTTGAAATCGCGAGGAAAACGACAAGCAAAACAATGATTCCCATTACGCCAAAAATACGGTCGTACTGAGCTTTTACCTTATCATAGAGTTCTGCTCGTTGATCCCAGGTTTGCACCAGGACGCCTTCTAGTTTCGTCTGTAATAATTGTTTGATGGCCGCCGCATCTTCATAGTGTTCAAGATAAATAGAAAGCTGACTGATTTTTTCCAAACCTAATAAATGGCTGACCGTGCTGAGATTCACCATCAGAGTGTGATCATCGAGTTCAGGTGTACCCGTATGAAAAAGACCCGCCAAACGCACCATCACTTCCGTGGTTTGTCCATCACTGCGCAAAGTGTGCAGCGTTAACTCATCCCCCGTCGTCGCCGACAAGGTTTCGGCAAGCTGCGTACCCAGCACAACATCCGGCATGTCTTGATCCGAAAGCCAGGGATCGAGCACCGCCGTCGTTCGCAGAAACGGGCCATAAACTCGAAACTCTTCTTTGGGGTCAACACCCGTACCAAAAAAAGCAGCACTATTATGACCATGACGAATTAGCCCTTCAAATCGTGCTCGTGGTAAAATACGCAATACTCGGTCATCGTCCCACAGTTCATCCTGAATCGTTTCCCAGTTAGACAAGGTGAGCTGTTGGTGGATCCCACCCTGAGCGGGCAAGGATTCTTCGTTTAGCACGATGACGTGACCTTCTACTCTCTTGGCAATTTCCTGCAACGAATCATAGGTAGAGAGCATAAAACCACTCCCTGTCAGCAGAGCGGCCAAGCCCACGGAAATAATTAATATCGTACTGATCGCCCGCGTTCGGTTGCGCAAAATATTGCGTACAGCGATAAGAAAAAAACTCATGATAGAGTCGATCTCAATGCCTCACTCGACAGGCTCCCATCAAGCAAGTTAATTTTACGATCACAATGTTTGACCACAAAAGCATCGTGGCTCGCCAGGATGAAACTGGCTCCCTGTTGTTCATTGAGTTCGCGCATCAACATCAGACTCGTGTGGGCGTGCTGATGATCCAGACTGGCGCTGGGTTCATCGGCAATCACCAACTGAGGTCGCTTGATCAACGCACGGGCGATACCGACTCGCTGTCGTTCACCGCCAGAAAGTTGTTTGGGTAGATGATTGCAGCGATGACCCAAGCCTATTTTTTCTAGTAACGGCATGACTTCCTGTTTAATTTGCTTTGCTTTAACTTTGTTCAAAAATAAAGGATAAGCAATATTTTCATATACTGTCATGGCGGGTAATAACTGATGCCGCTGAAATATAAAACCTATTTCACGGCGACGATAATCACAGCGCTGTTTGACGCTTAGCTGCTCAACAGCCCGGCCATTCAAATAATATTGCCCCTCACTGGGTTGATCAATTAACCCACAAATATTCAAAAGACTGCTTTTGCCACTGCCAGAAGGCCCTTGCACGGCCAAAAATTCACCTTCCGCAAGAGAAAAAGAAATATTCTGCAACGCAGCAACTTGATTTTCACCGTGGCCATAATGTTTTGTTATGGCGTGCAAGGCCAGTCGTATACTCATCTAGGGCTCTACCCTTTTTAGCAAAGCTCGAGCCTCTTCGCTGCTTTTCCCGTCCGGGTCTGTTTTGAGTGTGAGCTGTAAATAATGTTTAAGCTGAGCCTGGTTTTTATGTTTGTCAGCACTCGTCGCCGCTGCAAAATAAATTGCCGCCTGCAACTCGGACGGCATGTCTGCAAATCGGGGATGGGCCAGCAATTGTTCAACCAGGTGGTTACCCTCTTTGAGTCGATGAAAATAAGAATTGGGTAAGTTAATAAAAACATATGCGGCCACTAACCGAGCCTCCACCGCTTCAAGATAATGTCCTTTGTGGCTACGCAGTTTACGTAAAGCGCGGTCAAGAACATTTAACCCTTGTTCGGTTTCACGCATTCTATCAAGTGGGCGTTTACCAATATTAACGCCACGCAAAGAAAGTGCGCCCCCCTTATAAGCCAGTACTAAAGGGTGGTTTTTGTATTTTCTTTCCAGCCTATGGATGGTTTTTATTGCCCTGCGTACCGCTCGTTTATTACCATCGGTTGCCTTTAAGTAAATTTCACGCGCAATTTCTATATCTTTTGCAAATTGATCATTTGCAACAACCGGAGAAAGGTAGGCGAATGCGCTGAATAGCAACAAAACTGGATAGATGTATTTCATTACATTGAGATCACAATGGTTCTTAAACTATTTTATATTTTAGTTTTTGTTATAAATCTGTGTTTGTAATCGCTCGGCATGATCACATAACTTACTTAAGGTGAGCGTATGTTTTTTGATTGCGTTTTCAATAGGGGGACGAATTATATTAATAACATAAGCATGGCACGTCAGATCAAGCAATGTCGGTTGGCTTGCCCCAAAAAACCATCGATCCTCACCCAGCAACACAGACAACGCATCCAAATCCCGATTGGCCATAGCATAAATTTCATCCCTTGAGTGTCGCCCCGTTCCTTGCCCATAAACCACTTTTTTAACATTTTTACGAATGAGTCCGGTAATGAAACCACCAATGACCGGCGGCATATCACTAAAAAAAATAGGCTTAATCACATTCCATGCCGTATCTTCGCACCAACGACTATAAAGAAGAGAAAAATATAAATTTTCATCCAACATTCTCCGACAGGCATGTGAAATGGCACTTTGCTCTTTAGTTAGAGTTTCATCCATGTTGATAGCCAGGTCTTTTGCAAGACGCTGGATAATGAAATTAGAATCGCCGATACGCTTCCCATTTTCAAGGTCAACAAAAGGTACTTTTTTCTTAGGCGCTTTGCTCAGGATGGTCTTCGCATCATAACCACCAATATTATATTGAATATTATTAATGATCAAAAAGCTCTCCAGCTTTACACAAAATGGACTCGGATCAGATAACCCCCAGCACGGGCCAAATTTATGCAACGTCAGTGTCATACTTATAATCCTTATAAAAGCTGAACAAATTATCCAAAGGTGGCTCATACTTCAACACCTTTAGCTTCACTTTTCAACTTTAGTCATTATCAACAAACAAACTAAAGAAATAGGCTAGGAAAATAAAAATTCATACTAAGCCAATGATTTTAAGTAAATTAATACAAGCACAACACGAAACGGAATAATGCAGATTAGAACATTGCAATTTAAGTTATTGTTACATAGCGCACAAATTACCACCTTAATAAGTGATTAAATCTACAGTTTCCAAGCTCTCAGCCGTTAAATACACCAGGAATAGGATGATGGAACAAGGATTGAGCCTTTACATATAAAAGTAGGTAATGAGGGAGGCGAACCATGCTGATTTTAACGCGGCGTGTGGGAGAAACGCTAATAATAGGCGATGATGTCACGGTAACAGTGCTAGGCATAAAAGGAAACCAGGTACGGATTGGTGTGAATGCACCACGCGAAATTTCCGTCCATCGCGAAGAAATTTATGAGCGTATACAGAAAGAAAAAGAGGGAAATCAAAATTTTACACCTGAAGATGCGTAAACGTCTTCAGTCAATAAAGAAATTTCTCTATATCATGTAAAATAAATGCAAACAGGCATCAATATGCAAACATTATTGGCATATTGATGCCATTTTTTTTGTGTCAATAAACGCAAAATAACAAACGGATAAAAAATATTTCCATCGGATCGTCGCGTCAACGCATAATTATGCGTATAATCCCTTCCCTCAAGGAAGGAGGGCTGGCCGAGTGGCTGAAGGCGCGCCCCTGCTAAGGGCGTATAGGGGAAACTCTATCGAGGGTTCGAATCCCTCGCCCTCCGCCATCTGAGCAATAAAATGGCAAATTTTATTGCTTGACACCCAAGCATCAAATCGACATAATTCCCCACCTATTCGCGCCTGTAGCTCAGTTGGATAGAGTACCTGGCTACGAACCAGGCGGTCGGGCGTTCGAATCGCTCCAGGCGCGCCATATTCTTTGAAAACAACAAGTTAGCTGCGATGTTTCGCTGTCGCGGCGCTTGTTGTTACAATTCCCCCAAGCCATCCGTTTAATAAAATTAATAGGTTATGTTTGTTGCGACTACCTGGTTTCTATGTTTTCATCCGACGTTGAGCTACTTAATAGATAACATACTGATTTACTTGTAAATATTGGTAATGTGAGGTGACCACTTGATCCACTGCACTTCAATTTCTGATTTCCCCTAACGAGTTTGCCGCTTTTTTATACCTATCTCGGAGTCCTGTTTCGCGCTTAAACAGCAGATTTGTTTTTGTTAGATGCAATTTGTGAGGTGAGCCGGTTCGTTCAGTCGTGTGCGTTATCGGCAGCTTCATGCTGCCTATTACTTGGTGCATATGCTGTCGGCGTCCTTTCGCTAATGGCCAAATAATCTTTTTCTTCTCTGATGCCAGCAAAAACTGACCTAGAATTTGGCAATCAGCGCAATTACATCTATTTTTATCTTTGATTGACCAGTCATTTACCTTGCGTGGTTTGCTATTCAGTACCGCATGAATACTTTCGAGTGCGTGAAATTTTAGTTTATTAAATGAGTCTTTGGATGAAATCTGCTTTTTGCTATAACTCCATGTCTTCAGTAACACGGAAACTAGCTCAATGGCTGGAAATAAATTTTTGTTGTTGATGGTATACGATACTAATTCGTCATAAATAGAAAAAGATTTGGAAATCAAGCTAGCTGACATAAGTGCGATTAAGGCTTTATTGCGCTGGGATACGCATGCATCTAGT
>CAYQVF010000082.1:0-12660 GCA_964421045.1 uncultured Chromatiaceae bacterium
TTCAAAGACAATCTGAGCCGTTATTGCTAACTTTGACTACTCGCTGAGTAGTTGCATTTTTGTTACAAGTATATACCATACTTACTGTATATCGTTGTGCTGGCAAAAGACTTGAGGGGATATTATTAGAAGAGAAATAAAAACTTAGAGGAACATTAGGAATAAAACAGATAAACCCACTATATGGTGGGTTTATTGTTATGCAGATAGAAGCTTATTTAGAAGGGGCTGCGCAAGCAACTTCTTCTTCAACTTTTCCTGACTCAATGGCATTAATTGCTTTTTGGTCATGCTCATTTGCTGGGCAACCACAACTATATCCATCCTTTGTAGCGTGCATGCGAGCTTGTTCCAGATGCCATTGAGCAACTTTGATGTGTTGATCTACATTCATTGTCTATACCTTTAATCAATATCTGAGTGTTTATATCAAGCATGCAAATGTACCATAATTTCTTCTTTATTTTAATTTATTTTATAAATTTTTTTTAATGCTGTCATAGAATCAACACCGTCTAGACGAAAAAAGTTGTATGTTCCGAGAGAAATTTCATCTTGTGGTATAAATTTTCTTACATCTTGCTGGGCGCTGATCAGTCCTGTATGTTCACAATCCCCCGTGTTCATATTATAAAGCATGGTGTTTTCATTTATTTTCTGCAAGGCAATCGCATTGGCAAGCGTCATTTTTATTCGGTCACGAAGACCTGAGTCACAGGCAGAGCTGTTTAGCGAAAACACCATGAGAGCAACAAAGAGGACGCCACTTACAGTTAATTTATTCATGCCATCACCTTAAGTAAATTAATTAAACTAATTTACGGTAAATAGCACCCGACATTGAGAATGTAAGCTATAAAGTGTGACGCGCTTCACTTTTTTTAGTCGTATACCCCTGGCGTTTGAAATTTAGGTATCATTGCACGTCCTCTTTATTCCATTGCGGCGTTAAAATTTCTCGCCATTTTGTTTAGCCATAAAATGAGTGCACACTACCCCCTAAATTCCAAGCGCCAGGGGTATATTCAACTGACATCCTTAACCCGTTTTTTTCTTCCAGATTCATGTCTTTCTCGTAAATCCGAATCAATATAGCGGTCTGTGGTCGCCATGCTGGCATGTCCAGCATCATCTCGAACGTGTTCTCTCGGACGGAATTTTACATCCTCTGATATGCCCGTATGACGCAGCCAGTGAACTGTTGCTGTTTTTAGGTCTAAAGCATCTTCTTCAAGACCATCGTCTTTCATTTTTTGAAAAGAAGCATCAAAACAATCTTGTACGATTCGTCTAATTTGACGCGTACTCGTCATCGGGCCATTCCCTTTTATTTTTGAAATAAGTGGAATTTGATCCTTTACTGCGGGTAGAGGCGATAGCCCTAAAAATATTCGGTATCGTTTTAAGGATATTAACATATCGTTACAAACCGTTACGGTACGGTTTTTATTGCCTTTACCGGTGACACTAAACCACCAGTTTTTGTCATTATCCTGGTAGAAATCCCCCATCACGGGTGTCGAACGTTCGTCAGCAACAAGCTCCGAAATTCGCAGATACATAGCAAAAAGGCAAGTCATAATAAAAAGTGTGCGCTCATGTTCCTCAGGTGTTTCTGTGGCCATTAATTCTGCCGTTTCGAGTACGTAATCCCATTGCAGTGTACTGATGCGTCTGACTAAGGGTTTGATTTGATCTTTGCGAACGAACTTGTTCTTTTGTTTGATTAGAGCGACAGGGTTGGACTCTACACAATGTTCTTGCATGAGGTAGACGTAAAATGATGACAATACCGTAAAGGTCGATTTGATTGCAGATTGAGAGGGACAGTATTGTTTGGGGTTCGCTTCGGCCCCGGCTCTAAATTCTGACTTAGACACCGTGATGACAAAAGGTCGCCAATCTTTGTTAACAACACGTTCGCCATTTTGGTTTTTGAAACGTGAAACATTTTTGGTACCAATCCATGCCATCGGAGGATGGGTACAAAACTGAATAAACGCTTCAATGTTTTCACGTTTCAAACGTATAACTGAGCGTTTTTCAATACGCCAGCCCCATTGCAATAACCTCTCGATTTCTCGCCGATAGCTATTAAAGGTGGCCGTACTGCCATTATAGCTATAGAGAAATTTCAGCGCGAACTCAAGATCAAGATCCATCTCTGGAATTGTTTTTTCCAGGTAGGCTGCAGCGGGAAAACTGTCTTTTTTAAACGGATTATCAATAAAT
The DNA here is from genome assembly GCA_964421045.1 of uncultured Chromatiaceae bacterium. GTDB lineage: Bacteria > Pseudomonadota > Gammaproteobacteria > JAADHS01 > JAADHS01 > JAADHS01. Next base: position 2,233 of record CAYQVF010000082.1, read on the forward strand.
TGAAGGTTATCAATAATAGGGTTGGGTACTGTCAGGGTCGGGTTCATAATTCTGGTTTATCGGTTGTTGAGTTCTAATGGATGTACACGGTGTTTTTCAAGAGCGTTGTCGCCTAAAGTTAAAATTTATGCTGCCTTATTTTTATCAACCTTTGATTGAGCTCTCTCGGGGTTCAGGCTCATTTCATATTAGACAAGGCGCAGGTAGACATGGCGGGCATTCTGATGAATAATATGAATAAAATAATGCCAGTAGATCAGCGCAAAAGCGAGGAAAAACGGGTGCAAATACAGGCGCAAATGCGTACCCTGTCTATTTTCCGGTGTAGCAATATCTACAGTTGAGCATGATCTATACTTTCCGTTTGGCTGATTCTGTTGAGTTAAATAAGTATGTGCCGCTCTATCAATCGAAAATAGGACGTTGGTCAACGGCGTTAATCGAAAATGCCAGAAAAATGATGAAAGAGATCAGATTTGATCTGGCGGCTCTTATACCCATAGCGTTATTGTAGATGTTTTCATGCGCATCTGCACCTCATTTTCAGTTTTTCCTCACTTTTTTCAATCGGAAAAACCGAATTTAAGGCACATCTGTACACGCTAACACTGACAACATAACGCCAGGGTATCATTGATAACGGAAAAGTTAGAATGTTTAGTATTTCAATAAATAAAAAAAAATTTAGCCTGAATGAATGGCTAAGCTATCAGTCCAATGTACATTTGAAAGCCATTGACTTGGGTTTGGAGCGGGTTGCTTTGGTTGCGCAGCGTATGGGGATTGAAAGTATGCTTTGCCCGGTGATTACCGTTGCAGGAACGAATGGCAAAGGGTCGACCATTGCTTTTTTGCAGTCGATATATAGTGCCGCAGGCTACCAGGTTGGCACTTATACTTCGCCGCACATGCAGCGTTACAACGAAAGAATATGTATTGGTGGACGCGAATGTAGTGATGAGCTGCTGTGTGAGTCCTTTGTGCGTATTGAAGAGGCGCGAGCTGACATTTCCCTGAGCTACTTTGAATTTGGCACCTTGGCGGCATTAGATTTATTTGTGCGTGCGAAAACACTAGATGTTGTTTTGCTTGAGGTGGGCTTAGGGGGGCGGCTTGATGCCGTTAATATTGTTGATGCTGATGTTGCGGTTGTGACCTCGATTTCCTTAGATCATACTGAGTGGCTGGGGTCGGATCTCGACGCCATTGGCTATGAAAAAGCAGGCATTTTCAGAGCAGGGATGCCCGCCGTTTTTGGTAGTCGAGATCTACCCCAGTCTATTGTGGATCATGCCAATGCTGTACACGCGCCTTTATATCTGTTGGGACAGCATTTTGACTATCAATGCGCCGAAAATAATTGGCGATGGCATTCGCAAAACGAATCTGCCGAGGCATTACCCCCGCCGGGCTTATTCGGTGCGGTGCAATATCAAAATGTAGCAGCCGCATTGATGGTAGTGGCGTTGTTGGCTCAGCAGCTCAAAGTCACAGTTTGTCAGCGTAATCAGGGTGTGAGCGAGGCATCGTTGATAGGGCGATACCAATATGTATCTGGATCAGTAGAGACTATACTCGATATTGCACATAATGTTGAGAGTGCTCAAAAACTAGCTCAATCGTTAAACAGCAGATCGAACGAAGGGAAAACCCATCTTGTATTAGGCATGTTGGTAGATAAGGATATTATTAATGTTGTGAAAACTTTATCTGAAGCTGTAGATTATTGGTATCTATGTGGCTTGCAGGTAGAAAGAGGCGCCTCCATTGAGTGCTTAAAAGCAAATTTTGTCAGGGCTTTACCACATATTCATGCCCAGACATTTTTTGATGTGAAAGCGGCTTATACCGCCGCTGAATTAGCGGCGGATGGCCTGGATAGAATTATCGTTTGCGGTTCAACCTATGTGGTGGCTGCCTTTTTGACAAAAGAGTAGGCAGACTCATATTGACCGAAGTGAAGATCAAATTAATAGTGAATGAAAAAATATTCATATTTGCTGAGTGTTTTGGGATGAATTGAGGGCGTGCTTTTTAGCGGGTATAAAGGCATAATATGCGTTTACATCTAACTGACTCTTGCCTAGGGGGAAGCTGTCCGAGAATAGCAATCGTAGCAAGAGTAAGCCATTTTGGGCAGTTTTCGATCATTTTCGTTAAACTATAACGTCATGGGTATTATAGACTCATTATTCGCCTCACCCATTCGTTGGGAGCGAATTGGGATCGCAAAACGACCTCAAATAATGAAATAAAAGGATGTATTTCATTATTTGATCGAAAAACCTGATTTTTATGCCCCTTGCGGGTGCAAAATTGCTTGCTCTCGCTACGATTGCTATTTTCGGACAAACTCTTTAAGGAATGAGAATGAAATAACTTATGCAAGTGGAGCACAAATTTGGGTTCTTTTTGTTGAACGTTCTGATTGCCTTCAATGTTCAAAGAGGAGCTCTAAGCTGGGATACAAGATGCATAAGTTATTGATAGCCCCTTGTTGGTTAGGCGCTCAAAAAGGTGAAAATACTGAATGAATGAAAAACTAAAAAAACGTATTGTTGGCGGGGTTGTGCTGGTTGCGTTGGGCGTTATTGCGATACCTATGTTTAGTTCTGATGAAACGGAAATAACACAGGTAAAGGAGTCCATTATTCCTCCTAAGCCGCAGCTGGAAATGCAAACTTCGACGGTAGATTTAAAGGCCTGGTCTCAGGGTAATGTGAGCGATGAGGGTGCGCTTGGCTCAGCTGGAGCGCTAGGTTCAACTGGAGCGTTGGGCTCAACTTCTGATGATGATTTATTGTCCAGAGAAATGGATCGGCCGGTTTTAGATGCGCCGGCTGTCAATTCGTCCGTTAACAAAGAAAAAACAACGGCTGTTAATATCGTCAGTACTCAGCCTGAAGCAATGTTACGTCCCGAGATGAAAAAGGAGGTTCAACAGCAAGCATCAATCGTTCAGCCTGTCGCCACTCAGCCAAAAGAGACCCAACAGACAGCCATAGAAACAGCGAGTATTGTTAAAGTCCCTCCTGTCATAGTTAAGTCTCAACCTCAAATGCATTCGGTTAAAACAGGTTCTTCTTCGGCATGGGTTGTGCAGGTGGGTAGTTTCAGAAAAAAAGAAAATGCGGAACGCCTGCGTAAAAAATTGGCTCAACTGGGTTATAAAGCCTTTGTGAGCACAAGCCGTTCTGGTGGTAAAGTCGTTGTTCGTGTCCGGATCGGTCCACAAATGGCAAGAGCTCATGCCAAGAAAGTAAAAAATAGGATAGAGGAACAAATGAAAATGCAGGCTATGTTAGTCAAATTGAAATAAGTTGGATGATGATGGCGACGATTGATCTTGCTTTAATTGGTGTTATTATACTTTTTTCATTGATTGGTTTGTGGGTTGGCTTCGTGCGGGGTGCGCTCTATTTGCTGACATTGATTTCTGCAGGGCTTATCGCCATACTATTTACCTCGAATATGTCAGTTTGGTTAACGGATTATATTTCGATCGAACCGTTGAGAATTGCTGTTAGCTTTATTATTTTATACGTTGCAGTAACTGTGCTTGGAGGCATTGTCAGTGCTCTGATTGCTCACGTGATTGCTAAGACGGGCTTGAGTGGTATCAATCGGACGTTGGGTTTGTTTTTCGGCAGTGCATGTGGTGTTGTATTGGTCTGTGTGTTTGTTTTAGTCGGTCACTATTTACCTTACTCCTCTGATGCCTGGTGGCTTGAATCTCAGCTTATACCGCAATTTCAGGTCGTTGCCGAAATGCTAAAACAGTATCTTCCTACCAGTATTGAAGAAGTGAAAAAATTTGATCTTAGCGGAGTTTGGCCGCTAAGCTGAATATCTGATCGGTTCGTTGAACTGACCTCCCATAACATTAAAACTGAAAAGGTGCGCGGCATATGTGTGGTATTGTCGGGATTGTTGGCAAAAATAATGTTAATCAAGCTATTTACGATAGTTTGACGGTATTGCAACATCGAGGGCAAGATGCGGCAGGGATCGTGACCTGTGATGGGCGAAAGCTTTATTTACGCAAAAATAATGGTTTGGTTCGAGATGTTTTTCGTACCAGCCACATGCTGGACTTACGGGGGCCCATGGGGATTGGCCATGTTCGTTATCCTACGGCAGGCTGTTCATCATCCGCGGAAGCACAACCTTTTTATGTGAACTCGCCTTATGGCATTAGTTTGGCGCACAATGGCAATTTGACCAATGCTGAAGAAGTAAAACAGCATTTATTTCAAGAAGACCGTCGGCACATGAATACAGAATCAGATTCTGAAGTTTTATTGAATGTCTTTGCTCATGAGTTACAACGCTCTGAAAATTTGAAAATTACGGAAGAAGATATTTTTAAAGCCGTGGCAGGAGTGCATCGCCGTTGCCGGGGAGCCTATGCCGTGGTTGCGATGATTACGGGTTATGGCATCGTTGGTTTTCGTGACCCCTATGGTATCCGTCCCATTGTTTTTGGTACACGCAATACAGGTCAGGGGCCTGAATATATGATAGCCTCTGAGAGTGTTGCACTGGATGCGTTGGGGTTTGAGTTGGTGCGTGATATTGCGCCAGGTGAGGCCGTTGTTATTGATCAACACGGGTGTTTTAAATCGCAGCAATGCGCTGAAAAAACTCAGTATGCGCCTTGTATATTCGAATATGTTTATTTGGCCAGACCTGATTCTATTATTGATGATGTGTCAGTCTATAAAGCTCGTTTGCGCATGGGCGACGCTTTGGCCGAAAAAATCATCAGAGAACGACCTGATCATGATATTGATGTCGTGATTCCCATCCCTGATACCAGTCGAACTTCGGCGCTACAGGTTTCTTGTCGATTGGGTGTGGTGTATCGCGAAGGTTTTATTAAAAATCGTTATATAGGCCGGACCTTCATTATGCCAGGGCAACAGTTACGTAAAAAGTCAGTGAGGCAAAAGCTTAATGCGATTGATCTCGAATTTCGGGGTAAAAATGTTTTATTGGTTGATGACTCGGTGGTTCGCGGGACTACCTCTCAACAGATTATTGATATGGCCAGAGAGGCTGGAGCAAAGAAGGTTTATTTTGCATCTGCGGCACCGGCGATACGTTACCCTAATGTTTATGGTATTGACATGCCTGCAGCAAAAGAATTAATTGCACACGGTCGTACTACTGAAGAAGTAGCCGAAGCCATTGGCGCAGATTGGATGATCTATCAAGATTTGCAAGATCTTGAAATGGCTGTGCGTAAACGTAACCCTGAATTGGTTGCTTTTGATTCTTCTGTTTTTACGGGCAAATATGTGACGGGTGATGTGGATAATGTGTATCTTGAAAAGATAGGTAACGTACGTGCGGATAAAATGAAAAATGCCTCAAAAAATGGCGAGACGGCAGGCATTGATCTGCATAACGCGGTGTAATTCAAGTAATGAGTAATAACAATCAGTATGATTTAGCAACGCTTGCCGTGAGAGCAGGGCAGCATCGCACGCATGAAGGTGAACAGTCAGAGCCGATATTTCCAACATCGAGTTTTACTTTTTCGTCTGCTGCAGAAGCCGCTGCGCGTTTTTCGGGTGCAGAATCGGGCAATATTTATTCACGATTCACCAATCCAACGGTGCGCGTTTTTGAAGAACGCCTGGCTGCTTTAGAGCAGGGTGAGTGTTGTATGGCGACTTCTTCAGGTATGTCTGCTATTTTCGCTGTCTTTCTGGGTTTATTGCAACAAGGCGATCATGTCTTGTTGTCTCAATCTCTATTTGGTACTACAACAATACTGAGCAATAACTATTTGGCTAAGTTTGGTATTGAGACGAGTTTTGTCTCCCTTGTCGATTTACCGGCGTGGGAAGCGGCCATCCAAAAAAATACCAAGCTGTTGTTCCTTGAAACACCTTCTAACCCTTTAACCGAAATTGCAGATATTCAAGCATTAGCTGATTTGGCTCATCAACATGATTGTTTATTAGTCGTTGATAATTGTTTTTGTACTCCGGCTTTACAACAGCCATTATTGTTGGGTGCTGATCTTGTTGTTCATTCAGCAACGAAGTTTCTTGATGGTCAAGGTCGTTGTATTGGTGGAGCCGTAGTGGGAAAGGAAGAGTTAATTAATAAAGAACTGGTGCCCTTTTTAAGAACGACAGGGCCGTCTATGAGTCCCTTTAATGCTTGGGTTTTTCTTAAAGGTCTGGAAACTCTGGCGATTCGTATGACGGCACATTCAGCGAGCACCCTCGCTTTAGCGGAATGGCTAACTCAGCATCAACGTGTTAAAAAAGTTTATTATCCCGGTTTGAAATCACATCCACAGTATGCTTTAGCGGTGCGCCAGCAATCTGCTTTTGGTGGTATTGTGTCTTTTGAAGTTGAAGGTGGGCAAGCTGAAGCCTGGGCTGTAATCGACGCCTGTCAATTGCTGTCTGTGACCGCTAACTTAGGTGATACCAAAACAACCATAATCCATCCCGCAACGACCACGCATGGGCGCCTACAGCCTGAGCAACGCGTACAAGCGGGTATTAAGGACGAGCTGATACGCATTGCTGTGGGTCTGGAATCGCTAGAAGATATTAAAAAAGACCTGTTAAAAGGTCTCGGTGAATCCTGAATAGCTTATAAATCAAAGTGTTATAGATCGCGTTAAATACACTATTAATTTTTTTGTTTTAATAAGAAGGGATTTTTGCTAGACTATTCTTTGTACTGGTCAGGATGTGTTTCTACCAAGAAAATAAATTGACCCCGTATTGAACTTAAATATAAAAAGCCAACCCGCTACAAGGTAGTAACCCCTGCGAAATTGATGTCTTAGGCGGCTTTTATTGCTCAAGAAAAAGATGTATCTGAAGGGGTGTATTTATGCCGTATGTATTCGCTTTTATCTTCTCAGTGATGTCGTTCTCTGTTGTCGCTGAATCCGAACTTGAATTAAACTGTTTGGCGATGAATATTTATCATGAGGCGCGAGGCGAGTCTCTGGAAGGGCAATTCGCGGTTGCTTATGTGACGATGAATCGTGTTGTGAGTCCTCGTTATCCCAGTTCGGTTTGCTCCGTTGTTTGGCAACGCAGCCAGTTTAGCTGGACACAAGATGGCAAAAGCGATCGTCCGCGTGATCGTAAAGCTTGGGGTCATAGTCGGGCATTAGCGAAACATATCTATAATAATTACCATCGATTTATGGATTTAAGTCGTGGCGCAAGTGATCTGACTGGTGGTGCGTTGTATTACTATGCGCATGAACAAGTGAATCCCTATTGGGCTAAAGAAAAGACGACCACGGCAACAATTGGTGCCCACGTATTCCTTAACTGATTCATAAGTGCTCAGCCATCATTATTTCAACTCAATTTTTGCAGTGTTTTCGGATGAATCAAGGCGCAGCGAAACGAGCATAGTGCGCTATGTGACTGGAGATGCAACGCGGAGTCACGCGAAAAAGACCCATAAATGATAAAATAATGATGGTGGTGGGGTACTTAATATGAGCATGCTGAGTCGTTACGATATTTATACTGTAGCTTTTGAATGTTTATCTCTCTCTGATCCAGAAGAAAAAGCGAAACAAACCCGTTTTTATGCGCAACAGTGGCGGGATGGTGTGCTGGGATCTTTGTCAAAAAAAATACCTGCTGCTATTGCTGAAGCTGGACGTCCGAAAAAACCAAGATTAATATCTCCTCGTGAGGTGCCAAAGCGTTCTTTAGGGACTCTTGAGGGGCAGGCTGCGTTAATACATGCTATTGCTCATATTGAATTTAATGCCATCAATTTAGCCTGGGATGCGGTGTATCGTTTTCGTGATATGCCAGAACAATATCTCCATGATTGGGTTCGTGTGGCGGATGAAGAGGCTTATCATTATGGTTTGGTTTGTGACTGTTTGAGCGATTTAGGTTATCGTTATGGTGATTTTGATGCGCATGATGGTTTATGGGATATGGCTCAGCGTACAGCCCATGACGTGTTAGAGCGTATGGCTTTGGTACCTCGAGTCATGGAGGCGCGGGGTTTGGATGTGACACCAGGAATCAGCAGGCGTTTTAAAGCCATTGGTAATAATGATATGGTTCGTGTACTTGGCATTATTTTACGCGATGAAATTGGTCATGTCATGGTAGGTAGTCGTTGGTTTCATTACTGCTGTAAACAACGTAACCTGGATCCGAACGTCACTTTTCAAACCTTGTTGCATAAATATCTTAAAGGAAAACTGCGTGGCCCTTTTTCCTACGAGGCGCGTTTGCAGGCCGGTTTTGATATGGAAGAATTAAAACAGTTAGATGCTATGAATTAACAATGCGCACGAAATTTTATATTATTATTCTTTATTGAATCGCGAGTCCCCAGACAATAGTTTTTAACGGATAAATATAGTAAGACCCGCGCGAAAACCCGTGAAACTAGGTACGATTTTAGGCAAAAACAACGCCTATAGTGTTGCTCTACTTTTTTTAATTAGGTGTTTTGCTTCGAAATTGTAGCTTTTTTCGTGACAGGAATGGAGTGGTTTTTAATATTAAATCATGAAGTTAAATAGTTTTCGGGCGAGCACTATTTACGATTGAAATATTTTTTTAGAGTGCGCTATTCCTAACAATTGTCCCATCTGCACGGACGATTCCGGTTGGATCGCCGTATCCCAGCTGACGGCTTGTTCACCAAAGAGTAGAATGACAGTCGAACCCATGTTAAAACGCCCCATTTCTGCTCCACGTTGCAGGGTAAGAGGGGGGTTATCTTTGTGTGCTAGTGTGTAATCCCACCGTTGCACTAAGTTACCCGGGCGGGGGGTGACATTGCCACTCCATACGGTATCAATACTGCCGACAAATATAGCTCCGACTAATACCATGGCCATGGGGCCGTATTCCGTGTCAAACAAGGCAATAACCCGTTCGTTACGAGCACAAAGCCCAGGGACGACCCGTGTCGTGCGTGGACTTACGCTAAATAACCGGCCTGGAATATGAACCATTTCTTTGAGTGTTCCTGTGCAAGGCATGTGGATGCGATGGTAATCTCTGGGTGATAAATATATATTGTTAAAATAGCCATTGCTAAAAGGTGCGGCACGCTGATCTGATCCGCCTAGTAAGGTCGTAACATCAAAACTATGATTTTTTGCTTGAAAAATTTCACCTTGGGTTATCTTGCCTAATTGACTGACCAAACCATCAACAGGAGAGGCGAGTTCATGTTTCCCTTGAACTATCGGACGTGCCTCTGGTTTGAGCGCTCGAGTGAAAAAGTGATTGAAGCTCTCGTAACGTTCAATGTTTGAATGTTGAGCTATACTCATATCTATCTTGAATAATTTAATTGCGCGGCGTATCAGCCAGGTCTTGATGGGTCGTAATTTAATACGGGTTACCGCATGTATAGCGCGAGATAAGGCATGATGGGGCCACGGGTACTGGGTTAAGAGCGTGATCGCGACATCTTTAAGTTTGTTTGGCATCTTCGGTTCGAACCATGTTGATCAGGAGGGGGTATTCTACCCTAATAGTAGTATAAAAATTGACCCGGAACCGTTTCACTGCTTTTATAGCGACATCTAAGGCACGATACACCTGTTTTCTGGAGTCCCCCCTAGAAGTAGTAACCAGGATCAAGCAAAAAAGTAGTTCGTTCGTGACCATCGAGAGCAATATATTTTATGGGTGAGAAGGTATGAGTACAAATTTGATTGGTTTAGCCGAGCAATTGGGTGAAAAAATGCGGGTTCAAAATGCGCATGTGGTGACGGCAGAATCTTGTACCGGGGGGTGGATTGGTCAAGTGATTACGGCTGTTCCAGGAAGCTCGCAGTGGTATGACCGAGGTTTCATAAGCTATACTAATATCGCGAAGCAGGAGTTGTTGGGAGTACATCACGAAGCCTTGACTGAGTATGGTGCGGTGAGTGAAGAGGTAGTAAAACAAATGGCTGAAGGCGCATTGTTGCATAGTCATGCGGAATATAGCATCGCGGTTAGCGGTATCGCAGGCCCTGGTGGTGGTACATTAGAAAAACCAGTGGGAACGGTTTGTCTAGCCTGGAGCGGAATTCAGAAAATCACGCGTACAGAAAAAAAACTATTTCATGGAAATAGAAAGGATATTCGTCAAGCGACAGTAGCCGCTGCCCTGGAAGGATTGATTTCTTTTCTGGAAATGAGCACGTGATTACATCCCATCCGAGTGGATTTTAGAATAAATTTCAGCATTGATTTTATGTCTACGGAGCGTAATAGTATACGTTGTATATGCCCATAGCGTTTGAGCATCCCCAAACTTACAACTTAGAATTTAAACAAGAAACAGTCAAATATATCAAGGAAAACCAGCTTGGTCTCGGCGAAGCCAGTAAAAAGTTCGGGGTCGGCTCGACTGCACTACGTCGCTGGTGTACTCCCTGTGTCAGGCTAGTGCTCCGTCAAG
>CAYQVF010000083.1:0-11824 GCA_964421045.1 uncultured Chromatiaceae bacterium
GAGCAATTTTTTCAAAAATAAATCGTGCGGAGAGCGCATGAATGAAAAGTTGCAGGGGTAAACAGACCTGGAATTCGCGTAGGAACGCGTTTTTTTGATTAAAATTACAACAAATTTTTCGATGAGGGTTTTTCTACAGCCTCGTTATGTTTTAAAGGAGGAATCATGATCACATGCTATTTAAGATATGTAATTGATCCATTCAAACGAAAAGAGTTTGAGCATTATGCAAAGCTCTGGATTCCTTTGGTAGAAAAATTTGGTGGCAAGCATCATGGTTATTTTCTGCCACATGAAGGCCCAAATAATATTGCTATAGCATTGTTTACTTTTCCCAGTCTTGCTGAATATGAGATATACCGAGAGAAGGCAGCCGAAGATTCCGAATGCCAATCGGCAATGGAATATTACAGAAAAACAAAATGCTTTCTAAGTTTTGAGCGTTCATTTATGGAGCCAGTTTTTGAGTAAAAACATAACAAGTTGTTGCTCGTGCCAAGATAAATCCAAGTCGAAGGGATTGAAAAGGAGGTCATGAAATTCGATGTTGTTACCTAGTGGGTGCAGATCATATTGGTCTTATTCCCACCCAACTAAAGCTTAGCCAGCGGGTTGGTAGTGAAGTCCACAGGCAAAACCGGTAACGGGGGTCTGAAGCTGGATGGAACAAGCGTACAGGGTCAGTATTGAGCCCCGAAAAATGTATAGTTGTGGTCAATAAGTTAGCCGAAACTAGCGAACGAAAGCCGACGGACTGTAGCTCCCGGAAGGCAGTAGTCTTCTGATCATCTTGGTGATTGCTCTGTTATTAATGGCTTTTATTTATAGCGTGCAAGAGACACCGCACTCAATGAAGCACGACCTTGAACAGGCATCGTCGACGTTGCTCAATGTCCCCGTAAAATTTGAACAACACAGGTTAAGCCTATTTTAGAACGTCGCTGTGTGGTTTGTCACGGTTGTTACGATGCTCCTTGCCAGTTAAAACTTTCTTCAAATGAAGGTTTGAGGCGGGGTGCCAGTGAAGAACGTATCTACGAACCTAAACGCATTACCACTATGCAACCGACACGTCTGTTTATTGATGCTAAGACAACAGATCAGTGGCGTATGCGTGGATTTACTCCGGTATTGAATGAGGCACAGCAAACCCCATAAAATAATTTAAAAAATTCAGTATTATACCACTTGTTAAGTTTAAAAAAGCAGTATCCACTACCGAATCAAGATCAATTGTCTAAGAGTTTTACCTTGGGACTTAACCGAAAAGAGAGCTGTCCGACGCTGGAAACAATCGATGAGTTTACCCAGGAGCATCCCTTGTGGGGCATGCCCTATGCGATGCCGAATCTCCCTGAGAAAGAATACCGAACGCTGGTCTCTTGGCTGGCTCAGGGTTCACTTGGTTAACCGAAGCATATCTTGAGGGTACAGTAACGGTTAATGGCAATATGGAAGCCCTGTTTGACCTCGGTGATTATCTTAAAAACTTGCAGCTCTCTTTGGGTGAAAAGTGGCAGCTTGTATGGTGGGCGTTCAAACTGCCTTTATTTATCAGGAAACAGCTCTGGCATTGATACGAAGCCAAGAGCAATTAGATGGTCGAGGCTCGGATGAGGAAGGGGATTTTTAACCTGGTAATATTCAGCCACACAAAATTTTAACTTTGGCAGCCCTTGGGGCTGCTGCTACCCGTTGTCAAGCCTCCCGCTCTGCGGAAGCGTTATAACTGCGGCTTTTGGGTGTCTTAACACTACAAAAGAACGGCTTTAGCCTTTTATTTCTTCCATTGCCGGATATCTTTTGCCCATGTTTTCATGGGTGTTTCATCCATTGTTTCAATTTTTTGGCAGATAAAACTGACAAATTCTTTGACTCTTGCAGGAAGATAGTCTCTTTTAGGGTACATAATAAAAACGCCTTGGTCGGGTGCTTGATAGGCGGGAAATAGTGAAACAATACTTCCTTTTTGTAGCCATTTTCTGGCAATAAAGTGCGGTATTTGGGTCAGTCCAAGTCCGGCTGCACAGAGTTCCGCAAGTGTTTCACCATCATCAACGATGTATGATTCATCGGGGTGTTGTTGTGTTGAGTTTCCTTGCGTTATTATGGGCATTAGTTTTCCTGTTTGTTTATATCTAAACCGAACCCACCGGTGCTCAGAAAATTCTTGTACTGTTTTGGGTATACCCTGTTTTTTCAGGTAAGTCGGAGACGCGCAAATAAAAAAATCGATAGGGCTGAGTTGACGTATGACTAATCGACTATCTTTTACCGTGCCACTGCGAATACAGACATCAATTCTTTGTTCAATAAGATCGATGTATTCATCACTATACGACAAGTCAATTTTAATATCCGGATACAAAAGATAAAACTGCTTAATCATCGGCGTAATATAAAGTCTACCGTATGAAACAGGGACATTGATGCGCAATGTTCCCTGGGGTTGATTGTTAGACTGCTTCATCTTGTTTTCGCAGCATTCCAACTGCTCAATAAAATTTTTGACAGCCGCCGCATATTGTTCGCCACTGGTGGTCAGTCTAAGCTTACGTGTATTACGTTGGAATAATTGAATACCCAGACTTTCTTCGAGCCGAGTCACGGCTTTGCTTATTGTAGATGGAGATAGACCTAAATTCAGGGCGGCAGTCACAAAGCTACCGTCATTCACTACGGCAAGAAATAGCTTAAGTAGTCGTAGTTTATCCATTCGTGAATATTATTCAATTGTATAAGTCAGGCTACATACTTTACGCTAAAAATGAGTTTGCATACAATCTTTAAATTAAAGGATAAACGAGGAAAAAGTAATGAAACCCTTAGTGCTGTTTTTATTCATAACCGGAACATTTTTAACTACGAATACCCAGGCTGAAAATCTAAAAATTGGTATCCTGGTTTTTGATGGCGTATTGACGAGTGATGTAACGGCTCCGATTGAGGTTTTTGGGGCAGCGACAAAAAAAGCATGGTTTGCAGACTATGAGGTGCTGACGATCTCGGTAGGAACAAAAAAAAGAATAAAAACGGAAGAAGGCTTACATATTCTTGCTGATATGGTGATTGAAAAAAATATTAAACTTGATGTTTTAATTGTTCCTAGCGCGTACGAAATGAAGCCTTTATTAGCCAATGACAAATTAATCACTTTTATTAAAAACCAAGGCCGTCACGTCAAATGGCTTGCGAGCAATTGCTCGGGTGCCTTTCTACTGGCTGAGGCCGGTGTTCTCAGTGGTAAAAAAGCGACGACGTGGTTTGGCGGGGAAAAAGAGCTTGCGAGCCAATATCCTGAAATTAATGTTCAATACGATCAAAATGTGGTGATTGATGAAAATATCATCACCTCTAATGGCGGAGTTGTCAGCTATCAATCTGCACTTGTTCTTTTAGAGCAACTTACGTCTGCAAAATTTTCTCGTGAAATATCAGATTCAATACAGTTGCCGCGATTGCTTAACAGTCAAGGTTTGTAATTAAACGCTGTTAGGCCAGTGAACGGATAATAATGAGGGTGAAAAATGATTTCTGAACAGAAATTAAAAGATGCTGAGAGAATGGTTAGGATGACGATGATACTTATATTACTGACTGCGGGGACGAGTAAGTTTTTTAGTGAAAATGGTTTTTTTAATTATTATTCTCAGCTTTTTCAAGGAGATCTCAGAATAAATTTGCCGCCATTTTTAATAAACTTATACCTCAAAATAATACCTTTTATCGAAATATTGCTTGGTTTGTCTTTGTTCGTAAATAAATACAAAAATTACGCGGTTTATGCCTGGTTTGCTTTTATGTTGAGCCTGCTGTTTGGTCACTATATATTGCAAGAGTGGTCTTCAGTAAATCAGATGTTAGGTTATATTTTTTTAGGGTTATTATGTTTTATTTTGCCCAATCATTCTACCTGGTTTAATAAAAGTAGTTATAACGAGAGCCATGGCTAAAAAAATGATGATCCACAATATTATTTAAGATAATGAAACTAAAATTGATTAGTTTTGAGCTGTGTCCTTTTGTAAAAAAAGCTGAACTAGCTGCAAAATATAAAGACATTCAGCATGAAACTGAATATATAGATTTAGCAAACCCACCTGAATGGTTTATGCGTATATCCCCTCTAAAAAAGGTTCCACTATTATTGGTAGATGATCACGTTATATTTGAATCATCCGTCATTTGCGAATATCTTGATGAGGCTTATCCCAATAAGCTTCACCCCGAAAACTTGGTTTTGCGTGCGAAAAATAGAAGTTGGATTGAGTTTGCAGATACTTGTCTTTGGGATTCATTTTACATCACGATAAAAGAGACAGAAAAAGACTTTTATCAAGTCAGAAATAACTTATTGATTAAGTTGGATCAAATTGAAAATGTAATATCGCAAGAGTTATTTTTTAATGGTGATAAGCGTTCACTGGTTGATGTCAGTTTTACGCCGTTATTTCAAATTTTAGAATATATCGAAGAATTAAAGCCAGTCATTTTTTCTGATAAAAAACACCCTAAAATATTGAAATGGAAAAGTAAATTATTAGAACTCACAGAAACTCAAGAAGTCTATTCAGCTGAGCTCAAAGCGCTTTATTTTGAGCAAATTTGGAAAAGACAAGGGTATTTGTCCAGGTTTTTGGAGGATAAAAAATACGACGCTCATGTCAGTAAAGGTATTTATTGATATGAGTGTACTGGTCAATCCAAGCAGGGTACTTTAATTTGATAGTTTTCATAATTGAAATGTGTCCTGTTCCATAGAACCACTATTTTTAGACTCATTTTATATCATGTCGTTGATGTCGTCATATTGTTGTCTGGTTTATCCGTTATTTTTTTTATTTGTTATGTTCTGCCCTATTTCAATGACCTCTTCAACTAAATCGTTGGCATGCTGCCAAGTCGTTCGGGCACCAATAAAACAGGGGCGAATTGCTAGGGTGCCGCGAACGAGTGCGGTACTGGGAATATTGCGGTTGTTATGCACTAACTGACGATGAATGCGGCTGTTAAGTTCGTTTAGATCAGCCCACTCGTCCGTGACATAGCGAAAACAACATATCGACAGGGTGGGTTCCTGTACGACCTCTAGGTTGGGGTGTGCGTGTGCGCGTTTGGCTATGTGTTTTGCCATTGCATTGTGACGACACACGCGTTCACGAAGACCGGCCTTGCCAATCTCTCTAATCAAGGCCCATACTACAGCACCACGCGAGGGGGCTGAAAGCTCAAGACCAAAATCAGAATATGGAATACCCAGATTATCCATAGAGTGTTGTATATTATTGTTTGTCATCGAGCCTTCAAGGTAGTCCGTCGCTTCTTGAGTAAAGGCGCGTTGCAGGATAGTGCGATCGCGTACAAATGTGGCACCGATACCAACAGGCGCACCCAGCCATTTGTGTGGGTCGATAATCACTGAGTCAGCCAGAGACAGGCCATCATATAAGTGATGGATTTTCGGATCGAGAATGCCGGGCAGGCCATAAGCGCCATCGATATGAAACCAGATTGAATAGTCGTGTGCGATTTCGCCAATCTTTTTCAGTGAATCAATGGTTCCAGTGCTGGTTGTTCCTGCATTGGCGACAATAGCAACAGGCACGAACGGGGTAGGGGCATCGGCTTCTAACTGTCTCTGTAGTGCCTTGGTCGACATGCGTCCGGTCGTGTCTGACGCTATCGTGATTACGGCATTGCGGCCAAGACCCAGCACCGCAGCAGCACGGTGAATCGTGTGATGGCTGGCCTCGGTCGCGTAGATGCGACCGGGGTGTTGGAGACCTTCTTTGCTTGGGTCGATACCCAGCCGTTGTTCAAATGTGTGCTGACGAGCGGCTCCCAAGGCCACTATATTCGCGACTGAGCCTCCACTACTATACAGTCCCTTCATTTCCGGCGGTAGTTCGAACATCTCAGCCATCCATTGCAGAGACAATTCTTCTAGTAAATTGAATGCCGTTAAACTCATACGCTGTGGTGCGACAACCGCACTGGCCAGATTAGCCAGTGCGCCAATAGATGTTGTGCCCGTGGTGATAAAGGCTGTGCAGCCAGGATGCGGTATGGGAGAACCGTTGGGAATGAGATGATGACGCATTTCAGACATCACATTCTGAATGCCTATGCCTTCTTCCGGCAAAGGTTGTTCGAGAGCTTGATGCCAGCGACTCGCATTTTTCATCGCATCAGAGTAATCGAACTGCAGGTATTGATCCAGATCTTGCCCCAGTTGCTGTAAAAGGGTGCTGAGCTTACCGCACTCTGCTTTATCATCATTCATGGCCACGTCCTGTGGTTGATTTGCTAAGATGTATTGTAAAAATTATCTCACATTTCTGGAGTCAGTTTGAAAATTGTTAATCTTCGATTTATTTTTTAAAACGTAATGTTTGCGTTTAGGTGACATGAAATAAAAAATGGAAAAAATAAAAGTAAGTATAGGTTTAACTAATCCTAAAAGTCCGTCGAACGTGGGAGCGGTGATGCGTGCTGCGGGCTGTTATGGCATTGATACTGTTTTTTATACGGGTAAACGCTATGATCGAGCAATCAAGTTTTATACGGACACAAATAATGCAATACAGCGTATTCCTTTTATCAAAGTGCCCCGTCTTCTTACGTGCGTTCCTAAACAGGTCAAGATCGTGTGTGTTGAATTGGCCGAAGGGGCTATTCCCTTGCCTGAATACCGCCATCCGGAGCTCGCTCTGTATTTATTTGGCCCAGAAGATGGGACTCTTGAACAGGAGGTGATCAATAAAGCGGATGCGGTAGTCTATGTGCCAACGATAGGCTGCATGAATTTGGCTGCAACGGTCAATGTCGTATTGTATGACCGATTGGCTAAATCAAATATAAATAAGGCCAGTGACGCGCTGATTCGTCAAAGTCGAGATACTAATAACAGAGTAAAAGTGACATGAAAACCTCATTTTAGCAGCGTAACTGCCGATAAGAATCCCGCAGGAGTTGCAGAGTAATAACATTAAATAATGAGAGGCAATTATTTAAAGAACTGAAACTTCGCCTTACTTTTGTGCGCAAGCTGAAAATTTTAATAAAGAGAGATGACGATCATGAAGATGAATCTTCCTGTGACTGGAAATGAAGTGGATTATCGCGATGATTTATCCCTGATTTCAACAACGGACCTCAAAGGTGTCATTACCTATGTCAATGAAGGTTTTATTAAAATCAGTGGTTATAGCAGAGAGGAACTCATTGGAAAAAATCATAATTTGGTTCGTCATCCCGATATGCCACCGGCTGCATTCGCTGACTTGTGGCAGACTCTAAAGGATGGCAAACCATGGATGGGTATTGTAAAGAATCGTTGTAAAAATGGTGATTATTACTGGGTCGATGCCTATGTGACGCCGATTTTTGAAGGACAAAACATCATCGGTTATCAATCGGTTCGATGTAAACCCTCACAAGATTATGTGGAACGTGCAGAAAAACTCTATAAACAGTTAGCGGAGGGTAAGACACCAAAATTAGCGTCGCTGTTATCTTTGCCCAACACACTTTTTGCGGGTTTTGTGTTGATCCTTTGTTGCATTTTTGTCGTATTGTTTTTTATCTCTGAGCTTTCGCCAGCAGGGCTTAGCGCGATAGCTCTGCCTGCACTTGCCGCTTCTTTTGTCTTTGTCCAGGTGATTACCCGCCCCCTTAAAATACTACAACAGGAAGCGCAAAAATGGGTTAATAATCCGCTGATGCAAAAAATTTATACCGGTGTGGTTGATGAAACAGGGACTTCCCGGCTTGCTCTCCACATGCTCCAGGCAAGATTGCACACGGTTTTGGGCCGAATCGATGATGCAACTGATCATCTCAATACGGTTTCAAAACAAACGGCTGATACCATGGAACAAGCGACCATGGGAGCGATGACGCAGCAGTCAGAAACCGATCAAGTGGCCACAGCAATGAATGAAATGGCTACGGCGGTGCATGAGGTTGCGCGAAATGCCGAACAGGCTGCCAATGCGACTCAGAATGCCAAAATCGAGGTTAATAATGGTCAGCAGGTGATGAGTGAAATCATCAGCTCAATCAACGCACTGGCCGGTGAAGTAGAGCGAGCAGCGGATGTCATGCACAGTGTCGAGGAACATAGTCATGAGATCGGTACTATTTTGCAAGTCATCAAAGATATAGCAGAACAGACTAATTTGCTGGCGTTGAACGCCGCTATCGAAGCCGCACGTGCAGGAGAGCAGGGGCGGGGGTTTGCCGTCGTCGCAGACGAAGTGCGCACTCTGGCACAACGTACTCAGCAGTCAACCGAAGAAATTCATAATATGATCACGCAACTGCAGTCTGGCACAAAAGATGCGGTGCAAGTGATGCAGTCGGGTCGTGAGCAGGCTGGGGTCAGTGTCAGTAATGCGGCACAGGGTGGCGAGTTGCTTAATACCATTATTGGGTCAATTAATACCATTACCGATATGACCACTCAAATCGCCAGTGCTGCTGAGGAGCAGAGTGCCGTTGCTGAAGAGATCAACCGTAATATCACCACCATCAGCCAGGTGGCACAAGAGTCAGCTCAAGGGGTTCAGGTTATGCTCAGTTCAAATCAGACATTGAATACATTGATTGGGGATTTTGATAATATGAGCAAACAATTTGGTGGTGAGTAAGGCGCACACGTTCCCAAGTCTTTGATGTAGAGCCTTGCTTTTCATCACCCGCGCGCAGTGTAGGTTTCAATCAATAGGTATGGCTGTCCGGTTTACGACCTTGCGCAAGACAAAACTAGAATGTACACCGCTGACGCCATCAATACGTGTGATTTTATTGAGTAGTAAGTATTGAAAGGCATCCATATCTCTTACAATGACTTTAAGCTGGTAGTCGGCAGATTGACCTGTGATCAGTAGACATTCCAGCACTTCATCCAGATGGCTGATCTGTTCTTCGAAATGGCTGAAGCGTTCGGTGGTGTGTTGATCCATGGAAATATGGATCAGTGCCATCAGGGTTAAGCCTATTTTTTTGGCGCTGACTACGGCGTGGTAGCCTTCAATTAAACCGCTTTCTTCCAAAGTTTTGACTCGACGCAGACAGGGGGAAGGCGATAAGCCAATGCGTTCGGATAAAGCTTGATTACTGATGCTGCCATTCTGTTGCAGAATTTTTAATATTTGCCGGTCGTAACGGTCTAGAGGCATAGTT
The DNA here is from genome assembly GCA_964421045.1 of uncultured Chromatiaceae bacterium. GTDB lineage: Bacteria > Pseudomonadota > Gammaproteobacteria > JAADHS01 > JAADHS01 > JAADHS01. Next base: position 9,187 of record CAYQVF010000083.1, read on the forward strand.
TCGTTGCGCATAAAAAAAACGACCTTGTTGTTTGATCAATAAAAAATAAGATCTATATTCATGGTTTGATTACGTTTCATTAGCTGGGTTTTCTCTTTAAATTTCTGGTTTGTCGTTATATTCCAATAAACTTCAATTTTCAGCAATATTATTGCTTAATACTGTCGGTTTTTTACTTAATTAGCAAGATAAAATCTAATTAATTAGTCTATTATTTTAATTGTCTGTATGTCAGACATTTTTAATCTGGCTTTATCCTCGCTGGATTGTGTTCTCCGAGTCTTCGTCCCATAAGGTCGAAGGGTTCAAATCGTGACCGACGATGCGAACAGATTGAGACATCGACCCCATACAACAGGAGCTAAGAATGAAAACGTTTGATCACAAAAAATATCGCTCAGCCCCCGCTGTGCCGATTGTTAATCGGCAATGGCCGGGACGGCGTATTGCGCGGGCACCGATCTGGGCCAGTGTCGATTTGCGTGATGGCAATCAGGCGTTGATTGAACCGATGAATGTTGCGCAGAAGCGCCGGATGTGGGTGTTGCTATTAAAGCTGGGTTTTAAACAGATCGAAGTAGGATTTCCTGCGGCGAGTCAGGCCGATTACGATTTTGTGCGTTGGTTGATTGAAGAAGATCAGATTCCTGATGATGTGCAGGTGCAGGTTTTGGTACAGGCTCGTGAGGCCTTGATCAGTAAAACTTTTGAGGCTCTTAAGGGTGCTAAAAAAGCGATTGTACATGTTTATAATTCGACCTCAAAGGTGCAACGTGAGCGTGTGTTTGCTTTGGATCAGGATGGGATTATTGATATTGCAGTGTGTGGTGCCCGATGGGTGCAGCGTGAAGCGGCTGAATACCCCGATACTGAATGGCAGTTTCAGTACTCACCGGAGAGCTTTACAAACACTGAAATGGACTATGCGGTGGAAATTTGCGACGCGGTGTTGGCTGTTTGGCAGCCGACACCGGAACATCAATGTATCATCAATCTACCTGCTACGGTAGAAAGTAGTACGCCTAATTTGTTTGCTGATCAAGTGGAATATTTTTGCACTCATATCAGCCGTCGTAATAGTATTATTGTCTCCCTGCATACGCATAATGATCGAGGGTGCGCTGTTGCTGCCGCTGAGTTGGGGCTGATGGCCGGTGCCGACCGACTCGAAGGTACTTTGTTGGCTAATGGTGAACGTACGGGTAACATGGATCTCGTTACTCTGGCTATGAACCTCTATAGCCAGGGTATTGACCCTGAACTGGATCTTTCTCACCCCGATGAAATCATTCGCGTGGTCACCGAGTGTACCCAAATACCGCTGCATCCACGCCATCCCTGGATCGGTGAGTTGGTCTATACCGCGTTTTCTGGCAGTCATCAGGATGCCATTCGTAAATGTTTGCGTCAGCAACGGGTCGATGAACCTTGGCAAGTGGCTTATTTGCCCATCGACCCTAGTGATTTGGGTCGGGATTATCAGGCCATCATCAGAGTCAATAGTCAGTCTGGTAAAGGAGGCATTGCCTTTGTTTTGGAACGAGACTACGGTCTTAACCTGCCACGTTGGATGCAGACCGAGCTGGCGGCGTTGGTGCAACAAGTCAGCGAGGCTCAAGGTGGTGTGGTTGATAGTGACATTATTTATCAACATTTTATGGATCACTTTGTTCAGGATCAAACTCCCGTGCTTTTAAAGGGGTACGCTCTGAATCACAATGGTTTACGAGATGTTATTGAACTGCGTATGGTTATGGCTGGTATCGAGCAAACAATCAAGGGACAAGGCGAAGGCGCACTCTCTGCTTTTATGAATGCCTGGAGCTGTTACAGTGGCCAGCAACTTAAAATCATAGACTATAGTGAACACGCCGTTGAAGAGGGCACCGACGCTGAAGCCATTGCCTATGTGCAACTGGACGTGGAGGGGAGGTTGGTGAGTGGCGCGGCGTTGGATCACGATACCGTCAGTGCTTCACTGAAGGCCGTGATTTCAGCACTGAATCGTAATGTAGCGCAGGTCGCCGAGCATACGGCAGCCTAATCCAAGCTGGAGGTGCCGGGGGGGCAGTTTTTTCGATTATGATTGCTATTCTCGTACAAGCTTCCTCCTAGGCTCCTAGCTGAAGCTAGTTCGCGGTCAAATAAATCGGGATCTCCAGCATTGAGTTCTAGTATGCAACGATAGGGTAGAAACAAACACCCGCTGATAAAAACACCACAGCGAGCGAAAGTCTCTCGGTTACCTATTTTGCCAATTGACAGCAATAGCGGTACCCAGTTCTTCTTGAAGCTCAGAGCTGAGGGTTATCTCCACTTGCTGGCGGCGTAATAGGAGGTTCATAGCACGCAGATCAACAGCTGGAAAAAAGAACTCCAACAAGGTGTGAGTGATCTATTCAGTCGATCAAAAGGTCAAGATGTCAGTGAACTTGAGGAAGAAAAAAGTCGCCTATTCGAAAAAATAGGCCGTCTTAAGGTTGAGGTAGACTGGCTAAAAAAAAAGACGGGACATCTCGATTAAGTCTGGAGGAAAAATGCGCAATGATAGACACAAATTATCCAGAGTTAAGTGTCGTCCATCAGCTTATCAACAACGGATTAATTAGATTACAACCATAATATTTATATCTTATAT
>CAYQVF010000084.1:0-11762 GCA_964421045.1 uncultured Chromatiaceae bacterium
CTAGTTCGCCGTTTTCTGAAAGCTTTACTCTGCGACCTACTCGATTAAATAAGTTTGTGTTGAGTTCTTGTTCTAATTGTTTGATCTGATTAGATAACGCGGGTTGAGTAATACATAATTTATCTGCAGCATTACGAAAATGTTGTAACTCAGCAACCACCTTGAAGTACCTCAAATGCCTGAGCTCCATAGTGAATTCCTTATTTTAATCAAGAACGATTCATAAAAGTTATCAATATAGTAAATTTTTAAACTTATTTTTTCAATTAATTCTCTGAGAATATGTAATTTAATTATAATAATATTTAAGAGTACCGAGTTCTCACTTGGATGTTTTTAATCTATAAGTTATTAATAAATAAACATATTATAGATTGTTCGGTGCTTTTTAGGTTAATAATATATTCAATAACTAATACCGAGAGGATGAAGCATGAAAAAATTAAAAACAGCCACTGTTGCAGCATTAAGCATAGGCATTTGTCTGGGCACGGGGGTTTCCTTCGCTGGAGAAAAACAAGTCGTTTCCTTCCCTGATGACCATCGAGCCTGGCAGCATGTTCGCTCCACGGTCATTCATGATCAGACTAATCCTCTATTCGGCTTTCTTTCCGTATACGCTGACCCCAAGGCACTGAAAGCGAACAAAGCAAGTAAAACTTACCCCAGCGGCAGCAGGATCGTCGGCATCTTCCACGACGTGGTGGACAAGGAGGGCATCATGACTCAGGGCGAACGGCTTAAATATGTCGTGATGGTCAAAGACCCTCAGTTTAAGGACACCGGGGGATGGGGGTTCGAGGCCTTTGATGCATCAGGCAAACAGGCTCTGACCAAGGACGCAAAAGCCGAGTGTTTCGTTTGTCACACTTCGGTAGCGGATAAGGACTTTGTCTTTTCCACCTTTGTCGAATAGTCGGTTGGAACGGCACGGCACCCCTTTTTGACCACTATTAATGAGTATTACAGTGATCAAGAGTAAGCGAAAGCAAAGGGGTGCGCAGCCAAGCAAGGCCGATCATTTCAGCTAATAAATAATCCCGGCAAGGTAGGTTAGCCGCTGGGCAGCCAACATCGGGCAAGTGGGTGTAACTCTAAAAAGGTAGAGACTCAGGTTGTTCGAATCATTACCTGGGTTTTGGCGAATTGATTCTTTCGTTCTGATGTTGTTCAAGCTACAAACAGAGCCACGAGAATCAACCCCGTGGCCACCATGGGTATAGTGTCGCTACCTCGGTACATTGTTATACTGATATCCGGTTTCCCGACCTTGTCATACAGGCTCAGGAGTTTGACTCCAAGGTCTTGGATACTTTCCGGAATGGGCGACGAGGGCGGGAGGCCTATCTACATACAAGTTCATGGCTTAAGGTAAAGGGCGTGAGTATGGATGCGGCAGCCTTGAATATGACATGATAGCTGGCGAAAAATGTAAAGTTATTTCTCTACAGGCCCTTAGATTCGGTTTTTTGAATGCATAACGCCACGGGAATATAATAGCGTTAATGCACCGTAATACTAGGTTGGGTCACGGCCAAAGATCCTTTGCATTACTATTATAAAAAGTTTTAATGGTTTTGCTCGAAGTGAAACATTACTGTAACCCTGAGTGTAGAGCTTTCGAATCATCGCATCTCGGTTAAAAGTAAGATCGCTAAACTGTATCGCAACTTCCTGCGTATTGATATGACGATTTATTTTACAACTGAGACGTCCTACGCCTGGTACATCAAGTTGTACAGACTCAGACAGTAACGGTTTATTATCCAGCTGCACTCGTGCTCCGCTGAGAGACAGGTCTTTAATCAAGCACAACATGCCTCGATCACCATCCAGTATCATTTTAGAAGGTTCATGTACTGCAAAGCGTTCTTGATTACGCTGTCGTGGAAGATCAATCGCAATCAAGGCCGCAATTAAAATAATAATAATATTAAAAAAAGACCAAAAGAGATTGGCTAAAAATAGGTCATGGTTGTCTATTACAGCATATTCCGGTATTAAGTTGATGGTTATGCCTGTTAAGCTTAATAAAAATAACACGATTAATTTCCACAACAACTGCCAATGTATGACAACTTTACTTCGATCTCCTCCTTTTGCGGTTACTTTGAAGCCTTGGCCAAAAGGGCGAAACAAGCCTTGGTATATAGAATTCAAAATTGTAAAAACCATCACCAGACGTGTTGCATCGGTCATTATAATCAGGTTTTTATTCTGGGAAACCCAGCTTATCGACATCAACACGGCAACGAATGCGGGCGCAAAATAGGCGATGATATCGCTACCTTGAGTTTCAATAGCGTAGATACCAGTAAACAAAAAGATTAGCGGGGCGAGAAGACAGAGCAGGACCCATGGGAAAGTAACAACCCAATTCAGTGTTTGCCACAAAAAACTGATACGCTGTGTCATATTCAGACCTGAGGCCCACAAGGGGCATGATTTGAGCCACAGAATTTGCAAGGTACCCAAACACCAGCGTGACCGTTGTGTTAAATATTCTTTAAGACCTTCTGGTGCAAGTCCAACACTGAGTCGTTCGCGAAGATAGCGAGTAATATAACCTTTTTGTAGGAAGACGAAGGTTAATAACATATCTTCGGTAACGCTGTCAGTGGGAAAGCCGCTGACTTCCTCTAGGTAACGTCGACGCACCACGCTCGACGTACCACAGCAAAATGCCACATCCCACGCGTCCCGGGAGGGTTGTATAATATCAAAAAAGTATCGTTGTTCATCAACCCAAAAGCGATCGGCTAATAGGTTTGCTTGTGCAGGATCGGGGTTGAAAAAGTATTGTGGTGTCTGGACTATACCTATTTTTTCATCATCGAAGAAACCAACCGTGCGCCACAGAAAATTAGATCGCGGTACGAAATCAGCATCGAGTACCATAATGAGATCAGCATTACTTTTTGCTTTGCTTACCGCAAGCCCATTATTTATATTGCCGGCCTTGGCATGTAAGTTGTTTGGCCGGGTCACATAATGCGCCCCTTTTTTTGCACAAAACTCCCGTAACCATTCCCGCTTTCCATCATCCAGAACCCATACGGTGTAACGCGGATAATTAAGTGACAGCGCACCCACGATAGTACGTTCGACGACCTCTAACTCTTCATTGTACGTTGCTATAAAGACATCAACGGAAGGTAAAACATCACGTTGTATTAATCGTGCAACGCCTTGATCCGCTTCTTCACTGCGATTGCTGGTGCGTGATTGAAAGACGAGGCCGATGAGTAGACCCGTAATTGCCCCGATTTCAAAAATAAAGAAAACCCAGGCCCATAGCGACTGAAAACTCATCGTCAAGCTGGGTAAGGTGATCATGACGCGCCATGAAAAATAACGTAGCGTAAGTGCTATAGCAAAACCAAGCACCAATATACGTGCCCAGGTTTTTTCTTTTGGTAATATGGGTAACCAAATTATGAGCATCAAAAAAATGAATAAAGTTGGAAGAAGTACACTCATAACTAATAAAATGTGACTTTAGCTTGACGACCTACTTGATTATAATTATTTGCATTACTATTTAGTTTATTGTTATCTAATTTGACAAAGACAAAAAATTCATTTGATTTGATCGGAGGTGATGCCACTGCCAACCTGGATTCGGGTAATTTCGATTTGCTACCTTGTATACGTTCAACGGTTCCATCTAGTTTGCCTTGAGAGCCGATGAAGTCGATTGTTGCTGGGTCTCCTATTGAAATAGTTTCAAAATGTCGTTCATTAAGAGTGACAATGAGGAATAGGTGCGAAACTTTAGCAATCTGCATTAAAGGTGTTCCCGCTGTCACGTATTCACCGACGCTAACCAGATCCAACCATACATGCCCATCATCAGGCGCTATAAGATTTGCACCACTATTGCTCGCGAGTCGTTCCTGTTCTACATCAATTTGGCGACCCACCTCCCGCAGGCGAATATCGGCATCGCGCAGATTACTCTGTACGACTTGCAGTAGCAGATCAATTTCATCGCCTCGTTGTTGTGAATAAGGCACATTATTGAAGCCATCACCAATATAGATACCTCGCATTGCGCTTTCTCGTTCAACGCCAAGGCGTTCGATAACGCGCTCAACTTCTTTACGCTCTGCACGTGCGACACGGTCTTCACGCTGAATGGCATCGAATGCGGCTTGGGTGGTTAATCCTTTAGAAAACAGTATGGATTGTCTGCTTAGTTTGGCCTTTGTTTCACTGGCTATGGCACGTATGGCTGTCAATTTTGTATCCGTTTCAGCCAGGAGAGCGACATAATGTTTATTAACTAAACTTTGGTATGCCTTTGCATTGTTTTTCAATCGCCCTTGAAAATTATTTAACTCGCTCACTTCTTTTTCCAGCGCACTCATTTTTTCCAGCAGGGTGGCTTGTTCAGCAAGCATGGCGGCCTGTTTGCTACGGTCGATACGATTGTCTTCTATTCGTGCAATGAGTTCGCCCTTGCTTGTTATCTGTCCTGCCCTAGAAAGCAGTGATATCACTTCACCTTGAATCGGGGCACGAATCGTCGTCACTTGAGCATTAACAACAGCATTTCTGCTAACAGGGTAGATTAGTCCTGGCAAAAATGCCCACAGAGCAAGAGCGATCACAACAATGCTAATCGTAATACGGATTAATCGAGCGATGCTGACTCTAGATTTTGCGTATTGTTTTTTTGATTTTTTATTATTGATAGGGGGGGATGAAACAGGAAAATGCGGGGCTGTTTTCTCTGCGGTGATTCCCATGTATATCAAACCTCTATTTATGACAGACGGTACTCAAAAATGCACGAAATGTCATTATTTAGAGTGCGTATAATTTATATGCAAAATTTGCTCCATAGCCGAGTTCAAGTTCCTTGCAATAAGGCAGACGACTGGAGGTGACACAAATAGACGACATAGAAAGTAGTTTGGTTGAAAATTCAGAGCTGAAACAGATCAGAGAGGCTTTAAAGTGATCATTTTGTCACTATTGAGCTCAATGAAGACGCAGAAACTTCGCGCGTCTTTAAATAGCGACAAGGATAAAATGAGCGATTTTGAAATCCCCGGTTCAATCAAGTTTGAACCTAGATTCCGCAGTTGACCGCTCGCAATAAGGTGTAACTAGTTGTAATGTAAGCTGTAGTCGTCCTGGAACCTTTCATATTCGATGCACGTTTATCCTAACCCATGTGCCACACTTTTTAGCTCAAATCATGAGCACATCATTTATTATGGTCATACTTATATTCAGTTGAGAGGTATACTCGTCGCCCATGGGAGGGGTAACGATGCTCACGCCAGAACTACACTCGATCGATTTATGGATTATCGGCGGTTATGCCCTAACTATGGTGGTTATTGGCTTTGTCATGGCGAGAAAGAGCCAGGGTGCCGATGATTATTTTCTCGCTGGGCGTAGCATGGGCTGGCTGGTTATCGGCTTTTCGCTTTTTGCGTCGAACATTTCCAGCACCACCTTGGTGGGCCTTGCCGGCGAGGCTTATTCGACCGGTATTTCCGTCTACAATTATGAATGGATGGCCGGAATTATTCTTGCATTTTACGCCCTGTTTATTCTGCCGCAGGTCTTGCGCAGCCAGGTTTTCACAATGCCAGAATATTTGGAGAAGCGCTTTGACAAGCGCGCACGCCGCATTTTTGCTTTGCTGACCCTATTTTTGAATATCGTCGTCGACACCGCCGCCAGCCTCTATGCCGGCTCGCTCATTGTACAGATGATTTTTCCGGAGCTTGCGGTTTGGCAGATTATTACAGCCCTGGCGCTGATCGCCGGTGCCTACACCATCCTTGGCGGTCTTTCCGCCGTCATGATCACCGATGTCATTCAGGCGGTGTTGCTCATCATGGGGTCCGTTGTGATTACCATTTTTGCTTTTGTGAAAATTGGTGGCAACTGGGAAACGGTAACCGGCGCCGTACCGACGGACATGCTTAGTCTGATACGCCCGCTTGATGACGCCGGCGTACCATGGCTGGGTCTACTAACCGGCATTCCGCTTCTCGGGTTTTATTTTTGGTGTACTAATCAATTTATGGCGCAGCGCCTGTTAAGCGCGAAAGACATCGATAATGCGCGTTGGGGAGCCCTCCTCGCTGGTTTTTTGAAGTTGCCGGTGTTGTTCATTATGGTCTTGCCAGGTACGCTGGCGATCCTAATCTATCCAGATCTTGAACGGCCCGACAGGGTTTTCCCGACCTTGATGTTCGATCTGCTGCCCACGGGACTTTTAGGTCTGGTGCTGGCGGGTTTCCTGGCGGCACTGATGTCGCAGATCGATTCAACACTCAACTCAGCCTCAACGCTCGTGACGATGGATTTCATCAGACCCCGGCGCCCAGATCTATCGAGTGCGACCCTTATGAAAATTGGTCGTCTGGTGACTTTCAGCTTCATGCTGCTGGCTGTGCTCTGGGCGCCGCAGATTGCCAATTTCGATTCGCTGTTCAAATATTTGCAACAGGTGCTTTCCTATACGGTCGGGCCGATTGTTGCTTTGTTTCTGTTCGGAACGTTCTGGCGGCGTGCGAACGCAACCGGTGCCTTCTGGGCGTTGATTATCGGCCTTGTTGCGGGTGCAATACTCTTCGTCATCAATGTCGTCACCGGCGTGGTCGACATCCACTTCCTCTATGTTGGCCCGATTCTGTTTGTGCTTTCCAGCGTGGTTCTTGTTGTGGCAAGTTTGACCGCGTCAGCGCCTGCCGAAGAAGAAGTTGCTGCTTTCATCTGGACACCAGCGCTCTACCACCAAGATAGCGCAGCCATGGCTAACCGCGCCTGGTATTTCAATTACCGGATACAGGCGATGGGACTAATTGCACTTACCACAGCAATCCTGATTGCATTTTGGTAGAGTACGCCCCGCAGGATCGACGAATGACAGGGCCAAATGCATGAGACCCTCTACCAACGCGTACCCGTTGAAAGTGGATTTTGTTGCTATGATGTCTTGGTCAACTTTAATTCTGCATAGTATCCTGAATATATTTACAAGGAGACCGACGCTAAAAACCACCGTACTGCTTGTGGTAAGAGTGTTTCTGTACGCACTCAAAAAGCACCCGGCTTTTGTAAGCGGGAAGACTAAATTTGTGATCAAGTTGAACGCGGGCTGGATGTAATTATCGCTAACCCTGAGCTTGTAAAGGCGGGTCTGGATCTACTCGACTTTCCCCCACCATTGTATTTATGCAAAGTGGGTACAACGTGTATGCGCTTCAACAAGCCGCTCGTGGCGTATTGGCCAAACGGAACCCGTGGATGTCTACGTCCGGTGATATGCCGGATACTGGGTTGGGTGTGCTCAATCAGGATGGTGATTCTATTGAGGTGGGTTTTTACTGGTGCTCAATAAGCAACTTCTGGATTCGACACAAAGCGGACGCTTAAAGTAGGTGTTTTGAGAGTGCTACATTGATGTCACGACTTTGGATTTGTTACATTTGTTAAATGACGACCAAAATATCCAATACAAATATTATTGTTAGCATAGTCAGAAAATATGTGCATTCGCTTTGCGCAGGGGAAGTTCTTAACATGATCCTCAAAAGAGATTCTTCCTAATATAGGGTGTTTGAATAGACGTTTACGTGCATGCTTTGGGGTGTTCATCGTTTCAGCGCTCTCTCCTGAAATTTTCAACTCAGTTCTCTTGACTAATTCATCCCGATTACTTGCATCACAAATTGAATCGTTAAGCTTAGTTAACACTTTAATAATTTGTTGAAATTCATTAAAAGTTATCGAGATAGAAGAAAGACCTTTTAACGCAGTTTCACAGAAAATCAAATTAGGGAAATCTTTGTTGCCAAGCGTCATGAGGCTACAAAGGTATTTTCTATTTAATTGTTTTTTTACATGGAGTTTCGTTAGAACATTGTCAATATGAGCTAAAGAATATACATTTGGAACTTCAACCTCTATCTCTTGAGTTGCCCCATCCTCATCCCACTGCTTAACAACGACAATTGGATTAACTGTCCAGTTGGGATGAGAAGCGAAGCTAATCCCATGAGTGTTTGTTTGTGAAGCGACACCTAACCCTTGAACTTCAATATTTTTATTGGATGAAAGAACAAACAGCATCTCATTCATTGAATTGTGTGGATGAATATCGTCAATAGATGCAAGAGGACATTTAACGTTGCTAATCACACTTTTAACCAATAAACTTTGATCTCGATTCGTAATGGAGTTGATCCATTTTCCAATGTCAAAACCATCTGCATAAATCAAAGAATTCCAACTTCCCTCCAAATTATCTGCTCTGTAAAAACGTATTCCTTGAGAGTTGGCACGATGCAAGATAGAAAAAAACACACCCATATTTTGTTCACAATCATTAGCAGACGAAAATGGCAAGGATGCATCATTAAGTACCAAAAAATCAATCACTGCCTAGTCTTCCTTAGTCAATAAAGTCAAACTTTTATCCCACTCATCGAAAAAACCTGGAGGCCAATAATCTATACGCCCAGTCGATTCAATATTTACTTTTTCAACGTTAACGGCATGCTCAGGGCTTTCAGGGTCACGGGCAAGAAAATAGATACATACATTTTCTGAGTCAATATTTTTTGCTTTAACAGATGTTCTGACACCGTTCAAAAAATGGTCGCTATGTGTTTCAATAATGATTTGCACCCCATTTTGAGATGCAACAGAAACTAACTGCGCCACAAGTGATTGACCTGCTGGATGCAAATGAGATTCGGGGTTTTCTATAAGTAATAAATCGCCTGGCCTCGCGCTCAGTACCGCAGTGACAACAGGCAAGACATAGGTTAAACCAAAACCAGTGTTTTCCGGACGGAACTGCGCTGTCATTTCAGTTGATGAAGAAAATTGATAATGTAAACTTGCCTGATTAATTTCAGGAATTAATTTCGCAATTACTTTGGTTCCTGGAGTTATTTCAGACATCCATGCATTTAAGTTATCTATCAAGTTATTAGTTGGTGACTGACTATGTCTGAGGGCATCAATGGATATTTTTTCATCACCGTGTTCTGCTAGAAAATGCGCGGTAAACTCTCCTTTAATACCAAGTGATCTTCGTTGATTCACAGCATACTCGGAAACTTCGTAAATGCTTTTAGGGCTTATTCTCTCTGCCGAAAGGTATTGAAAACCAGATGTAAACAATGCTTCATCAAATGGCAAGCCTTCTATGCTACATTTACCTTTATCAAGTGGCTGCATATCTGATTTTTCTAGATATTTAAATTTAAAATCAAAACTTGATTTAGACCAATACAACTCAATAGCAACAAATTCCTCATCACTATCGGTAAAAAGTAAATCTTTACCATTGCCTATACGAACATATTCCCCTGTAAGTGAAATACCTGTATCGGGCAATAGATGTTTTTCGTATGATTGCCTTAATAACAACATCGATTGAAGAACAGATGATTTACCCATCCCATTAAGCCCAGAAAACAACGTTAGGTTTTCAAGGTCAAAGGTTTCTTCTTTTATCGACTTGAAATTAATCAAATTTAAACGTTCCAACATTAGAAGTCCTTTCTTAAAAATTTTTCGATGAGATTTTTAATCATATTAAAGCGAGTTTGCACATTATCCTTGTTAGCAGTAGAACGACTAATAGAATCATCAAATTTCGAATCCGTTAACATTTTTTTAAATTCTTCTTTAAATTGATTCCCCTGTTTAGTCAAATTATTACGGGCATCTCCACTTATTAGAGCTAAACTGACGGACACCGCCTCAAATAATGGTTTATTGACTACTTTTTTATGTGTAGGCTCTGCTAAAGATTTTTTAAATGCATGATTACCAAAAAGTTTAAATGCTGTATTCATTGCGTCTAAAAAATTGTCACGCAATTGATCTAGCTTTTCAGCTTCTAGTTCTCCTAATTTAGTCATACCCGAATCCAAGAATTTTGGTAGCGAAGACTTGTACGTCTTAGGCCCAAATAATACAAATGTCATATGCCTGAGAACTAACTCATGTGAAGCCATACGATTGTTTTGTGTGCCAACTACCTTTCGAAATACTTCTTCGTCTACAATTTCACCTAAAAAATGAGACGCTCTTCCACTATTTACTGACTGGCTCAAGGCGTGTCTAATTTCTTGTGGGGTTAATTTAAGTCCGCCAGTATTAATTCTATTAAATAATGAGTATTTCATATCCAATGGTGTGCCTGGTTTAATCAAATATACAGATGTCTGGAATTCATCTATTCGTCGTTGTAACGCTCGTGGTAACTTGTCATAACTGTACCCTTCATAGTCTTTGAGGAACTCCAAGTTTGTTAATTGCAATTTCTTTTTTAAAACGAAATTAGATATAGCCGACAAACGTTGCAACCCATCTACAACTTGCCACTTATCTTCAACAAGAGCATCAAAGTAAAATGCAGGTATAGGTAATCGAATTAGTATGGACTCTATTAAACGACTTTGAGCTTGAGGACTCCACAAGTCTCCTGATCGCTGGAATCCAGGCATTAGATCAATTTCTTCATAACGCAGCCTTTCAATTAAAACGCCTAAATTTGGTGTCGTTATAGACACATCAACTTTTTTAGGGTCGAATGGTTTCTCTTGCCCTTCTTGCCCTTCTTGCTCTGAAGAATCACCAGCGTCTTCGGTTTCGAAACCATCTTTATCTTCGGTATAGCCAGTAATAGACAAGACGCCTTTTTCATCAATCATTGTTTTCTATTTTCCTGCGTAATCTTTTGCACTGCGTTGCCACAAATATATCTTTGTGAAAATTTCGTAGGTTAAGACCAATTTATTGATCTTAACCAGTTTTGTATTATATATGAAACCTACATATAAACTTGCTTCAATATGTTCGCTCATGTTTATCTGTGTCACGCGTCAAAGCTCTTCATCAAGTTGATACGGATTTCTACCAATCAGGTTAACCGGGCGCTTTATGCCGCGCAAGAGAAAATCGTTCTCCATCGCCTTGTCAATATTATGGTTATCTGTGAACCGGTGGAGCTATACGTTACATTACTTATACGATAACTGCCAAGCGCCCTAATCACAGCAACATCAATTATCAGATATCAGAAAAAATGCTCGGCTGAATGCGGCTTGATTTTCGTAACCAACATCTGATGCGATCTGCTCAACCCTTTGTTGTGTGTTTGTCAGTGCGTGGCACGCCAGGTTCATGCACCATTTGCTAACGTACGCCATGGGGCTGTCTCCCAGAGACGCAGCAAAACGAGAAGGTGACATCGCTACTTCATTGGCAAGTCGTTGCACCGACCACGCTGTGCCAGGTTGTTTGTGAAATAGCGCAATGGCACGCCCGATAGTCGGATCTTTTATTTCCTGAAACCAGCTGACTTTCTGACGAGGTAATGTTTCTCTATACAAGCACAGGTTTGTGTTGCTCGGTTGACCAACACCAATTTTGACGGCTTGGATTAATGCTTACTCCTCCAACATGACGCTTGGTATGAGCGCTAGATTGATTTGACTTCAGCCAGTGTTGTTTGCACTGCAATAGCTCGCGCCCATACTCGCTGATCGTCAAATTAAAACGCTCCATTGGGTGAGCATCTACCTTGACTTCAACACAGTGAATCGCAGGTTGCTCACCTTGCCTTGTTGACTCACTCGCCATAGCTCGGTGGGGTCATCACTCGTAAAGGCCTGCCAGCAACATGCGCCGAATCTCTACATGAGCTTTGAGTTTAGGTCAACTGGGAAGTCCATTTTCTCGTGCGATGACCAGCTGTGCATCGGCCAGCTTAA
>CAYQVF010000085.1:0-11190 GCA_964421045.1 uncultured Chromatiaceae bacterium
GTAAGAATCAACGAGTTTAGAGCCAGCTCCCCTTATTTTTCTTCCAGATAAGTATATCCCTGCAAGCCTGATTCTAGTGCGTTATAGTAGCTTTGTTGTTTTTTTATTTCTAAATTCGCGTCGGCAATTTTTTTTCGATAATTCATTAACATTGTTTCGGGGTCAAAGTGCACATATTTCAATACATGATCAATCGCATCACCTTTACGCTGCTCTAAAATTTGATAATGACCCTGTGCATCCATATCGACGTTAACCGAATGTGTATCGCCGAACAAGTTATGCATATCCCCCAATATTTCTTGATAAGCTCCGACTAAAAATAGTCCTAGTAAATAGGGTTCACCCGGTGTAACAGGGTGTAGTGGTAAACTTGATTCTACACCTGCTCCGTCTACATAATGCTCAATACAACCATCTGAGTCGCAAGTTATATCTTTAATGACACCTCGCTGTGTTGGTTGTTTATCCAACTGGGATAAAGGCACAATTGGAAAAACTTGTTCGATAGCCCAAACATCAGGCATAGATTGAAATACAGAAAAATTGCAAAAATATTTATCTGCCAGTTTTTCATTTAACTCGTCTATCGTTTCACGATGATTGCGTACACTGGGTTGTAAATGCTCACGTACATGGCGACAAAGCAAGTAATAAAGTGCTTCGCCTATGGCTCTGTATTCTAAGCTAAGCACGCCATGTACATAAAGAGATTGAATTTCTGATAGTTGGTAGGTTGCATCATGATAAATTTCCAGTGGTGAGGCCCCTGCATCCAAATCCTTCAGGCTTCGCCTTAAAGCCTGAAGGATCAAGGGTTCAGTTTCTGAGCTTGTACTTAATGTTGTAGCGGGTTCAGTAATTTCAAAAGATTTTTCATGGTCGATTACATTGCTAATCAAAACGGCATGGTGCGCCGTCATGGCTCGACCGGACTCGGTAAAAATATGGGGGTGTGGTAACTGGTTTTCTGCGCAAACATCAGCAATAATCCGCACTATATTTTTCGCATATTCAGTGAGTCCATAATTCACTGAGCAATAACTCCGAGAGCGTGTACCCTCGTAATCAACCCCAAGTCCACCACCCATATCTATAGTTTGGATGTGAGCACCTAAACGTTGCAACTCTACAAAATAACGTGCACATTCCAACACACCTTGTTGAATCGCTCGAATGTTCGGTAACTGGGAGCCTAAATGACAATGCAATAATTTTAGAGAAGAGAGTAATCCGGCTTGTTTAAGTCTTTTCACAGCAGTCAATACTTTGTCTGCGGTTAAACCAAATTTCGATTTTTCTCCACCACTATTTTGCCATTTTCCGCTTGCCACAGTTGCCATACGTACACGCATACCGAGTCTCGGTATTACTCCCATATGACGAGAGGCTTCAATAACGTACTCAAGTTCAGATAATTTTTCGATGACAATATAAACTTCATGCCCCAGTTCGTTACCGATTAACGCCAGACGAATGTATTCTCTGTCCTTGTAACCATTACAAACAATAACGCTGTGAGACCTTGCAGAGACACCCAGCGCTGCCATCAGTTCAGGTTTACTACCCACTTCCAGACCCACCTCGCCTGGTTTATGAGCTAATATTTCACTCACTACCGAATAATTTTGATTCACTTTAATAGGATATACGGCAGTGTAAGTACCTTGGTAATTATATTCATTCATCACGTTAGAAAACGCGCGACACAAGGCATCAACCCGGTGTCGCAAAACAGGTAAAATACGAACCAAAACAGGAAAAGACAAGCCACTTTCTTTCAACTCTATGGCCAGCTGATAAAGATCTAGCTTATGCCGATGCTCTGTATTTTCTCCAGTTAACACGGTCAAATGACCGGCATCATTGATATCAAAATAGCCGTTACCCCAATTAGCAATATTGTATAGGCTTTTGCTGTCTTTTATACTCCAGCTCATCGATACTCCCGCTGTGACATCACCCAAAAAAAATGCTGATTCGTGAGGAAAAGATTCTGAATTTCCTCGTTATTCTGATCTATACTCAAACGTTTTGAGTATATAATACAATAAATTGTATGTTGGAGTATTGAATTTATGCCCCTCAATGGCAACTGGTTTACTGAGCACTGCTCTGAAAATGGTACGGCTTTTTCATTAAAGGTAAAACATAAATTACATAAAGAGACGACAGACTTTCAATGTATAGAAATTTATGAAACAGAAAAATTTGGTCACCTAATGGTGTTAGATGGCTTCATTATGCTGACTCAGCGCGACAATTTTATTTATCACGAAATGATGAGTCACCCCGTGCTGTTTACGCACCCCAAACCACAGCATGTTGTTGTTATCGGTGGTGGTGATTGCGGTACGATGTGCGAAGTTCTTAAACACACTGGTGTTCAAACTGTGTGGCAAATTGAAATCGACGAACGTGTGACTCGTTTATCTGAGCAATATTTTCCTGAGCTTTGCCGCTCAAACAAGGACCCTCGTGCGCATTTTTTTTTTGGCGATGGCATTAAATGGATGGCAGAGACAGAAGCGAAGAGTCTGGATGTGATTATTATTGATAGCACCGACCCGATTGGTCCCGCTAAAGGTTTGTTCTCCGCCCCTTTTTATCGTCACTGCATTGATGCATTAAAAAATGATGGTATTATTGTGCAACAAAGTGAATCCCCTCTGATTCACCTTGACATTCTCACTGCGATGCATAAAGAAATGAAAAAATCGGGATTCAAAAATACCCAGACCCTGCATTACCCACAATGTGTTTATCCATCAGGGTGGTGGAGTGCAACCATGGCAAGCTGTTCTCGTCAATTAGATGTCATTCGAGACGATGCCGCGTCACTCACTTTCGCAACAAGTTATTATAATAAAGGTGTTCATGTTGGTGCATTAAATTTACCGACTTATCTTAAAAACAAACTCAAGGCCTGAGTTCGATATACCCACGGCGTTAATTAATATTTTGAACTCTACATCTACGCCCAGTCGGGTTGTTCAGATCAAGAATAGCTATCCAGGTCTGAAAAAAACTGCTGTTCATCCAAGCCACGTTTAAATAAAGCCTCTCTAGCGGCAAGCACCATCGCCGGTGGCCCATTAGCGTAAACGTCAAAGTGAATGAGTTCTGAGAAATCCTGTAAAACTGCATCATGTACATAACCGTGCCGGCCTTGCCATTCCGATGTAGGTTCTACATTTGAAAGCACAGGAACATAATCAACCGCATAATTTTTTACCCAGGAATGAACTAAATTTTCCATATATAGACTAGCAGAGTGCTGTCCACCCCAATAAATAGAAACAAGTCGGGTTTCTCTACGCTGTATATACATTTCCATCAATGCCTTGATCGGCGCAAACCCGGTACCTCCCGCAATAAATAAAATGGGTCTGGTTGATGCAGTACGAAATACAAAGTTGCCAAAGGGCCCCTGTACATAAAGAGGGTGATGACCTTCCGCAGCAGCTCTTAACGACTGTTTAAACAGTGGATCAACTTCGCGAATATGTAACTCTATATCATGTGACCCCATCCCCGGCGCATTGGCAATAGAAAAAAAACGGGGCTTGCCATCTTCGGAGAGCAAATTAAGATATTGACCCGCCTGAAAATTAAAGTCACTCTCAATATCTAAATAGACGCTCACGACATCAGAAGAAAGTGGTTTTATTTTCTTAATTTTAACCAGGTATTTTTTTTCTAAAACATTCATTATTCAATTAGCCTATTTGTAACAAGGTAAAGCTTTGGGAAATGCTGTCCCAATACAGGAGTGAACTAGTTTACTATACTCGTGGCATTTG
The DNA here is from genome assembly GCA_964421045.1 of uncultured Chromatiaceae bacterium. Taxonomy (GTDB): domain Bacteria; phylum Pseudomonadota; class Gammaproteobacteria; order JAADHS01; family JAADHS01; genus JAADHS01. Next base: position 3,804 of record CAYQVF010000085.1, read on the forward strand.
GGACTTAGGATTTAAGTGTGTGCTATTTCATTTCATGGTCAGCTTAAATAGAGAGGTGCAATTGGCTGCGGCGAGGCGTTTGCAACGTCGTCATGGAATATGAAGAGGGCATGCAATGACACCACGGGTATATGCACTATGAAGAATAAAATGAAGCCCATCACTTTTGTCGTTGGGTTTGGTTATATTGGTGAATTGATAGCCAAAGCTGCGTTACGCGAAGAGCAAGAAGTCAAGGCACTCATTCGTTCTGCAAATAAAACACAGCGACTCAAACAATGGGACATCGCAGTGACGATGGCTGATTTGGATCAACATACCGATCGACAATTTCCCATTAACGCCAACACCGATGTGTTTTACACCGTACCACCGCAACCCAACGGGGAGCAAGATACTCGATTGCGATATTTTCTCAGTGTTCTTGATGCCCCTCCCGCATCTTTAATCTATATCAGTACCAGTGGTGTATATGGTGATTATCAAGGTGCTTGGGTGACGGAAGAAGATCAACTTAAAAGCACTTCACCCCGTTCATTGCAACGTATCGATGCCGAAAATGCCTTGTTGGACTGGCATACCCAGAACCCGGATACTCATCTCGTTATTTTGAGGTCAGCCGGTATTTATGGGGGACATCGTTTACCGGTTGAGCGTTTAAAGCGGCGTGCGCCTTTAGTCAAAAAAAATGAATTACATGCCTATCTAAATTTGATTCATGCGGACGATTTAACTCAAATATGCAGGCAAGCAACAACTGATTTAAAAAGGGGTGAAAAATATAATGTTAGCGATGGCCAGCCTACGACAATGGCACAATACTTAAATTACGTTGCTGAACAGCTAGAGCTACCCCGCCCCCCTCTTGTTTCATTGGCAGAAGCACATAAAACAATCAGCCCGGCTATGATGAAATATTTAAGTGAATCCAAGCGACTATCAAATAAAAAATTATTAGACGCGCTGCAAAAAAAATTATTGTTTCCAAACTATATTGAGGGGGTTCAGCAAGCAGTCCGAGAACAAATTGAAGAATAAGGAATGGGCACAGAATAATTTTCCGTTTTAGCACTCTGATTTGATTTTGCGTTGGACGTTCTGATGGCCTACATCCCTATAGGCTATCAGAACGAATACGTACTCAATCCGGGCGTTAAACCGAAAAGTTATTACGTGCGTGCACGTTCCTTAGGCATTAGGTGCGGAGCACACCTGGGCAACGTCTTCATATTCGCCAATTTCAGCGCCATCACCACAGAAACGACAATTTTCTTTACGCTTGAGTTTGAACTCTGAAAAACTGGCGGCCAACGCATCGTAATACATCATGCGCCCGACTAGGGGATCACCGACGTTCAATAAAATCTTTACGGCTTCCACGGCTTGTAATAAACCCATTACGCCAGGTAATACGCCGAGTACACCAATTTCAGAACAGGACGGTGCGGAACCCGGTGGAGGGGGCTCCGGAAACATACAGCGATAACAGCCCCCGCGTCGCTTTTCATATTGGGGCCAAAAAACCGTAATCTGACCTTCAAAACGATAGACCGCAGCGTGTATATTCGCAATGTCGTGTTTAACACAAGCATCATTAATTAAATAGCGTGTAGGCAAGTTATCCGTACCATCCAGGATCAGATCATATTGTGAAAAAATTTCATCAACATTCTCACTATTAAGATGCGTTTCGTGCCCCACGACCTTTACGTCTGGATTTAATGCGGTGATCGCTTCTTTTGCAGAAGCGACCTTAGGCGTGCCAACACGGGCCTCGGTATGGATAATTTGCCGTTGCAGGTTACTTCTATCGACAACGTCATGATCAACTAAACCCAAGGTACCAACACCCGCAGCCGCTAAATAATAAGCTGCTGGAGAACCCAAACCACCGGCGCCAATCAAGAGCACCTTGCTTTCCAGTAATTTTATTTGGCCTGCTTCGCCGACTTCAGGCAACAACAGGTGGCGCGAATAACGCTCACGCCCTTCGGCATTGAGCATGCGAGGCACTTCAAAAGGCAAACCGTTATTTTTCCATCGGTTGAAACCACCCGCTATGGAACGGACATCTTCATAGCCTAGGTTTTTTAGAGAATCTGCGGCAAAGAGCGAACGGCTGCCACCTGCGCACATCACCAGCAAGGTACGATTTGCGTCAGGTACTTGCTCTTCTATTTTTAATTCCAAAAAGCCACGCCCCAAACGCAATGCGTCATTAGGACTGCCATTTGCAACCTCGTCATTTTCTCGAACATCAAGTAAAATGGCTCCTTGTTGCTGCAATGCGAGTGCTTCTTTTGGCTCAATTTCTGCAATAGATTTTTGCAGCTCTGCCAAGCGTTGATTCTTACCTTTCATTAAAAAATTCCTCTGAATTACGACCAAACCAATTTTTTCAGGATTACGCCCGCTGGCCTCGGCTTAAAATAAAATGATGTCACTCATGCTGAATCTTTCACACAACGAAAACCCAAATCAACAAAAGCAGACTCTGGATCTAAATAAAAACGGTAAGCTCCGCGAAAAAAATGACTAATGGAATAATGGCCTAAACCACCCCATCCTCCGCCCCGTACGACTTTGAAGCGCTGGCCATAATCTTCACTTTTATAGTCTCCCCCCGGATAAATCTGATACCAATCATTCACCCATTCCATAACATTACCTGCCATATCTTCTACGCTATAGGGTGATTTTCCCTGTGGATAGGACCCCACGGGGGCGACCCCCCATGTCCATTGATCGCCATCACCTGAGTTAACACGATGCGCTGCCCACTTCTGCCCCCATGGATATTCCTGTCCGGTTGAACCGCGTGCTGCCTTTTCCCATTCGGCTTCAGTCGGCAGGCGTTTTCCCGCCCAATGACAATAATCGCGCGCGTTGTTCCACTTTACGCCACTGACCGCCAGGTTATCCATACTCCGCTGCTTTTTTTCTATAGCTTCTAATAATGCCGGGGGATCCATCTTGCTCACATCAAGGTCCAGCTCAAAAGTTTTGTCGGCAATACGGCGTAGTGTAGGCAGATCCGCGACAGATAAAACACGCGAATTCAGCAAATAACCATTGCGTTGCCAGCTCTCAGGCACCCAGTAATTATTTTCAATGACAAAATCACGGAAGTTGGCATTACTGACCTCATAACGATCTATCCAGTATTCAGGCAGAGAGATTTCGCGTTGTGGATGCTCATCCAGATACCAAGGTTTTTTTGAGCCAAATTCTTTGGCCTTACCCCCATCGACAACTTGATCACTACCCATTATAAAGGTACCGGCAGGGATGTGAACCATTTCAGAGCGAGCCAACGCACTAAAAGATACGATCCACAACAGTATGAACATGAGTAAACATTTCATTTTAATCAATGGGGACTGCCGCTGCAGATAATTCGGGTTGCTCTTCAACCACAACCGATTTGACTCCCCGTTTTTCTCGCAAAAGATGATAAATTTCGACTTCCCCTTCTTTTTGTGCCAACATTTCTGCGGTTAGCCTGTCGTTTGTTTTGATTGAGGTATCGGCGCCGTTCTCAAGTAACAATTGGGCTATTTCTTTACGGCCACGCGTCACAGCCCAATGCAAAGCGGTACGATTCATGAAATCGACCGTATTCACATCAATATTATTTTGCAGTAATATTATTTTTACAATTTCGAGATGCCCCGCGAGTATTGCCTTCATTAGAGCGGTGCGTCCATTGTCATCCTGCAAGTGGGTATCTGCGCCTTTTTCCAGTAATAGTTTAAACACATCGAGATTTCCCACTCGCGCGGCATGCATTAAGGGTGTCCAGCCATAAGCGTTGGTTTCATTTATGTCGGCACCCTTGGCTAACGATTGTTCAATCGCTTCTTTCTCTTCGTCCAATACCCATTCCATGAGTTCCGTATTATTGTCGCATGCGGCCAAACTCAGCAGCAAGAGAACAGCCAGCATACACGCTCGAAAAACATTATTAAATTTCATTGTTAAAAACGACTCCCATCATTATTTCTGTTCATTATCCTAGAAAATGCAACTGGACGCGAATGCGATAGATAACCGGGGGCAGAGTAAAGTTAAATGGTGCCGGGCATCTGTTAGCGTCATCAACATACTCCCGCAGCACATAGTCGGTTTTCTTACGTAACGCCACCTGATAAAACTCATACAGCAACGCTATTCTCAATCACTACTATCTTTTTTGGTAATATTACCATTTACATAAAAGGGTATGGGTATATCATGAGTGAAGTCATAGAGTTACTAATCGTAGAGCGCAATATTTAATCGCAACGGACTGCCTTTATAACCCTATTTATATAGACATGAATAGGGTACGAGCGGGAGTAGTCACCCACCCTGAACAGTGGCAAGTCAGTGGTTTCAATGACATTCAGCAGCCCCCTACACGCTACCGCATAATCGACCAACAGGCATTGATCGAATTGGGACACTTCCGCAATGAGAAAAGTTTAAAACAACATCACCGTGAATGGATTGAAACTCAGATTACCAACTCAACTCTAAAACGCGAGTCACTCTGGACTGAATCGCTTGCTGTCGGATCGAAACAATTCGTTAACAACGTTAAAACACAACTCGGTACAAAAACACGATATAGATCTATCGAAAAAACTGACGACACTTATACCATTAAAGAACAGCACTCTTCTTATTCACCTCATATTGACTAAAAAATAAACCCTTTAAGACTCAAATTTACGCTTTTTTGAACCCCTTTTTTATAAAAACAATTCATTATGTAGGTTCGACCCCGCACGCACCGCACCACCCCGCAAACAAGCAGTATTTATCCGGTACGGTTGAGGGTCTGAATCGCATCGTTAATTTGGTTACCAGAGAAGCCTTTGATTTCAGAGAGCATGAAACGCTTAAAATGACGCTATTTCACACTATGGGAAAACTTCCTGAGCCAAAATCAACCCACAGTTTTTTCTGAAGAGGCAAAATTATATACCCTTGGTGTTATGTTGTAGGTGTTAGCGCGTACAATAAATCCTCAAGGTTTTATGATAAGATCTGAAAAATTAGGTAGGATCTAGGTGTTATATTGATGCATCAAAAACGATAAAAATAATGTAGCCGAGAGATGATATGTTTATTTGCCCAAACTGTGAAAAAGACACTATTTCCTGGAAAATTAAATACTTAACTGGGTTTTGGTTCACCACCCATTGTTCAAGCTGTAATGCTAAGCTGACTGCTATGCCTATTCCTCTGGCATTATTTCAAATACTCTATGTTTGGAATATAGGTTGGTTTTCTGGTTTATATTGGTTTAATCGGGAGCCGATGAACTTTGTTTATATGACTATCATCTGGATCATTTTAGATATGCTCAACGTTAAGTATATTCCGCTGTCGGTTATGAAGAGCAATAACTCTAAATAGCTCTATTTTTGTAGCTGTTCAGAGCTCCTCTGGACGATGACCTGTTTTCAGCGTTGGTATGATAAACGTGAGCCCCTATGATCACCATCTTTGATAAACGCGGTTTCACCAAACTGATAGAGCTTAACGATACGACGCTCTGTGGTGCTGACCTTTCTCATCAAGACCTTTCCGAAGGTAACTTTGTACAAATGGACTTAAGGAACTGCAAATTTAATCAAGCCACGCTACTCCGTGCAGATTTGCGTTTGACTCAATTAAACCATGCGGACTTTACAGGAGCCAATCTTGAAGATGCCGATTTTTCAGGGGCTAACCTTATCGGTGCGATATTTACAGATGCCAATCTACAAGGAGCTCATTTCAGTAATGCCACCATACACCTCATGGGTTTAAATGCCTTGATTGGAAATGATATTGATGTTGAAAACATCAATATCGCATCTCATTTCTAAATTATTTTTCGTGTATTTCGAAGTTACTGACATCAGGCTGTCAGTAGTCGTATGCCATACTGACTACTATACCTGTAGTGCTTGAGACTTAGGTGTTAAGGAATGGGCACGTCATAACTTCCCGTTTTGGCGCTCAGATTTAGCTTGTATTTGTTCGTTCTGATTGAGCAAAAGCGCAGGAATAGTCGCTCTTATTTCGAGGTTTTGAGATTGAAAAACGGGCAAAGACGAATTGAAGATGAGATTCCAAAACGGGAAGTTATGACGTACCCATTCCTAAGTGTGCGGCTCTATTCATTTCCTGGCAAGGCTTCCGTGTCCAGCTCACGCCCCTTATCTACATCCCTCTAGAGTAAGTAATAGCTGGCGGGCTATTGCGAGACATTTGCAACGTAGTTGGTAATGAAGAGAGTGTGCAATAACACCTAAATCTCAAGCAATACGGGTGTATAGCCCATACAGTTTAGTAGAGTATAAACATGCCCGAACCCTTTAAGAATTTTTTTAACATCACGGTCATTCGTGGCATAGCACGGCATTTTAAAAAGCAGTGGCCGAAATTTAATGCTAAAGCCTTTGAATCCGCTGCGGCAAATAATCTAGAGGCGCTGGAGTTAAAGGCACGTTCTCAGCAAATCACCGAGGCGATGATCCAATATTTACCTGGTGATTTTGAAAAAGCTGGTAAAATTATGCTGGCCAGTTTGGGGACAAGATTAAACGCCGATCTTTCTGCCGGAACCATCAATAAAGAGGGCATTGCTGGCTGGGGTGTGATGCCGATGGCCGACTATGTCGGGTTATGTGGTCACGATCACTTCGAGCTGTCGATGGCGTTGCTAAAAGAAATGACCAAATATTTTTCTTCTGAATTTGCGATTCGTTTTTTTCTGTTGGCTTCACCCACTGAAACTTTGGCTGTATTAAAAGTTTGGGCGACAGATGACAATCATCATGTGCGTCGACTCGTCTCTGAAGGATCGCGACCCCGATTACCCTGGGCGATGAAACTGCCTTTGTTTATTGAAAATCCTTCCCCCGTTATCGAGTTACTGAATAGGCTCAAAGACGATGACGAAGAATATATCCGCCGTTCAGTGGCCAATAATTTAAATGATATCGCCAAAGATCACCCCGATGTTGTGGCTGATATTGCCGAACAGTGGATGAAAGATGCAAGCAAAGAGCGCAAAAAACTAGTCCGGCATGCTTGCCGAACGTTAATCAAAAAGGGTCATAAAAAGACGTTACGCGTTTTGGGTTATAGCGCACCGAAAATTCAGCAGGCAAATATTGAAATACTGACACCCAAAGTTAAATTTGGTGGTGCTCTGCAATTTACCTTGTCTATCAGCTCAAAATCCCGTCGTGATCAAGCACTCATGATCGATTATATTATTCATCATCAAAAAGCCAATGGCAGCACATCGCCAAAAGTATTCAAATGGCGGGCAACAAGCTTACTAGCAAAGCAAACTTTGATGACAACAAAAAAGCACTCCATAAAAAAAATTACAACACGCGTATAC
>CAYQVF010000086.1:0-10322 GCA_964421045.1 uncultured Chromatiaceae bacterium
TTGCTGAAGGCACCACCATCGTGAGCAAAGGCGCATTCTTCGTGCAGTCCGAAATGGCCAAAGGCGGATTTGATCCGCACAACCATTAATCCGCTGACTCAAGGAGAATAAACATCATGTTAAATCGTTTAATTGACTGGTCAGTTGCCAACCGTTTACTGGTTGTGATTGGCCTGCTGGCGTTAATGGCGTCGGCGACACTTATTATACCGAAACTGAACCTGGATGCATTTCCAGATGTAACCAATGTGCAGGTATCCATTAACACAGAAGCTCCCGGTCTGGGAGCAGAAGAAGTTGAGCAATTAATTACCTTTCCCATTGAAGCAGTGATGTATGCATTGCCGGATGTGGAACAGGTTCGCTCTATATCAAAAACAGGCCTGTCGGGTATTACGGTGGTATTCAAGGAGGGAACCGATATTTATTTTGCCCGGCAGCTGGTATTTGAACGGTTACAGTCAGCCAAAGAACTTATCCCCGACGGTGTGGGCACGCCCGAAATTGGCCCGAATACCTCCGGGCTGGGACAAGTCTATCAATATCTGATGGTAGCCGATGCAGAGTCCGGTCTTGATGCCATGGCATTGCGCAGCCTCAACGACTGGGTAGTCAAATTGTTACTGATGCCAGTGGATGGCGTGACCGATGTTTTATCCTTTGGTGGAGATGTCAGACAGTATCAGGTGAACTTGAACCCTTCACGATTACTCGCCTACGGTTTACGTCAACAGGATGTTATCGATGCACTGGAAAACAATAATTCCAACGCGGGTGGCTGGTATATGGACCGTGGTCAGGAGCAATTGGTTATTCGAGGCGTGGGCTGGTTGAGTCATGATGAAAAAGGCCTGGAAGAGTTACGCCAGATTCCATTGAAAACAGTGGATGGTACCGTTGTGACCATCGCCCAGGTGGCCACAGTAGAACTGGGCAGTGAAATACGCCAGGGTGCCGTGACCATGACACGCCGTGACGCCCAGGGGAAACCGGAAGCGTTAGGTGAAGTAGTAGCAGGCATTGTTTTAAAACGTATGGGCTCGAACACCAAAAGCACCATTGATGGCATCAACAGTCGTATCGCACTGATACAGCAAGCCCTGCCAGAAGGCGTTCGGTTTGAAGCGTTTTACGATCAGTCTGATTTAATTACACAAGCCGTCAAAACGGTAGTCAATGCCTTGTTGCTGGCGTTTGTTTTCATCGTAGTGGTGTTGGCACTGTTCTTAATGAACCTGAGTGCAACGTTTCTGGTCTTGATATCAATCCCGATTTCCATCGGTATCGCACTGATGGTCATGGCCTGGTTCGGCTTGTCCGCAAACCTCATGTCATTGGGAGGAATAGCCGTTGCCATTGGTATGCTGGTGGATGGCTCGGTGGTGATGGTGGACAACATGTTCAAACATCTTTCTCACCCGGATGCTGAACATGACAAAGAACGCAGAGCACAACTCAGCGGGGATGATGTTGATCCGCATGATGTCGTGCATGACCAAACCGGCATCGCCTTACGACTGCAAATTGCCGGCAAGGAAGTGGTGCGTCCCATATTTTTTGCGACCTCGATTATCCTCGTAGTATTCCTGCCCTTGTTCAGTTTTGAAGGAGTAGAAGCGAAACTGTTTCAGCCCATGGCCATCAGCATTATGTTAGCCATTGTCGCAGCCGTGTTCGTTGCACTCATCATCGTACCCGCATTGGCGACCTACTTGTTCCGGCACGGCATACGTGAAAAAGAAAGCCCTTTTCTAAAACCCCTCGACACACTTTATCGTCGCGGCTTGCGCTGGGCTTTGCAAAAAACCGGGATAGTGGTGGGCTTTGCGGCTGTATTATTGATTGGCGCACTGGCAGTCGTACCACAGCTGGGCACAGAATTTGTGCCGGAACTGGAAGAAGGCACCATCAATCTGCGAGTCACCCTGGCTCCCACAGCAAGTCTGGAAACAGCACTTACCGTATCGCCCAAACTGGAAGCCATGCTACTGGAATTTCCCGAAGTGATTTATGCACTGAGCCGGGTAGGTCGACCCGAAATCGGCGGTGATCCGGAACCTGTCAACAACATCGAAATCTACATTGGCCTGAAACCCGTCAACGAATGGACAAGTGCAACTAACCGGCAAGCCCTGCAAGGCTTGATGGAACAAAAACTGGAACAGCACCCCGGCCTGTTGCTGAATTTTTCTCAGCCCATTGCCACGCGAGTCGATGAATTGTTATCAGGCGTAAAAGCACAATTGGCCATTAAACTTTTTGGACCGGATCTGGCCATCCTCGCAGAAAAAGGGCAGGCTATCGAAAAAGTGATACAAGGCATTGATGGTGCAAGAGATGTCGCCATGGAGCAAATTGTGGGTGAAGCACAACTAGTGGTACGTCCGGACAGAAATCAACTGTCACGCTATGGTCTGGCAGTGGGTGATGTCATGGCCGTTGTCCGCGATGGCCTGGGTGGACGTGCCGCCGGGCAAATCATCAACGGTAACGAACGCTATGATATCTACGTCCGACTGGCCGAAATCTATCGTACCGACTCAACCGCGATTGCTAATTTACGTCTGCAATCGCCCACCGGGCAATGGGTTCGTCTGGGAGATGTCGCGCAAATCAGCATTGAATCCGGGCCACCTCAAGTGCGGCGAGATGATGTGCAACGGCGTGTTGTCATTCAGGCCAATGTACAAGGACGAGACATGGGCAGCGTTGTTGCAGACATTCGATCAGCCATTGATACACAAGTATCCCTGCCAGCAGGATACTCCGTGGACATTGGCGGGCAATTCGAAAACCAGCAACGCGCGCAAAAACGCCTGAGCATGGTAGTGCCCTTGTCACTGGCCCTGATTGCCTTATTGTTATATTTTGCCTTTAAGTCAGTGGGGCAGGCCATGCTGATTCTGGTCAATGTACCGCTTGCCGTCATTGGCGGAGTATTTTCACTCTACCTTTCCGGGCAGTACCTCTCGGTACCCAGCTCCATTGGCTTTATCACCCTGTTTGGTGTTGCCGTACTCAATGGTGTTGTTATGGTAGAAAGCATTAACCAGCGAATCGCAGATGGACTCTCCATGGACGATGCCATTTTCAATGGCGCAACGTCACGCCTGCGCCCGGTGTTAATGACCGCGATTACCTCCGCACTGGGTTTAATACCCATGTTGATGTCAACCGGTGTCGGAGCGGAAATCCAGAAACCGCTGGCAACAGTGATTGTCGGAGGACTGCTGACAGCAACGTTCTTGACCCTGTTTGTCTTGCCGACGCTTTTTTCATGGTTTTCCAAAGGGAAATTCAGTGATGTGAGGAAAGAAATGTAAATTATGGGGCATGAGCATCATCATGATGTAGAAACCATGGGCGATCAGCGTTTGCTGATCGCCATCGTCATTAACATGCTCCTGACAGTGGCCCAGGTGATCGGCGGTATTGTCTCCGGCAGTTTGTCACTGATCGCCGATGCCCTGCACAATTTCAGTGATGCCAGCTCATTATTGATTGCCGGGGTTGCGCGAAAAATTGGACGGCAACCGCCTGATGCCTTCAAGACCTTCGGTTACAAACGGGCCGAAGTGATTGCCGCGCTGATTAACCTGGTTACCCTCGTATTGATTGGCCTTTATCTCATTTACGAAGCACTGTGGCGGTTTTATTCCCCACAGGAAATTGAAGGCTGGATAGTGGTTGTTGTTGCAGGCGTTGCACTGGTCATCGATGTTGCGACAGCGATGTTGACGTACAGCATGTCAAAAAACAGCCTGAATATCCGCGCCGCCTTTTTGCATAATGTTTCTGATGCTCTGGCCTCTGTGGGAGTGATTGTGGCTGGCAGCCTTATTCTGCTTTATGGCTGGTACTGGACGGATACCGTAATGACTTTGGCGATTGCCGGTTATGTTCTTTATCAGGCCGCCACCATGCTGCCTTTGACCATACATATTTTAATGCAGGGTACACCTGAGAACCTTACTATTGATGAAGTGATTATTGCCATGGAAAAAACGGCAGGTGTATGCAATGTACACCATGTGCATGTCTGGCAGATTGATGAGCATCAAATTGCGCTGGAGGCCCATGTTGTTATCACTGATTTTGGGCAAACAGAGCAGGTTAAAATGGCGCTGAAATCTGAACTTGAACAGCGCTTTTCTATTGCTCATTCCACGCTGGAGTTTGAGGTTGTTCATTGCGAGGAATGTTGAAGAATGATGCGGCTATGGCATGGGAAGAGCTGATATGATTTTGTCGATATAACCCCGGTTCGGGATTTTTCGGAACCGTTATTTGTCTTGATCATCTATGGGTTTTTCTGTCTCCTCCTTATCGTGATATATTGTGTCAATAATAAACGATTTTTGTATAGCATCGGCGAATCGAATAAATTACCCATCTTTTCTCTTGGTGCTCCTGTATTCATTCCTCAAAATCGAATGGTTAATTCGGGTGTAAGAGTGAACATTTTTTGATCAGAATAGGCTCGGTATATTTCTCGAATCACTTTATATACAGCATGCCAACAATAAGTGATTTCCTTAACATGTTGTTTTTGAATGGGTTTAACGTACAAAATCCGGAATTTAATGGTAACGCACACTGTTTTCGATTTGCAATTACCTACATGATAGCGTTCTTGTCATATATGAATTTCATATTAAAATAAAACTATTTTTATACAGCATAATAAAGTTCGTAATTATGCAATATACAGATTCTGTATAGCGCCATAATTAGTGATTCTGTATATTGTACTGTTAGCTGTTTATCCGTCGTGTGGGCGCTAAGTGAAGTGCTGTGTGACTTTAAGCTAGATGGGCTTTATAAAAATATCCCTTTATTTACCCTGTTTTTTATGATTTCGGAGAAGAACAATGCGATTCACGTTTAAAAACAAGATTTCGGAAGAGAATGGAATACCTGAAGCAGTCTTTGATATGTGGCAACTTCAAGGTTTTTCATGGAATAAAAAGAGAGAAAACATGGGAGAGGTGACGATGGACTCAACGCATTTGAAGCAGTATTGCGATTGTTTTTCGCGAGGTGGAAATCCAGGTGGAGGTTGTTACGCCCCGGAGTCGGAAGATCTAGAAGAATTTAAAAAAGCTCTGAAAGCAGTTGATGGCGCTTGGAAAATGCGTGGTTGATAAAAGTGTAAGGCGTATAGGGGTTCATTCTAAGTGTGCAATTACACTTCATCGATGGAAAATTAGAAATTGAGCCCATACTGGGCAGCTAACAAGCGCATCAACACAGACATATTTTTCAGTGGCTGAATTGTGAATCGTTTCACTCTATCATAATTCAGCCACGGAAAAATATGCTGGTTATGCTAGACGTTAGGCGTATTGGTAAATTAAAAAATTTAACACATAAACTGTAACGAGTCTTTCATGATTGAACTAAATAAACCAGATATCGAATGGATATTCTCAGGGATTGGCGCATCTATTATCACAATTCTAGTTGCTTTATATTTACACAAAAAAAAGCAGCGTATTGATGTAACTCTCAGAAAGCCGAAATCATCAATAAAGACTAATTTTAAGAAAATCAGGATATTGGAAAATACAATAAAGTTGGATGATCATTTCTTTCCTTTGAGAAGTATAAGAAATCTATCAATAGATAAGAAAGATATACGAACCGAATCCCAAAAAAAGGGTGATGACGTCGGAGGTAAGATTTTAATAGGGCTTCTTCTTTCAATAGGTTGGCTATTGTGTGTCATCACAGCTCTGTATGCGGGAATCGAATATGGTTTAAGTGGTATAAATATTGAGGGGCTTTTAACGGATCGTGAACAGTCATTATACTTTAATCGGGCTATAATATTTTTCACTATAATTTCTGTAATAATCGTATTTTTACTTCTGAAATGGAGTTTAGTAGGGTCAAGTGAGATGCAAATCTGGGAATGGACTCTAAAGATAGTCATATCTGATGAAATAATATTTTTGATTAAATCAAATACAAAAAAAATAGAATTTTTAAAAGATTCCATTGAACGTCGGATGCAGGGTGACATAAATGAAGGGGATATATCATTTGAAATTTATAAGGGGGGAGTTCATGAAAAAAGGCTTGTTACAGCATTCGAGGATAACTTCACGGATTATTCTTCTAGGCCCGTTGTAACTGCTGGACCGGTAGTTAAGCAGAGGATTGGAAACTGGCGTATAAATGGGGATGGAACCGTAGCGGACCACGCAAATGATTTGATGTGGATACAAGCCCCTTGGGGAATGGACTGGAGTGGAAGTACATTTACTGGTAGGGTAATTGAAATATCTTGGGTTGAAGCAAAGAACTTGTTTGGTAAAGGAGAGTTTTCTGGAAAAAGTGAGTGTGGGAGGCTAAATTTGGAAGAGCTTCATAAAATTAGATATGAAAAAGGATTCGTTAGTGGAACGTGTAGAATTGAGTTCTCCGGGTATGACGATTGGCGGCTGGCAACAGCTGACGAGTGGCGGAGTATCCAGTTTATGTCTGATCGTTTCGATTATCCGAACATGGAATACGATAAGCGTAAAGAGTACATAAAAAAACTATTTCCCTACACAAAAAAATATTCAAATTTTTGGACTGCTACTGGGAAGTGGCATCCATATATGTGTGAAGAAGAAGATATTACTGATCTTTCAGGGGCTAGTAAGCTAATGGCAAAACTAGAAATAGTATTATCTAAACTTCATAGAACATTTAATCTAAAAAAATTCCAAAATTCAGGGTACACAGCATGGGTTTGCAGTTTCGATAACAACAACGATGTCAGTGGGCATATTGAATATCCGGTTATGTTCGTTAGAAAGTTAGAGAGTGAGAAATAACTCGTCTGACCCCATCGATATGCAGCTTCTTTCAATAGGAACACCGATGACATGGTTGGTGAAAATGGAGACTTTGAAGCTGCACGCATTCTAATAAATTCAAACTCAGTATCGGAGGGTTATACTATACTTTGGGAAAAAGGACGCTTAGATCTTACTGTTGAGGCATTAGTTCTTGAAAACTCAAAATATCATTTATTGTTTTCTGATGAGGAAATAAATAAATGTCGCCAACGATTAACGGAATATACATATAATGTATCGTAATATTTACGCTAACAAAATGCTCAAGTCGGATTCCATAATCCGTCACTTTTTTTTGCAAAAAACGCAAAAAAATGCCGATTTACGGAGCTGCTTAGCTCTGCGTTAAGCGCAAAAAAAAAGGGAGTTCGATATGTATGAAGAGATGTTTCTAGAAAAAACGCTGATTGACCGTTTGTTATCTTCAAATGAAAACTTCAGCGGCGATAGTTTGGTTGATAGCTTAAATTCATTAGAACCTCCAGAAATTTCATATTCAGAAGATGAAATTGATGTTACTTTGAAAATCAACAAATCTGGATATATTTGCCATATTCCAGGGGATTATCCATTTGAAAGCTTCGATATATTTAATTTAGATCCAGGAACAGCAGCTGCACTAATTGCCGGATTGAGTACGATTCTTGCGTGGGTTTCTACTGAACGTAGACATAAAAAAAATTTGACAAATAACCAACCTCCGGCTCCTCCTGTAAAAGAAATTACTTATTCTCCACACAAAGAATCTTGCTCATACTTAGATGAGAATAAAATTTGTGGACTCCCATTTTTGAAAACAGCTCGAATCAAAGGGCAAAACTTTCTAATTATCCTTAAAGCTTGCACAAATAAGCCAACACCACATACCACGTGTGAATATTATGGTTTGTAAGGCGCTTAACAACAAAGTAATCGATGGCAATTAAAAGAACAAATTGGGATCGATGGGGTCAGACTCGATTGATATTGAAAATCTAACTGTTTACCAAGTAGCGCGGAAAGCACGAGGGATCGAAAATCTGAAAATTATCGAAAATCAATCGAGTCTGACCCCATCGATATTGCCCCATCGATACCTTTACAGCAGGTTGCGTTGAGGTGAAAACGATGCGAAAGCGAGTACATTATTACTATAAATCTGATAATAAAGCCTTCCGTATTGTATTGATCTGCTGGAGATTACAATTATAAACGAGGAGTGGAAATGAAATACTCAAAAATGATTATTATTGTGGCAGTTGGTTATATGATAACTGCTTGTAGTAGCGGTGGTGGTAGCAGTAATCCCGTAACAGAGAATAAAAAAATAGATTCCGATCTGGTTGCATATTACTCCTTTAGTGGTAATGTCAATGACGAAAGTGTAAATAAGAGGATCGATGGGGTCAGACTCGATTGATATTGAAAATATAACTGTTTACCAAGTAGCGCGGAAAGCACGAGGGATCGAAAATCTGAAAATTATCGAAAATCAATCGAGTCTGACCCCATCGATACTTTATTGTTAGTTTTCGCACATGATTTTAAAAAAGAAAAATATGAAAAAAAATATACTAACTACTGCGCTTCTATCATTTATGATAATAATTCATTTGCCATGTGATGCAGGGGAAGTAATAAAAACAATAACTTCATCCTCAACAGTTGATGGTGTTTCTTTTAGTGATGATGATAAAAAATTAGTTGTGAGAGCATACAATGAAATTGTTGTATATGACATACTTAGTGGTAATTTAATAAAAAATATAAAGGCTATTTCATCCCCAGTTAGCTCGAATGGAGATTATTTTTTAAAGAAAAAATCTAATGATATATTTCAGTTAATTAGCATTAATGCAGAAGATGTGATTAGTTCTTTTTCGGGGTTTCTTGGTGAAAAACCTAAAAATATCTACTCTAAAAAACCTCTAGATGTTACTGCAATAGGCCCAGATGGAAAATATTTGGCGGTATGTTCCATATCGAAATTTTCGATAAAAATTTGGAATACGAAATCTAGTAAGTTGGTTAATGAGCTAGATTTAAGCCATATTAAGAAAGCTTCTAGGTATGGAGATACATGCAAGAGGATTATTGCAAGCCCAAAAGGTAATCTCTTTGCTGTAGAAGTTGCCGGTAAGGGGGTCTATTTAATCACCGCAGAAAAAGGAAAACTTAAGGATATTCTTTTTGAGAATACTTTGATAAATCAAACTGCTTTTAGCGGAGATGGAAAAATATTTTTTGGGATCGACGGGGGAGGGAATGTTTTAGTATGGAATGTAGATAGAGCTAAATTAGAAAAAAAAATATTCTCCTATATCTATGATATTAGATCATCCAATGATAGGAAGGCCAAATCCATATCAGCAAATAATACAGGTAAAAGTGTGGCAATTGTGAGTGGTGATAATATAGAGATATGGGATATAGAAAAAGAAACAAAAAATATCCTCACTGGACAAGATGACTTCATACAGTCGGTTTCGTATAGCCAAAACGGAGAATTTATTGTTGCGAGCAGCAGAAAAGTAATAAAAATATGGAGTTTGTCCAGTAATGCTATTTTAAAAAGAGTAGACAAATCTAGGGTTTCTGGAATTGTTTATAAAAATAAATATTTTTGGCAAGGGTTATATGGTTTTGAAATAATGCACGACGTATTTGATGGTAGATTCGATAACGTTACGAATAGTCCGATATTTAAAGTTTACTATTTGGATTTCTTGAGCGCATATTATAATACTTGTATCGATAGCCTACCCCATAATTATGTCGAAAAAGACAGTGTAATGCATGATATTTATAATATTGGTGTCGGCACAGAGTTGCTCGGAAAGAAACCTATATTTTTTAAAATCTACATGGAACCACGATTTGAGGATAAATATGAAGAATATAAAGATAGTGTTGATATCTATATGTCGACATTGTCAATAAATAAGGTTAATGAATATCAATTTCATATTAGACGAAAACTTCAAACTCCAGGGATTACTTTGACGAGAGCCCATACTTATGCAGCTAATGAAATATTGATTGATATGCCAAAAATATTAATGAGAAAATTTTTCGAAAATACAGTATGTAAGTCGGCAACTATGCAGCAGATGAAAGAAAATTTATGGAGAGTCGCGCACGGAAAATCATCATTGCAAGATGCTGGTATTAAAATACTGAATGCCGAAAAAGAAAGTGTATCGACTGAAGAATTTATAATCCAAAAAACCTTCTACCAAGCATGTAAGGCTAGAGGTTCAGGACATAGCTATTGTATTTGTCTTGACAATAAAGGAAGAAAACATTTTTCAATGAAAGAAGTCAAACGTTTTTCTTCCGATTTTAAGAATTTCGAATATGATGTTGTAAATTTTGATGTTAACTGGCGTCTGAGAACGATAAAAAATGCTTGCTTAAATTAAGTCATAACAAATAAGAATCGATGGGGTCATATATGGACACGCCCGCTAAATCAACAAAAATGTTGCTTTA
>CAYQVF010000087.1:0-10307 GCA_964421045.1 uncultured Chromatiaceae bacterium
GGAAAAAGACCACCCTGATGCCTACAAATCGTGGCCTATTCCGATATCTTAAATCTTCAACGGAGAAAAAGTGAAACCGCTATTTTATAAAATCAGCCTCAGCCTGTTGATGATAGCGCTGTGCAGTGGTGTTCATGCCCGCAGCGAAGCTGAACTCGTGCAGCAAGCTTTGGGTTATATCAACGGGGGGTAAGTTTGAAAATGAGCATCCCCTGTTAAAATAGACATCCAACTAAGGTAAAACCTTGACTCAAGAGGTGACCGATGAAACGAAAAACTTACAACTTGGAATTTAAACAAGAAGCAGTCAAATATATCAAGGAAAAGCAGCTAGAAGAAGGCAACTTACCCCTATTAGTTGCATAAATCGTGACTCAGAATCATTTCACTGCTTTTATAGCCGCATCTAAAGGAATGAAAATTAAATACCTTCCTTATAACCCAAATAGCGATTTTTCGCGCCGTTTACGAATTTCTTTTTCATCAGACCACTCAATAATGCCACTTTCAAGATGCATCAGCTTAAGGGTGAACTTGTAATAGACATCCTTCACTTTATTGCTCTTTTTCACAATGCTGCTCAGGTTACCGTACATCATGTATTCCGCCCCGATCTGACGCCCGATTTGTGCCGCTGTATTACGGTTAACCATACCACTTTCATTTTGAAATGCCAGTTGCTCGCGTACTTCTGTTGCTTTCGTCATATCAACAAAACGGAATTTCCCTGAACGTAAAATACGAGTAGAAATTGTATCCGTAATTGACTCTGTATCGATATGCTCCGTGGTTTTGTTTTTGATTTTATCAACAAACATCACTGGACGACGTTGGTTCGTCACTTCAACTACTGGCGGAAAAGACAATACCGAATCAACCATTTTAGCCGCAATCTGTTGCAAATCAGTAGAACCAAATTCAAGGGTCGTTGTCTCGACCTCGGTCGCTTCTTCATAGGCCACTTTACTAGCACAAGCCTGCAACAAAAGCAGTGATGCAGTTATTGATAACCCAAGCAGGATCGAACGTTTTTTCATCAACATCTATTGCCCCTTTACGTTTAAACGATAACTCTTCACAGAACCATTGGGTGCTACACCCTGTACACTAATACTCTGTGCACCATGCAGGTTCACGGGTGTCCACCCATCGACACCCGCCTCTACTTCAAACTCATCATCATCGAACCAGGAAAAACGGTATGACACGGCTTTATCGCGAGGAGTGAGGTTGCTCAACGTCAGCTTAACCTCAAGCAGCCCTCCTGTTTTTCGTGTCCGCATATCGGAAATAGTAATTTTTTTAGCAAGAGCATCATTGTGTATCAATAGATGTTTTTGAACCTCTGCGCCATCCGGCGTACCGATCGCCTCAATGCCTGAGGTACTACAAGCACTCAGCAACACCACTAACAATACCGCAGCAAAAATCTTTACAAAATAAATTTGGTTGCTCATTTTAGTTCTTTTCATATTGATCTCCATATATGCCCGTAGCAATTAAAATTTAGGTGAGATTGCCGCTCTCATTCCCTGGCTACGTTGCAAACATCTCGCAATAGCCCGGTGGCTACACCTTGCCACTTCGCCTTGCCTGCTAGGGGATGTGTAAGCAGGACGCAGAGCGTTGCCAAGAGATGGGTAGGACACGCTCTCAACACCTAAATTTCAAACGCTACGGCTATATACTCGTGGCGATTAAGTATTAAGGGAGCATGACACGCCCTTTCCATGTTAGGGCGATATTGCTCACGCCATAAGCATAAATACCTCGCCATAATTATTTTAACATTTATTGGTCTTTTTCGCGTGACTCCGCGTTGCAGCTCCAGTCACGTAGCCTACTATGCTCGTTTCGCTGCGCCTTGATTCACCTGAAAAATACTGCGAAAATTGAGTTACAATAATTATGGCGGAGCACTTAGATTTCATTCTATATCGTTATCGCTCGTGTACGCAACCGACCACCGACCGCAATCACATGCACCACCGTAGTCTGTCCCGGTAAAATATTGACGTTTATTTCATCGTTGTGAATCCCGTCTTTCAAAGTCAAGGTTTGTTGCCCGGAATCGACAATGGAGTGCATCATCTGCACCTCGGCAGGCAAGGTCAACCAGCTACGTAAATCCGCTCTATTCAATAATAATTGTCCCAATCCCACCAGTGCGCTAACAAGATCATCCCCTTGTTGAGATTTCAACTGTTCACGAGCCAGGGCACGTAAGCCTTGCCGAACCATCATGCCTGGTAACTGTTCTTTCAGCGCTTTGGCCGCCAAAGCCGAAACGTTAACAATAGTCTGGGTCTCTCCAAGACGCTTACCGTCTAGTCCGGCAACCAGTGCACGATAGCTTTTCTTCTGATTAAAATAAGTCGGAAATACCAGGTTATTGGGCACACCACGCAAGTCAAGTAAAAGATTAATTTCTTGCTTTTCTGGCGCATAACCTTGCTCATAAAGCACAACTAATTTGCCTTTTTCTTTAGCTCGAGAGGCAACTTTTTCTACCCCCCCTGCCTTCATCAATGCCAAATCTTCCGTCATTCCGAGCCGCTGCCCCAGATAGACGACATCAGCTCGCAGGTAACGATTGCCCGGGTAGATTTCCAGCGCTTTTTTATAGTCGATATAAGCGTCATTATACTCGCCATTCATTTCATATATTAGCCCCGATATATAGAATGTATAGGCATTTTGAAAAGAGTTTTTGACCTTTGATGAAAGCGAGTTCAACGATGAAAATTTTTCTTTGTAACGCCTGTTTTGAGTAATGATTGCCGCCATATTACCGTTTTTTGCATCTTGCTGCTCCGCCTTGATCAGTTCTTTTTCATACTTAAGCAGCGCCAGATTTTGCTCTAGGTTAGCGCGTCGCACCTCAACAGCCGCCGCTTCAAAATTCCGCTGATAAAGAAAATTCAGTGCCTGAAAGCTATAGACAAAGATTCGTTCATAAGCATGACCTTTATATGGAAGCACATTTTCATTCAACAACACCGCACTCGCTTTGTTTACGGCACCAGAAGCGGTAATTTTTGCCGCAGCTTCATTGGCTTCAAACCCATCTATAACTTGCTCAAAATCTCGAATACTCGCGTTAATGTCTCCAGCGATCTGAGAGATACGCCCTCGCTCCATCAAGTAAAGCATTTTGTCAGATCCTTGGCTCTTTTCCTCTAATAATGCCTGTGCCGAAGAAAGTTCGCCTGCCATAATCTGCTGTTTTATTCCCTCTATCTGAGAGGGATAGGCGCTAAAAATTGAATTAGTGGCGCAACCGCTCAACACCATTGCACTAAACAACAGGATCCAACCGGCCATTGTCTTTGCTCGCAGCAGATCAGCAGATAAGAAACGAAAGTGTGTTTTCATAAGCGTTGATAAGATTAAGCGTGCTTACATTTCATCACATACATGCCGATTTTTAAATTCTTTGTCAATATCATCAAACGGCATTTTCGGAATCATGCCGTCTAGCATTTCGCCACATTTTTGCATTGTTTTGATTGCGGGTCGGTTCATCACTTCTTTGGCATAGTCAAGCGCCTTTTTTTGAGCTTTATCGCGTTGTTCATCAGCGCACAGTAACTTGACCTCAGCTTCCACTTTTTTCCCTTCTTGCTCTAATTTATCAAGCTCGGACGGGGCAATATTTTGCATACAGTTTTGAGCTTTTTGTACCCGTTCCATCATCTTTTGCATATCCATCTGCATACCTGAATTACCTTGGGCGAAAACAACAATGGGAAATAGACAGGTGATCAAATAAACTATTTTTCTCATTTTCATTGTTTCCTGGTTAATTGATTTTTATTGTTGATCATATCGTAACACGCTCAATCCTGGGCGCGCACTGATAAGGAATGTATAGGCAATCAACGAATGAATACGCCTTCAATCCGGGCGCTAAACTGTGAAGTATAACGTGCACATTTAAGTCTAAAGGACGACGTATGGATCAACGCACAACAATCAAGATCATCAACTGATAGGCATCAATTTCAAGCTGTTGTGTTGCAATTACCGTTTTACCTGCAACGATGTCTGTAATGGCTTTGCGTAAACCTAATAACCGTAAACGCTTCGCTGAAATGACTTGCTCTTGATCCGAAAAATTAGCTAAAACAAGAACACTTTGCTCATCATGATGTCGAAAATAACCTAAAACATGTGCATTCCCTGTGTTCACAATTTCTGTTTCTGCGCGTGTAAAAGCAAGGTTTTGCTGACGTAATTGCGCTAGCTTCAACATCCCCGAATGAATTTTTTTGATTAAACCATCCCGAGCAGAACGCTTTTTTGCCAAAGCCCAGTCAAACCGTGGGCGATGTATCCAGCGGGTATCACCCGTTTTTTCTGGGTCTTCTTCATAGCTATAGTCATTCAGCATGCCCAGCTCATCACCCAAATAAAGCATGGGAATGCCACCAATGGTATAGACGACACCATATAATAAAGCCATACGACGAATGGCCAGGTCTGTTTCAATTTCGTTTTTTTCGGACAACGCCTTTTCTAAACCCGCTAACGAAGCCAGAGTGCCCGACACTCTGGCGTCCTTTGTTTCTGGGTTTTCTTGAAAAGGCAGGCCACGAGCAAAACTTCCAGGGAAGCGCCCGACAAAAAAATCGGTTAGAAAACGTCGATGATCGCTCGGCTCAATCGTCAATTCTCGAGCATCATCATCAGAAAAAACCCAACCGATGTCATCATGACAACGTACATAGTTAACCCATGCACAGCCACCCGGTAACTCAAAACGTTTTTCTAATGCATGTCTAAGCAAACTGGTATCCTGTGTTGCCAAGGTATTCCATAACAAAGCCATCAATTGTGGGTTATAGGAGAGCTGACACTCCCCTTCGCTGATATATTTATTCACTTCATCTGGATGAACTATCGCTTCAGATTTAAAAATCATGGCAGGGGCTGCGATCTGAACCATACAATTAAACGCCTGTATAATGGTATGAGCTTCGGGTTGATTTTGACAATCTGTACCCATTTTTTTCCATAAAAAAGCAACCGCATCCAAACGCAATATCTCAACGCCCTGATTAGCGAGAAAAAGCATTTCACGAACCATAGCATTGAAAACTTCAGGATTTTTGTAGTTCAAATCCCACTGATAATTGTGAAAGGTCGTCCATACCCATTTGCGAATTTTACTACTGTAAGTAAAGCAACCGGACTGCTCATCAGGAAAAACGGGAATAATAGTTTGCTCATATTGATCAGGCATGTTTCGGTCAGGAAACATATGATAATACGTTTGATATTCTTCGATTCCCGCCAACGCTTTTTTTGCCCATTCGTGTTCATCAGAAGTATGATTAAATACAAAGTCCAACGCGAGACTAATACCATGCTTACGAAATTCAGCAGTCAATTCAGCCAAGTCTTCCATGGAGCCGAGTTCAGGGTCCAGTTCACGATAACTGCTAATCGCATATCCGCCATCATCATCCCCCCCCGAGGTCTTAAAAAGCGGCATTAAATGAATATAATTAATACCCAGTTCCTTAAGATAAGGAATTAATTTGAACATCCCTCTGATATCTTTAGAGAACAAATCAACATAGGCCATCGCGCCAATCATGCGATGCGATTGATACCAATATGAATCAGATATACGTACCGCATCCAAAGCTTTTAATTCATCACTACGACTTAGCCACATCTGCGTCGCGGTCTCCAGAGTCGATTCCAGGTGATAGAAAAAATCGTATTGCTCACCATAAATTTGATACAATAATCGAAAATAACGCGGGAAATGGGTACGCAAGCGTTGCTCAAAACACGCCCACTCCGCATCGGCTTCCGTTGCTATTTCTATCTCACCCAAACCGCCTGTTTTGAGGCGAGGCAAAATACGCTCCAGAGTAATTTTACTTTGTGTTTCATACCATTTTTGATCGCGCATAGTTCATATCGTATCGTTGGTTTTTCAATGGGTTCGCGTGTACAGCGCTCGGTTGCTTGGTGTGGCACCACGGATACCGACAATTTTACTTGCAAAATCTTGCGCGTAGTCCATCGTTTTTGGCAAAGACCAGTTGTGAATCAAACCCTGTAGCAATACAGCAGTAAAAGCATCTCCTGCCCCTACTGTATCAACAATAGGGGTCAGTTGTTGGGGTTCGACTGTATAATATTCACCCGTATCCAACAACGCTGCGGCTCCTTTTGCGCCCAAAGTCACCAGCAATAATTGCAAAGAATATTGACGTTGAAAATCTGTCATGGCTTGCTGTAAATCGTGATATTCGCCAGCGAGTATCACAAACTCCTCTTCATTGAGCTTGGCCCAACGCGCCCGCTTTAACCACGCCAACACGTCATCCTGATGCCACCAAGGCGTTCTGAGATTGACATCGAAAAAAGTAGCCACCTCCGCCTCGTGAGACGCTATAGTTTGCTCTAATGCGTTTCTCGACACGGGGTTTCGCAGCGCTAAAGAACCATGATATAACAAGCAAGGTGCATCTTTCAGACAACATGCGTCATATTCAATAAAATCATAAGCAACTTCAGCTATAATCGTATAATGCGGTTCATTTTCGATGAGCGCCACTGAGACTTGGCCGGTAGCATGTTGCGGATCAACTTGCAGTCCGCTCGTATCCATTCCCCACCCGGTCATGGCCTTTGTGATTTCCTCCCCTAGCTCATCTTGCCCTATTCTTGAAATAAAACAAGGTGAATGACCGAATGCCTGTAAATGCCAGGCAACATTAAAAGGTGCCCCCCCAAGTTGTTGCGCACCATCCGGAAAACAATCAAATAAGACCTCACCAAATAAAACAGGCTTTAACCGTAACTTCACGCTCATTACAAATGATCCCGATACTCTGAAAAAAAATGCCACACCCCTTCTAAAATACCCGCAGCATAGTTGCCATTCATAGTCAGATACCGTCCATCGGCACAATACAAAGCAGAGCTATTGCCGCTATCGCACGCTGATTTTTTCGCCGCATCACGCACCTCGTCACTGGCGTTAGCGACTAATACCGAGGGAATCAGACTCGCCAACACATCAAGGTCATTACCACTGTCGCCCGCAAACAGCACCTCACCAAATTCATAGCGGAGTCGTTGCTGTAAAAAAATAACCGCGTGTAATTTATTGGCACTCTGCGGCAAGATGTCCAGTAAACCCTGGTTTTTTTCATCATCAAGACTCCAGACTAAATTGGCCGCTATACCCGACTTATCAAAAAAAACCTGTATTTTATCTAATATTTTTTTTCTATCGCTCTGCAAATCAACGTAATAGCTTAATTTATGTTGGTTTTGCTTTTCGTGTTCCTGCAAGGTTAAGCCTGCAACCTCGGCAAGTAACTGTTGTAAGTCCAATCTCGACTGACCTCGCCAATCACCGTCGATTTGCTGCGTCCATTCGTCTAACACTTGCCATTCACTTTTTTTTATTTTGTATATTTTTGTACCGACATCAGCAATCACATAATCAGGAATCGGCAAATTATAATCGACTATCGCCTGCATCACTAGTTGTCGGTCACGCCCCGTCACATAAACCAGCCTGATTTCAGGTTCAGCAACAAAATCACTAAAGCGCTGTCGGGCAAACTCAGACTCAGTCGCTAAGCCGTTGGGGATCAGCGTGCGATCCATGTCGGTACACAGCAATAAACGACGGCTAGACATAAACCCGTGGCGCTTTAAATTGAGGTGTTACTACACTCGGGTTCATTTTGTAATGATCTGTTTTTGTAATTCATTTATAGTGTGCCTCTGCCTTACGTAACCCAAAGGAAACAACACAGTATCAGCAATAAAACTAGACGGCACATCCGCTACTACAAACATAATCTGCCCATAAAAATAATATTCCGACCAGGATTTTTTTGTTTTTTGTAGCGCTATTTTTGTTCCTGCGTAGGGCGTCGGCTTACTCCCTTCGGCTAAATGAACCGCAACGGTCGAGCACCCTTGAATAAAAAAAACAAAAATTAATGTGATACACCACTTCATTTATCACACCTCCTTAACTAATCTCGCATACCAGAAGACTTCATCTGAACATGATTTTTTCCATCAGGGGTCACACAGCGGCCAAAAAAATCATAATACTCCAGCGCTTCTAGTATGCCTTCAGAAAAAGGTTTATTTGCGAAATAAATCCGTTCTACATCGATTAATTGTGACAATTCTTCATGATGCCGATTGGCAACAACCGCAGCCAGTGTATTGCCACGCATCATATCTTCATCGGCGCCAGAACCGCCGGCAACAAATATTTTTTCCAAAGGAATGCCCCAACGGTCTGCCACATACCTTAAAGCCAGCCCTTTTGATGCACGAATCGGCAAGATGTCTAAATATTGACCAAAAGCAAATTGTAAATGTACTGACTGTTCTTCTTGATGCAATAAACGATTGAGCTCTTCGATATCGGGTGCAATTTCAGGATCAATAAAATAGCTGATTTTATAGCGACTTTGTTCCGCCTTTGCTTGCAATTTCAATCCTGGCAAACCCTTTAAAATTTTTTTTACAATATGCGGCGCCCAAAGATAATCTATGTGTTTTCGCCACGATGTATCTACTGTTAGCTTGGGCGCATAATGTATCTCACTGCCTCCGCTGGTAATTAAAATGTCCGGTTCTGGCAATCCATTTTTTTTCATCACCATCCATGCTGAATCAAGTCGGCGTCCCGTTGCGATACCAAATTTAGTCGTTTTACGATGCGTTCTTAAAACTTCAATTAAACGTCGCAAAGCAAGTGGATCGCCCAATAAATTTTGGTCCAGATCACTGACTATCGCGCGATCTCGATAGAGTACTCGTCGCCGCGCAATTGGTTTACGTTCTAGTAGTTCCGTGCGCTCAACAATAGGACGGACTATATCCAAATAACGTTGCGCATGCGCATCCCAGGAATAATGTTCACGCACGCCTTTTAAACCGTTCGCCGCGCACTTCAACCACAACCCCCGGTCATTTAATAGCCTTAATATAGAAACAGCAATGCTCTGACAATCTAACGGATCAACTAATATTCCGTTTTGACAATTGCCTAAAATATCCCGGGGGCCACCCTCTTCAGTAGCAACAACAGGCAAACCCGATGCTGCCGCTTCAATCAAAGTCAAACCAAACGGTTCTGTTAGTGCAGGATTAACAAAAACACCTCCCGTCATAGCCGCTATGCGATAAAAAATTGGTACATCTTCACGGAAGTGCTGTTTCGGCAAAGCCACTTTTCCGTATAAATTATGCCTGTCTATAGCAACAAAAAGTTCATGAAAAACCTCTTGCGCCCCCTCCTCCAAATCATCAACATCCTCTCGATTTCCGGCAATAATAACCAGATTCGCTTTTTCCTGTAGTTCACTAGATTGTCCATAGGCTTGAACTAGTACCGCAATATTTTTTCGTTTATCCGCTCGGGACAAAGCCAGAATAAGTGGTTTATCGGGTTCTTTTAAAAAACGTGCCAGCTCGAAATAAAGGGGATTCTTATTTTCTGAGCCATCAGGCGGTGTAAATTGGGTTACATCGGTTCCTGGAGGTAAAACTCGCATTTGTGCTGGCTGGTAATGGTCATAAAGCTCGTATTGTTCTTCTATTTCCTGAAAAGTACTCGTGATCACTCGCTCAGCCGAGGCGAGTGTCAACTCTTCAGCCTCAATTCGCCTTGCCATTTTGTAGCGTTCTTCTACTTCGTCTGATGACAATCCATCAGCCAGCAAATGATGACGTTTCACCCTACCTAATGAGTGCCCCGTATGAATCAGAGGAACACCCAACAAACTGGCCAGACGTGAGCCAACATAGCCTGCATCTGCGTAGTGACTATGAATAATATCGGGAATTTTTCCATTTTCTCTGAAAAAAGTCGCCGCATTGTCAACCAGAGTATCCAGTTCATCCCACAATTTTTCTTTGGGGATATAACCATCAGAACCCGCATCCAACCGAACAATGCGAGCACGATCACTTAAGAGTTCCGTTACCGCATCATAATCCTCGGAAAGACTGGCATCCAGTACGCGACGCGTGATTAAATCCACCTGTACTACGCCCTTTTGACGCGCCAAAGCTCGGGCAAGCTCAACCACATAGAGCGTTTGACCGCCCGTATCTGCATCACGTCCCAGTTCTAGCTCATGGCTACGAATCAGTCCATGCACACTGATCAGCGCGATATACAGTTTTTCTGATTCTGGTTTCATTTCGGCACTCATTCCGAAAACAACGACCACTCCATCCTAATCAACTATGGGGCTAAACACAATGGTTTAGAAATATCATGAATAACATTTTTGTTTAGC
>CAYQVF010000088.1:0-10105 GCA_964421045.1 uncultured Chromatiaceae bacterium
TAAAGCCTTCCTAAAACATTCTGTATTGATTCAGGAAAATCCGCAAATAAAATCAGACGCCCTAGAAAAATTGTTAATAGAACGCCTAGACAAAGACCAGCAATCCCAATAGCTACATTTTTTAGCAGCCACGTTCTGAATATTTCAGTATGGTTCAATCGTTTGCTGACTTTCCATTCATTAGCTATTGCCTTATCTACTATTTTCATATTAATGCATCCGGTTATGTTGTGCTCTAATATCGACACCAAGTTACACTTTAAGCTTAATATGAATTGTCTTCGTTACTTCTGCACATATTGTTTTAGTTTCATCTAGAAGCTGGATGAAGTATTCACGATCAGTTTTCCCTTTTTTTGCAACTTCAGCTTTGATCGTTTGAAGCTCAACATCGGTTAAACGGAACTCTTAGCGCAAGGAAGGTTGCAATAAATACTATTACATATTAGGCGTGAATATTCCCCCAATTTATCCATATTATGTACCTGATGCCTGCTTTGCGATATAACGTCTAAGCTGCTTTGGCGATTTCTGAAAAGTTATTTTTTGCGAAAACATCGCCTAGTGTTCTATCAGTGACAGCTCAAGCCTTTGTTTTTTTAGGGGGTACTCATGATTGCTTGCTGGGCACCGTTACCCAGTGGATGAAAATTAAATTAACACCCATTTCACCCAAAAAAAATAGCTCTTGTCCGGAAAAGTATTGCCTCAGTGCTATAAAGTAGTTACGGTTGCTACACCTTTTTTTAAATCACAGATATAATGGAACTTGTTTAATCCTCAATCACGCTATATTTGCAGACAAGACAAACATGCCTAGCCAAAAAACACAAACAAAGCATAACTCGGAGCCGTTAGCCCCTCATCCTGTGCTTGGTCATTATTACAGCACAGAAAAAGAGCGCCGCAAATTAGTAGATAAGATGTTTGACTCCTCGGCGAGCCACTATGATTGGGTTAATTCTGTAATGAGCTTGGGCTCGGGTCTGCGTTATCGTAAACAGGCATTACAACGAGCACAATTACAGCCGGGTATGAGTATCCTCGATGTAGGTTCAGGCACGGGTACCGTTGCGGCAATTGCTCAAAAAATAGTAGGGCAAAATGGCTTTGTTGTCGGCCTTGATCCCAGCGCAGGCATGCTTGCTGAAGCCAAAACTCGCGGAGTTAGCCACATTATTCAGGCTCTGGGTGAAAAAATACCGTTTGCTGACAATACCTTCGATGTCATCACCATGGGTTACGCTTTGCGTCATGTTATCGACCTGAAAATATTATTTAATGAATTTAAACGTGTTCTCAAGCCTAATGGTCGGGTTTTATTACTCGAAATCACCTACCCGGAACGAAGATTTGCTCAGGTGCTGCTCAAGCTTTACCTCAAGGGTTTTGTTCCCAAGGTCTCACGTATCTTTAGACGCAGCCCAGAGACGGAAAAGCTCATGTGCTATTATTGGGAGACAATAGAGCAATGCGTTCCTCCGGCCACTATTTTGGAAGCCATGAGTAGTATAGGGCTTAAAACGCCGCAGCGGCAAGTTATAATGTCAGTTTTTAGTGAGTATAGCGGTATCAAGCCCGGCTAAACATATTTAAATTAATCATTACGGTATACCGCCCTATGGGATTTCAATCGGAACACGAACAGGCGCTTGCTGCTGTTATTATTCAGGCTTTAGATCTTGATGAAATTGATCCTGAAAATATGATGCCGGAGGCGCCGCTATTTGGCCATGAGTCGCCAGATAGCCTGGGGCTAGACTCTATAGATGCTTTGGAAATAGCGCTTGCTGTTGCGCAGCAATATGGTGTTCAGCTCAAAGCCGATGACGAAAATAGCCGTCAAATTTTCACCAGCTTACGTTCATTGAGCGAGCACATACAGAATCAAGCCTGATTGTGCAGCTGGCATTAATCCTTTCTTATCCATTGCTCATCCATCTTGCTATCTGGCGTGAATGGCCCAACTTGCAACTGGTGGCGCTGATTATTCTTGCCGTTGGTTTGCTGTATAAAAAACTGATAAAAAAAAGTACGGCATCCTGGGGGATTCTCATTGCGCTTATTAGTGTCATTGCGGTTTGCCATTATTATGGCGCTAGCATTTATCTTTCGTACCTCCCGCCAGTGGTGATTTTTATGCTGTTCTTGTTTGTCTTTGCCAGCAGCTTGCGAAAAAACCAAACGCCAATAGTGACTGATATTGCTGAAAAATCAAGAGGATTTCTTGCTCCCGAAATTCGTAATTATACCCGTAGTGTTACGATTTTTTGGAGCTTTTTTTTTCTTGTTATGACAATTTGGACAATGGTATTGCCTTGGTTGGTTTCGCCTGAAATTTGGTCATGGTTTACCAATTTTGTCCACTATGTCCTGGTCGCCGTATTTTTTGTTGCTGAGTATTATTATAGAAAATGGCGTTTTCGTGGTTATACGCACCCCGGCCTTTGGAGCTATATCAATCTTGTTGTCAAAGCTAAAGTAACGACCAGAGCAGCTAAACGTAATGTACGCTCCTAAAATACCACTCATTGCAAACTATCAGGCGCATCAACCCCTTATTGAATCAAATGATCAAGTTATCACGCAACAACAATTTTTGAACCATGCCATTGCCATTGCTGAACAACTACCCGATGTGCAATATATTATTAATCTGTGTAATGATCGCTATTATTTTGCCTTGAGTTTTGCCGCTGCAATAATAAAAGGGCTGCCAACCCTGCTTCCTCCGAACAGGCAGCCCGGTACCATCGCAACGATGACGAAGGAATACAAAAACTGTTTCATCATCGCCAATACTGAGATCGTTAGCAACGTGTCTGTGCTTAACATTGGTTTATTCAAGCCGTCTAGTGTCAATAACAAAACGATTGATAAAGCCCCAGAGATCGCGGCTTCTTTGACAGTGGCCATTGCCTTTACTTCAGGGAGTACCGGTATCCCCAGACCCCATCAAAAATGCTGGCGCACGCTTTGTGGCACCGTACACCGACTGGCCAAAAGATTTCAGTTGAATCGGGTTATTTCCCTGCAGCAGCAGCTCTGTATAATTGCAACCGTGCCATCGCAACATATGTATGGTTTGGAAATGACCGTAATGATGGCGCTGCAGGGGCAATGTGTGATGGTTTCCTCCCAGCCTTTCTACCCCATTGATGTTGAATCTGAGCTCCAACGTATTCGTACGCCTTACTTATTGGTCACCACCCCTGTTCATTTACGAGCCCTTGTGCGTAATGAAATAAAAGCCAAGGTGCCGCAGCGAATTATTTCAGCGACGGCACCGTTACCAACGGCGCTGGCTACGGCAGCAGAATCCCTGTTTGGTGCCGAAGTGAATGAAATCTACGGATGTACCGAGGCCGGTAGCCTCGCAACTCGGCATACTACGCGGAGCGATACCTGGGCGTTGTTAGATGATTTATCCCTTTCTCTGGACGCGGGTACGATCTATGTTGAGGGTCCGCATTTAACGCAAAAAACCCAGCTTCAAGACCAGCTTGAAATTTGTACGCCAACACAGTTTAAATTTCTTGGTAGAGCCTCGGATTTACTCAATGTTGGCGGAAAAAGAGCTTCGCTTGGTGAGCTTACCCACCTTTTAATGGCCGTTGAAGGGGTGGAAGATGCGATTGTTTTTTTGAACAATAAAACACCCGCTCGTCCTGCTGCTTTTGTGGTAACAAAAAAAACTGAGCAGTCGGTACTCAATGACTTGTCTAAAAAAATCGATCCTGTATTTTTACCTCGACCCTTAAAAAAAATCAATTTCATTCCCCGAAATGAAACGGGTAAAGTATCCTGCGCAACCTTGCAAAAGTTGTTAAAATAAAAGCATGATTGATATTACGACATCATTTGACGTCCCCATAGAGCATCCCTGTTTTACGGCTCACTTCCCTGGCAACCCCCTTGTTCCAGGGGCGCTTTTGGTCAATTGGATCATTTTACAATTGGAACGGGCGATAACGAATCAAACGGTGATCGGCATAAAAAATATGAAGTTTTTGCAAGCTGTGCACCTAGGTGAGTGCTGTACAATCCATGCAAATAATAGCAACCATAGTCGGCAATTAAATATTCAGTGCATAATAGCGAACACGATAGTCTGCAAAGGAACTCTGTTGCTGTCATGAAAGGCTGGACAAATCACAGAGAACGCAGCAACCGCACAATGTTAAATTTGTTATGTTGGTTTGCACTCCACCTGGGTCGACCCATCTTGCATTTATTACTTTATCCTGTTGTTGCCTATTTTATTTTAACATCGCCATCTTCGCGTCAGGCTTCAAGTGAATATTTACAAAAAGTCTTGTGTCGTTCAACGACTTGGCGTGATACTTGGAAGCATTTTTATACTTTTGCTCAAGTTTCTACGGATAGATTATTTTTTTTATCTGATCGCAGTAAGCAATTTGATATACATATTCAAGGTGAGACGGTTATCAAAGAACTTATTGCACGCCAACGAGGCTGTATTTTCATTGCTTCTCATCTTGGCTCCTTTGACATTATGCGAGTACTGGCTGCCAGGGAGCATCATATCCCGGTGCGAATCCTGATGGATACGAAACATAATGCGCATTCCGTAGCGTTACTGGAAACGCTTGATCCCGTTCTGGCTCGTGGCATCATTGACTCTGACATGCCCCCTGCAGAGCTCGCATTAATGCTAGACCAGTGTATTAAGCAGGGTGAATTTATTGGCATTATGGCAGACCGAATACGCCCAGGTGAACGTACGCTACACGCTCGATTCCATGGCGCAGATGCTGCTTTCCCTGCGGGCCCCTGGCTGTTGAGTCTTATTCTGAAGACTCCGGTGGTGCTTTGTTTTGGTCTGTATGAAGGAAAAAACCGTTATACTGTCATTTTTGAGTTAATCTCGGATCATTTAGAGCGTCCTCGGCGAGAACGAAAACACACCCTGCAAAAGCTGGTGGATCAATACGCCGTTACGCTTGAAGATATGACAAAAAAAGCAACCTATAATTGGTTTAACTTTTATGAATTCTGGACAAATGACGCCTCTTCAAATCACTAGTTACACACTGACTACCGCGCTGGGTGCGGGCACCGAAGCCAATTGGCAGTCGCTGATGTCTCGCCAGAGCGCGTTAGAGCCTTGTCGCTTTGATGGTATGACTGACATGCCCGCTCATGTTGGACAAATTAAATCACTTGACGATGCGGCTTTGGGAAATCAGTGGTCGCGCTACGATTGTCGCAACAACAGATTGGCATGGCTCGCACTGCAACCTGATTGTTTTATTGATCATGTCAATCAGGCTATCGAAAAATATGGATCTCATCGAATTGGTTTGTTTATTGGTACGAGTACCTCCGGTATCCACAAAACCGAACAGGCCTACGCCTCAGTTGACCCGAGTACCGATCGTTTGCCCGATTGGTATGATTACGAAACGACGCATAATGTTTACTCTGTCGTTAATTTTGTTAGCCGCTATCTTGGTCTAACCGGTATAGCCGCATCGGTTTCGACGGCCTGCTCTTCCAGTGCCAAAGTGTTTGCATCAGCACAACGTGCCATAGTAAATGGTTTATGTGATGCGGCTATTGTTGGCGGCGTGGATACGCTTTGTGCGACAACCCTCTATGGTTTTAATTCTTTGCAGCTCGTTGCCCCTCAAGCCTGTCAACCTAGCGATAAAAATAGATGTGGAATTTCGATAGGTGAGGCGGGCGGTTTCGCACTTCTGGAACCTCCGCAGGAGTCTGATAGTCCTCGTTTTCTGGGTTATGGAGAGAGTAGTGATGCGTACCATATGTCATCGCCACATCCCGAAGGAAGAGGTGCCTTGCAAGCCATGAAAAGTGCGCTGTACAAAGCGAAATTAACACCGCAAGAAATTCAATACATCAATTTGCATGGCACCGGTACGGTTGCTAATGATGCAGCAGAAGCAAAAGCAATTTGCACACTTTTTGGTTTAGCGCTGCCCTGCAGTTCAACCAAGGGTTGGACGGGTCATACTCTGGGTGCAGCAGGGATGGTTGAGGCGGCTATTTCACTGCTGTGTATACAATACCAAATGATTCCGGGAACATTGAATACCAAAGAAATTGATCCTGATATCAAGGCTTGTATCGTCCTTGACAATCAATTTCGCCAAGTTGAAAATGTCATTAGCAACTCATTTGGTTTTGGCGGCAGTAATTGCAGCCTGATATTTGGCACCCCATGATGATAACCGTGTACATTAACTCTGTTGGATTAGCCACGCCTGGAATAGAAAACTGGCAAACGGGTCAACAGGTATTATGTAATGTGATTCCTTTTAAGCCCGAACCTTTGCCGTGTTATAAACCACCCAGATTGCCCGCCAACGAAAGACGTCGAGCAACAGAATTGATTCGCCTGGCTTTTCGTGCGTGTGAAGACGCCATTCATTCTACACAACAAAATTTAAATACGATGGCCTCCGTTTTTGCAACATCAGGTGGGGATTACCAAATATTTGATCAAATCTGTCGCACATTAAAAAATACAGATCATGCCGTTTCTCCTACCCAGTTCCATAATTCGGTGCATAATGCCGCAGCGGGCTATTGGAGTATTGCTACGAAATCTTGTGCGCCTTCAATTTGCGTGGCGGGTT
Source organism: uncultured Chromatiaceae bacterium (assembly GCA_964421045.1). GTDB lineage: Bacteria > Pseudomonadota > Gammaproteobacteria > JAADHS01 > JAADHS01 > JAADHS01. The sequence continues at coordinate 6,624 of CAYQVF010000088.1, forward strand.
ATGACGCAACATTTACGATCGGTCTTATTGAAGCTGCCAGCTTTACCGCCACTGAAAAATTAACAACGCTTTTTATTGCTTACGATATAACCCCTCCTTTTCCATTATCGGAGAAACGGGGAATTAAAAACCCCTTTGCCGTGGCATTTTTGCTTACACCGCAAGCGAACGCAGAAACGTTTGCCAAGCTTGACTTGTCTCTTGTCAGTCACGCCGAGACCAGCCCTTCACCCATGACGTTCAGCAGAGAAATAAACGAGCTGATAAAAAGTAACCCTGCAGCTCGAGCGATTCCTCTGCTTAAAGCACTGACGCAGCGGAGTAGGTGTACCCTTGCTTTGGCAACCAATGGCAGCCAATATTTAAGAGTCATCGTTACCCCATGTTGATTGCAAAAAAAGAAATTGAAAAATTGATTCCGCATGGGGTAGAGATGTGTTTGCTTGACGGCGTAGTTGCATGGAATGAATGCATGTTAACTGCAGTTAGCCATTCTCATTTTTCATCTGAAAACCCATTATTGGAAAAAGGTCAATTAGCCATTGTGAATTTGATTGAATACGGTGCACAGGCTGCCGCTATTCATGCTGCACTCAATCAAACAGGCTTAAGCTCGACGCGAGCGGCCTATATTGGTGCAATAAAAAATATAAAATTTCACTGCCAAACAATAGATAGAGCCATTAAGTTGTTAGAAATTAAAGTTCACTGCATCGCCAGCAGCCCGGATGGTGCTATTTATGCAATCACAACAGAAGGAGGGGATCAACCCTTGCTGAGTGGTAAAATTATACTGGCAATTCCGCATTCATAAAACCAAAGACGTAGACAGTAATGATGGATATTTGAGGTGTAATGGCACGCGGTAACAAAGATTCCTCTAAATCTCGATAATAATTGTTATACTTTGCTCTAACTCGTCGCATAAATTGTGTCTCAGGCACGATACGCCTATTTTTCTGGAGTTTACTTGGCGTCACCAGGATCAATCCAGAAAATAGTCCATTCGTGCCTTAATATATGACTCTAAAAGCACCTGAGTCTCATTTTTTATGCAACGATAGGGTTTCATGGATATGGTTTTTCTGCTAGAACGGTTTTTAAATTGCGAAGGTTTGAGCTTGCTCAATTTGATCGGCGCTTAGGATGATGAATGAGTACAGAGGTAAAAGAGGAGCCGCTACACCTGGCTGAAATTAGCGATACCCGGGTAACGCTATTGGGTACGGCTCATGTCTCTAAAGCAAGCGCAGAAAAAGTGCGAGAACTGTTGAGCAGTGGCGATTATGATGCCGTGGCCATCGAGCTTTGTCCCAGTCGACATAATGCAATGGTTGATCCCGATGCGTTGGCCAAAATGGATCTGCTTCAAGTCATGAAAAAAGGGCAGGTGTCAATGGTTACGGCCAGTTTAGCGCTGGGCGCATTTCAGCAACGACTGGCTGAGGAAGTTGGCATTGAGCCGGGTGCGGAAATGCGCGTTGCACTTGATATTGCAGATAAAAGTGGTCTCCCTGTTTTACTGATCGATAGAGAAATTGGTACGACGCTGAAGCGTATATATAGGAATGTACCCTTTTGGCGACGTATGGGATTGATGTCGGGTTTGGTCGCGAGTGTTGTTTCTCGCGAAAAAGTGAGTGAACAGGAGATTGAGCGGCTCAAAGAAGGGGATATGCTAGAAACCGCTTTCGCCGAGATTGCACAACATGAAAGCGATATATTCAAACCCTTAATTGATGAGCGTGACCGCTATATGGTCGCACGGTTGCAGCAGCAAATTAGCGATAGTGACTATCAACATGTCCTGGCGGTCGTTGGTGCGGGGCATTTAAAAGGCATGAAAACGTATTTAGAAGAACATAAAATTAGTGATGCGACGGCAACCATCGCTTCTTTGGATGCGGTGCCGGAGGCCAGTCAATGGCCGAAATTTATACCCTGGATCATTGTTGTTTTGATTTTAACGGGGTTTTTCATTGGTTTTTTACGTAGCCCCGATTTGGGTTTGGAACTTGTGATCGACTGGGTGGTGATTAACGGCACACTTGCCGCGTTGGGCGCATTAATTGCGGCAGCGCACCCGATTACCATTATCGCTGCATTTTTTGCCGCACCCATTACCTCCCTTAACCCAACAATCAGCGCCGGCTTAGTCACCGCAGCAGTTGAGACCTATGTACGCAAGCCTCAAGTAGGGGATTTTATGCGTTTGCGTAAAGATACTGCGCATTTTACAGGGTGGTGGCGTAACCGGGTGTCCCGTATTTTATTAATATTTATACTAGCAACGGTGGGCTCCGCTGCGGGTACGTACATCGCAGGATTTCGTATCTTTGAAAAGCTAACGAATTAATTATTTTTACAGCCCTTGTTTAAGGAATAATAATGTCACAGTTAGAAAATACTCAGTGCACTTTAGTTTCACATTTAAATTATGGTGATTCCGGTGTGGTTTCTGTCATTGAAATTGATAACTCAAATGTCGTTGTCAAAGCGCTTTTGTCCGAATCATCTTCTGGTGAAGCAGATATTTCCAGGCGAGTTTTGTTCTTGGGTCTTGATGAGGAGGGAGCCGCTTTACTCTATAACCCGGTGACTCGAAAAATCACTACAGAAAAGGGGTGTCCTGCTGATGTTAACCCTTCTTATTCCTATGTTGATAAAAAAAATAATCGTATTTGGTTTGTTAACGATGGTGATAAAGAGACGGGAAATGATGCGCTGAATTGTCCACAAGGCGGGGCATCCGTGATGGTTTTTTCCTTAGGTGAAAAACCTCAGTTGTTACGCTGCATTTGTGTCGGGCGCGGGCATCATGTTGTCAGTTATATTGCGAATTATGCTTTTGTGAGTAATTTGCTGGATGGTACGATCATGGTGCTGGGCAATGATGAAACCGATGCGGCAAGTTATCTCAATATTTTACATACGATCAATTTACTTGAACCCAAAAAAGAAAAGGAAACGAATGTTGATGTACCGAATAATGCCTTTCCCCATGGCTTAGTTTATTCGTCCAAAACAGAAAAATTGTACAATCTTAATAATGGCTATGGCACTATTGCAGTGATTGACCCTGTAAAAAAAGAAATCATTAAGCGTATTCCCTTGCCTGTTAGCAGCAACTTGCTAATGAGTCCTGACGAATTGTTTTTAATTGGCAAAGGTGCTGATAGAAAATCGAATCTGGAACAGGTTATGGGGCGACTTAGTGTGGTCGATTTACGTACAGAGCAAGTGGTTACGGTGCTTGATCTGCCGAATTATTATCCCTCGACCTATCGGTTTAGTCCCGATGGCCGCAAGCTTTATGTGACTTCGGCTGCCACGGGGAAAGGTGTGCAACGCGAAAACCTGGAAATCGATACCGTATTGGTTTATGACGCTCAAGCGCTGCCTGAGTTGAAATTAATGAAAACCTTGAAAGTGGGCGTAGCTGATTGTGGCCGCAGACCCATCGCTTTTTCTAAAGGATATGT
>CAYQVF010000089.1:0-8348 GCA_964421045.1 uncultured Chromatiaceae bacterium
ATAGCTTTAAATATTCGGTGAAAATGATAAGGAGAAAAATTTGCTACATTGGCCAACAACTCTAAATTCAAGTCTTGGGAATAGTGATTGTCCAAGTAATCTAAAACTCGATTTATTCTTTTTGCATATTCGTTATTTTTAATTTCTCGCAACTTTTCCATAGATTTCGAGCCAATCATTATTTTTTAAATTTTGCATTCAAACAAAATCAACTGGATTTCTAGTCTAACTCGGTATAGCCTTGTTTTATAGAGACTTTAAGGTCACATACCTTCTAGTTTTAAGTGACCAATATATATAAGCTTTGGATTTTGAGCTAAATCCTTAGGTGTTGTTTAGCTAGAAAATAAATTTAATTTTATCATTGCGCTTTTATATGCGAACGCAACTAATTCTGAGCAATAAAAGTCAGACTCAGAGTCAATTAAATTTGAAATGGTTGGAATAATTCCAACCATAGCTATTCCCGTTGCACTAGAACCAATAGCTCCCGATAAATCATATTCTTTATCTTTTTGTTGTAGAGCATAATGAGTGATCTTGAACTTTTGATGTTTTGTCAACTTAGGCATTCGAAATACTGCTGTATACAAATCACCTTTCAATACAAATGCTAATTTCTCTTTACGAACCGTAGGATCTATTGCCTCAATGATATCTCCACCACCTATATAAACTCGTGCATGACTATATTTTGAATTAGTTGCAAATTTAACTACTTTTGATACAGCATCAGTTGTGGTTGATAGAATTATATCTCCTTTTTATAATTGACTTGCTGTAATTAATTTTATTTGCATGGTTATTTTCCTGTTCTAGACATCCATGTGACTTTTATTTTTGTATGAGTTAGGTTTGACTTAATTTTTATTTGAGTTATTTTTTTGCCTATTAATATTTCATCCCCTACTTGATGAAATATAATTCCTGATGATGATGAACCTGTTCCGACAAATTTATATTCAATATTATTTGAATCTTTAACTAACACATCAAATTTAATTTCTTTATCAGGAAAGTTACTTGAAATATAAACTGTTTCACCACCTTCAAAATTTTTATCCGCATTACGAAGGAAAGAACTAAGCTTTGTAGGTTCACTTCCGTTAAAACCTATAATTAACTCTTGAGTTCTATTTAATGCTTTAAAATTTGTATTAAACACATACCATTTTTGACTTGTGAATTTATCTAATTCAGCAATTTTAATAATATGAGGGTTTCTAAAGAATTGTGTAAATAAATGATTATCACATCCCACAAGCGTAAAACTGATTATGCTTATGAATAATAATATCCCTTTCAAAATGAACCCCTTTGTACATGCTATTAAAACTGTACTAAAACTTTTAACGTCTATGGCAAGCTGCCCCGATTACAGGGCTAAACACCGTTAAAATACCATTGTTTCAAACAGCAACTGACGTATTCGACCTAGCTCTAAGGAGATAAGCTTTACTTAATTAATACTTATTGAACTTTTTTTAACCGCGAATTATGACATTTGATCTTTATTTTTTTTAAGCCTTTGACTTTCTTGGCGTCGATCGTGAATCAGGCTCAGCGTCAACTCGGCATCTTTGTGAATATCTTCTGGATGAGAATGTTCCAGGACATAGTCATGCATCATCTCTTTGGAGAAATATTTTTTATTAATTTGAAAAGAAAACCAATCTAAAAAAATCAAGCCAAAAATAGCGAACATGCTGATAACCATAACCAGTTGAAGAATAAAACTATGCAGCATTGTCGTGAAAAGAATAAAGACGACACTTGAAATAAGCACAGTAGAAATAAAACCAATAAAGCATCTTTTTCGCCAGCGCCGTTGCTGGACATGTAACTCTTTTATTGCACTTAACTCATCTAACATGGAAATTTAAACTCTTAGTTGTTAATTCTAATATCATGATTGTTGTCCTGTTCTAAAGATGCTGAATTAAGCCTTCTAACCAAATAATCCAGCCAGTAAAAAACCAATGGCGACATAAACGGCAGCTTCAATCGCGCCCACGGCTACGTTGCCCTGTTCGTCTACTTCTGTTGCGACATCAACTTTTGGCAATATGGCCTTACGGGTGAGAACAGCAAGGAGTGTGAGTAAAATCATCATAATGATTGCTGTTGCAGCCCATGTCAGCATGGGGGTAACTAGATTTTCATCATAAATGACGATGCCTGATGCGGCAGTGACAGCTAAGGCGATACCAATGCGATGACCTGAAAAACGGAGTGCGAGCGCAATGTTGCCTTTTTCAATTTCATTCTGAACACCATGGCCACCGTGTCGTCTGGCGTAGACATAACGACGGTATAAAGTTGCAGCAAGTAACAAGAGTTGTGATATTAAAAACCCGGCAATAATCAGCAAGAGACCCAATAAAGAATGGCTATCCACCCAAATCATGACGGCTCTCAATATAATTGCCGTTGCAATCATATTACCCGCATCAACCAGGGCTGCTGCGGTATTGCCTTGCATAATTTGATTATGGATCGATATTTTTGGCAGTGAAATATGATCAAATACTTTACGCGTGATCCACATTAGAGCCAGCCCCAAAGCACCGTAGCCAAGCATCAAAAAAGCTTCATTAGCCGGGTTCATGCCAACTTCACCGGAAACCACGCCCATTAACATAATGGCTAATGCCAGCGTTGCCCCAGCGATAGAGATTCCGAAGGCATGATTGTCTTTTTCAGTTAACTCATCATGAGAAGACACATTACCAATCGCACCGGAGAGTTTTCTCATTCCCGCTAAAATAGCGACAATAATTAACAGATCAACAGCGTAATAAGGGGCAAAACTTGCCGGAATTCCAATATACTCAGTCATGACTGATTGCTCTCCATTCATATCTATAAGCTATAAAATGTAACTATTTGCCGCCTCTAAAGCTGCGTGATCCGCTGGAGGTTCCTCGGCTACTTGAGCCGAATTGGCTATACGTTGATGTGCGTTTACCAGAACTACTGTAGCTACCAGAACTGTATCTGCTTTTACTACCATAGCTTCTGGATGCCATTTGTTGATAGGTACTGCTACGTTTTTTGGCTGTTGCGGAACGGTAATCTTTTTTGTTTTTAGTGACATTGATACCACGGTTTTTTAATTTATTGGCATTATTTCCCCATCGTTTTTGCTCAACGGCACTACCATAACTGCCCCGGCCATAATCATGATTATAGCTATAGCGTGAGCGGTCGTACCAGCTATCCATCGATATGGAACCGTTGCGGCCATAAGAGGGAGAGAGTAAATCTCGAAACAAGGCATACTGACCATACCAAACCCAAAAAGAGCTACCAGAAGCATTTTGCTGCCAATTACCATAATTAGAATTTCCGACTAGATAGCTTCCCGGTGGTTCCTCTTCCGTTGATGTTCTTTTTGGAATATTAATGCGGGGTAAGCTGCCGTTAGATAAATCAGCCAGCGTATTAACTATATCGACCAATGATTCATTAAAAATAATAGGGTCTGCCAACGTCGTGAGTTTGAAAATTTCAGTCGCGGCGATGCGGTATTCCTGTTCCGATCGTGGGTTCAGGTTGATGGCTTGTGATCTTTTAAGTAAATTTTGAAACGCGGCGCCATCTGCCGTCGTGTCTTTTTTCAAGGTTTGGGCAATCGTGGCGAGTTGCGGTGAATTTGCAGCCAATCTATCCGCATAATCACGCGCAATGATGGCGTTGACCAATTCTTCACCGCCCAAAGACAGTTTAAGGTTATTGATATTTTTGGTCAGTGTTTTATGGTTGGCTTGCACTTCTTCGGCGTAGCGATTACCGCTACAACCGCTCAATACAAAGAGTGAGAGTATGATGAGCATGACCCAGCTCCATCTAGCCTCCTTCCCTGGTTTTATCATTGTGAAGTACTCCTCAGGTAGTTTCTATCAAAGAATATACCATCTTGCTTGTTTTTTTGCCCGTAAGCCGTGTTACAAAAATAGGTGTATATACCCATGACGTTATAAATTTAGGTTTTTCACGCACATCTGTATCTCATATTCGACTTTTCTTCGACAACGTGCTCCTGCGTTGTACTCGTATCTACATCCCTGTAGGCAATCAGAACGAACAAATACGGACTTAAAGTCAGAGTGCCACTTGTACATGTTATTTAATTGCCATTCCTCAGTGCTGCTTTGACTGCTTTCAGATTGGGGATATTTTCTTCCCGAACGACAACAAATATCGCAGAAGCAGTAACAGGTTGCAGTTGGGGCGGATTACAATGAAGTTGCCCGTCTTTACTATCAATATAGCCAATCGCAGTGCCAATATCTTTGACGGCCAACGCGCAGGTCACATCAGCCCATTGGGGTTTTTTAACGTCAAGATCGAAGCGTAAATATTCATCCCCTGCGTGAGTAAACATATTTTCAATAATAACTTCACTGCCTGGAGCAACAAAGGCACGTACCGTCATTTCCGGATAGGCGCGAATAGGACGAATAATGACATCGGCCCCCGCTGTGCGTAGTCTTTCCCGGTTACTGTCTTCTACACATTCAGCGAGAATTTGGCCGTGTATAGCCAACTCTTTTAAACGATGGATAATATCAAACGTACGCCCATCAGAAGCTTTGTCTGTTTCCCGCTTGGTTAAAACAATAATGATTGCCGCTTCCTGAACATGAGCCGCTTTCAAGCTGTCTATTTCGTCCGCTCGACCATGATAATGAATCACGTTATTAAGATTCAAAATGGATTCTGGCAAGCCCTCTGTGAAGGCTCTAGTGACGATTTGGATACTTGTTTCCGCGTAATTTTGAGTTGCACGAAACTGCATAACCAGGCGTCTCAAGTACTGTTCTTGATCCACTGCCGGTGCGTTAAGAATAACAATATGATTTTTCATGTTCCATCTCCATTTGCCTAACCGTTTTTGGTCACGGATATTGCTGCGATAGTCGAGATAGTCGCCGACCAATTTAGGCAGTAATGTTATTGCACCAACCAAAATGACAACCAGTGTTGCAAGTTGGCCTGCCGGTGTCGCCGCAGAGACATCACCATAGCCAACAGTCGATACCGTAACCATAGTTAACCACAGAGCTTGCTGAAATCCCAGGTTTTCAAAAAAAACCATAGCAATAATATGGGCTGAAAGTAAGAGGACAATGTAAAAGAAGGATTGGCGAATCGATTTTTTCAGGGAGGCGTTATCGAGAGCGGGGTGATAAAGTTTTCGCCATCTGCGTTTCACCAAGAGATGTATATTCATGCTTTAAAACAATCTAAACTATGTGTATGAGTTATAAGAGGGTTAATTATTTTTCATTTTTTTGAATTTGCTTCTGATAATAAAAATTTTCGATGTCTTGACGCATTCGCGAGCGAATGGCTTGACGTGCCTCTAGTGGCAATGCCCAACGCTCAGCGAGCATTTCATAGTCTTCAGGTCTTAAAGATACCGTCAGTCTGCGTCCCCCTGTTTTTTTTGTTTCAATGGGAAGGTCTAAAATTTTTCTGCACATATCGGAAGCCGACAATCCCTCACGGCAAGCGGCTTCACGAATCACATCGGGTATGTCGCCAGCAAGCTGGAACGCTTCTTGAATCGCCTTGATATTTTTTTCCGATTGTTTCCCCCAATCGCTCATCCCTTCTTTTTCTTTGCTCATCCCTTGGCAGGCCACATTTCTTCGATGGATCTTAGGGGTAAATAAACGAGCAGGAGCACATCGGTACGGCTGCCATCATGCACTTCAATTTGCACGGCATATTTGCGATCTTGGCTGACCATGGCGTAATAATCAAATGCGCTGGATGGGTCTTTGGATAAAGGCAAGCTTTTTTTGCGATAATCACCGGAATGATAATAAGCTTCGTTATAAGCTTCTTGATAGTAAGTTTCAGTTGTCCACCCCGCAACCTCATCCGGTTCATTTTTTCTGATTAACATACCATCAACGGACTCGCTTTCAATAATATTGGCGAATTGATCAAACGTAAATAATTGATCAACAACAGGGGGTAGAATCAATTTTCCAATTTCCAGCATTTCACCAGCGCGACTGCTTTGCACGCTTAGAAAATAGAAAGTGCCGGCCGCATCCAGCGTGAAAACCGTTTTTTTTAGATTGACATTAAGATCATAGGTATTGATTTCTTTGACTACGGTGGTCGCATTACTGAGATCCTCAATACCACAAAAACCGAACTTGATAATGTCACCCATTTGCAAGTTTTCAGGATGATCAAGTACGCGTGGCACGACTTTATCGTCCGCCCCCTTCATGAAACGTTTAAAAAAATTCATCCATTAGACCTCAAAAAAATAGGTATTAAATAACGGTTCAGAGTGCGCCTGATTTGTTCAGGAACAAGGCATTTCTGTTCAGTCGCTCTTTTCGCAGATCCCTGGCAACAGGATGTTAAAACATCCTGTTCTGCATAAATGAGCATTTTTTGACGCTGCACCCAAACAAATAATGAGGGTAAGCTGAATCGTAACCTAGGTTTTAGACTTGTTTTTTAATCTTTCCAATATAGCATTTTTCGACGGGCTACTACCAATCAGCCCTGCTTCACGCATTTTGGCCTGTAAATCGTCGCCTTTTTCGTCTTTTTCCATGTCAAGTGCCGCTTTCATGCGATCTTTCTCCTTTTGGCGACGTGCTTTAATACGTTCCAGGGACGCCTTAGCACCAACCATGGCAGAGTTAGTACCAGAGTAGCGTGATGCCAAAGCCTTTTGTGCCTTGTGCGCTTGCTCTTGAGTTTTTTCCACGGCAACTTCGGTTTTCAACGCTTGTAGTGTTCTGCCTGTATCCTTGATTGTTGTCTTGATTTGCTTTACAACCGCAGTATGACTTTCAAGCACCGCTTGTTGAGGCGCGAGCTCCGCTTCTAAAGTCGCTAGTTTTTCAGCAATTTCACCCGCGAGTTGATCATTTCCTTTTTCTAGAGCTTGCATCGTATAAGCCTCATGTTCGCTGATACTTTTTTGCAGTTCTTTTACTTTGCGTTCCGCTGCAACCTGTTCAGCAACGACCGTTGTTAAACTTGATTTTGCTTCGTTAAGTTCATTTTCTGCGTCTCGTATTTCCTGGTCAAGCGTACGCATTGCTTGCGAATCAGCAAGAGACTCACCCGCTTCATTAACACCACCCCGTACCGCTGTTACTAATTTATTTAACCAACCAGACATAATAATATCCTCCTAATTCATAATTTATTGTAAATAGTCTGAAAATTCATCGATGGCACTCAGCGTATTGTCACTCAATGTTTCTACTTCATAAATAACATTGTCAATAATGCTGCTGGGTGACATCGAGCCATAAATTGTGTATTGCCCCCCTCGGGTAATGGCAAATGCCGAGAGCGGAATAGGTAAATTAAGTTCGAGTAACATGGTATTCATTTCTGCGACTCGACCGTCCATTATTTCTGATGCGTTCCACAAATTGGAAACGCAGAGAATTTGACTCTCATCTATCGTGATATAAACAGGAAATTCTTCACGATCATCAACAATAATTTGTAAGACTTGTGGGTCTCCATCAATTATTTCGGCGGCAAAACGCATCCCATTTTCCGTTGTTGCTGCATTAAAAACCACTTCAAGCTCGGCTAAGGTTCTTTGCTCGCTCACATTAAATCTCCTTGTTTAAGGGTTGCCCCTAAGCGTAAATACATATTATGTCATAAAACATATTATGTCAATATCCATAATATGTCACTTTGCTGCTCTTTTCAGTTTACTCTATTTTGAACACCAATCAGTTTGGATTTTTCACTATGTGTATTAAAAATAAACCCATAGATGTAAGGCATAATTACGATAACTCTTAACCGGTACTTGGCGCTTGTCTCTAAAACTTATTGCTGCGGTAATTTTTTAATCCTGCCGTAAAATGTTTTTATTCTTGGCGCCAATTCCAGGTATTTCTCTTGCAGTTTATCGATTTGTGCTGCGGCATGCTCCAAGGCGCAAAGCAGTTTATAGTTATGAGTATGGCTCTCTAAAGTTTCAAAAAACAAGGTAAATGCCAGATCATAGCTTTTATACTGATAAGCAACCCACGCCAGTTCGACCTTGGTTTTATCACTCATTTGTTTTTTTTGAGTTTCCACTAATTGTCGTGCCGCTGTGAGTTGGGCTGTTTTCAGTAGATTTTCTAAATGTAATGCTTGCAGTTTTTCTGGTATTTTTTCTCCCAGTTCTTCTAACACTTTAACTTGTTCCAGCATCTCTCCAGGGGCTAATTGTCGTGCTCGCAGCCGATTGAGTGTCGAATTAGCATAGTTATCTTTTGGGTTTATGGTTAAATAGGTTCCTGATTACCCATAACTCTCAGCTATTTTCCAATCATAGACTATAATTTAAG
>CAYQVF010000090.1:0-7875 GCA_964421045.1 uncultured Chromatiaceae bacterium
TTTAAAGTAAAGAATCCACGCTCTAAGAACGTGGTTTTGATTTCGCCCTAGAAGGGCGTATAAAACACACTCAACTAACTTATTCTTTCAAATACGCAACAATATACATGCTTTAAAATAATACGAAAGAAACAACAGCAATTACATGCGATAATTTACTAAATCTGCTCATGCTTCTGCTCCTAATCTTAGCTGTTTGGCGACAACTACGGTAGGATGCATGAGTAGTCAAAAAAATATCCGACTGGCATAGCCGTCGAACCAACTCCACGTCCTAAGGACGTGGTTTTAAGGATTCAATAAACTCAAAAACGGTACAACTTGTTGCTTTTCATAAAAATGATGGTGGGCCTGGAAGGACTCGAACCTTCGACCAATGGATTATGAGTCCACTGCTCTAACCAACTGAGCTACAGGCCCTGTATTTCGATAGGGCGACAAATTATAAACGGTCTGGGTTTTTTTGGCTATGGATGAGTGGCGAGATTTAGTCCAAAAAGCTGCGTAATGGCTCTGAGCGACTTGGGTGGCGTAGTTTTCTTAGTGCTTTTGCTTCTATTTGCCGAATACGCTCCCGAGTTACGTCGAATTGTTTGCCTACTTCTTCTAAAGTGTGGTCGGTATTCATGTCGATACCAAAGCGCATGCGCAATACTTTGGCCTCGCGCGCAGTTAAACCTTCCAGCACTTCAAGTGTGGCTTCTTTTAAACCTTCAAAGGTGGCCGTATCTGTGGGTGACATGACATTAGTGTCTTCGATAAAATCGCCTAAGTGTGAGTCTTCATCATCACCTATGGGGGTTTCCATGGAAATGGGTTCCTTGGCAATTTTGAGTACTTTACGTACTTTATCTTCCGGCATTTCCATGCGTATGGAGAGTTCTTCCGGTGTGGCTTCTCGTCCCATTTCTTGTAACATTTGACGTGAAATACGATTGAGTTTGTTGATAGTCTCAATCATGTGTACTGGAATACGGATGGTTCTGGCTTGGTCTGCGATTGAGCGAGTTATGGCTTGGCGTATCCACCAGGTTGCGTAGGTAGAAAATTTGTAGCCACGGCGGTATTCAAATTTGTCTACTGCTTTCATGAGGCCAATATTGCCTTCCTGAATGAGGTCAAGGAATAATAGGCCACGGTTGGTATATTTTTTGGCAATGGAGATGACGAGACGAAGATTGGCTTCGACCATTTCTTTTTTGGCGCGCCGTGCTTTTGCTTCACCAATGGATACTTTACGGTTAATGTCTTTGATTTCTGTAATCGTCAGTCTGCTTTGTTTTTGAATGTCAACGAGCTTATGTTGCGCAGTTAATATGTCGTTGGCATGTTCCTGCAAAATAGCAGAGTAACTTTGTTTGCTGGCAATTTGCTTGCTGAGCCACTCCAGGTCTGTTTCATTATCCGGAAAAGAAGTAATGAAATCTTTGCGTGGCATCCGCGCTTTATTGACGCAAATATCCATAATGATTCGTTCATGTGTGCGAACACGTTCTACGAGGGAGCGTAAATTCTTTATAAGTCGTTCAGTCATGACTGGAGACAGTTTGAGCTCCATAAAGATTTCGACGACGTCATGGCGTAATTTTTTCAGTTTTTCTGAATTTTGTTTATCTGCTTTTTTAGCGGCTTCAGTGACGGTGTCAAAGGCCGTTTTTAAGCGTGTGACACAGGCTCGAACCTCTTCAGGGTCGGGTCCTGTATTTTGTTCTTCAGCATCGCTATCTTCTTTTGTGCTTCCATTTTTGTTGCCGTCATCCGCATTTTTGGTGGTCGTGGGCTTGGCCACTTTTTCAGGGGGTTCCTCGGTATCGGTGAAGCCGCGAATGACGTCAGCTAAGCGAGCCTCTTCTGCTTCCACTTTGCTGTATGCCTCTAATAAACACTCAGCGGTAGGGGGATATAAGGCCAGTGCGGATAGCATTTGTCTTAAGCCATCTTCGATACGCTTGGCTATTTTAATTTCGCCTTCTCGGGTCAAAAGTTCAACCGTACCCATCTCGCGCATGTACATACGGACGGGGTCGGTGGTGCGACCAAAGTCGCTATCTACAGAAGCTAATGCGTCCGCGGCTTCTTCTGCCGCGTCTTCGTCTTGGGCTACGGTGTCAGCGAGCAATAAGGCGTCCGCATCGGGCGCTGTTTCATAAACTTTTATTCCCATATCGTTAATCATGTTAATGATGTCTTCGATTTGCTCAGGGTCGATAATGCCGTTAGGGAGGTGGTCGTTGACCTCTCGGTAAGTCAGATATCCTTGCTCTTTACCTTTTGCAATCAGGTTTTTCAGCTGGGATTTTTGTTCGTCTGTATTTAATGTACCTTTAGCCACTCTGTTCAGCTCTTCTCTAAAGTAGTTGATCGATAATGTTATTTGCAGAAATAACCGCCAAGTATACCTGAAAAACAATATTTCTGCCAAACTATCCTTCGTATGGCTTGTTAGTTTTGGCTAGTGTTTTCATAAATTCTTTTCGTTCTTCATAGTTTAATCCAGATAGCTCAGTTAAAAAATCAGGCTTTGGATTGTTAAATAAGGCCTGATTTTTCTCTTGTTGCTGTTCGGCTTGCAATAGTTTGAGCAAGCCCTGAAATTCTATTTTTATACCGGTTTCGGGCGTGAGAATGTCTCTGCAGGCCAATTGGGATAAATATTGTTGCTCCTTTTTGTCTGACCACAGTTCCAAAATGCCGCCAGTGTGTAAATGGGGGCGAGCATGCAGAATTTCAAGAAGTTTGAGCAAAACTTTTGCGCCAGTGTTTTTGTGTTCCGCGAGCCAAGAAATATCGAGGCTATGTTGGGCTAGTTGAGGGTTTTGAATTAAAAACATAATTGCTTTTCGCATTGGTGTGAGTTGAGTTTTTTGTTCTTTTTGATTTGAGTACGATTTTTGTCGGCGGTGAGCTGTGGGTTCTCCATGGCGGGTATTTTTGCTTAAGGTGTTTGGGTTCACCTGGGTGCGTGCAGTGAGCTCCTGAATGAGGAGGGATTTAAAAATGCCGTCCGGAATTTCTTTGATCATGGTTTGCGCCAATTCTGCCAAGCGAGCGCGGCCATCCAAAGTCGACAAATCAATATTTTTTGATAAATGTTCGAACAAGTATGTTGATAATGGGTCTGCTGTGCTGATGCGGTGTTCGAAGGCTGCTTTACCCTCTTTGCGCACGAGGGTGTCGGGATCTTCGCCATCAGGTAGAAATAGGAAGCGGGCTTGACGGCCTGATTTCATTGCGGGTAACGTTTGGCGCAAGGCTCGCCAAGCCGCATCTATTCCTGCGCGATCGCCATCAAAACAGAAAACCACTTCGGGGGTATGGCGGTAGAGTAGTTCCATATGTTGTGCGGTGGCTGAGGTGCCTAGCGTGGCCACGGCGTATTGAATGTCGTATTGCGCGAGCGCAACGACATCCATGTATCCTTCAACCACGAGCAGCCTGTTGGGGTGATTGTCAGCTTTGCGTGCTTCAAAGAGGCCGTATAACTCTTTTCCTTTATGAAATATTGGAGTTTCTGGAGAGTTAAGGTATTTAGGGGTATCGTTGCCTAGTACGCGCCCGCCAAAGCCGATAATGCGTCCACGTGTGTCTCTTATAGGGAACATAATGCGGTTTCGGAAACGGTCATAGCAGTGGTTTTTTTCTTCTTTTTTAATGGATAGGCCGGCCTCGGTAAGTAAGTTCGCATTGGCATTGCCGACGTGTTGAGATAGATTGTTCCAGCCTTCTGGGGCGTAACCGATATTGAATTTTTTGGCGATGGCGCCGCTGAGTCCACGATTTTTAAGGTAGCTGACGGCTATACTGGCTTCAGAATGTTTACGTAATTGTTGTTGATAAAATTCATTGACTTTTTCCAGTAGACTGTAGAGCGGTGTCAAATTTGCACTTTTGGGGTTGTTTTCGGCGTTGGTTTCGTTGGGTACGGTTAAGTTGGCTCGTGAAGCAAGTTCATGAATAGCCTCAGGGAAGGTCATGCGTTCATATTCCATGAGAAAACCGACCGCAGTGCCGTGTGCACCGCAGCCAAAGCAGTGATAAAACTGTTTGCTGTCGCTTACTGTGAATGAAGGTGTTTTTTCATCATGGAATGGGCAGCAGGCTGAATGATTGCTGCCGCTGCGACGTAAGGGTACAAAATCATTGATAAGATCAACGATATTAATGCGCGACATCAGGTCATCGATGAATTGCTGAGGGATACGTTTGTTCATATTCATAATGTGTATAGTATCAGACTGCTTTCTCGATCATTCTGAATTAACCCTAGAAAAATCAGTTGCTCGCGGTATATAGCACAAGCTCTTGATCTCGCAGCGCCTCCAAAAAATACCCGATTAATCTATTGGGTGAGGCTAAGATTTTTTGAGAGCGCTATGAAGCCAATATCCTGCACTATGCGCCCTGAAAGAAGTGCTCTTGGGGTATATATTCACGTTCAACTGATTTGTCTAGGTTAATCAGTTGAATCGTAGCAAGAGCGTTTCAGATGTTGTGTCTTGGGTTTAGGCGTGCTTGGTAGGTTTGATTGACAGAGGTTTTTCGTGCGCGCTTTGCTTGTATTAGGGGTAATGTAAAGCCAAGGAATGAGAATTAAATAACTTATGCAGGTGAGGTGGCGCGCAAATTGGGTTTCTATTTGAATGTTCTAATTACCTACAGGGGCGAAGGTGATGCGCGAGCAGGGCGCGGAAGCTTTGAGAAAAAGCGCAGCTCTAGTGAGCTAAAGTACATATTTTTGATTGTAGACGTGTTAAAAGAGAAGCCGAAGTTGTGATGCCCGATGTACAACTTATTTTTAAGGGTTAAGTTGCTGTTTGACAATTTTGCTGGCTTCGCCCATATCGCAACGACCTTGTATTTTTGGTTTTAGCCTTCCCATTACTTGACCCATATCTTTGACTGAAGTTGCTCCTGTTGCTGTAATGGTCTCTGTGATAATGGTTCGTAATTCTGTAGTGCTCAGCGCAGCAGGGAGATATTCCTGGAGAATGGTCAGTTCGTATTTTTCTTGGTTCGCCAGATCTTGACGGTCAGCGGCTTCGAATTGAATGATAGAGTCCCGTCGTTGTTTGACCATTTTATCTAGGATGGTAAGAACCTGTTCGTCATTCAGCTCGATGCGGTCATCAACTTCTCGTTGTTTGATTGCGGCTAACATTAGTCTGATGGCACCTAGACGGGGTTTATCTTTCGCGCGCATGGCCGCTTTCATCGCGTTTTGGATGTTGTCTCTCATCGGTGCAGCGGACATGATCGAAGCTTCTCCTGGTGCAGCTAAAAAATAGATGTTGGTCGTCAGTTTAAGGTTTTTAGTAGAGACGTTGGCGCATAGTAATGTCACGAAACTGCTTTTTCATGTGGCGCTTAACTGCCGCTGCCGCTTTACGCTTTCTTACCGCAGTGGGTTTTTCGTAAAATTCGCGACGGCGAGTTTCGGATAGTACTCCCGCTTTTTCACAAGTCCGCTTGAAGCGGCGCAAAGCGACCTCGAATGGTTCATTTTCTCTTAAGCGAACGCTTGGCATGGATGCTCCTAAATTTTATGAATGATAGCTTACAGCTTTAAAGTTTATAAAATGACAGCGAAAACCCGCTTATTCTATCGGAATATAGGTAAATTTGTAAAGAGGTGTGCGAAAAATTATTCATCAGGTGGATCCTTCCAGTTTATTTTTTAGCTGCAGGTTGGGCAGGTTGGTTCACGTGAAAAGGGGGTGCATTTTATGCTCATTGTTTGTGCGTTTATTTGTAGTAGACGGTTCCCTAGTGTTGTGCCAAAGTTAACTAATATTTTAAGCGCTTCGCAGGCTTGAATACTGCCAATAATACCTAAGAGTGGAGAAAAAACGCCGTGATCAGCGCAGCTTTCAGCATGCTCTTCAGTCGCATCAGGGTAGAGGCAATGATAGCAAGCTGAATCTTTTTCTTGTGGATTAATGACCGTGATTTGTCCGTTGAAGCCGATTGCTGCGCCAGTAACCAGCGCTGTATCGTTTATTACGCAGGCTTTGTTGATTAAGTAGCGGCTAGAGAAATTGTCGCTGGCGTCAATAACAACATCAATACCAGGCAGTAGTTCGGTAAGTTCCGGTGCGCTGAGTTTGTGATTGACTGGTGTGAATGATACGTCAGGGTTGAGTTGCTGTAAATGTGTCTGGGCAGAGGCTGTTTTTAAATGCCCTATATTGTGTGTGCGATAAAGAATTTGGCGCTGAAGGTTGCTCAGTTCGATATGATCTGGGTCGGAAAGCGTAATGTGCCCTACGCCGCTGGCGGCGAGGTAGAGCGCTGCAGGTGAGCCTAAGCCTCCAAGTCCGATAATAAGTGCATGGCTGTCGAATAAGCGTTGCTGACCCTCGAGGTCAATTTGCGGTAATAACAGGTGTCTACTGTACCGAGCGAGTTGTTCGTCTTCCATTAAAGGCGGTTTGTTCGCTATTTCGGAGATAATGCAAAAAGGGTGTTTGCAGGGGTGCGTCCATCATCAGACCAACCGCCGAGTAGATAAATTTTTTTATCCATCTCGGCAATGCCCATGGCGGCTCGTGCCTCGGGAATATCCGGCAGTTGTGTCCACTGTTTCGTCGTCTTGTCAAAATAAGCAGCGCGAGGATGAATGCCATCACCGCTGTATCCGCCAAAAATGTAGAGCTGATCGTCAATGACGATGTTCCCTTGTCCGGCCGCTGTCCATGGTAAAGCCAGGTCGCTCAAAGTTTCCCAAGTGTTGCTTTTGTCGTCGTAGGCTTCAATTAGTGTAAAGTTGTTAAACCCCTCTGGAGTAAAGGCAACCCCGCCCATAGTGAGTAATTTGCCATTGAGGTTAACGGCAGAAAGGGCAAATCGTGGCGTTGGTAGCGGTGCAATTTGTTCCCATTGCTGAGTGCTTAAGTCAAGCCGTTCACAGAATTCGAAGCCCGGATCAGTTTTTGGGCCGCTGGTCGTTGCATCTGGGTGATGGCCGCCCAATATGTAGATATAGTTGTCTTTATGTAGCCCGCCAGGATAATCGTGAGGAGCAAGCATGTCAGGGCCGCTTTCCCAAGTGTCGGTGTTTGGGTCATAAATTTCTACGGTATGTAAAAATTGGAATAGACCGTCTAGTTTTTTGAAGCCGCCGCCTATAATGTAAATGCGATCATTGACTAAGCATCCGATGGTTCCAGAGCGTTTTGTCGGCATAGGCGAGCGTGGTTCCCAAGTATTCGTACGGGGATCGTAAACCGCTGAAGAGTTGATGCTTTTAAAATCTATCCCGCCACCACCAAATATGTATAATTTTTCCTTATAAGCAATGATGGGGGTGTGGGAGCGAATTTGATCCATTTTTTGCAGAATCGACCAAGCGAAAGGTTGTTTGCTTGCGGGTAGCGTGTTCATATGTGGCGCTTTTTCCTTAGTATTGCGTTGTGCCGCACCACTGCGGCGTCAATGGCGTTATAATACATGGGCGGTGGGTAAAGATTAAACGCTAGAGTGACGATACCATAATATCATAGTGCTATGAAGGGCTTTTTCTTTGTTGTTGAGGTGTCGCATTTTGGGGACAGTTAATGCCTTTAGATTGCCGTTGAAGACGCTGTTGAGTTAGTGTAACTCATTGCATTTAAATGCATACTATATATCTGGTTGGTTTTATGCATGTAACATTGATATAGTCCATGCAGAGTTAAGTGTCGGTGCCTGACACGTAATGGCGTCCTGGAGTGTCATGAAGTAAAAAATAAGAACTAAGGCGTATCATGTTAAAAAATTTATTCATAATCGGAGGTGTTTTTTGTGTTTGATAATGAAACGCATCACGCCAATAGTGCGGTCAAAAATGTAGTCAATACTGAAAACGAATTTCGTGGTGGTCGAGTGACCGAAGAAAAC
>CAYQVF010000091.1:0-3191 GCA_964421045.1 uncultured Chromatiaceae bacterium
TTTTTTTAGCGACTGCCTTTTTAACTATTTTTTTCTTAGCTGTTTTTTTAGCGACCGCCTTTTTAACTACTTTTTTCTTTACTGTTTTTTTAGCGATCGCCTTTTTAACTATTTTTTTCTTAGCTGTTTTTTTAGCGACTGCCTTTTTAACTACTTTTTTCTTTGCCGTTTTTTTAGCCATCGCCTTTTTAACTACTTTTTTCTTCTTTGCGGCTTTTTTTACCTGCGCGGCAACGACAGCTTGCTCTTTTCCCTCCGCTTCTTTTTTTTCTTCTTTAGCTTTAACAGCAGCTCTTATAGCCGCATCTTTTGCTCGTGCCTCTTTTATCATTTTTGCCTTTTTTTCGGCTATTTTTTTCTCTTTCGCAATTCGTTTGTCTTCTTCTACCGCTTTTTGTTCAGCAATCTCTTTGCGTAAAACGGGTAGCTCAACAACTGTTTTTTCAGGGGCTGATGGAATAGACTCCAGATCTATCTGAGACTGAGCTTGCACCATATCTGTTATTGCACGATCAATAGCGGCGTAAACATCCGCTATTTCACCAATACCTTGTACCACTCGTAACTTGCCTTGATCTTTATAATAGGCAATAACAGGTGTTGTTTGAGCCTCATAAACCTTTAACCGGTTAGATATCGTCTCTTCATTATCATCAGCTCGATGGCGTAAATTACCACCACACTTATCACAACGATCTTCTAATTTGGAAGGAGAGGAGTAGACATTATACATCTGACCACAAGATTCACAGGTTCGGCGCCCAGTCAATCGCTGCATCAAAACATCGAAATCCACTTCAACCAATAAAGCCAGCTGCAGTGGCTTAGCCATCTGCTCTAACATTTGATCCAATGCTTCAGCTTGAGGGATGTTGCGAGGAAAACCATCTAAAACGAAACCATTTTGTGCGTCGGGCTGTGATAATCTTTCTTTTATCATGCCTAATACGATATCATCTGATACCAGACGCCCATCCTCCATCGCTGCTTTCGCCTGCAACCCCAGTGGGGTACCCGCAGTCACCGCCTCGCGCAACAAATCACCTGTGGATACCTGTGGAAATTGATATTTTTCAACCAGCAATTTTGCCTGAGTTCCTTTCCCTGACCCAGGCGCCCCCAATAACACGATTCTCATAACAGCGTTCCACTCCTAGATGTTAGCTGATTTTGACAAGCACTTAAAATAGACTAAACCTAACGCTTGCGCCAGGCTAAGTCAATGAATTTTCATTATATACCCATGACGTTATAGATTTAGGTGTTTTCACCCACATCTGCACGCACTACCACCTAAGATCTATAACGCCAAGGGTATATACCTGTGACAATTGAGATTTAAACGTAAATTACTCCCCCTTTTTATAGCACCCCTCCGAAAAATTCAAGCCTGGCTTGATAAAAAACATGTAACCGCTATCGTTTCATAAAAAATCAGACCCCGATGCTCTTAGAGCCGCCTGAATTCGTATATTTAAGCTATAAACAGATTACATTTATGATTTAATCTGGATCGATACCAAGCCAATTTTTTATCAACCTGGTTAAACCTAGAAAACTTACGGTAACCAACAAGAAGCACGCAAACAAAATGGTTGACCTCAACAAGGCATCAAGGTTAGTGTCAAAACCAGCGATTTCACTAGCGAAAACAACTCAAGGAGAGGAGTCATGAAAAAACGAAACGCCTTCTATGCACAATCTGGGGGCGTCACTGCCGTTATCAACGCCTCAGCATGTGGTCTGATCGAAACAGCCCGGAAACATAAAGACAAAATGGGCAAGGTCTATGCCGGACGCAATGGTATCATCGGCGCTTTGACAGAGGATCTCATCGACACCAGTAAGGAATCAGCATCTGCCATCGCCAAACTTCGCCATACACCAGGGGGCGCTTTTGGTTCCTGTCGCTACAAATTGAAAAGTTTGGATGAGAATAGGGCTGAATATGAACGTCTTATTGACGTATTCCAGGCTCATGATATAGGGTATTTTTTTTACAATGGGGGAGGGGACTCGCAAGATACCGCTCATAAAATTTCTCAGATAGGTGAATTGCTTGACTACCCTATCACTTGCATTGGTATTCCGAAAACCATCGATAATGATCTCCCCATCACTGATAACTGCCCTGGCTTCGGCTCAGTTGCCAAATATGTGGCCATCTCAACAAAAGAAGCCGCCTTGGATGTGCGCTCCATGTCTAAAAATTCGACCAAAATTTTTGTTATGGAAGTCATGGGCAGACATGCCGGTTGGATTGCCGCAGCGGGTGGTTTAGCGGCGCAGGAAGAAGGTGATGCCCCGCATATTATTTTATTCCCGGAAATCGCGTTTAACGAGAAAAAATTCCTCAGTCGTGTCAAACAATCTGTTAAACGATATGGTTATTGCGTTATTGTCGCGTCAGAAGGGGTACGTGATGAGAACGGACGATTTCTAGCTGAAGCAGAAAGTAAAGATGCCTTTGGCCACGCTCAACTCGGTGGTTTAGCTCCCGTGTTAGCTGAATTGATTAAACAACAGCTTGGCTATAAATATCACTGGGCTGTTGCCGATTACTTACAACGCGCCGCACGCCATATTGCCTCAAAAAATGATGTTGCCCAAGCCTACGCGCTCGGTAAAGCGGCAATGGAATTAGCACTAAAAGGTAAAAATGCAGTGATGCCAACCATCGTTCGTAAATCAGACAAGCCTTATCGTTGGTCTATAGGCTCTGCCTCATTAGCTGACGTTGCCAACGTTGAAAAAATGATGCCCAGAAATTTCATATCCCGAAATGGTTTTGAAATAACGGATATTTGCCGGACGTACCTGGAGCCCTTGATACAAGGAGAAGATTATCCTCCTTATCGCAAAGGTTTGCCCCAATATGTCACATTAAAAAATATTGCCGTACCAAAAAAGTTGAAAAAACGGTTTAAGGTCTCACTGTAAAGAATTAAGGCTATTGATTGTAGTCGTTCACGCATTGCAAAGTTTGGGTCGCGTACTCAAATCCAGAAAACGCAGTTGATCCACGATGTATATCGCAAGCTTTTAATTTACCTAGCTATGCGGGAAAAAGTTTGATCATCAATTAAGGTGACCACGACTTTTCCCGCGACGTTATTCGAATCCCTATCTTGCACTATGCGCCCTGAAAGAAGTGCTCTTGGGGTGCGCCCTGAAAGAAGTGCCCTCGGGGT
>CAYQVF010000091.1:3291-7646 GCA_964421045.1 uncultured Chromatiaceae bacterium
TGCGCCCTGAAAGAAGTGCTCTTGGGGTGCGCCCTGAAAGAAGTGCCCTCGGGGTACATTCGCGTCCAACTGCGTTTTTTAGGTTAAAGTCTTATGCCTATAAGCGCTACGGTAATAAAGGTTGGATCGTATCCTGTTTGTCCGACCTTCTTTATTTATTTTTTTCACAAAGAGAGCAAAGGTGCAATGACCAGGCTGACGATAGCCATAACATTGATCAGGATATTCATGGATGGCCCTGAGGTATCTTTAAATGGATCGCCTACAGTATCACCGACAACAACAGCTGTGTGGACATCAGACCCTTTACCACCCAAATTTCCTTTTTCTACATATTTTTTTGCGTTATCCCAGGCGCCTCCTGCATTGGCCATCATCAATGCCATCATCACACAACCCAGTAATGCGCCAGCTAACATTCCCCCCAGCGCTTCCGCACCCAAGCCAAAACCAACCACGACGGGAGCGGCCACAGCCAAAACCCCTGGCAGTATCATCTTTTTTAAAGCTGCATCGGTCGCGATTTTTATACAGCGTGCATTATCCGGTTGAGCGGTACCTTCAAGCAGACCAGGAATTTCCTTGAACTGACGACGAATTTCTTTGATCATGTCAAAAGCGGCATCACCCACTGCTGTCATTGTAATTGAGGCCACCAACAGCGGAAAAATCCCGCCCAGAAACAGGCCAATCAGCACCTTTGGTTCGCTCAAAATCAGAGAAAATTCAGGGTTATGTAATGTCACTGTTTCAACAAAAGCGGCAATAATCGCTAATGCGGCCAAAGCAGCAGCACCAATGGCAAAGCCTTTACCTATCGCCGCAGTGGTATTGCCTAGCTCGTCCAGGGAGTCTGTAATTTTACGGGTGTCTTCTCCAAGCCCAGCCATTTCGGCGATCCCCCCTGCATTGTCTGCGACCGGCCCATAGGCATCAATGGCCATCGTAATCCCCACCGTTGCCAACATGCCTACTGCGGCAATCCCGACACCATACAAACCGACCATTTCGCTGGATACATAAATAATGGCACTAATGGTTAACATGGGTATGGCAACGGATTGCATTCCTACGGCTAAACCAGAAATCATGACCGTAGCTGGGCCGGTTTCGCCTGAGCGAGCAATTTTTTCTACTGGTTTCCCGCCAGTATAGTATTCCGTAACCAGGCCAATAATAATTCCGCCTACAGCGCCAGCTAGCACCGCTACCCATATTTTTGAAGTCACATCGACCATGGAGATGAATAACAAAGCAACCACTATAAAAATAACCGAGGCACCGATTGTACCAATACGCAATGCAACGTCTGGGGATTTAGCGCTGTATTTGCGCACTAACTGGATACCCGCAATAGAACACAGCAAGCCGAGTGAAGCTAAGGCCAAGGGCAGAAACATAAGATGCGATTGGCTGCCTAACTCTGCCAAGGCCGCCACACTGAGTGTTGACGCTATCGCGATAGTCGCTATCATCGCACCGCAATAGGATTCAAAAATATCGGAGCCCATTCCGGCAACATCACCCACATTGTCACCCACATTATCCGCAATAACACCAGGGTTTCTGGGGTCGTCTTCAGGAATGCCAGCCTCTAATTTACCAACTAAATCAGCTCCGACATCGGCACTTTTGGTGAAAATGCCGCCGCCAACACGTGAAAACAAAGCAACAACGGAGGCCCCCATGCCAAAGCCATGAATGGCATGAGCCGTTTCAGGATCACCGCCATAAAACAAATACAGCAAGCCCAATCCCATCAAACCCACTGAGGCAACACATAGACCCATAATAGAGCCACCCAAAAAGGCAACTGTCAGTGCTTCTGCTGCCCCTTTTTCATGCGCAGCAACCGTAGTACGACTATTCGCCTGGGTTGCCGTATACATACCAATGTAGCCGGCTGATGCGGAAGCCAAAGCCCCAACAATGAAGGCGAATGCGGTATTAAACCCCAAAAACATCCAGAGGAATGCCATAACAATGGCGACAAATATCGCTAATATTTTGTATTCTCTATGTATAAAAACCATGGCTCCAAGATGAATCGCTTCTGAAATCTCAGCGATCTTCCCTGTCCCACCATCGTACTCTTTAACTTTTTTATAAACTTCATTGGCAGCGTATAACCCCACCCCACCCAGTGCTAACGGAATAATGCCTGCAAAACTCATGGAGAACCCCCTCTCTATATGACTTTACATTACAAAACCTAAGCCTCGATCAATTATCATCATCAAGCATAAAGGATTACTTAAGAATAACAACCGGCGTAAGATCCTATATTCAGCACAAAATAGGTAAAACGGCTCTAACCCGGTATAATCCGCCCACTTAAAATTTATGGAGAATTGAATATGAATTTGGACAGAGTCACATCAGGCGATGATATTCCTAATAATATCAACGTGATAATAGAAATTCCTGCACACTCAGATCCGGTAAAATATGAAGTAGATAAAACCACCGGGGCGATGTTTGTTGACCGCTTCATGAGCGCTGCAATGTTTTACCCTTGTAATTATGGCTATATCCCTCACACACTTTCAGAAGACGGTGACCCTGTTGATGTGTTAGTTGTTTCTCCTGTTGCACTTATTAGTGGTTCGGTGATTCGCTGTCGCCCCGTTGGCATGCTGAACATGACGGATGAATCTGGACGTGATCAAAAAATTCTCGCCGTACCCCTGGATAAATTAACCAGTCTTTATCATCACGTCCAACAAGCCAAAGATTTGCCTGAGCCACTACTAAATCAAATTTCTCATTTTTTTGAGCATTACAAAGATTTGGAATCTAATAAGTGGGTGAAAATAGATGGCTGGGAAGATGCTGACTCCGCCAAAAACGAGATCCAGGCTTCACTGAAACGATTTAATACTGCACCAGAAAAACCGTGTTTCTAAAGTCGCCACTCACGCGGGAGATTCAACCTCTCCCGCCGCCGCAATACCCGAGTATTGATCTGTAAGAACTTAAGTTGCTGGCTGGCTCCTACTCTTTGCTTTCACCTGAGTTTGGCCTTGGCTGACCAGCAAGGCTATGTCCCCTCAGGGAAGATCAATATCTCTGCGGACTTTTGTTCTTTTTTCTCTTTGTTGTCCGCCATCTTGCCCGCATTGTATTCCAGCAGCGTATTCAGTGAGTGCAGCAAGCCGTCACCACCGTAAACCTTTTCCCACATCATGTTATAAATTCTCAAACAGGCCTGTGTTGGGTTTTTACTCGTCCGTCTTTCTGCATCAACCCGCCACTGTAATTTCCGAAGTCGGTCTCGGGTTGCCGCTTGTGGTGCGGTTGCAATCATTTCTTCAATTGCGGCAGAGCGCTTTTCTTCAAATTGTACTGGATCATTTTTTGCTAATTCGGCCCAATAATCAAAATCAAAATATTGACGACTGCCTGTATTTTTTTCTCTCATAACCACCTCACTGTCAAACATAGCACTATCATTATTATGTATTATTTTAAATAATACAAAGATGATACCATAACCCACAAGCACATGATGTATAAGCACTTTACACTAACAATATATCCGTATTGAGCATTACAGTGTAAAGTTAGCTGACAGTTTTTAAAAAAGTGGTGCAGCGCCTATACCTGAACTTATTCCTTAAAATAATATTAATTTAATTGCAATGTCACAAACCAAACGAAAAACCGTATCGATTCCTGGGGCTGCTGGAAAATTGGAAGGTATACTCAGCACGCCGACCTCGATTGCAGGCTTAGTCGTCATTTGCCATCCGCACCCATCACATGAAGGAACCATGAATAATAAAGTAGTGCACTCTCTCGCCAAAGCATTCAACGACAAGGGCTTTGCCGCATTGCGTTTTAATTTTCGAGGTGTTGAAAATAGTGAAGGGCAATACGGTGAAGGTAAAGGCGAAACATTAGACACCTTGGTAGTGATGAGCTGGTTACGGCAGCAATACAATCCAGGCTTGCCTTTGTGGTTGGCTGGTTTCTCTTTTGGCGGTTATACCTCGCTCAGCGCGGCAGGACAAAGCAACATAGCAGGACTTATCAGTATTGCGCCAGCCGTCCATTTATTTGATTTCACATCGCTAGCCCAGCCCGAATGTCCGTGGCTAGTGATCCAGGGCAAAAAAGATGACATTGTAAAATATACTGAAGTTGTGCGCTGGGCCAAACACATGTCACCGACTCCAAAGTTAATTGCTTTACCCGAGGCCGGACATTTTTTTCATGGTCAGCTCAACTTTTTAAAAAGTCATGTCGCTGAGTTTATCCAGGCTCAAGCAAGTTTGTCGCAATAGACCTGTCGCGTTTAATTTGGAAAATGCAGTTGGACGCGAATGTACCCCAAGGGCACTTCTTTCAGGGCG
>CAYQVF010000092.1:0-6501 GCA_964421045.1 uncultured Chromatiaceae bacterium
TACGGGTATATGCGGGTATAGTTCGCTTTTTTAGTTTCTTGGAAAAGAAATAAGATGCTGTGCACTGAGCCGAAAGCCAATGTGTTCGCCAATAGGGTAATCATAGTGGCTTGGAAACAAAGCAAGAATACTGTTCCCGCTTGCAAGTTGTAATGTATACAAAATGGAAGCCCCTTTAAAGGCGCGTTGTGTGACTTTGCTGCGAAGAGGGCTGTTTGTCTCTGGGGCGGGAACGATGTCATCAGGGCGAAGTAACACATCCACTTCGCTGCCCACTTCTAAGGTGTAAGCCCGATCCCCTCTAATAATACCCACTTCAGTTTCTACTGTTTCCGGGCTTAATAAAGTGCCTTTGAGAAAAACACCCTGACCAACAAAGTCGGCGACAAAACGGTTGATGGGTTCATGATAGAGGTTGAAGGGGGTATCCCATTGCGCTATTTGTCCTTGATCCATGACGCCAATGAGGTCAGCGAGGACGAATGCTTCTTGTTGGTCATGGGTAACAAGAATGCTGGCGATGCCTTCATTTTTTAAAATGTCACGCACTTCAATACCGATGCGCTCTCTAAGGTCAATATCCAGGTTGGAAAAAGGTTCATCCATTAATATCAAGTCTGGGCGAGCGGCGAGCGCACGCGCTAGTGCAACCCGTTGTTGCTGGCCGCCTGACAGTTCATGAGGGTAACGTTCTTCAAAGCGCTCTAGTCCGACTACCTTCAGCAGTCGCGATGCTGTTTTGCGTTTTGCCATAGCGCTCATTTGGCGTAGACCAAAACAAATGTTATTAATGACGTCCATATGAGGAAACAAGGCATAATCCTGAAACACCATACCGATGCGTCTTTTTTCTGGAGCCAGAATGTATCCAGGTCTGGATGCGGTGACGTCTCGAAGAATAATTTCACCTGCAGTGACGGGCTCAAAGCCAGCAATGGCTCGCAAAGCCGTGGTTTTGCCACAGCCACTTTTTCCTAGTAAACAGGTAAAGCTGCCTTTGTTGACGTGCAGGCTTAGATTTTGAAAGACGGCTTGATTGTCATATTGACATTCAATCCCTTGCACGTTGAGCAATACCGTCATGAGCAGAGCAGCAGTTCTAACAATGCTTTCTGGATATGAAGACGGTTTTCTGCTTCGTCCCAAACTACGCTTTGTGAGCCATCAATGACATCAGCGCTGACTTCCTCGCCTCGATGCGCGGGAAGACAGTGCATGAATAGCGCATCTTTGCGAGCGAGGGACATTAATTCTGTAGTGACTTGAAAATGTTCGAAAGCCCGTTCTCTAGCTTTTTGTTCTATTTCTTGTCCCATGCTAGCCCATACGTCAGTTACGATTAAATCGGCATTGCGTGCTGCCGCTTCGGGATCGTTGGTGAGGCTAACAAAGTCCGTGTTTTGATCAACATGTTCCTGATTGGGTTCATAGCCTTTGGGTGTCGCAATAGTCAGTTCGAAATCAAATTGGCGTGCAGCATTAATATAGGAATAACACATATTATTGCCATCTCCTATCCATGTGACTTTTTTACCCTTAATGTCGCCGCGATGTTCAAAATACGTCTGCATATCTGCCAATAGTTGGCATGGATGTGCCAGATCAGTTAGGCCATTGATGACAGGGACTCGTGAATATTCAGAAAAAAGCTTTATTTTATCGTGTTCAAAGGTACGAACCATAATGACATCGACAATACGTGACAACACTCTGGCCGTATCTTCAACGGGTTCGCCTCGACCGAGTTGTGTATCGCCAGGGAGTAAAAAGATGGCGTGTCCACCGAGTTGGATCATTGCTGTTTCAAATGAAATTCGAGTTCGGGTTGAGGATTTTTCAAAAACCATTCCTAATACTTTATGTTTTAGAGGTTCGTATATTTTACCTGCATATTGATCCCGTTTTAATTCGGATCCGCGATGCATTAATTGGCGTAGCTCAGCTGGACTTAAGTCAGCCAGCGTCAAAAAGTGTTGGACACTCATGGCTATTTCCTAATGATGATTGCTGCTAAATTCATTGATAACAGAGGTTAAGGTTTCAGTTATAAAATTGATTTCTCCATCCTCAATAATGAGCGGCGGTAAGAGTCGAATAACAGAGTCGGCGGTGACGTTGATGAGCAGACCTTTGTTCAGTGCCATTTGAGTCAGTTCAGCGCAAGGTATGTTGAGTTCGATGCCGATCATCAATCCTTTACCCCGTATTGTCTTTAAAAGAGGATGTCCACTCAATTGAGTTTGCAAAGCATTTTGTAGTTGTAATCCACGCTGTTGAGCTTGTTGTGCCAAATTTTGTTCTTTCATAACATTAACAACGGTTTGTCCTACTGCGCAAGCGAGTGGGTTGCCGCCGTAGGTTGAGCCGTGATTCCCGGGTTGGAAGACTGTAGTGGCGACCCCTTTAGCTAGGCAGGCACCAATGGGCATGCCGTTACCCAGGGCTTTTGCGAGTGTTAATACATCAGGTTTTATGCCGTAGTGATCAGCAGCGAGCCATTCACCTGTGCGGCATAGGCCGCTTTGAATTTCGTCTAACATCAATAGCCAGCCATTTTGGTCACAAATTTCACGTACTTTGTGGAGATAGTTGCTACCTGGTATATTGATCCCGCCTTCTCCTTGGATGGGCTCCAGAAGTACAGCAACAACATTCTTGTGGCGATGTGCAATTTGCTCAATTGCATCACTGTCATTATAAGGGACTCTGAGAAACCCTCCGACCAGGGGTTCAAAACCCGCATGAGTTTTTCTATTACCTGTGGCGCTGAGCGTGGCTAAAGTTCGTCCGTGAAAACTTTGTTCAGCGACAATGATCGTGGGTGTTTTAATTTTATTGTTATTACCGTATAGACGAGCTACTTTAATGGCTGTTTCATTCGCCTCAGCACCTGAATTACTAAAAAAAACATTAGACATGCCGGTGGCTGCGCATAAGGTATCAGCGAGTTTTTCCTGGTGCTCAATATGATAAAGATTAGACGTATGGATTAATTTACTGGCTTGTTTGCAGAGGGTTTCCGTTACAGCAGGATGTGCATGGCCAAGGTTACAGACTCCAACACCGCTGATGGCATCAATATATTCCTGGCCAGCTGTATCCCATAGCCGCAAGCCTTTGCCGTGACTGAAGGTCACAGGCAACTGACGATAAGTTGTCATGAGCGGGTTTGTTACCATAGATCTAACCTTTTCAATAATAAAAACCTCCAGTCTATCGTTCGTGAGGATATTTCGCAAGAAATAACAGGTAGAAAAAATCAGGAAATATAGTGTATGATTTCGTCTAGGCGTCGGCGTGGGCTGGGTGGGGGCAATTCAGCGGGGTAACCAATGCTCAGTAAGGCGACGGGTCTGATTTGCGCTTTAAGATCAAGAATGGAGCTGACTTCATCTTCATCAAAATTGCCGACCCATGTCGAGGCCATGCCCGCAGCAACAATGGCGAGTTGAGCATAGGATGCAGCAATGGTTGCATCTTGAGTCGCGTAAAGTAGTCGGCCGCGCTCACCATATTTTTCTGCTGATCGTTCTGGATCCGAACAAAAGGCCAGACAAACAGGAGACTCTGATATAAAAGATTGATTTAAAGAAGCTTTTTGTAATTGTTCGCGTTTCTTCTGGTTATGTACAACCCACAAGCAATAAGCTTGCAAGTCTCCCGCCGAAGGAGCTGCACAGGCCATTTCTAAAATGGCATGTAGTTTCTCCTGTTCAATAGGGCGGTTATTCTGAAATTTTCTGACAGAATGTCGATGGCGTACGGTTTCAAAAAAATCCCACATCAGGTTGGCCTTCTTTTAGTAGTTGAGCTAAATCGGGGTGCTCTGGGGCATTAAGCTGTAATATTCTCAAGGTATCATCGGCTAAATCATACAGGCCGAGATGGCGGTAGGCTTTGATCATAATAACAAGAGCCTCAATAGATGAAGAAGTTCGTTTATAATTGTTGATGACATATTTTGCACGATTGGCTGCGGCAATATAGGCACCTCGAGTAATGTAAAAATGGGCAACATTAATTTCGTATTGGGCCAGAATGCTATGTAAATAGATGAGTCTTTGAGCTGAGTCAGCGGCATAGTCGCTGTTGGGGTATCGCTTGATTAATAGAGAAAAATATTGGAAAGCCTCCTGGGAGCCGCGCGCCTCTCTTGCTGATGGATCCAGGTTAAATAAATAATCCAGTGTTCCCATGCTCTGATAAAAACTGGATAATCCTCTCATATAGTAGGCATAATCGACCTTGGGATGACGTGGATAAAGCTTGATAAAGCGGTCAGCGGCAGCGATTGCAGATTCAGGTTCATCGAACTTGTAATAAGCAAAAATGATATCCATTTGCGCTTGTTGTGCATAACGTCCATAAGGAAAGCGGGCTTCCAGGTTTTCCAGATAACGTAGTGCAGTTTCATAGTCAGCCGTATTCAATGCGCTTTTACCGGCATCATACAATTGGCGCGCAGACCAATCGCTCGTTTCGTCTTCGATTTCTGGCACCATAGAGCAAGAACTGACACTGAAAACCAAAGTCAGAGCCAAGAGTATTCTGGCGTAGAAGGAATCGCTGAGTTTCATAGCCCGATGCATAGTTGAGTCCTAAGTCTGAGGGGGTGCAGTGATACTGCCATTACTGTAAAATTCACAAATAATATTTTACCGGATTGTACCTGTTCAGCATAGTCTAAAAATAAACGGTAGCAATTTCAATGATAAGCATATTCAGGCATCTGCTGGTAGTGGGATGTTCTTGTTGGTGGCGATTTAATGACAAAACAGATTAAAAATGGGGCGTTGATCAAGCAGATAGATCCCGCTATGGCGGGGCTTCGTTTGGATCATTGTCTGCAGCAGTTATTTTCTGACTATTCTCGGGCAAGGTTGCAAAAATGGGTTAAAGAAGGAAAGATAAGCATTGATGGTCGTTTGCCCAGATCCAAGGACAAAGTCTTGGGTGGCGAAATGATTGTGTTGATTCCTGAGGTTGAAGTTCAGAAACGTTGGCAGCCTGAAGCGATAGATCTGGATATTGTTTATGAAGATGAAGCGGTCATTGTACTGAACAAACCAGCAGGTTTGGTTGTTCATCCCGCGGCCGGTAATCAACAAGGCACTTTGCTGAATGCCTTATTGCATCATGCGCCTGAGCTGAATGCAATACCCCGAGCAGGCATTGTGCATCGCTTAGATAAAAATACAACAGGATTGATGGTGGTCGCACGAACTCTGAAGGCGCAAAAAAGTTTAGTAGAGCAGCTCCAGGCTCGTTCTGTTACTCGTGAATATTTGTCATTAGTGGTCGGTACGCTCATTGCTGGTGGGACTTTAGAATGGCCTATTGGACGTCACCGAGTGGACCGTAAGCGCATGGCCGTTACGGATGAAGGTAAACCGGCCATGACGCATTATCGAGTTTTAGAACGTTATGCACATCATACCTATCTAAGGGTCAATTTAAGCACAGGTCGTACCCATCAAATTAGAGTGCATTTGTCTCATATGAATCATCCTCTGGTTGGCGACCCGGTTTATGGTCGGCGCTTACGCATACCAAAACAAGCGAGCGATGAGTTAGCAAATTGTTTACGAGGGTTTCGTCGCCAGGCATTACATGCCGGGCGTTTAAAATTTGAACACCCAGTGACGAAAAATGAAGTCGAGTTCAGTCGACCCGTTGCCAAAGATATGGCAGACATGCTGAATGTCATGCGAGAGCATGACGCGGATCTGAGTCGATTTTCTAGTAAGGGTTAAATACTTGAACATTATAAAGCCGGATTGGCCTGCACCCTCTCATGTTTGTGCTGCAACGACGTTACGAACGGGCGGGGTAAGTTCTGGTGTTTTTGATGCCTGGAATATGGCATTGCATGTGGGCGATCAACAACACAACGTACTGACCAATCGAGCTCGCCTTTTTCAACGATTGAATTTACCCGCTGAACCGGTATGGCTGAACCAGGTTCATCAAAATACTGCGGTGGAGGCTTCTAGTGCGGGCGGCGGTATCATTGATGCGGATGCCAGTTTTACGAACCAGTCTGAAATAGTCTGTGTGGTTATGACTGCTGATTGTTTGCCCATTTTGTTGACGGATCTGAGAGGGCAGCACATTGCTGCTATTCATGCCGGTTGGCGGAGTTTAGTAAGGGGGATAGTTGAATCAACGCTAAGCAAAATGAAGGTGAAAAACAGTCCTGTTATCGCTTGGTTGGGGCCTGCAATATCTCAGAATTTTTTTGTAGTGGGTGGAGAAGTGAGGGCTCTGTTTTTAGAGAAAAATATAAAAAACAAACAAGCATTCAAATCCGTAGATCATCATTCCAAAAAGTGGCAGGCTGATCTCACTGTACTGGCCAGACTCACGCTGTATAAAAACGGGATTAATGCGGTCTATGGTGGGCAGTGGTGTACCTACACAGACTACGGTCGCTTTTACTCCTATCGTCGTAATGGTGAAACGGGACGAATGGCGACATTAATTTGGAAAAACACAAGGACT
>CAYQVF010000093.1:0-6322 GCA_964421045.1 uncultured Chromatiaceae bacterium
TCAGATCGCTAGAGGTTTAGGGATCAATGGTACAACGCTTTACGCATGGGTTAATAAGGAAAAATCAGCTAAGCCACAAGGAAATGGACAAAATAATGAACATCTTTTCGATGAATTGAAACACTTAAAAAAAGAATTGTCAGAAGTGAAGGAGCAACGTGACCTATTAAAAAAGGCAACAGCGTACTTTGCGAAAGAAAGCTGGTGAAGTACGCTTGGATAAAGGCACAAAACGAGTTCAAGGTACAGTCCATGTGCTTAATTCTTGAGGTTTCCACGACGGCTTACTACGACTGGTGTAAGCGCCCTAAAGCAGCGAGAACGAGAGAAAACGAAATGCTAGGCGAAGTTATTAGAGCGATATTTGAAAGCAAGCGGGTTTGTATTGTAAGACAAAGAAGAAGTTTAAAGCGACAACAAATTCGAAGCATAATAATCCGGTAGCTCCTAATATTTTAAATAGACAATTTACCGTAGCCAAGCCAAATCAAGCATGGGTTGGTGATATCACCTATATTTGGACTGCAGAGGGTTGGTTATATCTGGCTACTGTTATTGATTTATATTCTCGTAGAATAGTGGGTTGGTCAATGCATAAGAGAATGACAGTCGACTTAGTTAACGAAGCTTTATTAGCGGCAGTATGGAGTAGGAAACCAGAAAAAGGATACTCTGGCATACAGACAGAGGCTCTCAATATGCTTCAATTAGCCACCGAAAATTACTGAAGGAACACAGCATTACCCAAAGCATGAGTCGCAAAGGAAACTGTTGGGAGCGCGAAGCCTGCCCTTGGGGTGCAATGCGGTTGCCGAAAGTTTTAAAAACTGGGCTGGTGAAGCACCGAAATTACCAAACTAGAAAAGAAGCTCAGCAGGATATTTTTGAGTATATAGAGGTTTTTTACAACCGCCAACGACTTCATTTTACAAATGGCTATTGGTCTCCTGTTAGATTATGAAAAAATGCAAAAGGTAGTGTAATCGAGTGTCCGGTAAAGTGTTGACACATCAGGTATAGGCGGTGATTGTACCGGGGACAGAATTACCTCCGCCACTAAGAACCCTAGCGAGCCAACCATGCTGCCTCGCGATTTGATCCATGGTATATTTCCGACCGTTTAGAGGGCGGAAAGTGAATAATAAATGGCAAGTGAAGAGGCTCTATTTTTTAGTACGTAAAAAAACCCGAACTGCTATTGGGGGGGAGGCAGTCCGGGTTGAATGTCAGGGCTTGAGTAGTGGTAAGGGGCTGGGGGGAAGGGAACCACTACTGCGCCCTTAAAGTTATTATCGTCTATCTGCTAAAAATGCTGTGTGATATTGCTCACAGTTATTATATTTTCTTTGCCTGATCAGCGGCATTACCAATGTAACGGGCTGGAGTGAGGGCGCTGAGTTCTTGCTTGGCGGTATCAGGAATGTCCAAATTTGCGATGAAGTGATGCAGCGTTTGTTTATCCACGGCTTGTCCCCGGGTGAGTTCCTTAAGCTTTTCATAGGGGTTGTCTATGCCATAGCGCCGCATCACGGTTTGCACGGGTTCTGCTAGAATTTCCCAGGCATTATTGAGGTCTGCCGCAAGTCTTTGTGGATTGCATTCGAGCTTACTTATCCCTTTTAGGGTTGATTGGTAGGCAATGCTTGAATGGGCAATGCCCACGCCAAGATTACGTAACACCGTAGAGTCAGATAAATCGCGTTGCCAACGAGAGACAGGTAGTTTTTCTCCCAAGTGTGCCATGATGGCGTTAGCAATACCTATATTACCTTCAGCATTTTCAAAATCAATGGGGTTGACTTTATGGGGCATGGTTGATGATCCAATTTCACCCGCTACGGTTTTTTGCTTGAAATAACCGATAGAAATATAACTCCAGATATCGCGACAAAAATCCAATAATACGGTGTTAAAGCGGCTCATCGTGTTGAAGTATTCCGCGATGTAGTCGTGAGGTTCAATTTGGGTGGTGTAGGGGTTCCAATCAAGACCCAGTTGGGTAACAAATTGTTTTGCGAACAAAGACCAGTCTAGTTTGGGGTAAGCCAGGAGATGCGCGTTATAGTTACCCACGGCACCATTGATTTTCCCCAGAATTTCGACTTTTTCTAATTGTGACCGTTGGCGTCGTAATCGGTAAACGACATTGGCCATTTCTTTGCCTAAGGTGGTGGGAGAGGCGGTTTGACCATGCGTACGAGAAAGCATGGGTTGCGTGGCGTGCTCATGTGCAAGATTGCAAATCGCTTGAATGATGTCATCCATCATGGGGAGAATGACCTGAGTTTTTGCCGAGTTGAGAATGACTGCATGAGAAAGATTGTTGATGTCTTCCGAGGTACAGGCAAAATGGATGAATTCGCCAATACTGGCGAGTTCTTTGTGCTCTGCAATCGATTCTCTCAAAAAATATTCGATGGCTTTAACATCATGGTTGGTGGTTTTTTCAATGGTTTTAACTCGGTTGGCATCGGCGACGCTAAAGTCCTCTACGATTTTGTCGAGATAGTGGGTGGTCGTTGCTGAAAAAGCGTGAACTTCGGTGATTTCAGGGTGATTTGCGAGTGCTTTTAGCCACTCAATTTCTACTAAAATACGGTGTCGAATCAGGCCATATTCACTGAAATAGGGGCGAAGGTCATGAGTCTTGCTGGCGTAACGCCCATCAATGGGCGACACCGCAGTTAGGGTTTCAAGCTTCATCGTATTGTAATACCTTTACGTATAAATTTCTAAGAATGAAATGAGTTGAGAATCTGCCTTGCCTCGTATACCAGTTTGTTACGGCCAAACATTAATTGCCAACGGCTGCCTCCACATTGGCTCCAAAGTACAGCAGCTCGCACTGCAGCGAGCAGTAAGGCTCGAACTGAATTGGCAACATCTGGGCGTGTCAGAAATCCCTGGTCACCTTCGATAATTAGGCGGGGTGTGATCGTGCTCACGGTGTTGCTATAGGTGTCAGCAAGGCTTGCAAGTATGTTTACATGGGTAGCTGGGTAGTGTTGTAACTGTCCCTTGGCACGTTCTATTCCGGTCACTATTTTGGAGAGCAGATCAGGACGTTTTGACAGTTTTTTTTCAAGATAAAGTACCCCTAGTAAATATTTGCTGATTTCGTGGTTATTGGGTGTTGTCTGTTCACCAAATTGTGCCTGAATCAGACGTAGTCCATTACTGAGACAGAGTGCACGACCAAAGATCGATTCTGCATCAGAAGCCTCTATTTTGAAAATGCTGTTGATGCTGGTTTCTGTTGCCGCTTCATCACAGTGGCCATATTTTGCGACTTCTTGCACCAATTGAAGAGCCTGAAATACACCCGCAAGGGCAAGAGTACGGTCATGTATATTTTGTGCCATGGTTGTTGCTAAACCCCAGATCAAATGAGTAATGATAATAACATAAATGATTAGGCCTGTTTCTCGCTAAGACGACCACAATTTGGAGTGTGGTGACAAGGCGACATTGTGGAATGCGAAAGTTGAGAGCCTTTTAACAAAAACTGGAATTTGGGCTTTGTTGCCTGAGTAGTAGGTTATTTTAATTGCCACGAGTATCTGAATATTATCTGTTTTAATTATTCCGTATACCTTTTTTATGATGTACTCAAGGGTAAGGTAAAATGAAAAGTGGCACCTCTTCCCAAATTTTTTGACGCTCTTATTTTTCCTCCGTGTGCTTCGATGATGGAGCGACAAATTGCCAAGCCCATACCCATGCCTTCTTTTTTTGTGGTGAAAAAAGTTTCAAATAGTCTGTCCGTATTGAGCGTACTGGGGATACCTTCTCCATTGTCACTGACGCGAATATGAGCGTAGTTATCTTTGTAGGTGAATATTTTTATGCTGAGTTTTTTACTGTGTTGGGGGTTGGTATTCATGGCTTCTATCGCGTTGATGATTAAGTTAAGAACAACTTGTTCAATTTGAATGGTATCCGCATTGACCAATAGTTTATCTGGGGAGTCCTCATAGTTAACTTGTATGGAATGTTTTGTAATTTCGGTGTTAGCCATAGCCATGGCATCAGCTATAATTTTGCTGATATCGATAGAGCTACGTTGGTATTCACCTTTACTGACAAATTTTCTTAACCGACGAATGATATTACCTGCACGTTGTGCTTGAGACGTTACCTGGTTGAGTGCCTGGATGATATCTTTAATTTTAGGTCGTTCTGATGACAGTCGGTGAATACTTCCTTGTGCATAACTTACAATTGCGGTGAGTGGTTGATTGAGTTCGTGTGCCATGCCTGCTGCCATTTCTCCCATAGTAGAGAGTCGTGTTACATGAACCAGCTCGGTTTGATGTTGTTGAGCTTCTTCTTGGGCCAGTAATTGCTCAGTGATGTCAATTCCAGTAAAAATAATATGAGTCAGAGCATGATTTTCATTACGCAGTGTCGTATTCGTCCATGATATCGTGCTGTGTTTTCTCTGGTTATTGATCCACTTGCTCGTCAATTTGACAGGTTCATCACCGAAAGCAAGTTGCTGAATGACATTTTTAATTTTCTCTTGATCTTCTTTAGGTATGCATACTTCCCATATCGGTTTACCTTTCACTTCTTCAGCGGAAAAGAGAGAGCGTACTTGGCAGCTACGATTGAAAAATAAAATGATTCCGGCAGGGTCGCAAACAATAACCAATGCGCCGGCCGTATCGAGAATTGCTGAAATATAGTTTCTTTCTTCTCTTAAGGCGACTTCCGCTTTTTCGCGTTGGGTGACGACTTGCTGTAACCAGCGATTTTTGGCTCGTAGATCGGCCGTTTTTTCTTCAACACGTTGTTCCAGATCAGAGCGTTTTTCCCGCAACATTGTATTTTTTTTTACTTGAGTTGTAATATCTGAAACAGTACCAATGAGGCCGATGGCTTGTTCTTGAGCATTATATTCAAGCACTATTTGGCACGATACCCAGACTTCTCTCTGATTGGTGTGTTGGTAACGAAATTCTGTGGAAAAAGGGAGTTGATTATCAAGGCATCTGAGCCATTTTTGTTCTACTCGAGCTCGGTCTTCGGGATGGATACTATGCAGCCAATATAATAAATTATTGTTTAATTGAGTATTAGCAATATCGAACCATCGTTGGTTGGCGTAAAGTACTCTTCCTGTCAGGTCTGAGTGAAAGAGACCTATGGGTAACAGGTCAGTGAGTTTGCTTGATAAGGTCATGTCATTGTTATTCAATATTTACAACAGCTTATACGTATGAAAAGCTGAAAAATACGCAAAATTTTGCTTTTTAACGTTCCAGCTCTTTGAGCTTGTCGGTTTTGCCATTCCATTCGTCAGCATCTTCAGGGGCGGGTTTGACCTCAGCAATAACGGGCCATATCTCAGAAAGCTCGGCGTTCAATTCTAAAAATTCCTGTTGCTCATCAGGGAGGTCATCTTCTGAAAAGATAGCGTTTGCAGGGCACTCCGGCTCACATAGCGTGCAATCGATACATTCTTCTGGGTTGATGACCAGAAAATTAGGCCCTTCGTGAAAACAATCGACAGGGCAGACATCGACACAGTCTGTAAATTTACATTTAATGCAATTTTCTGTCACTACGTAAGTCATAAATACTCCAAAAATTTATCTTTAAGTCTATTGGTTTAAATAAAACGTTCAATTGAAAACACTATATATCTGTATTTCAGGAGGGAAAGGTGGTGTGACTTAATGTAAAAATATTTATATATCAATGGTTAATTGCTTTTTTCGATAGCGTTAACTGATTTCATTGCCTTTCCCAGTGCATCAATTCGGTGCTTAAATCCTGGGTTATGTGAATCGGTTACATTTTACTTCGAAAAAAGGCTGTTGGCGAGTGAGAATTGAAGAGCAGGGTTACTTTTTGAGTGCGTAGAGTTAATGTCTAAAGTTGATTTCGATTTTGCCGATGACTCATGATAATAGCCTCATTTTTAAAAGAGGCGGCATGGAGCGTTATTGTGAAATTGATTAACCCCGTTATTATTGCCGTATTGTTGGCGATATTGAGTTTCCCGGTTATGGCTATAAGCAAAGCAGATTGCGAAACTCAGTACTTTATAGGCACGGGAAAAACGGCAGACCTTTCTTTCCAAATGTGCAAAGAGTTGATGGTGACGCAGGTTTTTCGTCAAGAGTTTATTATGAATTGCCAGCGTGGTTTGGTGACGTTTACCTTAAAAAAAGAACCGAAAGCACAATACATGCAGCTTGGAAATGATGGTACTCCAGTCCAATGTAAACGAAGCTAGTACCCCGTCAAAATAGCCTTGACGGATAAAGTGACTTCAGTTTTATCCGCGCATCTTGGGTTGTAAATCTCCAGTTCA
>CAYQVF010000094.1:0-6115 GCA_964421045.1 uncultured Chromatiaceae bacterium
CCACCCATACCACCACCCATACCACCACCCATACCACCACCCATACCACCACCCATTTGTGCTAGGGTGATGGGTTTGGATGAGGTCTCTGAAGGTGTTGTAATAGTGAATGAGTGGTTTAATGCAAATACAGAACTGCTTGCAGCGCATCCCAATAACGCAACAGTTAAGATCGTTGTCTTCATAAGCTTGAACTCCTGTTAAATGATATGGCCTTAATATGGCCTTAATCTATCCTTGGTAAAATACTAACGGTACCAGTCTATGGCAAAGTGGCAGTAGTAGGCTAAGAAGAAATAGGCAAGGACTGAGCCAGGAATAAATAACATTTAAAATCAACAAGATAAAAACATTAAGAGTAGGGCGAGCGCCATTTTAAAAAAAATATGTCTCCTTTTAGAGAAAAGTATTTAATGTTTGTGTGTATCTTTTTTTGATTTTAAAGCAAGTTAGGGAGAGACTTGGATGAACACACTCCCTATTGATGAATGTGATAATGAAATATAAGCTGCGTTATGCATAAAACATAAAGCTTAAAGCGTAACAAACAATAAAAAATAAAATAATTTAAACGTTGTTTGTAGGTGGATAACCTTATGTCTCCTTTTGGGTAAACGTATTTAAGTTTTGTGTGTGCTTCTTCTTGAGTTTAGTTAAAATTAAAAAAGTAGTGCTGGGGTTTTTAAATGTGAGTGATAAGCAAACACTTAAAAATGACCTGATAGTTCTGGGTAAAAACGCACTTTTTTTCTAGTGCGCTCTATAGTCTGTTTTTTTCTATTCAATTAGTTTCTGTCTCAATATCACGACAAAATTTGACCATAAAGCAGCGAGGCTCATTCTCGTTAGTCACAGGGCGTTTTTGCCTTTTTTTACAGTCCTAAATAAAGTAGAGCTTTTGTGGCTGTGCAACCATCACAGCGCTTACAGGGTCGACAAAATTATGATATTTACAGCTATGTTATGATCCTTTCATTTATAGCAACTTGACGTGATGTCAGTTGACTATTCCTGAAACCATGTAAGGCTGATGAAGAGGGTGCTTCTAAAGTCGAGGAAATCGAAGGGTCGTTTGTTAGTGGCTTGGGCTGGTGTCAGGGCGATTCAATGCATGTTCCTAAGGGGGGATGACCATCCAGTTTTTGCTTCGACTGAAATTTTTCTTGATGCGTGCTTGCAGCCCTGTATTTAGTTTTTAGAGAGGAACGGATGCGTTTTTGGTTTATAGTTCCGGCCGCTGGAGTGGGTCGTCGTATGGGGGGCGTATTACCTAAACAGTATTTAAAGCTAGGCGAGCAAACCATCATCGAGCATACTTTATATTGCTTGCGTAATCATCCTGCGATATCGGGTGTCGTGCTTGTTATTTCTCCAACAGATCAGTATTGGCCACAGCTCCATTTGCCTGAATGCAGGGTTCCCCTAT
Source organism: uncultured Chromatiaceae bacterium (assembly GCA_964421045.1). GTDB lineage: Bacteria > Pseudomonadota > Gammaproteobacteria > JAADHS01 > JAADHS01 > JAADHS01. Next base: position 1,427 of record CAYQVF010000094.1, read on the forward strand.
GGATTGCAGAGGGCGGGGTGGAGCGATGTCACTCGGTATTAAACGGTCTCTATAAACTACAAGAGCGAGCGGCTGATGATGACTGGGTCTTGGTTCATGATGCGGCGAGACCTTGTTTGCGAGCAGATGATATCGATAAGTTAATCAACAATCTTCAGACCCATGCTGTGGGGGGGCTTTTGGGCTTGCCTGTGGCGGATACTATTAAGCAAGTCGATGAGACCGGTATGGTAACAAAGACGGTTGACCGTTGTGGTTTATGGCGTGCTTTAACACCGCAAATGTTTCGTTTAGGGTTGCTCAAAGAGGCATTGAATAATGCCTTGTCAGTGGGGCATATGGTGACTGATGAGGCATCTGCAATGGAGTTTCAAGGTTATCGTCCTATGATGATTGAAGGCGCTGCTGATAATATCAAAATGACCCATCCGAATGATTTAAGCCTGGTTAAAACTTTTTTACAACAGCAGGGACGCTCCATATGAGAATAGGGCATGGTTATGATGCACATCGATTTGGTGAAGGTTGTCCCCTGATTTTAGGCGGCGTTAAAATAGAGCATCCTTTAGGCTTGCTTGCTCATTCCGATGGTGATGTTTTACTTCACTCAGTTTGTGATGCTTTACTGGGTGCGCTGGCTCTGGGTGATATTGGTCGCCATTTTCCTGATACCGATGCTGAGTTTGAAGATATAGACAGTCGTGTGTTGTTGCGGCAGGTCGTGAAGCAGGTTCATGAAAAAAGGTATGTCATTGGCAATCTGGATGTGACAGTGATTGCTCAGCGGCCTAAGCTTAAACCTTATGTTGCTAACATGATACAGAACCTTGTTGAAGATTTACAAGTAGATGTGTCTCAGGTTAATGTAAAAGCGACCACAACCGAGGGCATGGGTTTTGCTGGTCGTTGCGAAGGTATTGCCGCACATGCCGTGGTGATGTTAGTCGTATCGCCATGAACTCTTTAGCTCGTGTCTACTCTCCGAGTTGTGGTCGTGGTGTGATTCGAATGTCTAGTGCAGATTTTTTTGTGGATGAGATTTTGGGTTTTTCACCTGACGGAGAGGGAAACCATGTCCTGCTGCATATTGAAAAAAAAGAAACCAATACGGAATGGCTGGTTAAACAACTGGTTCGTTTTGTCGGTGTTAAAGGGGTGGATATTGGTTATGCCGGAAAAAAAGACCGGCATGCTCATACAAAGCAGTGGTTAAGTGTTCATATGTCGGGAGTGGTTGAGCCTGACTGGGATCAGTTTAATACGGGTCAATATAAAATTTTAGCGGTGCATCGTCATCGAAAAAAATTACGACCTGGTTATTTGCAAGGTAATCGTTTTACTATCGTTGTTAGAGACCTCGAGGCGGATGAAATTTTTCTTGAGGCGCGCTTGCAGCAAATACAACAATCCGGTGTCCCAAATTATTTTGCTGAGCAGCGGTTTGGCCATAATAATCTGGAGTCTGCAAAAAAATGGTTGGCAGGGCGCAAGCAAAAAACAAAAAAATCGCAGCAAAGTTTCTATATTTCAGTGTTACGCTCTTATTTGTTTAATTGTATTTTGGACTATCGAGTTCGAGTCAAAAGCTGGAATCAGGTGTTGGATGGCGATGTTATGATGCTCTCGGGGTCTCGTAGTTGTTTTGTTGTCGATACTCAAGATGATACTGATACCTTGCAGCAGCGGTTGAGCGAGCATGACATTGCGCCTACTGGCCCCCTGTGTGGTTTAGGCGATGTTTTGGTGCAGGGCCAGGTCAAAGCGTTAGAGCAATCTGTATTGGCTCCTCACCAGAGCTGGATCGATGCCTTGGTCATTAAAAAAGTGAAACAGCGACGTCGCTCATTAATGTTGCCATTAAGTGACATGAGCTGGCAGTATGAAAAGAATGCCGCTTGTTTGACAATCAGTTTCACTTTGCCAAGTGGTGCTTATGCGACTGCCGTTTTAAGAGAGCTGATAGAGTATCGAGACCAGCAAAAAAAGACAAACGCTGACGGTCATGGAGAGCGGAGCGAGGGCTGTTAGTCTGCGATAGGTCGCGCGCCGTCTGCCCTTTCGACGTTAGGAGCATTAGCGAGTGACGTAGAAATGCAGGAGCGGCTGTATAGTGACCGCATAGCCATTGAGGTAGGCCTGACGGAGTGTAACGAACGAAGTATGAGAGAGGTTATACGTTGTTGTGGCTGACGCAGGGCGGTCGGGACAAAAGGAATTCGTTGTCGCGTAAGCGAGGCAATTTTTGGTAGGGACGCCATAAAATCTATACCGAGGTGGCGACACTATCGTCCTTGTTAGCGCGATTTAAGTACAGACAACGCATTATATAGTGCTATATACTGACCTTGATTTTTGACGGAGGAGTAAGGGTGGAGTCTTTTGCAACGGGTCATTTTCATGAATCAAGGCATTCCAAGTTAGCACTCTTTACGCGACTGACGGATGCGCTTTTGGTCGTGGCAAGCTTTTGGTTTCTCGCGTGGTTCTATGGCGTTATTTGGGATGATAAGCTTGGCCTTGTTGTTGTCAGTGGTACGGGCATTTTTGTATTTTTGGCTGAAACCAATGATTTATATCGCTCTTGGCGCGGGGCACCCTTGTGGCAAGAAGGGATTCGTCTGTGGTGGGTTTGGCTGGGTGTGGTTCTGGGTTTGCTATTTCTTGCTTATGCTACAAAATCCTCAGCAGAGTATTCACGGCGAATGATATTGAGCTGGTTTATATTAACGCCGTTGTTGCTTACGGTTTGGCGTAGTTGTCTTCATTTTCTTGTTGGTCATATGCGGCAACGTGGTTTTAATACCCGAGCTGTTGCGATAGTCGGTGCGCGTGATATTGGCGTCAAGCTGGCGAACACCATCGGCAAGGCACCCTGGATGGGGTTGGATCTAATCGGTTTTTATGATGATCGACATCCCAACAGCGATAGTACGCGTATCGCTCCCGGTACCTCGCTACAGGTGGTGGGGACGTTAGATGAGCTTATCTCTGCGGCAAAAAGAAGTGAAATTGATCAAGTCTATATTACGCTACCCATGGAGGCCGAAAAACGAATTCGACAACTGATTTCCAAATTGTCAGATACCACTGTTTCTGTGCATATGCTGCCCGATTTTTTTACCTTTGATTTAATGAATGCGAGTTGGAGTCATGTCGGTGAACTCCCCACCATGACGATTAAAGAAACGCCTTATTATGGTGTAGGTAGCTGGGTTAAAAGGTTTGAAGATATCGTACTCTCATCTATTATTTTATTCGTTATTGCGATACCGATGTTATTCATTGCCTATGCCGTGAAAACTTCTTCGCCAGGGCCGGTTATTTTTCGCCAGTATCGTTATGGCTTGCAGGGACAGCGAATAGAAGTCTGGAAATTTCGTTCTATGGCGGTCTGTAAAAAGGAGACAGATCAAGTGATTCAAGCGACCCGTGAAGACCCTCGTGTGACATCGGTAGGGCGTTTTTTGCGGCGTACTTCTCTGGACGAACTACCTCAATTTATTAACGTCTTGCAAGGGAGAATGTCTATTGTCGGTCCCAGACCGCATGCTGTAGAGCATAATGAGCTTTACAGAAATGAAATTGATGAATATATGCTGCGCCATAAAGTCAGACCTGGCATTACCGGTTGGGCTCAGATTAATGGCTGGCGTGGAGAGACAGACACCATTGAAAAAATGAGAATTAGAGTTGAGCATGACTTGGCCTATATTCGAAATTGGTCGTTATGGCTTGATCTTAGAATAATATTCGTCACTGTTTTAAAAGGGTTCTCAGGAAAAAATACCTATTAATTTGATGTTTATTGTCTCTGTATTCAAATGAAAGCAATGGGTTAAACCGATGGGGTGCGATCATTTGCCGGATACAGGTAATCTTTATATTGACTGTTGGAGTCGGTATTGTTATAAAAAATGTTCCGTTGTAGCGCGGTTGTTCGGGAGACAGTCGCCAGGGGTTGAATGAATCTGGATTTGAACGAAACGAAGGGTGGGGTTAATGAAAAATATGATACGTACATTTGCAACGGTTGTTGCAGTAATGAGCTTGGTTTTTGCATTTGCTGCGCCAGCCTTTGCTAAAGGAGATGCGGTTGCAGGAAAAGATAAAGCAGGTCTTTGCGCAGGTTGTCATGGTGATGATGGTAACAGTATGTCAGCTGAATTTCCTCGCTTGGCCGGTCAATATGAGTCTTATATTGTCAAACAAATAGCGGATTTTCAAAAAGGCCGTCGCCTAAATAACGAAACGATGGCAGGTATGGCGGCAATGGTAGCCTCCGTTCAAGATGCAAAAGACATCGGTGCTTATTATAATGCTCAAAAAATGTCTAAAAAGCCGATTGCTCCAGTTGACAAGGCGTTAGCAGCAAAGGGTAAAAAATTATTTAATGAAGGGTTACCCCGAAAAGGAATTTATGGTTGTGTAAATTGCCATGGTAAAAATGGAAAAGGGAAATCGAAGAGCATCTCTGCTTTCCCTATTATTGGTGGGCAGCACAAAGATTATCTAATTAAAGAGCTGAAAGACTTCCGAGCGGGGACAAGAGCTAATGATCCAGGCGGCATGATGTCTGATATAGCCAAAAAGTTAGGTGATAAAGATATCGACGCTGTTGCGCACTATTTGTCTGGTTTGTAAGGCGAATAATAAAAAAGCGAATTATATACCCGTGGCGTTATGAATTTA
>CAYQVF010000095.1:0-6031 GCA_964421045.1 uncultured Chromatiaceae bacterium
ATAAAGAGCTGGGGCTCCATAAGCCTAAGGATATTGTGGGAGACAACATCAAGAGTTATAGCAATGAGTCGTTCAACCGGTAAAGCCGTTTAAGTCCAGGAAAAAAAGACCGTAAACGCATGGCGCTGCTGTCTACTGTGCAAGCTTCACATTCGCCCGGTGAGTCTATTATGACGGTATCAGAAAAAGAGACTGTTTTACCCTTTCGCACACCTGTGCGTAACAAACGGGGCTGGGCAAGCGTTGAGCGAACACCTTAGAGAGCATTATTGAAGAAGCTTTTTTGGAAGCGCTCTGTTAATGGGGCGAAATTCCGGTCGCAAGTCAAGCTTGAGATATTGAATATTGTCAATCAACCCCGATATGAAAAGTGATCATTATTTTGACTCCGGTCGCATATGCGGGAAAAGCAAGACATCCCTAATCGAGGGAGAGTCGGTAAATAACATGACCAGCCGGTCTATGCCAATGCCTTCACCTGCTGTGGGTGGCATACCATATTCCAGAGCACGGATATAATCGGCATCGTAATGCATGGCCTCATCATCACCCGCTTCTTTTTCTTCAACCTGAGCACGAAAACGTTCAGCTTGATCTTCGGCATCATTTAATTCTGAAAAGCCGTTAGCGAGTTCTCGCCCACCCACAAAAAACTCAAATCTATCAGTGACAAAAGGGTTATCATCATTACGTCGAGCCAAGGGTGAAACTTCCGTGGGATAGGCGGTAATAAACGTCGGATCAAACAAATTAGGCTCAACCACTTTTTCGAAAATTTCAATTTGTACTTTACCCAGGCCATAACTGTCTTTCAACGGAATGTCCAGACGATCAGCAATCGCTCTGACTTGGTCGATGTCATTTAGTTCTTCTGCTTTAATCTCTGAGCTGAATTTAACTATGGATTCAACTATAGTCAGTCGCTGAAAGGGTTTGGCAAAGTCATATTCCCTACCTTGATACACAACCGTGGTTGTGCCTAACACCGATTCAGCCATGCTTCTTAACAGTTCTTCTGTCAAATCCATCAAATCATGATAATCCGCATAAGCCTGATAAAATTCCACCATGGTGAATTCTGGATTATGCCGGGTCGATAAACCTTCATTACGAAAGTTTCTATTAATTTCATAGACTTTTTCGACCCCGCCCACAACCAGTCGCTTTAAATAGAGTTCGGGCGCGATACGTAAAAACAATTCCATATCCAAGGCATTATGCTGCGTCACAAAAGGTCGCGCAGTGGCCCCGCCGGGAATCACTTGCATCATCGGCGTCTCCACTTCAAGAAAGCCTCGTTCATTTAAAAATTTCCGAAAGTAATCGACAACTGCAGTACGAATACGAAAGGTCTCTCTGACGCCTTCATTCATAATTAAATCAACATAGCGTTGCCGATAACGTGTTTCCTGGTCACTTAAACCATGAAACTTCTCCGGCAACGGCCGCAATGATTTTGTTAATAGCCGTATGGCTTCAACACGAACAGACAACTCCTCAGTTTTTGTTTTAAACAGCACCCCTTCCACGCCAATAATATCACCCACATCCCAGCTTTTATATTCTTGATATCCGCCCTCAGGCAAGGCATCACGCTGGACAAAAAGCTGAATTTTCCCTGACATATCCAATAGCTGAGTGAAACTGTTTTTGCCCATGATGCGTTTGGCCATCATGCGACCGGCCATTTTTACCCGGATGGGCGTAGCTTCAAAAAAGGTTTTTTCTTGCTTGTCATATTTCGTGTGCAGTTCTGCCGCCATAGCATCACGTCGAAAATCATTAGGAAAAGGATTCCCCTCTGTACGCAATTTAGCCAGCTTCTGCCGTCGTTGTGCAATCAGGGTATTTTCGCCGGTATGCTCCGTCATTCTTTCATTCACCTTTTTTATACTTCTGCTTTTAAACTTGCTTCAATAAACGCGTCAATATTGCCATCCAGTACCGCTTGAGTATTACCTGTTTCAACACCGGTACGCAAATCTTTTATCCGCGATTGATCCAGTACGTAGGAACGAATCTGGCTACCCCAGCCAATGTCTGATTTAGTTTCTTCCACCGCTTGCTGCTCAGCATTACGCTTTTGCATTTCCAGCTCATATAACTTCGCTTGAAGTTGCTTCATCGCCGTAGCTTTGTTTTTATGTTGGGATCGATCATTTTGACATTGCACTACGGCACCCGTAGGCATATGGGTGATGCGTATCGCTGATTCTGTGCGGTTAACATGCTGCCCCCCCGCACCACTGGCGCGATAGGTATCAATCCGCAGGTCGGCTGGATTAATGTCGATTTCTATACTGTCATCAATTTCAGGAGAGACAAACACCGAAGCAAAAGAGGTGTGGCGACGGCTACCTGAGTCAAACGGTGACTTGCGCACCAATCTGTGCACCCCCGTTTCGGTACGCAACCAACCAAAGGCATAGTCACCGGAAAAACGAATGGTGGCGCTCTTAATGCCCGCAACATCGCCTGCTGAAGCTTCCATGAGTTCGGTTTTAAATCCTCGACGCTCTCCCCAACGCAGATACATCCGCAATAACATCTCTGCCCAATCCTGAGCCTCGGTACCGCCTGATCCAGATTGAATATCAAGAAAGGCATTACTGACATCCGCTTCACCCGAAAACATGCGACGAAATTCCAGCTCAGCCAGCTGCGTTTCCATTTGCGCCAAATCTTCTTCAACAACAGACACCGTTTCAGCATCATTTTCTTCGCCAGCCAATTGTAATAACTCAGCTGAGGCCTCTAGATTCTCTGTTAATGCCAACAACGTCTCAACTATGGTTTCTAGCTGTACTTTTTTCTTGCCTAACTCTTGTGCTCTTTCTGCATTATTCCAAACGGCCGGGTCTTCCAGTTCTCTCTGGACTTCGATTAATTGCTCTTGTTTGCTATCAAAGTCAAAGATACCCCCTCAGGGATGCGGTACGCCCTTTTAAATCTGCAATTTGTGTTAGATACACACCTAATTCAATATTCAAACTTGTATTCCTTCATTGTCGTTCAATTGTTGACTTATTCTAACAAGGCATGATGTACTGCACCAACAACTGAGGGCTTTTTCGTCCTCTAAATTCATTAACATCAAGTCGGTAGACCAGGTGCACCGCCTCACTCTCTTGTAATTGGGCATCCAGCTCTTGATTAAATGCAATGGCCTCGAAACGTTTTTCCGCGCCCTTTTGTTTCAGTTGAAGTTTGAGATGTTTGCCACCCACTACCTTCGACCCCATTATTTGAAAGTGACCATCAAAAACAGGCTCCGGAAAACCTTGACCCCAAGGCCCTTCCCTACGTAATTGTTCGGCTAATTCAAGGCCAATATCTTGAGTTTCAAGCTCACCATCACTGTAAATCACATTGACAAAACTACCCGCCTCCGCTTGTCTGCCCACTTCTTCTTCAAAAAGCAACTTAAATTGTTCTAAATTATTTTCTTTAATGGTCAGTCCTGCGGCCATCGCATGGCCGCCAAACTTGGATAACAACTGCGGTTCACGCGTTGCAATCGCTTCAAATACATCTCGAATATGCACTCCCGAAATGGATCGAGCTGAACCTTTGAGTTCATTATCTCCGGTGGAAGCAAAAGCGATGACCGGTCGATGGACAATATCTTTGATACGAGAAGCAACAATGCCAACGACGCCTTGATGCCAATCTTTCTCATACAAACAAAGACCATACGGTAAGTCATCCACATTTTGGTTTTTCTCCCACACCGAAATATGCGCTATGGCTTGTTCTTTCATCCCAGCTTCGATCAACCGCCGGTCATGATTCAACTGATCCAGCTCTTGCGCCCGGTCTCGTGCTAGTTGATCATCATCCGTTAACAAACATTCTATGCCTAACGACATATCATCTAAACGCCCGGCGGCGTTTAATCTTGGCCCCAGAGCAAACCCCATATCTGCGGATACCATCGTATCCGCAACACGTCCGGCAACCTCAATGAGGGCTCTAATGCCTGCACAAGCTTGCCCTTTTCTGATTCTGGCTAAACCCTGAGTAACTAAAATACGATTAATATGATCTAGCGGAACAACATCAGCCACCGTACCCAAGGCCACCAGATCAAGTATTTTGGCCATATTAATATCGGCAACGCCTGAGGTATTAAACCAGTTCATCTCTCTCAACCGCGCTCTCAATGCGAGCATGACATAAAATACGACGCCAACGCCTGCCAAATTTTTACCGGGAAAGTCATCACCAGGCTGGTTAGGATTAACAATAGCATCTGCATCAGGTAAGACTTTCCCCGGCAAATGGTGATCGGTGATCAGCACTTTCACGCCACTTTTTTGTGCAGCGGCCACTCCTTCAATACTGGCAATGCCATTATCTACCGTCACTATTAAATCCGGTTGTTTTGCTAACGCGACTTCAACAATTTCAGGTGTCAAACCATAACCATATTCAAATCGATTTGGTACCAGGTAATCAACTGATACCCCCAAGGCCTGTAACGTTTTCATAAAAACCACGCAGCTTGTTGCCCCATCCACATCAAAATCAGCCACCACTATAATTTTTTGATGCTGAAGTAAAGCCTCGACTAAAAGATCAACAGCCGTATCAATGCCTAATAAGGAATGAAATGAGGTCAATTTTTTTAAACTATAATCTAGCTCTTCTTGTTTTTTTATTCCCCTGGAGCCATAGATCCGACGCAAAACACTCGGCATATCTTTAGCAACATTAAACAATTCGCATACTTCTCTTTTTACAATCTTTTTTTTCATTTCCATCAACATTAAGTAAATTACATTATTGCTTTTCGACCACACCAAAACCGTCGCAACAACGAAGCTTCCACTCGGAAGTAAGCAGCGCCACCAGGATACAAGTTGACGCGCTCAATCTCTTTATTTTTTATCGCGACATCCAAGGGTTGGATCCAATCAGAAATAAACTCATTCAGCCTGGCTTGCCACTGAGCAACATCATCTATATTCATACCCTGTGCCAAACGGGTCGTTGATATCAAAACCGCGCCACTTGATGGCAGTGCTCTTAAACAATTGTCTGCTAATACGGGCAAAGGCTCAGGTGACAGTCCCGACAATTTGGCCAGACCCTGCGCCACAACATGATCACTCCAAACCTGCTGCCAGTTTAATTCAGTGCTTGGCAGCATACCACGCCCCCATAGCCAGGCCCCATTAATGTCAGGCAAGCCTTTCATGTGTCGCTGCGAGTTCAGTGTACTGCCGTGAAACAACATCTGAATTTCATTAAACAACGTCAACCACATTTTCGCATCTTCACCTTGAGGAAGATATTTTTTTATGCTTTGTCCTATAACCGAGTCATAATCACTGAGCTGCACTTGCGCTTGTGAGGGTACTTTAAGGTACCAACGCAACGCATGTCGTACTTCCATAACCCAGCCATCGGGGTTATAAACCTGATTAAATTCCTTGACCAAAGTTTGTGCTTCAGTCTCGTTAAGATTGAGATCGCTGCCGCCGTACAGAATGACTTGATTGCCTTCAGCAGAAAAATGTGCCGGAGCAACCGCAACCCAGCTGTGTTCATCGGGCTCGGCTCCCTCACCCAACCGAGCAATGGCGGCCAGCGGTGGGTCACCCGAAGCGGCCCATTCAACCCCGGATAAATTGAGTAATTGACGGTTGCAAACTTGTTCTAACAACGGAATTTTTTCGGCACGACTCAGCCAGGTTTCTAACAATTTTAATTCTGGGCTAGAACGATTTAACGAATTAACATCCAGCCCATCGGGTGGCAGTAAACCGGGAACAAAAAGATGTAACTCAACACCCAAGAAAAACTCCTTTTCGTCAGCAAGTGAAAAATAAAGCAAGAGACCCGCTGTGATTAACATTCAGGTCGTGTTGCACGCCTTCGTCATTTTGACGAATTATGGAATGAGCAGGACGCAGACTGAACACCTCAACTTCCAGCGCCACAGGGGAGGGGGTTACTAAGGAATGGGTACGCAATAACTTCCCGTTTTGGAATCTCATCTTCAACTCGTCTTTGCCCGTTTTTCAAT
>CAYQVF010000096.1:0-5951 GCA_964421045.1 uncultured Chromatiaceae bacterium
GTATGATGCCTACTGACAATATGTTGTCAGTAGGGTTGATATATTATCTTCTTTCTTAATTAGTATTTCTGAGTACATAAAAAATTGAGGTTAATGTCAACATGAAAAAATATAAGGGCAAGTGTGGCTGTGGCAATATTGAGTATTGTTTTGAGGGTGAGCCAATCAATTCAGTGTTTTGTTATTGTCATGAATGCCAAATACATACAGGTTCAGATAAATGGTTTGGGCTGTGGGTGCCAATAGATAACTTTAATTTTACAAAAGGTACCCCATCAAATTTTACCCGAATTGGCGATTCTGGAAAAGAAATGAATCATAAATTTTGCAGTGACTGTGGTACAACATTGAGTATAGAGGTGATAGTAGGGAATTTTTATTCAGTCGCTGCTTCAACATTGAATGATAATGGTGATTTTTCTCCAGCAATGGCTATCTATACTGCGTCTGCTCCTAAATGGGCGGTATATCCAGAAGGGGTTCCTAAGTTTGATATTTTACCACCAGATCTAGCCTAGACCGACAAGTTATTAGCTTGGATCGTGTTATCAAAAAATTCTAACAAAATGCCCCTTTGTCCCGCCAATGAGCAGGGTGTTAGGTGTCTGTGACGCAAATGCATATAGTACAAGTATTGAAAAAGTGTGCGAAAAATAAAAAAATTGCTTTTTTTATTTTTCGAAAATGCATAAATGGAATAAAAAATGAGCTTAAAGGAGAGTATATTATGATAAAGATTTCAGTGAGTATTGATGTCTCAAACTTGAAGAAAGCAGAGGCTTTTTATGTTGAAGCACTTGGTTGTAAAAAAGTTCGTGACCAAGGTTCTAATATGGTTGTTCTTTCTGTAGAAAATTCCGATATATATCTGCAAGAAAAAGAATCTGGAACAAAGCCTCTTGTATCAAGTAGTGTTGTCCGTGACTATGAGCGTCATTGGACACCTGTTCATTTAGATTTTATCTGTGATAATGTCGATGAGCTGGTATCAAAAATACTGAAATTGGGAGGATTACATGAAGGGGGAGAGAGTGGTGACTGGGGTTCTATTGCTTATTGTGCAGACCCCTTTGGTAACGGATTTTGTGTAATCAATGAATGAAGTAAATAGTAACCAGGGTCAGTGCGAGAGAGTTTGGAAAATTGGTTTTATGAGGGAAGGAAAATCGTAGCTGGTGTACCCTCTAGCACTGCATGGTGTTTGTCAATTGTAGATGTGTATCGCAAAAATTGTCAGTTTATTCAAACTGACTTGTGAAGGGCTTGGTCGTTGATGGGAAACTATCACGTACGGTTCTTAGGGAGCGATACAGTAAATTACCTAGGAATAGCTAATGACTAAAAGTATCAAAGGAACCCAAACTGAAAAGAACCTGTTAATAGCATTTGCTGGTGAATCACAGGCTAGAAATAGATATACGTATTTCGCTGGACAGGCGAAAAAAGAAGGGTTGATACAGATATCAGAAATATTTGAAGAGACTGCAAATCAAGAGAAAGAGCATGCTAAAAGGTTTTTTAAATTTCTCGAAGGTGGCGAAGTTGAAATTACGGAATTCTTCCCCGCAGGTGAAATTGGAACAACGCTCGAAAATCTAAATTCTGCCGCAGAAGGTGAAGAGTATGAATGGAAAGAAATGTATCCAGCCTTCGCCAAGGTAGCACGAGAGGAGGGTTTCGATAATATTGCATCAGCATTCGAGGCAATTTCTATCGCGGAAAAGCAGCATGGAAAGCGTTACAGAGATCTGGCGAAAAATCTAGAAAATGGGAAGGTATTTAAAAGAAACGGCCAAGTTGTTTGGCGCTGCAAAAATTGTGGCTATCTTCACGAGGGTGAGGATGCTCCAAGTGTATGTCCGGCGTGCCTTCATCCCCAGGCGTATTTTGAGCTGTTGGGTGAAAATTGGTAGTTTGTGTAGTGGTCTAATATACGCCATGGGTATATAAGAGGTGAGTCGTTACGGTGAAAAAATGAATAAGGGTGTTTATGCATTACTGGTGGCGCAGTTTTTAACGGCCTTTGCTGATAATGCCATTCTGTTTACGATTATTGCAATGGTTATGAATAACAATCAAACTGCTGATTGGTATATTCCGGTATTGCAAGGTGCATTTTTGGTTGCGTTTGTTTTATTGGCACCCTGGGTCGGACCTTTTGCCGATAAATATCCTAAACCCAGGGTGTTGATTATAGGCAATATGTTTAAAGTGCTGGGTGTGGTACTGATATTGTTTTCAGTAGAACCGATCGTAGCTTATGTTGTTATCGGTGTGGGGGCGGCGATTTATGGCCCGGCTAAATATGGGTTGTTACCCGAAATGGTGGGGCATCAATCGTTGGTTAAAGCCAATGGCCTCATTGAGGGGGCGACTATTTTTGCGATCATTTTTGGTACTTTTATCGGTGCTAAATTAGCCGACTGGTCGATGCAAGGCGCATTATATTCGATATTGGTTTTTTATGGCTTGTCGATATGGGGCACTTTTTTTATAACAAAGTTACCTGCTCGGGGTACGGCACCGGGTGCGGCAATCCCTAAATTTAAACAAACAATACAAGTTTTTTTTACTGTGGATCGAGCCCGTTTTTCTCTCTTGGGTGCCAGTTTATTTTGGTCTACTTCCGCCGTCTTGCGGGTATTGATCGTCGCTTGGGCACCGCTGGTTTTATTATCGAAAAATGCCAGCGATATTGCTGAACTGACTCTGTTTGTTGCCATGGGTATTATTACCGGTGCCGCGTTAGTACCGAAACTGATTCCTATCGATCATTTAAGTCGAACACGACTGGCCGCTTATATGATGGGTGTTTTTATTATCACTTTGTCTTTTGTTGATACGCTTTGGCTCGCGAGAATAGTTTTATTCTTTAGTGGGTTAGCAGGAGGTTTATTTATTGTCCCGGTGAATGCCGCGTTACAAGAAATAGGACACAAAATGATGGGTAGCGGTGGAGCCGTCGCCATTCAAAATTTTTTCGAAAATGTTGCGATGTTGCTCGCAGTGAGTATTTATAGTTATGCCACTGTACTGGGTGTGAACCCGGTTAGCTCTATTTTAGTGCTGGGTCTTATCGTCGTGATCGCCACCTTACTGGTTTCATGGCATCTACCGCCTGATAAAAAATGAGATCTGTCAGGTTTAGTGGGCGATAGCGATTGGCACTTATCCGTGTTGCAAAGATAAAAAATCTGTGGCAACGTTTGTTGATCCACTGGATTAAAGCTCAATCTCTACGGGTAGATAACCAAAACCACCAAACGATAAGGCCGATCAATATTAAGCCTGCTAGATTGATTAAAAACGTACTCATCTTTGTTCCTGCTTTGGGTTAAATCGGCGTAGACGATTGGCATTGGTTACTACCGTTACTGAAGACAGAGCCATTGCAGCACCGGCAATCATGGGGTTGAGCAGCATACCCATGATGGGATAAAGTACGCCGGCGGCGATGGGAATACCAACAATATTGTATATAAAGGCACCAAACAGGTTTTGCTTGATATTGCGTACGGTGGCTTTGGAAATGGCAATGGCGTCCACTACGCCATGCAGTGATCCTCGTATAAGAGTGATGTCAGCGCTCTCGATGGCAACGTCGGTACCGGTGCCGATGGCAAACCCGACATCGGCGCTTGCCAGGGCTGGTGCATCGTTGATGCCATCTCCAACCATGCCGACACGTGCGCCTTGAGCCTGTAAGTTGACTACGGTATTCGCCTTGTCTTGTGGTAAGACTTCTGCAATAACTTCGTCAATACCAACCTGTTTGGCAACTGCCTCAGCGGTAACGCGATTATCACCTGTGAGTAAGATCACCTTCAAACCCAAATCATGCATGCGTTGAATTGCTGCCAGGGAATCTGGCTTGATCGCATCGCTAACGCTGACAAGACCGGCGATTTTTCCGTCTATGGCGATGAATACAGGCGTTTCTGCCTGGTGTTCCAGTTCAAGCGCTGCTGTTGTCACTGCGGCGATATCAATATTATGATCGTTCATTAACTTTCGATTACCCAATAAAACTAGTTTATCCTTGATTTTTGCCTCAACGCCTTGTCCTGCGATAGCCGAAAATTGGGTCATTTCCAGCAGCGTGATTTGTTTGTTCTTTGCCTCGCTGACAATCGCTTCCGCCAACGGGTGTTCGGAGCTTTGCTCAATACTCGCTGCCCATTGTAATAATGACGTTTCCGTCCAGCTATTAAAGACGACCAGCGTGGTGACACTGGGTTTGCCTGCTGTCACCGTACCGGTTTTATCGAGCACAATCGTGGTGATTTTTCCTGCCAGTTGTAATGCATCGCCATTGCGAATAAGGGTACCAAATTCCGCTGCTTTGCCGACCCCGACCATAATGGAAATTGGTGTAGCCAGACCCAGTGCGCAAGGGCAAGCGATAATTAGTACTGTCATGGTCGTAATGATAGCCAGGGAAATGGCGAGGTTGCCTGTACCAAAGTTAAACCAGGCGAGAAATGTGATGACGGCAATGATTAGTACTGTGGGTACAAATAAGGCAGAAATTTTATCGACCAAACGAGCAATAGCTGGTTTTGATGCTTGTGCTGTGCGCACCATGGCAATAATGTGGGATAGTGTCGTATCTTGACCGATGCGTTTGGCTTGAAAGAGAAAGCTACCCATTTTATTAATACTGCCCGAGACCACTTCATCGCCGACTTGTTTTTTCACTGGAACGGGTTCACCAGTTAACATGGATTCGTCAACACTGGAAGAGCCCTCAATAATACGGCCATCTACAGCGATGCGCTCGCCAGGGCGTACCCGCAACGTTTCCTCTAGTCTCACGTCTTTGATTGGGATATCCTGTTCTACGCCCTCTCTTATTACTCTGGCTGTTTTAGCCTGTAAGCCAATCAAGCGCTTGATCGCTTGCGATGTTTTACCTCGGGCGCGCATTTCCAGTGCTGCACCTAAATTGATTAAGGCAATGATAATAGCGGCGGCCTCAAAATAGGCATGTTGTGCCATGCTGGGAATTTGGTTTGGAAAAGTGATGATCACCATTGAATAGAGCCAGGCCGAGCCGGTACCCAGAGCAATTAAGGTGTCCATATTGGCGTTGTGATTTTTGAGTGATTGCCAGGCTCCGGTAAAAAAATGTCCTCCGGAATAGATCAAAACCCAGAGCGTCAGTACGCCTGTCAGAAACCAAAAAAATTGCTCGCTACTCTCAGAAAAGCCAGGAAGGACACCGGCCATGCCCAAGATGAACTGAGGGATGCCGACGACAGCAGCAAAGGCTGACATTTTCAACAGTTTTCGGTAGTGAACCATTTCTGCTGCTTCTTTTTCGGTTTCATCATCGGTACCGCTGAGTTCCGTTGCATCATAACCCCCCGCACGGATGGCATCGATCAGTGACTGTGCACTAGCATGACCTTTAACAGTAGCAGTATGTTCAGCAAAGTTAACGTTCGCAGAGGAGACGCCTGTGACCCTGTTTAAAATGCTTTCAACTGAGCCGACACAACCCGCACAACTCATTCCAGAAACTGATAACCGGGTTGTCATGCTCATGCTATTTGCTCCTGCTGGAAAGATATCATTTTTAAGTACTGAAATGTCTTGAGTAAAGTTTGCTCAGTATTATGCATTAGGGTGACCCATAAGGACATTATATAAATCCAGAAAAATATTGCATAATTCACACTTTGTCGAGAAATTGGAGCTTCCCGGTAAAAGCGGGATAAAAAGTGTGAATACATCACATTAACAAGATGGCAAACCTCACAAGTAAATTAACGATAGTGGCTTACTATAGTCCCACATGCAGCAACAACGGCATGAAACACAAACATGGAACCATTGACCTTTTAAGGAGTTAAGAAAATGACTAAAACAACAACAGTAATCAGTGCATTAGTTATCGGTTTGATGATGTCTTCTGCGGCGTTTGCGCAAAGCACAGTTAAAAAATCAGA
>CAYQVF010000097.1:0-5840 GCA_964421045.1 uncultured Chromatiaceae bacterium
AACGGGCATACTAAAAAAGTTTGTAAGGATTGCACGCTCTCTGGCTCTGGGATCTCGGTGCAAAAGTTTTTATTTGGACTTTCTGTTTTAAATAAACTGACTAAAAAATTAATCTCTTCCTGGTAAATAAAGTGATAATGCGGGTACATAAGTGATGATCAACACGGCAAACAATAAAATAAAGAAAAAAGGTAGTGTTGCTTTATAGAGCTGCATCACGGGTTTTTTAAAGCGATAGCTGGCGATAAAAAGGTTCAAGCCTACTGGGGGGGTAAAATAACCGAGCTGCATATTGGCGAGAAAAATGATACCCAGATGAACAGGGTCGATACCATAGCCTAGTGCGACAGGCAACAACAGCGGTATAATCAGGATTAGTGCCGAAAAAATATCGAGCATTGCGCCAAGAATCAACAAAAAAATATTCAGCAAAATCAGAAAAGTAAGAGGGCTATCAACATACCGCTTGATGGTTTCAAACATTCGGGTGGGTACATCAGCGTCAATCATGTAATTAGTTGAGGCTAAAGAAAGCCCCAGAATAATCAGCAACGCGCCCACCAAGACCATTGAGCTACGCATAATTCGGGGTAATTGGCTCAGAGAAATATCCCGGTAGATCAATACTTCAATGATCAATACGTAGAGCGCGGTCACGGCCGCCGCTTCAGATATCGCAAAATAACCGCTATAGATACCACCTAAGACAACAAACGGAAACGGAATATCCCAACGCGAGGCCCAGAGCGCCTGACGAACCTCTTGCCATTCCATAGCATGAATGGGCAAGCTGCGATTTTTCCACATACTCCAGCCAGAGAGCATCAATAACATCAAAACCCCAGGAATAATTCCTGCCAAAAAGAGCTCATCAATCGTCAGCGACTCGCCGACGCCCATCTGCTGCACAATCACGCCATAGAGAATCAAGGGCAGTGACGGCGCAAACAACAAACCCAAGCTACCGGAAGTCGTGATCAAGCCAAGGTTAAAATTTTCCTTATAACCTGCCTGCATCAAAGCAGGAAAAAGCAATGCACCCAGGGCGACAATAGTAACGCCTGAGGCGCCAGTGAAAGCGGTAAAAAGCGCGCAGGCAAAGAGCGCGACAATTGCCAGCCCGCCGGGCATCCAGCCAAGTAATGCGCGACTGAGTCGTACCAGTCGCGCAGGTGCCTGACCTTCACTCAGCAAATAGCCCGCAAAGGTAAACAGGGGGATCGATACCAGCATCGGCATTTCGGCCAGTCGAAAAAACTCGATTGCCATCACCGCGAGATCGATTTCAGACTGATAAAAGCCCCACATCGCACCGGCGGCAATTACTGCAAACAGTGGCGCACCAAGCAATGCCAGAATGATTAGTAACAGAGTCACTAACATTATTGATAACGACTCTTGTGACCTAAGGATACGCACTGAACCAGGCTAGTGACGCTACAGCGCAAAGCGATCAGTCCGAAACCAAACGGGATGATGACCTCGCACCACCATGCCGGCACCGACCCGAAAGCAATAGTGCCGTCTTCATATTCCATTATCACAAAGCGCGCACTATGATAACTGAGCAAACCACAAACTACTGCCGTAAAGAAATTCAAAATAACTTGATTCATCTTTTTAATGCGTGGAGACAGGAAACGCGACAACAAGTCGATACTAATGTGGTTTTGCTCGCGGGTCGCAACCATGGCCCCCAACATAGCGACCCACAATACTAAAATGCTTAGAGAAGTATCCCCCCAGGCTAGACCACTGTCCCAGAAGTTGCGCATAATGATCTGCGTACTAGCTAGTGCAATCATAATAAATAGTGCCAGCGCCAATAGGCTGTTTTCAATAAAGGTAATGGCGCGATTGAAGATCTGCATAGTGTTGTCGCTTGTTGATGGTAGGAATCAATGGGTCTCCATTTGCTGGTGCGAAGAGGCCATTTGTCGGTAGTCATCAAGATGTTGCTGCAAGGTGGCGATTATTTTTTTTGATAACACCCCTTTTTTAGACATGGTTTTCTCTACGTTTTGCCGAATGGCAAACCATTGCCCGGCTAACTCAGGTGCAATCTTGACAAAGGTAATACCTTGATCTTGTAGTGCTTGACGGGCATTAATATCATCTTTGCGATTCAATTCATTGAGCCGTTCAAAGGTCTGCCCCATGACTTTGGTGACAATCTGCTGATCCTTTGTACTGAGGCGTTTGAATCGTTTATGACTAATGACCATTGAGGCGTAAAGATAGGAAAGGGGTTCATCCATCAAGTATTTCACCTGAGTGTGCCATTGTAATGCAATCGCACCGCTAGCAGAACCTGCGATCGTATCAATCAACCCGGTTTGCAAACCAGTCAACACATCAGAAAGTGCCAGTGAAACAGGCTTAACACCGATGGATTCAAATGCTGTACGGCTGACCTCGTCATTTTGCGGCACCCAAACTTTTTGTCCTTTGAAATCATCAACCACTTTGATTGATTGATTCGACATTAAATAGGCAAATCCGCCCTCAGCAAAGCCAAAGCTAATAAAGCCCTTTTTTTTCAAACCCTCGATGAGTAATGGATCCATTTTTTGTCGAACATAGTCCACTTCTTCGAAAGAACGAAAAATAAACGGAACGCTATATATACCGATGTCGGAATAAATCGCGGCCAAACCACCGCTAACGATGGCACCACCGTGCAGCTGACCAATACGAATTTTGCGCAATACACTTTTATCATTGCCCATAATCCCGCCAGGGAAAAAACGAAATTTAACACGCCCTTCGGTACGCTGTTTGATTTCATCCGCGCCCTTACGCATTTCATTCATCCATGCCGTACCATCTGGAGCAATGGTGGCTATCTTGAACGTTAATGCTTGTGCTGGCAGGGTAATAACCAACAGCGCACATATCATTAATAAACGTTGCATTTGTTCAGTCCTCAAAATAAGCGGCAGAGCTTGCCAATAGCTGGCGCGCTTGTTTTTGTGCCAACATGTTGCTCAGAGTCAGGCCGTTTTCTTCCGGATTAGCCATTAATACCTCGTTAAGTAATCGATCATGCAGCTCCTGATCAAACGTGAGCCTTGCATAACGCCGCGCATACTCCACCTTAACATAAAGATTGCGACCCTCTGAGTACTCTATAGCACGCTCAAAGTGTGCACGCCCCACTTCAGGTTTGCCTCCCAGAGCAGGTGGGCGCAAGGTGCGAAGTACTCCGAGGTAGAGTTGAGCTTGACCCTGCTCATAACGCTCATCCAGGGTAACAATTCTCTCAAAGGTGAGTTCGACCTTAGGCAATTCTGCGACAGCACGGAAGTCGCTACTATGAGCCTGTATCCAGCCGACCCAAGCCGTGGCGTAACCATAAAGCTGAGGTAGGTTTTTGTTTTTTACCGTGGCAATTTCACGCGAAAAATCCTCAAAAGCACCTTTTTCATATTGACACACCTTGGGGTGCGATTGACACAGTGCACGCCGACCATAGTCATGTGCTTTTGTGGAAAGCCGGGCTGCACGTTGTACATCGTCCACAAAGACACCAGCATAGGTATCGTAAAGACGAGCACCCGCAAGCAGTAAGTCTTCGTTGTCTGGATCTTTGATAATAAAACCATCAATCAGCAGTAAGTAAGCCGGTTGACCATCGCGTACGGTAGCCAGATCATTTTGATTGGCAATACCCATAGCAAGGCCATCCGCCATGTTGCGCATCGCCGTAGAAGCACATCCCAAAAGAAAGAAAGTGCAAAAAAGCAGGCTAGCAAACCTGACTGTGTTTTGTGTCTTCAATATACCACTCTTAATTATTTGATTTGGTTAATGAGTGTTAGTCAATCTTCCAACTACTCCTATTTGGTATCCATACGCCAAAACAATCACCAGACTCAAAGTGTTTGAGATTAAAGTTGATGCCTGATTTTTGTTATCACCTCTGCGGTTGCAGGGCGCTTACCGCGCCACAGATAAAAAGACTCCGCAGCCTGCTCTACCAGCATACCTAAACCATCTATTGTTCTCTTCGCATCGTGCTCTGCTGCCCAATTCATAAAAGAAGTAGGCTGCTTACTATACATCATGTCGTAACAACAACAATTTTTATGAATGATGTTATCTGGAAGTGGTGGTACTTCGTTTTGTAAGCTAGCAGCAGAGCCATTAATAATCAAATCAAATGGCTGTCCAGCCAAATCGGAAAAAGAACACGCTTTAATTGCTCCCAGGGATGTGAAATTTTGAGCCAGCTCTGTTGCCCTCGACATTGTTCGATTCACAATCGTTACACTTTCAGGACGACAAGCTAGAACAGGTGCTAAAACACCTCTGACTGCACCGCCCGCGCCAATAACCAATATTTTCGCAGCTTTGATATCAATCCTGTGGTTTTCTACCAAATCAACAACCAGACCTTGACCATCGGTATTATCACCGTAAAGCTCACCATCGGCCTTAATAACGAAGGTATTGACTGCACCCGCCAATTCAGCTCGATTACTGCATTTATCAGCCAGATGCCAAGCTTCTTGTTTAAAGGGTACCGTGATATTTAACCCTTGACCTCCGGATGCCTTAAACTCAGAGACCGCAGCATTAAACCCCCCTTTTTCCACAAGCATGGCATCGTAGTGCAAACAGGTATCCGTTTGTGCTGCAAACAAGGCATGGATTTGCGGTGACTTACTATGCCCAATGGGATTGCCCATCACCGCATAACGATCTTTATTCATGTTAGGTCAAGCCATTCAGCAACACGTTTAGCATAGTAGGTCAAAATGCCATTGGCACCTGCTCGCTTCATTGAGGTCAACGCCTCTAATACAACCGCTTTTTCGTCTAACCAGCCTTTTTGGCTAGCGGCAGTCAGCATGGCGTATTCGCCGCTGACTTGATAGACATAAACGGGTACAGCCAGTTCTTTTTTAATACGATAAACAATATCCAGATAGGGCATCCCGGGTTTAACCATGACCATATCTGCACCTTCATTCAGATCCAGAGCCACTTCCCAAAGTGCTTCATCACTATTTGCTGTATCCATTTGGTAACTGTATTTATTACCACTACCCAAATTAGCCGCTGACCCTACGGCATCTCTAAAAGGACCATAATAAGAAGACGCATATTTTGCTGAATATGCTAAGATTCGGGTATGAAGATGTCCGTTTTGCTCTAAAGCATCGCGAATATCACCAATGCGTCCATCCATCATATCTGATGGCGCAACTATATCCGCCCCTGCCTCGGCATGAGACACCGCCTGCTTAACCAACACTGTAACCGTTTCATCATTCAAAACGTAACCCGTTTCATCGATCAGCCCATCCTGACCATGAGTGGTAAACGGATCCAGAGCAACGTCCGTAATCACGCCCAGATTTGGGAAGTTTTCTTTAATCGCACGAACAGCACGCTGCGCCAACCCGTCTGGGTTAAACGCTTCACGAGCATCTAAAGATTTAACCTCCACTGGCGTAACAGGAAAAAGCGCAATGGCAGGGATGCCTAAAAGTGCAATTCGCTCAGCTTCTTTGAGCAACTCATCAAGGCTCACGCGCTCTACGCCGGGCATGGATGGTACGGTTTCACGGCGCACTTTACCCTCTAAAACAAACATGGGGTAAATCAAATCATCTGTGGTAAGAACGGTTTCACGCATCAAGCGTCGAGAAAAATCGTCTTTACGCATTCTCCGCATACGACTTTTAGGGTATGACCTGCCACCCACGGTTATACTTGACATGTTCTTACCTATGTTTGGGCTTTTTTTTCATTGTTTTCTTGACCCCCACCTTTTTAATTACTTTTTTCTTTGCCGTTTTTTTAGCGACTGCCTTTTTAACTATTTTTTTCTT
>CAYQVF010000098.1:0-5712 GCA_964421045.1 uncultured Chromatiaceae bacterium
TTTACTCGCCCCAGCGCGCTAATAGCTGGTGCTTGATGTCAAGCTGATCCAGCACCCGTGCGACGACAAAATCAACGAGTTCTTCTACGGTGTTGGGGCGATGATAGAAGCCGGGAGCAGCGGGTAAAATCATCACACCTAGACGGGCTAACTTGAGCATGTTTTCCAAATGAATCACGGATAAGGGGGTTTCTCGTGAGACGATAATCAATTTACGCTGTTCTTTGATGACAACATCAGCGGCACGCTCGATTAAATTTTGGCTCAGGCCATTGGCAATGGCTGCTAAGGTACCGCTGCTACACGGACAAATGACCATTGCCGCAGGAACGCTCGAACCACTGGCTAGAGGCGACATCCAGTCTTCTTTAGCATACACAGTGAGTAAGGGTTGATCTATTTTGTAATATGACGCCAGAGCTTGTGTCATTTCTTCTGGACGGGACGGCAGTTTTAAATTTGTTTCGGTAGCAATGACAAGTTGTGCTGCTTTAGAAACCATCAATTCAACGTGCTGACCCGTGCCAAGCAGTAGTTCGACAAGTCTGAGTCCATATAATGAACCTGATGCGCCCGTGATTGCAACGGCGGTGACATGGGTTCTCATGTTGCAGCTAATGCACGGACTAAGCGGTCATGAATGCCAGCAAAGCCGCCATTGCTCATAATCAGCACATGGTCGTCCGCTTCGGCTTCGGCAACGACATCGGCAATAATTTTATCAATAGATTGATAGATGACGATGGGTGCTGGACAATTACGCATAACCTCGTTCAAATTCCATTCAATGCGATCACTCTGGAATAGTTTAACTTGAGTGGCGGCAGTCAATGCGGGGCCTAGCGTGTTTCTGTGAATACCCAGCCGCATGGTATTGGAACGGACATCCAATATGGCGATAATGCGCTTGTTGCCAACATGGTTGCGTAACCCTTGCAATGTTAATGTAATGGCTGTGGGATGATGTGCAAAGTCATCATAGACCGTTATTCCCTTCACTTGGCCTACCACTTCAAGTCGTCGTTTTATACCTTTAAATTCGCTTAAGGCATGGATCGCTTGTTGTGGTAACACACCGGCATGTCGTGCTGCCGCGATGGCGGCCAGGGCATTATTTGTATTATGCTCTCCCAGTAAGCTCCAGTTTACTGTGCCTACGGGTTCACCATCCAGACTCACAGCAAACTGTGAGCCATCGGTCTTAGTGGCGGTGGTTTGCCAGCAGGGCTTAGGTAAGGGTTTTTTTACCTCGTTATTGCTCGTAAAATATTCAGTTTCGCTCCAACAACCCATTTTCATCACCTCAGCAAGATAGTCATCATTTGCAGCTAAAATAACCTTGCCTCGACTCGGTACAATTCGCATAAGATGATGAAACTGTCGTTGGATCGCTTCAATATTCGGAAAAATGTCAGCATGATCATACTCAAGGTTATTTAGTATAACGGTGCGTGGGCGGTAATGAACAAATTTTGAACGTTTGTCAAAAAAAGCAGTATCATATTCATCGGCCTCAACCACGAAAAAGGGCGTCTCGCCCAAGCGAGCGGTTATACCAAAGTTACGGGGGACCCCGCCTATCAAAAATCCGGGTTTCATTCCGGCGTATTCCAGTATCCAGGCTAAAATACTGGATGTTGTCGTTTTACCATGCGTTCCCGCAACCGCTAAAACCCATTTGTCATGCAGTACATGCTGGGCTAAATATTGTGGGCCAGAAGCATAGGCCAAACCTCGATTCAATACGTATTCTACAGCGGCATTACCCCGCGACAAAGCGTTACCTATGACGACCAAGTCAGGGGCAGGGTCTAACTGAGCGGGGTCATAGCCTTCTTGTATCACAACCCCGAGCTGTTTTAATTGCGTACTCATTGGCGGATAAATATGGGCATCTGAGCCGGACACCACATGTCCCATCTGTCGAGCAAGCAGCGCAATTCCGCCCATAAAAGTGCCGCAGATACCGAGGATGTGAATATGCATACTCAATCAAGCGCCGATTTCGGTCGTAAAAAACAAAATATCTATAATGCGAATACTAATATAAGCATACAGGCCAGCAAAAAGCAGTGCAGCGAGGTAAGGAATATTCAAAGTATGGCGAAAAATATGCGTGAAAATAGCCAGGTTCCAAACGAGCAAACTATAAATAAGTAAGGTGGCGATATCAAAAAATGCGCTTTCTGAACCCATCATATAACGCGCTATGTATAGAGGTAAAGCAAACAAAGCAATAACTAAACTCGCTCCCGTCATCGCCGTAAGCATTTGATACCACCTCTGGGACAACTCTTTCATCCAAAGAATTACATAGGAGAGAAGCACCATAATGCTTGTATCAACGAGTGCGGCAAAAAATGCTTGTCCTACAGACAGAAGAAACAAGGCCAACAAAAAGCTCACCAGTGCGTAACTGCTCACCGTATAAACAAGAAGAGTCTGAGAGGTTGGCAAGTCTTGTGGGCCTGCCTTCATCCGACAAATATTCCACATTGTTGTTAGCAAATTTTGCACACGGTCTTCCCTGGTTTGTTAAAAAATAGTTTCGATTGTCCTGAGAGGCTCAAGCTATTTCTGGGCGGTCTCTATCCGCCAAGCATGCCACAAAATGCGTATCCAGAGGTAGTTTTGGTTTTATTAATAATATTAATGTTTTATAAAATGAGAACTGCGTCTCTTAAAATTCCAGTATGAATATTCAATGTGACCCTGTTCCCAGCCGATACAGAGTGCAGAGATTACAATAGGTTAGATTTTGAGAAGAAAAATGGATTACGAATATTCTGAACACCTGGAACAGCTTAATGAAATCGGTATTGCTTTATCAGCAGAGCAAAATCAAAACCATTTACTTGAAAAAATACTGGTGAGTGCGCAAAGTATCACTAATGCGGACGGGGGAACTTTATATCTTACTGAAAATAAACACTTGAATTTTGCGATAGTAAGAACAGAGTCTCTCGGTATTGCGCTGGGTGGAACAACAGGGCAGCCCGTTATTTATGCACCTATTCCCTTGTATCACAGCAATGGGTTTCCAGACACTCGTACTGTTGCAGCATGCGCCGCGGTGAGTGGTCAAACGATTAACGTGCCTGATGCCTATACTGCACCTGGTTTTGATTTTTCTGGAACCATTGCTTTTGATAAAAAAATTGGTTACACCTCCAGGTCGTTATTAACTATCCCCATGTGTAATCACGAAAAAGAGACCATCGGTGTCTTGCAGCTCATTAATGCTCGAGATAAAAAAGGCCATATTATTCCTTTTTCCAAGACGTTGCAGCAGTTAACCGAATCCTTGGCTTCCCAAGCTGCTGTGGCATTAACTAACCGTAGCCTTATTAGTAATCTGCATGAATTGTTAGAGACGTTTATTGAAGTTATTGCGACGACAATAGACCAAAAATCTCCTTTTACAGGAGATCACTGTAGACGCGTTCCTCATGTTGCAAAATTATTAGCCGAAGCGGTCCATCATCATGATACGGGACCTTTATCGGATTTTAAATTTACCAATGAGGAGCTCTATGAACTGCGTATTGCTGCACTGCTTCATGATTGCGGAAAAATTGCAACGCCGGTTCATCTGGTCAACAAGGCGACCAAGCTTGAAACCGTTTATGATCGTATTAGTGCCGTCGAAAATCGTTTCGAATTGCTGAAAAAAGAGGCTGAAATTCGCTTGTTAAAACGCGCGCTTGGTGAGAAAAAAATAACAAAGGAAGAGCAGAACGAATACCAGAATTATGTGACTCAACTTGATGACGATCTGGGTTTTTTGAAACATTGCAATATCGGCAGCGAGTTTATGGCAGACGAAAAACAACAACGTGTAAAACAAATTGCCTTGCATGAGTGGAAAAAGTCAGATGGCTCTAGTGAAAAACTACTTTCAAGTGAAGAAATAGACACATTGAACATTCCAAAGGGCACATTAAGCAAAGAAGAACGCAACACCATCAATGGTCACATTACCGTGACGATCAAAATGTTGGAATCTTTACCTTTCCCAAAAAATTTGCGGCATGTCACCGAAATTGCTGGCGGCCACCATGAACGCATGGATGGTAAGGGTTACCCAAAGGGCTTAAAACGAGAAGAAATGTCCGTTCGCGCCCGCATTATGGGCATAGCGGATATATTTGAAGCCCTGACTTCCAAGGATAGACCTTACAAAAAGGCGCTGACTTTATCTCAAGCATTAAAAATTCTGGGCAACATGAAACAGGAAGGCCATATCGATCCGGATATTTTTGATGTGTTTATCAAGGAGCGTGTTTATATGCGCTATGCTAAGCACTTTCTTCAGGCCAATCAAATTGATGAGGTTGATCTCACTTCTTTGCCTGGGTTTGAATGCGAAATATTGGAAGAAGAGCAGGGCGAAGCGGTTGTCAGTTAAAGGTAGGGGTTGTCGAAATGGCTAAGAAAACTTACCAGGCGACTTCAAGCCCAAAAAAGCCATAACGACTTGCCTGTTCAAGGTCATTTTCGTTAAATGTTTTAGACAGCGGTGCTTTTAGTTTGGCCTCGCCCATATTTAAATTAAAGCCCGTACCTTGGTAAGTTAATCCTAATTGAAGCGTGATGGCATAAGTATAGCGGGGTTTGCCGATAACAAGTTCGACTCGTTGGAAAAAACGTTCAATTTCAGGTTGACCCACGCCTAAAGATAAAGAAGCGTCTTGCTGACTATTCAGGGTATCAACATACGCTGATCGTACTTTTTGGGAATGGATTCCCTTGTCAAGGGTCGATGCACCGTGCGCAATATTGGTTGCGATGACTCCAATTGCGGTGATGACGATAATGACCAACATTAAATCCGGGCTACGTCGTATCATAGGCTTCACTCTGGGCAAAAGTTATGCTGATTTTCTTTTCCTCTGCTTAGAGTAACGACCCCTATGTCCACTACTTTAGTGGAAAAAATATGAACAAGGTCTCAGGTACAACTCAAATTGATCTTCGATGCAACGCTCTATGACCTTGTTTTTTCGCTTCACTACGCTATGGACATATAAAAATTTTTTTCTTAGCCACGAAAATGGGTTTGCGATGTGTTTAATTCTATACAGCCCGATATTTTGTCTCGAACAGGGCGGGCTGAATTTAGTCGGAATTGTTCACTGGGGCGCGAAAAAATAACAAAGCGTTTTTTCTACGATGGCGATCAGATATTGGTAGATACGGATTGTAGAAATAAAACGAGATGACGTGAACTCTGTAATGGGTCTGGTTTACTTCTGGTTGTTCAATTTAGAAGAATGAAGTTAATGAAAATAAAATTTTTATGGGTTTTTGTGCTCTCGGTGTTGCAAAAGGGCAGGTCAACGTTGAAATTGTTGATGGTGTGTCATCAAGTAGCCATAAAATAAGCCATCTGGAACAACAAAGCGGACACGTACTAATTAGGTAAAGATGGAAAAAGAACCGGATTCAATGTCGATTCAGAAGGAAGGTTAGACCTTATTGTCGAGTTTGTTGACCGACCCTTAGTCGTTCAAGAGCAAACTGCGAAGTTGCAAGGGAAGCTGAAGGTTGATCAATCCAGTCATAACAGGCGTTTTGATCAATTTGAGAAAGATGTAAAACATATAACAAGCGACTGTGGTGTCCGTTTTATCGGGGGAAGATCAAGCCCTACTTAAAAATCAATAAGCCCATATAGATTTGTCTCTTACCATGGCATTAAGCATAGTGATA
>CAYQVF010000099.1:0-5507 GCA_964421045.1 uncultured Chromatiaceae bacterium
TTTAAGTCTATTTGTTCACTTTCCCTGCTCGGTTTTGCATATAAGCATCACGGACAAATAGGTAAGGGTCTAGTGCATCTCCGGTGATGGCTTCATAGGTGTCTTTGTCTAAAGAAATTTGATTCACCGTATCCGTGACCTTGACGGCCCAATAGTCTTGTCCTTGCCAGACGATTCCGATGGGGTCAGTCAACGTATCAACGACATAGCCCACACCGTCTCGGGTGTTTGACGGCCCAATAAACGGGATGACCAGGTAGGGTCCGGGTTTAATGCCTAATACAGCTAAGGTTTGACCGAAATCTTCCTCTTTTTTCCGCAGGCCCGCATACTTACGAGCGGGATCAAATAGTCCGCCGACACCCACGATCGTGTTGATGAAAAACCGCCCCATTTCATTGCCGGCATCATTGACCTTGCCTTGCATCAGGGCATTGACGAAGCGAATAGGTGTCGTCAGGTTGGAGAGAAAATTAGAGAGGGAAATACGGATAGGCTCGGGAATATAGCGATACGTTTTTGCTACGGGCTTGAGGGCATAGAAGTATAATTTGTCATTGAACCAGAACATGCCACGATTCAGGGGTTCTAATGGATCATGGATGACCAGTGGCGGTGGGGCATCGTCGAAGTCGTCATCGAAATCATCAGCAAAATCATCATCGAATTCGTCATCGAACATTTCGTCGTTATTTTCGACAAGCGTTGGTTCATCAACGGGATTATTTTCAGCTTGAATCATGGCTGAAAATAAAGAGGTGCAGAGCAACAAGCCGAACAACGAGATAAAAAGTGGGTGTCTATTAAAATTCATGGTTTAGCGACTATTCACTCTCGAAAATGTATTTGCTGACCAATTCTTCTAGTGAAATAGCGGATTCTGTTTCTTCTATTTCTCCATTGTTGGTAATGAGTTCGTCAGCCCCTCCGGGGGTAATATTGACAAATTTATCGCCAATCACACCCGCTGTACGGATTGCGGCCATGGTGTCTTCTTGCAATGCAATATCGCTGTCGATTTCCATGCGAATAATGGCCTCATATTCCTCTCGATCAAGCGCAATGTGGGTGACTTTACCAATACGAACGCCAGCAAGTTCCACTACCGCACCTTCTTTGAGTCCAGAGATAGAGGTGAAGCTCGCACTGACAGAGTAGGTGCTTTTGCTGAACAGTTCAATGTCTCCTAATTTTACTGAGAGCCAGGCAAATGACAGGATGCTTGCAATGAGGAATAAGCCAACTACGAATTCTATGTTTTTTTTCTTCATGTTAGGGTTGCTTCATCACTTTTTTTGTTATTCATTGAAAAAATCACGTTAAAGCAAAATGGCGCTGATCAGGTAGTCGCTACCGAGAATGGCCACTGAAGACAGCACCACCGCCTTAGTCGTAATGCGGCTGACCCCTTCTGCGCCAAAAGCACCTGAGCGATCCAGATGCAGAAAAAACCCCTTTGCTGTCGCAACCCAGACAATAATAAGACCAAAAACGAAGGATTTGATTACACCCATTTCGATATCCGCCCAGACAACACTACTATACATACCTTGAAAATAAGAGCCCTCATTGACACCAAATAATACTACGGCAGCAAAATATCCACCCAGGATGCCCATGACATTAAAAAGACATGTTAGCAGCGGCAGCGATAGAATAGCAGCGATAAATTTGGGTACCATGAGATATTTGTAGGGGTGTATCCCCATGCATTCTAAAGCATCAATTTGTTCTGAAGTACGCATAATACCAATTTCAGCGCAGATGGCAGAACCGGCACGCCCTACGACCATAAGCGCAGCCAATACCGGCCCTAATTCACGGATGAGGCTTAATGCTACGGCTGAACCGATCATATCAAGAGAGCCAAAACGTTGTAATACATAATAACCTTGCAAGCCCAGTACCATGCCGGTAAAACTGCCTGCAACAATAATAATAAAAACGGATTTTGCGCCAATAAAGTGCAATTGTTTGATAATGGCACGGAGTTGAAACGGACGTGTAAAAATACGAGCGAGGCATGAATATAAAAAGATTGTCATCATGCCGGCCTGTTCGACATGGTAAATAGTTTCTCTTCCTATTTTTTCTACAAAATTACGCATAGCTCCCTTCAATTTTTATGCCAAAATACGCTATCACTAATATTGATTTGTTAATGCCATTTTTATTGAAGACGATCGCCGGTAAGCCGATCCAAGTAGGCCTCAGTATCGAGTTCTTTCTGCCGTGGTCTACGATTGAGCATATCTTGTACCTGTGCCAAATTGCTGTTGCGAACATTTTCAACGGTATCTGTGATGATAATTTTTCCTTGATCCAGCATGGTGATGCGATCAGCAATTTTGAACGCACTTTCTAGTTCGTGTGTAACAACAACAATCGTCATATTCATGGCATTGCGTAACAAAATGATTAATTCATCCAGCTCGGCGGAAACAACGGGGTCGAGTCCTGCTGAGGGTTCGTCAAAAAAAAGTAACGTTGGATCCATAATAACCGCACGTGCTAAAGCTGTGCGCTTGACCATGCCGCCGGAGAGTTCGGAGGGCATCAGCGCCTCAACCCCCGTCAGATTCATTACTTCCAGTTTCATACGCGCCATGATACGCATGGTTTTTTCATCAAGATTAGTATGCTCTCTTAGGGGGAGCTCAACGTTCTCGCCAACCGTCATTGAGCCAAATAGCGCCCCTCCCTGAAAAGCAACACCCATATTGCGCCGTAACTGATAGAGTTCTTTTTGGTTCGCTGTGGTAATTTCCGTACCGAGTAGTTCTATCGATCCTGAGGTGGCGCTATTTAAACCCAATAAATGTCGTAATAAGGTACTTTTTCCTGATCCGCTACCTCCCATGATGACCATGATTTCATTTTTTTTAACTTCTAAGTTAATTCCGTCAAGTATTTTACGTGAACCGTAGTGTGTGACCAGTTCCTTGACCTTAATGACGGTTTTTTGATTATGCTCTTCCATGTGCTTTGGATTTTAAAAAAATAACCTTAATTAGCAAGCAAATTCTCTACTGAGTCATAAATAGTAAATACTTTGTCTAGTCGGGCGAGTTGTAACACTTGTAGTGCTGCCTTGCTAACGCCGACCAAACCAAATTTCACACCACTACTTTTCGCCTCTTGATAGCCTTCAACCAGGCTGGCGACGCCAGAACTGTCTATGTAAGTTACTGCGGACAAGTCAACTAACACGTTTTGTTTTTTTTTCAAGCAACTCAGAATAGGTTCTCTGGCTTGTGGAGAGTAATGAAGATCGACTTCTCCTTGAAGGGCGATAACGGTATAAATACCATGTGTACTAATCTCGCATTGCATGGGGGCTTTCCTGTGCTAATTTATTTTTTATCATTATTAAAATATTGCCTATGCCTTGTGGGTTCTGACGGTATTCTACCTGATCCATGATCTCATTGATAATATGCACGCCCAGTCCGCCGGGTTTGATTTCATCGAGATCCCGAGATTGAATTTGATCTGGATCAACCAGTGGCGCAAAGTCGGTCAAATGAAAGGTGGCTTCAGTCGGGGAATTGAAAATTTCAAGAACAATTTCACAGCCCTGCTTATCGCAATAGGCATGTTGAATGACATTCATACAGGCTTCGTTTATCGCGATGACCAAAAAATCTTCAGTTTCTTTATTAAAGCCCAATTGTTGAATCGCTTCCCGAGCCTTTTTTCGTAGTTCGCACAGTTTTTTGGGTATCGCTTGAAAGCGAATTGTGGTTACTTTATTCATGGTTTACTCGAAACCCGTTTTTTCAACTAAAACCAGTGTAACATCGTCGCGCAGTACATCTGCATGTGTTGTAAGACGATTTGTTATGGCTTCAATTCGATCTTTTGGTGATTTTTCTGCCAAAGAGAGAAAAAGCGCAAGCAAACCTTTCATGCCCAGTTCTTTGCCGTTTGCTAGCCGCCCTTCGGTAACACCATCAGAATATAGGTATAGACTTCCGCCATTCAACTTAAACTGAGTTTCCGGAAATACATTCTCTCTCAAAATGCCAAGCGGTGGACTTTGAGCATCAATTTTAGAAAGTTGTTTATCCCGGTCGATTATAATGGCAGGCAGGTGGCCCGCATTAGCTAAGCTGACTGTATCTGACTCAGGGTCATAAATACCTGCTACCATGGTAACAAACATGCCGCGAGCAGAGGTTTCGTAAATTTCTTCGTTGACGTAGGCCAATAGTTTTCCGGGTTCATGGACTCGTTTACCCAGGCAACGAAAAAGGCTGGTTGTTTTTGCCATCAGCAGGGCAGCATGTGTACCTTTTCCAGAGACATCACCCAAGTTGAAGTAGATGCGTCCATCCTGTAATCGAAAATAGTCATAAAAATCTCCCGATAGCTGTTTAGCAGCAAGGTTGACACCAATAATTGGGAAGGTGTCTGGCATCTTGCTGGGTAATAAGCTGTTTTGAATTTCTCTTGCCAAGCCGAGTTCTTTGTTTAGTTCGGTCTGTAAACGATCACGCTCTTTTTTGCTGCTTTCCAGTTGCCATGTTAATTCCTGGTAACCCAAATTGGCTTGGGCCAGCTGGGTGTTGACTTGCTTTAATATGTTAATAAACTCTTCTTGCTGATTAATATTAAGCCCCAGTACTTGAGCTGCAGTTGCGACCTCTTTGGGAATCATTTCTAACAGTACGTCAAATTGTGATGAAGTCATCGTCAGTGCTTCTAGCACTATATCGCTTGTTTTTTGGAGTGTGATATTTTTATCTTTAGCGGTGAATATTGAATTAATCCAGTCGGCACAATGTAGTACGGTGGTGATCGAAAGTTCGCTTGTTTCAATGCGATGGTGTTCACTAATGGCGTTGGCGATGATCTCGGGTAGTGCCCAAGTTTCGGCTAACATGGCTCCAGCTTCGTCGTGTGTCATGCCAAACAATTTTTGTTCAGCTTGCCGTCGACTCTCAGGGTCTTGTTCGCGTAGTTGCGAAGAGTGCTCTGCTTTGTCAGGATGTACATGGTATAAAGCCAATAAACCAAAATCTTGTAACAAGCCGGCGGTAAAGCAAGCTTCGTGATCAACGTCAAGGTATTGTGCTATAGCTCGTGCAGAGACCGCACGGCGGATGCTGTCTTCCCAAAATTGGTTGACATCAAAACCGGGGATCGAACCTTCCTTAACAGAGTCGCGTACCGCTACACATAAAGTTATATTTCGCAGTGTACGTTGACCCAACACTGTTACGGTGCGGGGTATCGAGGTGATTTGTTGAGCAACGTTGCCAAAAAATGCGGTATTGACGATCCGCAATAATTCCGCCGTAAGCATGGGGTCATTGCTGGCCAGTTTGCCAAGTTCTTTAGAGTCCGTCGAATCGCGTGTGCAGGCTTGCATAATTAATATTGCGGCCTGTGGAGGGCTAGGCAAATCGGAGGGTTTGATTCCGTTTAATGTGCTGACTTTTACACCTCTCTAGGTTTACCTCGCCATCTGGAAACAACCCTTGTCCAACAAGCAATTTTTAACG
>CAYQVF010000100.1:0-5487 GCA_964421045.1 uncultured Chromatiaceae bacterium
AACGACTAGATGGAATGGCTTGTTATTACTTGAACGATGTTTTTTAGGTTGAATAGAATACGGGCGTGTTGCCGCAGAGGCGAACATAGTCTATAAATACAATGTGTGTATTGGTTCAGCGTAAAATGGAGCGCGCCATTGCTTAAACTCGGGAAACACTCATCAGGAGAAGCAAAAAATGAAAACGACACAACAATTGCACGATCTCGGTCAAAGCCTTTGGCTTGATAACATCACGCGCGAATTATTGATGGGTGGTACCCTGGATCGCTACATTAACGAACTTTCCGTAACAGGGCTGACCTCTAACCCGACCATCTTCGAACATGCCATCAAGGACAGTGATTTTTACGATGATGCCATTCGTGAAAAAGCACTCGCAGGTCAATCGGGCGAAGCACTTTTTTTCGAACTGGCATTGGAAGATCTGACCCAGGCGGCCGATCTTTTTCGCCCGATTCATGATGCCAGCGACTGTGTCGACGGCTGGGTGTCTCTGGAAGTTTCCCCCTTGCTGGTGGACGATACGGCTGGTACCATTGCGGCAGCGAAGCAGCTGTACGCGCAGGCGAAACGTTCTAATCTTTTCATTAAAATTCCCGGTAACCGTGCCGGTATTGATGCCATTGAAGAAACCATCTTCGCTGGCATACCCGTGAATGTGACGTTGCTGTTTTCCAGAGAACATTACATTGAAGCCGCCGAGGCTTATATGCGAGGTATTGAGCGGCGTATTGCTGCCGGTCTTGACCCCGTGGTTGCTTCCGTGGCTTCACTGTTTATTAGTCGTTGGGATGTTGCCATAAAAGACAAAGTTCCCGACGCGCTGAAAAATCGTCTTGGTATTGCTATCGCAATGCGTACCTATAAGGCCTATCGTGAGCTACTGGCCTCGCCACGCTGGCAAAAACTGGTCGCTGGCGGCGGCCAACCGCAGCGGTTACTGTGGGCCAGCACCGGCAGCAAAGATCCTGCTGCACCAGACACCCTTTATCTTGAAGCGCTCGTAGCGCCGGATACGATCAACACCATCCCCGAAAAGACGTTGCTTGCCTTTGTCGATCATGGTCAGAGCAAGGGTGTGATGGGCAATGAGGGTGGCGAAGCCGAAGCGCTATTGTCGTGTTTCGCGCAAGCGGGTATTGATATCGATGCGCTCGCAATGCAGCTACAGCGCGAAGGCGCGCAATCGTTCGTAAAATCGTGGCAAGCATTAATGCAGAGCATCGAGTCAAAAAGTACTATACTTGCTAGCAATAAATTTCAGGCATCTCGTTAATGAACGTACCGATCAACCGTAGCGCGTCGATTCACAAAGTATTGTTTTGATATGCTACGATTCGGCATGCTTTTAGTGGCTAAAATTGTAGCATCACCTTTGGGCATTCTTACCAACAGGAAAATTTATGAAAACAATTATCAGCACCCTGCTTATAGCAACAACCTTCTCTGCTTTAATAGCGCTACTGGTTATTTATACCGGTATATTTAATGTGGCTACAGAGTGGGAAGACCCTGCTCCCATACGTTGGGCTTTGGTGACAACCAGAGAAAATTCGATACAAAGTCGTGCAGCCTCGATTCAAGTGCCCCCCAGCAAAGGTGATAAGCAAATTGACACCGGGTTTCGCAGCTATCGTGAAATGTGTGCGATGTGTCATACACCGCCCGGCAGTACAGATTCACCCATAACCAAGGGTTTGAATCCTGCTCCACCTGATCTTGCAGAAAGCGCAGAACACATGTCCGCTGCTGAATTGTTTTGGGCAATAAAAAATGGCATCAGAATGACCGGAATGCCGGCATGGGGCCCGACCCATAAAGACAGTGAAATTTGGGACATTGTTGCATTCGTGAAGAAATTGCCTGGAATGAGTAAAAAGGAGTATTTGAAGCTGGATAGTCGACTGGAGAAAGGGCATAGTCATGCGGGCAGCGGCCATGATGACTCGAAACCAGGAAAAAATGAGAGCCATGATGAGGGTGGGCACGCACATTAAAAATTGGGTTCTTGAGTCTAAAAAAACACTTTACTGTTCTATTTAGAGCACTATATCCATGATGTTATAGATTTAGGTGTTAGCGCGTGCATCTGTGCTTTAGATTCTATTTTTCTGATTGACGACGGCACGGATGCAGGACGACCCCAGGGATGGAGGAGATAGGGCAACGCAGGATGCCAAAGCCGACAACTCCAGGGATGGGAGGGAGATAGCGCCCAAATAAATAGTCGGGCATAAAGGCACTCAGGAGACAAAGCCGAACCCCAAAACGGGAAGTTATTACGTGCCCATTCCTTACAATAAAAACTCGCTTTTAATTACGAGCATTTTTTCAACTTGCATATCATGAAAGGTATGCGGAATGCCTCCAATACCGAGCCCAGAATGTTTTAACCCGGCAAACGGCATCCAGTCTACTCGAAATGCGGTGTGTTGGTTGACCATAATTGCCGAACCGTTTAATTGTTTATACGCATACATGGCGGTGTCAATGTTGTTAGTAAAAACCGACGCTTGAAATGAGACTTCCAATGAGTTCGCTTGTTTAATTGCTTCGTCAATATGTTTATAAGAATAAAGACAAATTACCGGCCCAAAAACTTCTTGAGTTGATACTTTTGATGTTGAGGAAGGGTTAAGCAGAATGGTAGGTGTATAACAAGTGTTTGATATTTTTGTACCGCCACAAATCAATTGAGCACCTTCTTTAATCGCCTCCTGCACCCAGCTATGAACTCTATCAACTTCTCGTGAGCGAATGAGGGGGCCAACGTCTGTTTTTTCAAGCGTAGGATCACCAACGATCAGTGATAAGGCTCGATTTTTTAAATCTTGAGTGATGTCCTCGATGAGTGTTTCCTGACAATAAATTCGCTGTGCAGAAACACAGACTTGCCCGGCATGATAAAAACCACTTTTTGCAATTGCCGGCAGGGTATTTTCAAGATGTGCATCGGCCTCGATAATTGCCGGTGCAACACCTCCGTGCTCTAAAGCACAGCGCGTTCCTGCTGATAATTTTGAGCGTAACATCCAGCCGACTTTGGCACTGCCAATAAAGCTGAAAAAAGAAACTCGTCTATCGCTAACCAAGCTTGTTGCTAATTCTCTATCATTGATTAATAAAACCTGACACCAGGCCTCTGGTAAACCGGCTTCTCTCAATATTTTGACCAAATTAAAACAAGATATTGGCGTGTCTTGAGTCGGTTTTATAATCACAGGGCATCCCGCCGCAATGGCAGGCCCGGCTTGATGTGCAATTAAATTTAAAGGGTGATTAAATGCACTAACAGCAACGACAACACCAATCGGTTCAAAAGTAGTAACAGCCAGGTGTTGCTCTGATGCGGCATTGACTCCCATGGGAATTTCCCGACCTGCACTGTATCGCAAGCTATCGGCACAGGTTTTAATGCTATCAATGGCGCGAATAACTTCTACTTTGGAATCCAAATAGGGTTTACCACCTTCTTGCGCCGCTTGCAGGGTCAGTTTTTCAACCTGACCTTGCATAATTTCAGCGGTTTTATTGAGAATGTCGATGCGCCTGGTTTTCGATAACCAAAGCGACCTGTCTTGGTATAACGCATTAGCCGTACTCAGTGCTGTTTCGATGGCCTCTGCGTTGGCGACCTCTGCTGTGGCAATGAGACTTTCATCAAACGGTGCTCTGATATCAATTGTATTCAAGCCGCTGAATTTTTGACTTGTCATCAGCACGTAGTGTTGAGTCATAAATAATCAGCTCCTAAATCGGGCAAATTAGATCGCCTAGTTTTTCTGTGAGTTTCATGTTTTCATCGTAATCTACTGCACAGTCGATCACAACCACGGTGTTATCTGCAATCGCTTGTTTTAATATAGGCAGTAAATTTTCTGTTTTCTCAACACGATAGCCTTTTGCGCCAAAAGATTCTGCATAAGCGACTAGGTCGGGGTTTAAAATTTTAATGTGGCTTTCTCGGCCAAATTTTGTTTCTTGCTTCCATTTTATCAAACCGTAATGGCCATCATTCCAAACTAATATGACAATGGGCGTGTTGTACATTAATGCTGTTGCTATTTCCTGAGAGTTCATTAAAAATCCTGCATCACCGGTGACGGCAACCGCCGTTCGATTGGGATGAGCGATTTTCGCAGCAATGGCACCAGGTAGAGCAATGCCCATAGCAGCAAACCCATTTGAGATAATACAGGTATTTGCTTTTTCCGCTTGATACATCCGTGCCATCCACATTTTATGTGCACCGACATCACTGATCACGATGTCTTCTGGATCCAAGGCTTGGCGCAAATCCCAGATTATTTTTTGAGGTTTGACCGGGAAGTCGTTATTATTAGCATGTTGCTCAAATTCTCCTAATACCGTGTTGTGTAAGGAACTGACGGATGATTTATTTTTGTTGACGTTAGTGAGGGCAGACAATCGCTGACAAGCTGCGCCTATGTCGCCGATAACACCCGTTGCGACGATGTAGTGTTCGTCAACTTCTGCTGGCATAGAGTCAATATGTACGATTTGATGATGGTTTTTTGCATTCCATAGGTAAGGGTGATATTCCACCATATCGTAGCCGATACAAATGACAACATCTGCCCGCCCAATTCCGCAGGAGACATAATCATGAGCTTGCAACCCTACTGTGCCAAGAGACAGTTCGTGAGAGGAAGGTAATACGCCCTTAGCCATAAAGGTATTGGCAACCGGGATGGAAAGTTTTTCGACCATCGAGACAAAGGCGTCACAGGCTTTTGCACGAATAACGCCGTTGCCCACCATGATAACAGGAAATTTTGCATTGGAAATAATCTTTGCCGCCTGTTCTAGTTTTTCTTCCGGCGGTGCTGGGGGCATGGGGCTTTGTACGAGTAAAGGTTTTTTATTTTCGATCTTTTCTTCAGCGATATTTTCAGGAAAATCGATAAAACTACAGCCAGGCTTTTCTGCTTCTGCGACTTTAAATGCTTTACGCACCACTTCAGGAATAATTTCGGCTGCACGAATTTGTGTAGCATATTTAGATATAGGTTCAAACAAATTAACCAGATCGAGAACCTGGTGGCTTTCCTTGTGCATGCGATGTGTCGATGCTTGACCGGCAATAGCAACAATGGGCGCTCGATCCATATTTGCATCAGCGACACCTGTAATCAGGTTAGTTGCACCCGGACCCAGTGTGGCAAGACAGACGCCGGCCTGACCGGTGAGTCGTCCATAAACATCTGCCATAAATGCGGCACCTTGCTCATGGCGGGTGGTGATGAAGCGAATATTGCTGTTGAGCAATGCGTCCATTACGTCCAGGTTTTCTTCACCGGGAATGCCAAATATTTCTGTAACACCTTCATTTTCGAGGCACTGGATAAATAATTCTGCGGCATTCATCACTTTCTCCTGGGTAGTCGTGATACTAATTCAATTTCAAACGCTATGGCTATATATTATTCAACAACACTTGAGCAGCTAAACCAATAGCTATTG
>CAYQVF010000101.1:0-5367 GCA_964421045.1 uncultured Chromatiaceae bacterium
TATAACCCGCTGAATCACGACAGTAGTTTTTAGCGCTCTCACTCTCAAACTCCCCTTGAGCTAAAAAGTGTATTATTTCATTTATAACTTTATCATTTTTCATCAGAAAGGGATGTGTGGCAGGTAAAGCGACAAAGCCACACATACCTTCTATCTTAGTGCTTTCCACTGAAACCTTACCATCATCTGGATTCGGTAGGAATGTGGACAATATTAGATTGATAGACTGCGTACCAGCGATCACGCCTAGTTCAAAATTTATCGCCCCAAGGCTTTTCGGAACATCTGTTTCTCCTGTACCTAGTTGCATACCCGCTGGGCCATTCAGTAATTCATACCCTGGCATATTTTTTAGATTATCCACAACTTCACTACCTTTATTTGGGGGGCCAAGCATTACCACTCTTTTGATCTTTTCAGGAGAATGATTTTTGTAAAACTGGCGAACCAAAATACCCCCTAGTGAATGAGTTACAAAATTAACCGGGTTCGAATGATTTTCACGACATAGCTCTAAACCACCACCAACTGCAATTTCAGAAAGCGGTGATATTTCTTTTTTTCGTGAAGGATAGTCAACGTTTACCACATAGTATCCCTGTTCAGTTAAACGACTTTCTAACTCATTCATTGAGCTCGATGTTCTCGCTAGCCCATGAAGCAATACCACGCACTCTGCTGATAACGAGACCATCGAATACGTCAACATTAAAACGAATAATATAGTTCGTTTGTTCATTTCACTTTAGTTTTCCATTAAACGTCTTGCTCACAAGAAAGTGATAGCAACTCATCTTATACCAGGTTAAGTAACAGAAGACAGGTGGCTACTCTGCCTGAGTAGGATTTGCGCATGCTTTATACACGCGCACCCACTGAGTAACTTAATTCAACAAAGCTGCAGCTCTGTCATAGCGCCAAAAAACTCAATGTTATCATACGGTATGTTCTAAATGAAACGTATGGCACTTGATGGCAACATTGATAAACTCTGGGTAAGAAGTGAAGTCTGATGCACATAATTTTTTGGAGCGATTACGAAAACATCATGAAGTCGCCGTGTTATTTTTCGCAAAAGACCCCTATGTTTCAAGAGTTGAACGAGATATTGAAAATGCCCAAGGTGAAACAGAAGATATCTGGCTGTTTCAGAGTAAAGCTCTATGCTCAAGCATATTGTAGAGTATCAAGCTATTTACAGACCATGGCAAATAAAGGATATAATCCTCTTATTGCTATTCAAATTGCTCTTGCTGATGAAATCGGATCACTTGGGGGTGAGTAGTTACAAAAAATCAATCTATACCCATGGCGCTATGAATTTAGGTATTAGCGCGTACAGAGGTGTTTTAGATTCAGTTTTTTCGACTACCGATTGCATGAATGCCGGAGCAACTTACCGAGGAAAAGCTAAAGATGAGATACCAATGGACGTAAAAATGGTTAAATTCATACTGCCATGGGTATATAAGCTGGTCTTGTTATTTTTATTCACCGCGCCGAGCATCGCTGCCGAGTTCACCGCTGAGGTGGATCGCAGCGAATTGAACACCGACGAACATATTACATTAACCTTATCACTGAGCAATAGCGACACTCGGCTACGTGCTCAGGGTGTTTCACCAAATATCGATTTATCTGTTTTAACCTCCGATTTTGACCTGGGTACACCGGAGGCGAAAAACCATTACAATATCTATCGTAACCGAGGACGCTCTACTTCCAGCCTCAGTATTAGCCTTTTTCCTAAAAAAACGGGCAACCTCACCATCCCTGCCTTTCGCCTTGATGGCTTAACAACCGCAGTCATCCCCATTAAAGTTCAAGCCCCATCAGATGCACCACTGGCCTTTACCCAGGCCGCTGTTAATCAGCAAAAAATTTGGGTGGGGCAGCAACTGGTCATTCATCTGGATCTCTTTACTCGTATACCATTGGAGAGCGCCAAGTTGGGTGGCGCACTTGAAACCGAACCCACCCCATTGGAACTCATTGAACATATTCGGTTGCCGAAAAAAGAACGAACTGAAGAACATCATGGCTTTACATACCAGGTCTTGCGCACCTCATGGGTACTACATCCTATGGAAGCAGGTTCATTAGTGCTTTATCTTCCTGATGCCTGGTTAGTCAGTAAAACAAAAAAAAGAATACGACTCCCTCAAAGCAAATTAACGGTTGATGTTCAAACTCTGCCTCTCGGCAATGCAACCCCTGTCTTTATTGGTAAACCTAAAGTCAGCATCACCGCTATCAGCACTGAACATGTCAGCAACCAAATCAGCAACTGGTTATACAGCCTGACCATTGCAAACCATTCCAGCCTCTTACCCGCAACCTTAAGTTTCCCAAGTTCGGACAAACTGAAACTTTATATTGGTAAAGGACAGCTCGATCGCCTTGAACATAAAGACACGGTCGAATTTAAAATGAACTATACTCTTTCAGTATTACCTAAAGCTGCTGGCAAAACCGAGCTACCACCGCTGACACTGCGCTACTTTGATACGGACAGTGAATCATTGCAAACCCTAACCCTTCCCGGTCCCAGCTTTACCGCAGTAGCTGCCACTCATAGCACAGAAATCAACACGGCTTTATCCTCAGGCAATACAATACAGGCTCAAAGCAAACCAACATTATCAGAGGTGCTACGTTGGCAAATCAGCACCGCAGCATTACTGCTCATCTGGCTGAGCACACTTTATTTTTTTCTGAAACGACAACGCAGAGAAAAAAAATCAACAACACCGGACAATAGCAGTAAGCAAATGAACCCCATCCAGCCGCACATTGCTGAACTGCTTCAAGCTTTCGATAGTCGCACCCTGGAAGAAGGCCTGCAACTGTGGGAGCAAACCAATACCCCCAGCCCCATACTGCGCAGTAGTATTAAAACGGTACAGGCACATTACTACGCCGACAACAAACAAATGAACAATAGCGAGCTTGAAGTGAACGTCGCTCAAGCAATCGACATTATAAAATCAGGAGCGACCAATACAAACAAAAACGTCGACAAATGGATGCCGAAAGCGTTTACAGCAGGATAATTTACCTAAGAGACCCCTCGCGTGTGTTTGTTGTATGTGATTTATTTTTAGCTCTCAAAAGAGTTGAAAAAATGTTTAATTCCTAATTAACAGCGGTAAGGTTCATCTATGTTCTGCTTTTCATTGGGTCGAATTACAAATTTTGAGATATTTACCAATAATGCTCTTCATTCCGTACTCTATACATTCAACTGTAAGCACATGACCAATTGAAACCTCAAGAACCCCATTAATGGTTAAAAACTTTGATAGGTTCATTAAGTCTAAATCATGCCCAGCATTAACACCGATTCCTAATTTTTGGGCTTCAATAGCTGATTTTCTATATTGATTAAATACAGCTTCATGTGCTGGCTTGTTAAAAGTTGAAGCATATTCTTCTGTGTATAGCTCAATTCTATTTGCACCGGTATTTGCTACTAATTCAACTTGACTCGGGTTTGGGTCAATAAAAATAGAACTTCTAATGCCTTCAGAAGCTAGATGACAACAAAGATCTTGAACAAAACGACCATCTTTCTCTAAATCCCACCCATGGTCAGAGGTTAATTGGTCTGGACTATCGGGAACTAAAGTACACTGGTCAGGTTTTATCCTTGCCACCAGCTCCATAAAATCTTGTGAAGGGTAGCCTTCAATATTAAGTTCCACTTCTGAATGATTTGAAAGCAATTCGCCCAAATCCACTGCATCATTTTTTGTAATATGACGTTCATCTTGCCGAGGGTGAAC
Source organism: uncultured Chromatiaceae bacterium (assembly GCA_964421045.1). GTDB lineage: Bacteria > Pseudomonadota > Gammaproteobacteria > JAADHS01 > JAADHS01 > JAADHS01. The sequence continues at coordinate 3,786 of CAYQVF010000101.1, forward strand.
GGTGATACCTTGAACTCCCAATGCAATCATTTTATTCGCAAATTCTACTACATTTGGATAATCACGCCCTCTTGAGTTTCTTAAAAGAGCGATTTTGTTTAAATTTACACTTAAGTTTGTCATATCACCTATGTCTTATTTTTTGAGCATAACACCATGCTCATTGGCGGGGTGAAGAGACATGCATTTTTCCCCGAAAAAATCACGATGCTTTGTAACGTTCAATGGAGCATTTTAATGAAGCCCGTTATTTATTTACATTGAATCGGACTCAGAGCGTATTAGCTGAGTAGATCTAGGGAACTTCCCCCTCAGCCTCCTAGGTGAATCGACAAAGCTCTCCCCTTTGTCGCTCTTAGAGCTGGACGTACACCTCTCGATTTATCCGAGGGGGCGAAGCTATTGGTTAGATGTTTTACACTACAATTCGTCGAAAAAATCAGAGTCACCTTTTGGGAATTTTGATAGTGCTTTTTTGAATTTTGTTTTGGAAGATAGCTGGCCACGATCTTCCAAATAGCTCTTTGTCAAAAACGCAGATGTTTTTTCAGCAACTGCTGACACTACAAATTGATTTATTGAAATGCCATCTTCTGATGCAAGCTTCTTAATTTGGTTATGTAGCGAGTCAGGTAACCTTAAACTTAATGTACTCATTTTAACAAACCTCTCATTTTCAAAAATTCTTTTGGAGTAACGACTTTAATTCCTAATTTATTAACGCCAAAAAAATCCTTTTGATTGTATGTAACAATCACTTTACTCTTTGACTCAACCGCAAGCTCTAACACTAAATCATCCTTTGAATCTTTTAAGTATGGTCTCCACAAAAAGAATATTTCGCTCTTGTTTGATACCTTAGCTAAATAATTAAAAATATCTCAGATATCTGCCTTTTTAAGTGGTAATTTTAAGCAGTCTCTTAAAGTAACGGATTCGTATTCTAAAAATAATGGGACTGATATATTTAGTTTTAAATCACCATTATCTATTAAAGTCAGTAGCTTATATGAAGCACCATTTCTGAATCGTAGAGCTGACACAAGTACATTTGTGTCTAATACTATGCTTATCGGTTTCATATTTTAGTATTATAGGTAATACCGTCAATACCTCAAGAGATGGCGCTATTTTTTATTTTTTCATCGTCGTGGTAGGAATGTCGATCACCGACACACCTCATTAGCAAAGCACTCATGCAAGCGGTTAATTTGCGTCAGCCAAAAAAAGGCCTCGTGTTTCATAGTGACTGTGGCTCACAGTACACCAGCAAACGCTTATCGGGTTATGGCCTGAGAGCCTCAATAGGCGATGTGGGGACGTGTTATGACAACGCCGTTGCCGAACGGTTTTTTGGCAACTTAAAACAGGATTGGATTTTGAAAATTGACCAACCAACACGAGAATATATGAAGGGATAAATGATAGAAAAACCTAGCAGTAAGGTAATCATAAAAAGTAGAAAGCCATTGTAAGACTATAGCTATTAAAGAGATATTTTTCCGTATAATAACTTGATATTGGTAATATATAGAAAAATGAGGCTGGAGATAGGGTTAATATATAGAATTAATTCAGTATA
>CAYQVF010000102.1:0-5357 GCA_964421045.1 uncultured Chromatiaceae bacterium
ACTTCAGGCTGCGTCTTCTTTGCCTTACTTTAGCTCTATTTTGCTTCAGTTTCTTCTTAAGAGAAGTTGACATTGAAGACTTTAACCTTCCCAGCATCATCATCCTGCTGGGAAGTGGGCCAGGTTATCGGGTCTTGCTTGCCACACTTTGGCTGGCCATCATTCTATATTCCATCAAAAAATTGAAAGAAATCAAACCTCTTTATTTGAATTACATCCAGTCAAGCGCGGGTAAAGCTCTTTTTATTAGTGCCGGGTTATTGATTGCTGGCGGTTTTTTTGACAAAGAGTTAATTAATATATTGCGCTACGAATTTTATGAAGAATTACTGGAAATGAATGGTTATTTTGTGCTGGTTTTGAGCACTTTTCTAACATACAAGTTCAGTATAAATCTTGAAAAAAACAAGGCACCATCATAGAAAAATAACATCACTCTATTGCTACTGACAAAATAAAAAAACAATCAACGTCAAATCCACGGACTTTTCGAAAAAATACGACTGAGACAACGACAAAGAAAGCCCCAGCATGTTACAACCCAATCTAAAAGAAGTTCAAATGATTGTCATTAACGCTGCAAAACAGGAGCTGATGCCGCGCTTCACCCACAGTAAACAGAGAGACAAAGACGATGGCAGCATCGTCACTGAGGCCGATTTCGCCGTACAAAAAGCCATTCAAAATGAATTAATAAAGCGTTGGCCGGAGTTCCTTTTTATCGGCGAAGAAATGTCGCAAAAAGAACAGCTCGCGTTACTCAATCGCGACGAGCAAGCCATTTGGTGTCTTGACCCGATCGACGGCACCAGCAATTTCGCAAGCGGAATACCGTTTTGTGCGATCTCGCTGTCTTTACTCAAAAAGGGTGAAGTGTTGCTGGGTGTCGTTTATGATCCTGTGCGTAACGAATGTTTTACCGCCATCAAAGACAAAGGTTCCTGGCTCAATGGTGAACCACTCGGCCATCGTATACCAGAGCCACCACTGAAAAAAGGCATTGCGTTGGTTGACCTGAAAAGATTACCACGTGAACTCATACTACGCCTGATTGATGAAAAACCATACCGTTCACAACGCAATATCGGCAGTATCGCTCTGGAATGGTGCTGGATTGCTGCCGGACGTGGGCATGTCTACCTACATGGCAAACAAAAAATTTGGGATTATGCTGCAGCAGGGTTGATACTGCATGAAGCCGGAGGTCATTCGATGACACTGGATGGTGAACCCGTCTTATCCGTCAGTCTCGAAGCTCGTTCTGTCGTGGCCGCATTGAATAAAACTTTGTTTGACGAATGGGCAGCGTGGTTAAAGAACGTGCACGTTCCTAAGCACTAGAAGTTACTTCAAGTGTAACCCATAGCGCACCCAGTGAGTTGATTACCTCACCTTTCGTTCAACACCGCGTTTTTTGGGTTTATTCATGCGATGGTAGAAAAACCAAGAAACCCAAAAAAAAATCGAAAGGCCAATAGCCGCAAAAATTGCAGGCTTGGGATTTTCAAAAGAACTGACAGAACCGGCATAAGCAGCAATTAATATGTATGGCACCGAACTCATTAACCATGCAGTGAGAAATTTGTTGAAATTCATACGTGTCATTCCAGAAAGGCAAGCGGTCGTCTCAGGAAAAATAGGTAAGGCTCTCGATAAAAGTATCATTGCAAACCCATGTCGGTGAAAAGTTTCAATCGCATCGTTACGCTTGTTTTCATCTTTCACTAAAAACCGGAGCACCGCCTCACCATAATAACGGCTTAGTACATAACCACAAATTCCTGCCATAATCATACCCACCAACGCTGAAAATGCACCATAGGTATAGCCAAGAAAGTAGCCTGCCAGGATGGTAACGGTCAATGTTGGCACGGCTATAAATAAATCCATAAATAGCAGCAAGGCAACAATAGCACCGACATAAATAGGTGACGATTCTGTAGCTCGCGTAAGCCAATCCTCAATGTGCTCTAATGTTAATACACCAGAAAACTTGATTAGCAAAAAAGTGCTGGCAAACACTGTTGCTATAATTAAAAAAACTTTAATTAACGATTTCATTTTAATCACTCCACTATGGGTATCTCATTGAAATATTCAATCCACTATGAAACTGATCCCTAGATAGTTTTGATTTTATATAAAGGGGAGGCCCTGTCATGCTTACTCTCTGACCGTTAGAAAACCCGAGACCTTCTTTAGGATAAATTCCTGTCCAGTTTTTGCTTACTTTTCCATCTTTATTTTCATCATGAAGCACTTTTACAGCCATTTCCTGAATACTTAAATCAAATGTAAATATCATCTCTTTTTGTAGCACATCTTCCTTTTGAACCATAAGTGCTTTTTCATGGTTTTTTGGAAATCCATTTTCACCAAAAATCATGACAATAATGTGACCACCTCGCTTTATATCAATACCCGTGACATTAATATTAATTTCGGCTGCCTGTAAAATATCTGCATTTAGCATCATGATGCTTCCCCATAAAATAATAAATCGTACTTTCACTAGAATTTTCCTGATTAATGCTGTTTCATAATTTTCTTTGCTATTAATGGAGCCAGGCGTAATAAAACAACGAGAAAATTAACTCTACCAACGTAATTGTTTGCTCTGTCACGCTCTATTCCTTTAATGATTTTTATCGCTGCATTGTCTGCCGAAATTTTATTTTTACCTCTGCCTTGAGTCATGTTGGTATCAACCAGATCTAAAAATACTTGTTGCACACTGATGTTTGTTTTTTCGAGCTGATAACGTAGTGACTGAGAAAAAATATTCAAAGCGCCTTTTGTTCCACAATAAATAGCGGATGATGTTTTTGGTGAGAGTCCGAGACCCGAATTAACATTCAGGATGACCGCCTTGTTACAAGGTAACAAGATGGGTAATAAAAGGTACGTCAGACTACAAACACTGGTAAAATTTAAGATGATTTCGGCAGAGATACTTTCATATTCAAACTCCTCATCTAAATATGTCGGTGTATTTTGAACTGCAGCGTTGTTAATAAGTATGTCTATCGTATCGAAACGTTTGACGATAGCATTTGCTACGGTTTTTATATCATCAAGCTTGGATAAATCAGCCTGGTAAGTGATGATTCCATCAAATTTTTGAGTAAGTTTATCTAGCTTTTTCGTACATCTGGAAATGACGATCAATTCATTATCAGGATGAAGATACTTCGTCATTTCATAACCGATCCCGGAAGTACCGCCAGTCATTACAATGCGTTTATTGTTGAGCTTCATGGGTGTTTTCCTTCCGAATGGCTTACTGAGCGTTTTGATTTTGCAAGTATCCGCATAATGACAAACCCGATACTCAAATTATCAGAGCGCTCTATGAGCGGGCTATCCATAAATGTTGCATTTGACAGCAAGTCGTAGCGAACAACTCCGATGACCGAAAATTTATTGAAATACTTATCTATCGACAGAGTAATCCGGCTACCACTGTAGCCACTTCCCGCTCTGTATGCAGTACGTTCTGAAGTTTCGTATTGGGCTGGTATATCGTAAAAATAGCCGTTATAACGACGGTCTGCAAAAACAGGACCCAATGAAAAACTCCCTTTCCAATTATCATAACGGTACTCCATGTCGATAAATGGTGCGAACGTCCACCCATGATGTCCTATAGCTAAGTTATTTGTACCTATAGAAAAGGCCGCTCTTATGGGAGTCTCTAACGATAAACGGGTATTATTATCTTCAGAACGCCATAAACGAGTAATGAGTGATGGACCCACTTCAAACGTCGCGTCTAATCGTGGCATTCCCTTTCGGGAGGTATTCTCATCAGGGCTGGCTGGCAAGCTCGCAGCAATGCTAATATCCAACTTTATGACTTCGGATGTATAGAGCAATCCTTGTATTTTTCCATCGCTTGCTTTAAGGCGTTCACCTCGGTATATCAAAGCCGGGAAAGGATAGACAGCCGTTCTGTAACTGTTGGAACCTCGGTAATGGGGTAATTGTGCACCCATAAAACCGGCGTGCACTTCCCAGAGAGGTTGGTTTTCAGCCCAAGAAAAAGAAAAGTTGATAATTAAAACAAAGGATAAAAAAAACTGTTTGAGTCGTCGTATCATCACTCAATTAACTCAAATTTCAAAGCTCAGATCATTAACCGAGGTTAAAATTTATGAACTTTCATGATTTGCTACACACTGAAGGGGTCACGATAAAAAAGCAAAAAGGGGAACATATTTTTATGCAAGGTGACTCGGATAGCGCACTCTACCTTGTCCAGTCAGGATTGTTGAAAGCGTACTACACATCAAATGATGGAAAAGAATTTGTAAAATCATTTTTCTTGCCAGATACGATTATTGGAAGTTTGATGTCCGCCCACTCTTCAGAGGAAAAATGTTCGTTCAGCCTGGTTTGTTTAGAACCCAGCCGACTACGTTCCATACCTTTTAAAATATTTCGCGAATACGGTAAAAAGGATCTAGAAATCGCCAACAATATAATTGAATTATTACTTCAACTTGCGATAAAAAAAGAAAAACGAGAATTTGAATTTCTGTGCCTGAGCGCCGAAGAACGATTTTGCAAAATAGCAGAAACATCTCCAATGCTTTTAGAGAAAGTCACTCAAAATGATTTAGCCCGCTATTTAGGAATTACACCCGTTGGCTTGAGCAGAATCAAAAAAAGAACCCGTCACACCCGCCCTTGAATCGAAAAGGAGATATACCCTGGCACGGCGAACTAGAAAGTATACTAATTTAACAATGCCATTTTTTAATATTTTTTCTTTTCCCCTTCAAATAGCCTACTATCGCCGACACCGCATGTTTCGGCGATATCTCTATCAGCATATGCACATGATCTTGCACCCTATGCCCTTTCAATATCCGACTTTGTTTTTGTCCTGCTAGCTCGAGAAACACCGGATCTAAATACTCCCTTATCTTTCCATACAGCACTTTCCTTCGCCCTTTCGGCACAAATACTAAATGATATTTGCAGCCTCATTTTGAATGACTTAAGCTTTGATCTGACATGTGTTTATTTTCTCTTTATATGGGCCGACCAAACCATGAGGAAATATTCTACATGTCATTCAAACCTACACTAAATATGGAGGTCAAGCCTTGAAAGTCTCACTAGTTAAACTAGTGCTCCGTCAAGGTAGCATTGAGGGATAAAGTGACTTCAGTTTTATCCGCGCATCTTGGGTTGTAAATCTCCAGTTCACGTGAATTTTCTCCTGGTTTCGTTGATCTTGCCAAGCGTTTATTTCTGCACGTAGCGTTTCTTGATCGGGAATTCTTCTGTTTAAACATCAGGGCAAGCGCATATAAATCCCCCCAAAAAGCCTAGATAATCAGTGCCTTTTG
>CAYQVF010000103.1:0-5326 GCA_964421045.1 uncultured Chromatiaceae bacterium
GAATGGAAACATAGTCCGATTAATTTTTGTATAATTAGGGGATTAGGTGTAAGTAATCTTGATGATAAGGCATGACGAACTGTGAAAAATGCAGAGCAACGCGTACAATTTATAAAAAAACTAGGCTTATTATTGCCTTCTGATGCTTTGTTGACTGAGGAGGAAGAGCTGCGTCCATATGAATGCGATGGGCTGTCGGTTTATCGTCGTTTACCGATGGCAGTGGCTTTGCCCGATCAAGTTGAACAGGTGCAGGCGATTATGCGTCTTTGCCATCAATATAAAGTGCCGGTTGTGGCTCGTGGCGCGGGAACGGGCTTGTCTGGCGGTGCTTTGCCGCTGGAGAAGGGGTTGTTATTGAGCTTGGCCAAGTTTAACCGCATTCTTGATATTGACCCTGCTAATGCCCAGGCTACTGTTGAGCCGGGTGTGCGTAATCTGGCCATCTCAGAAGCTGTAAAACCACATAATCTCTATTATGCTCCTGACCCGTCTTCTCAGATCGCCTGTACCATTGGGGGCAATGTGGCAGAAAATTCCGGTGGTGTACATTGCCTCAAATATGGTTTAACGGTGCACAATTTGTTGCAGGTGAAGATCATCACCGTCGAAGGCGAATTGATGACCTTGGGGAGCGAAAACCTGGACAGTCCGGGTTATGATTTGCTGGCGTTGATCACCGGTTCTGAAGGTATGCTGGGCATTTTTATTGAGGTCACTGTTAAGCTGCTGCCTATTCCAGAACGGGCGCAGGTTGTGCTAGCGGCTTTTGATGATGTTGAAAAAGCGGGCGAGGCGGTGGGGGCTATCATTGCTGAAGGCATCATTCCCGCCGGTTTGGAAATGATGGACAAGCTGGCTATTCAGGCCGCGGAAGATTTCGTTCACGCTGGTTATCCGCGTGATGCCGCCGCCATTTTACTTTGTGAGCTGGATGGTAGCAATGCCGAAGTTTCGGAACAGATTATGACGGTGCGCGATGTGCTTAAACAACAAGGGGCGATCGAGGTGCGTACGGCTAAAGATGAGGCGGAACGACAGATATTTTGGAAGGGGCGTAAGTCTGCTTTTCCTGCTGTAGGTCGTCTTGCTCCTGATTATTATTGCATGGATGGCACCATTCCGCGACATCAATTGCCTGCCGTATTAAAACACATGAAAAAGCTCTCTGCTGAATACGGTTTGCCTGTGGCCAATGTGTTTCATGCGGGCGATGGTAATCTACACCCACTGATTTTATTTGATGCCAACAAACCGGGCGAACTGGAAAAAACCGAAGCGTTTGGCCACCAAATTCTCGAGTTTTGCGTTGCTGTGGGGGGCACGATTACCGGTGAGCATGGCGTTGGCATGGAAAAAATTGATCAAATGTGCGTGCAGTTTCAGAGTGCTGAACTGAGCCAGTTTCACGCCGTTAAGGAAGCCTTTGACCCAGAGCGATTGCTCAACCCCGGCAAAGCGGTTCCCACCCTGCAACGTTGTGCTGAATTTGGTGCGATGCATGTGCATCACGGTCAATTAAAACACCCTGAGCTAGAGCGATTTTAAGAATGACCTTGCAGATAAAAAACCAGTGTATCAGCGAGCAACTACAAAGCCAGGTGCGGCGTGCGATTGAGGAGCAGATGCCACTCAACATTGTCGCGGGTAACAGTAAGCACTTTCTGGGTCATCCGGTTCAGGCAAAGTGCCGTGTTCTGGATGTTAGCGCGCACTGTGGCATCATTGAATATAACCCTTGCGAACTGGTGCTCACCGCCCGAGCCGGTACACCGTTGAAAGAAATTGAAAAAGTATTGGCGGAAAATGGACAAATGTTGCCTTTTGAGCCCCCTCACTTTGCAGGTGGAGCGACCTTGGGCGGGGCTATAGCCAGTGGTCTTTCCGGGCCGCGTCGTCCTTATGCGGGTTCTGCTAGAGACTTGGTGTTGGGTTGCAAGCTGCTCAATGGTCGGGGGGAGATGCTTCGCTTTGGGGGGCAGGTGATGAAAAATGTCGCGGGCTATGATGTCTCTCGGTTGATGGTTGGTGCCTATGGTACCTTGGGCGTGTTGCTGGAAATCAGCCTTAAAGTATTGCCTTTACCCGCCGCGTCGATGACTCATTGTTACGAATGTAGCCCCGAGGCAGCGATTCATTTTATGAGCGGCCTGTTGCGACGGGCGCTGCCAGTGGATGGTGCTTGTTATTACAAAGGCCAGTGTTATGTTCGTATTTCTGGCAGTAAACAGGCTGTGATTACCGCCAGCAAGGAAATTCCAGGTGAAAAATTGAGTAAAAAAACACATTTCTGGCAGAATTTACGTGACCATCAGCTTTCATTTTTTCAGACCAATACGTCACTTTGGCGTATCAGTTGCAAACCCGCCACAATGCCCATCACAATAAAAGGAATCACAGTCAGTGACTGGTTGCTCGACTGGGGTGGTGCTCAGCGTTGGTTGGTCGGTGATATTGAAGCAGGCGGGGTTCGTGATCTTGTTTTAAGTCAGGGCGGTCATGCCACCTATTTTCGTGGTATTAACAATAATGTTGATGTTTTTCAGCCCTTATCCCAGCCTATGTTGGCATTGCAACAGCGGCTTAAAAAAAGTTTTGATCCTCAGGGCCTTTTTAACCCCGGCCGGATGTATGCAGCGTTATAGGATAAAACATTTATCATGAAAACAGTCATCGATTCGGCATTAAGGCAACGGAAAAATAGTGCCGAAATAGCTGAGGCAGAGACGATTTTACGAGCCTGTGTGCATTGCGGTTTTTGTATCGCCACCTGTCCCACTTACCACATTTTGGGAAATGAATTGGATAGTCCACGAGGGCGTATCTATCTCATCAAAAGTCTATTGGAGGGGAAGGAGGCAACGGCGAAGACACGCCTGCACCTTGATCGATGTCTCACTTGCCGTTCGTGCGAAACCACCTGTCCCTCTGGTGTACGCTACCATCGCTTGATTGACGTGGGTCGTACGCTGATTGAAGAACAGATTCCTCGTCCCTTTTTCTATCGCCTCAAACGAAAATTATTACTTAAATTGTTGCCTGATAGTCGTAAAATAGGCCTTATTATTAAAACAGGGCAATGGATCAGGCCACTGTTACCTAGGGCGATTAAAATTAAATTGCCCAGTAAAACAAGCCAATTCAGTCCCCGTCCCACTACTCAGCACGCTCGCCGTATGTTAGTGCTGGAAGGGTGCGTACAACCCCACGCCACGCCTGATACCAATGTCGTAACGGCCAGAGTACTCGACCGGCTGGGTATCTCGTTGCTTAGCGCCGCACAGGCTGGTTGCTGCGGCGCGATCAATCAGCACCTTTCCGATGCAGAAAAGGCGAAACAATGCATGCGTGCTAATATTGATGCTTGGTGGCCTTATATAGAAGATAAAATTGAAGCTATCGTGCTCACCGCCAGTGGTTGCGGTCTAATGGTGAAAGAATATGGTGAGGTGTTAAAATATGATTCTGCCTACGCTGAGAAAGCGCGTAAGGTCAGTACTCTGGCCAAAGATATCAGCGAAATTTTGGCGAATGAAATATTTAACCGTACTTCACCCGAATCCTGGGTGCTATTGGGGAAGGGAGTTAAGGTGGCTTACCATGCTGCCTGTACATTGCAACACGGGCAGGAAATTTCCGGAGTTGTTGAACAACTACTGAAGCACTATGGTTATACGCTCACGCCTGTGGCCGATGGCCATCTTTGTTGCGGCGCAGCGGGAACCTACAGCCTGTTGCAACCGGTATTGTCGCAACAGTTGCTGCAACAAAAAATGGTACACCTGGTTGAGGGCGTCCCCGATGTCATTGTCACCACCAATGTAGGCTGTCAGCTACATTTGGCAGAAAAAAGTAAAATACCAGTCAAACACTGGATAGAATTATTGGCTTGAAACTCTACTAAGGAAAAAGTATGACTATAAAATCATTTCATCCCCCGCAACGCACTTTAATGGGGCCTGGTCCGTCGGATGTTAATCCCCGTATTTTGGAAGCCTTGTCGCGTCCTACGATTGGCCATCTGGACCCCGTTTTTGTGGGTATGATGGACGAAGTGAAGACCCTGCTTAAATATGCCTTCCAGACAAAAAATGAACTCACCATGCCGGTTTCTGCTCCGGGTTCTGCGGGTATGGAAACGTGCTTCGCTAATCTAGTGGAGCCGGGAGACAAGGTCATCGTCTGCCAAAACGGCGTATTCGGTGGCCGTATGAAAGAGAATGTCGAGCGCTGTGGTGGTATCGCCGTCATGGTGGAAGATGCCTGGGGTGAAGCGGTTAACCCACAAAAGTTGGATGAGGCGTTGCAAGCTAACAGCGATGCGAAAATCGTTGCTTTCGTTCATGCTGAAACGTCTACCGGCGCTCAGTCTGATGTGAAAACGCTGGTCGAAATTGCTCATAAGCATGACTGTCTGACGATTGTTGATGCCGTGACTTCGCTGGGTGGTACCCCGGTACGAGTCGATGAATGGCAGATTGATGCCATTTACTCCGGTACGCAAAAATGTCTCTCCTGTACACCAGGCCTTTCTCCTGTGAGCTTCAGCGAGCGGGCGCTGGATAAGGTTCGTAATCGCAGTAGCAAAGTGCAAAGCTGGTTCCTCGATCTAAATTTGGTTATGGGGTACTGGGGGGGAGAAGGTAAGCGTGCTTATCACCACACGGCGCCGATCAACGCCCTCTACGGTTTGCATGAATCGCTGGTGATTTTGCAAGAAGAGGGGCTGGACAATGCTTGGGCTCGTCATGCTAAGCACCATCAAGCATTACGTGCGGGTTTGGAAGCGATGGGCTTGAGTTTTATCGTGGACGAAGCGTCGCGTCTACCGCAGCTCAATGCCGTCTCTATTCCTGAAGGTATTGACGACGCCACCGTACGGGCTACGTTGCTGAGAGATTATTCATTGGAGATTGGTGCTGGATTGGGTGTCATGGCTGGTAAGGTGTGGCGCATCGGTCTGATGGGGTATGCCTGTAATGCTCGCAATGTCCTCACCTGTTTGGGTGCGTTGGACGATGTCTTGGCTCGTCACAATGCAGCGATTGAGCGTGGTGTGGCTGTTGCCTCCGCCCAAGCGGTATTGGCAGTCTAAAGCAAGCGTTGAAGGTTTCTCGCTGTTTTAAATGGGTAGTAGGGTTGAAATCAGAGTTTTTTATTATTGGCTAAAAGAGCGGGAGAGTAGAAGCGGAGTTATTTTCAGTCGAGTTGGGCTTACAAAGCGCTTGGGTTGCTACCGTTTCTTTATTTTTTCACTCATTGGGTGAGCCACGCCCTCGTTCAGGCTGTAGAAAAACCCTCTAACCTAACTAATATTTGGTAAAAT
>CAYQVF010000104.1:0-5178 GCA_964421045.1 uncultured Chromatiaceae bacterium
TCGTAATGGTGAAACGGGACGAATGGCGACATTAATTTGGAAAAACACAAGGACTTAATATGAAACATACCTATGACGGTATAGATTTAGGTGTTTTCACGCACATTTGTATCTCATCTTCGACTTTTCCTCAATCGAAAAAACTCAACTTAGCCCGCTAGGCCTGCGTTTTTTCTCAATCGGAAAAACCGAACCTGAGGCACATCTGCACGTGCTAACACCTAAATTCATAACGCCATGGCGTATAGATCATTTAGATGGGCTTTTGTTCTTGGATCGGTTGGTCAGTCGAAGAAACGATTTTTTTTTACGTAAAAATAATGAAAAATCGTAGGCGTTTGGTTTTACGTTATCTTTCGTATGTCGAATTTGTGATGGGTGTTTTACTTGCTTCGCCAGCAATTTCACGTACTAGCTTGGGTACCAAATAACCTGGCAGATGCTGCATTAAGTGGGTTTGTAATGTTTGCGCGCGTGATGGGTCGACGGCAAAATGTTGAGCACCTTGAACAGGGTCTAATAGATGCAAGTAATAAGGAAGGATACCGTTGCGGAACAAATTCTCACTGAGTTCTATCAGCGTGTTTTCATTGTCATTAATACCGCGTAATAATACCGCTTGATTAAATAGCGTCACGCCCGCTTCGCGTAGTTTGTGCATAGCTGTATAGACAGACTCATCTAACTCGTTGGGGTGGTTGACATGTACCACCATGACTGCTTGCGGTAAGTTAGATAAAATCTGTAGTAATGTGGGCGTGATTCGCTCAGGAATAACAATAGGTAATCGGGTATGCAGTCGTATTCGCTGTATTTGCGATAGCGCGGTGAGCGATTGGATGATTGTCGCGAGTCGTTGATCACTGAGTGCTAGTGGATCACCCCCGCTGAGAATGATTTCAGTGATATCTGGGTGTTGTTTGATATACGCTAACGACTGTTCCCAGCTTCCTTTCCCTGTATTTGCTTCACTATAGGGAAAATGTCGCCTAAAACAGTAACGGCAATGAATTGCGCAGGCACCGGTTGTCACGAGTAGTGCTCTGCCCTGGTATTTGTGCAGGAGTCCCGGTTCAGGCATGACCTTGAGGTCTCCGACGGGGTCGAACATATAGCCTGCCGTGTTTTGATTTTCTCTCTCTAGTGGCAAAACCTGACGTAACAATGGGTCATTCGGCTCATTCAGTTGCATGCGGCTCACAAAACTTCTGGGTACTCGCAAAGGAAAACGACTATTTTGATTCGCCCGAGGCTCAGGAGGTAATTGGAGTATGGAAAGCAGCTCATCAACACGTGTGACGGCATCGGCCATAATGCTTTGCCAGGAGGCGAGTTGAGTTTTGCTTTTTATTCGCTGCTGTATATTTGTTATCATGATCATTATTGTAATGGGGCGGCTCAATGCGAGCAAACAAATCTATTATTTCTATCACTAAATGAATTGACTGTTTCAAAAGGAAAGTTAAATGGCGTCTTATGGTACGAATGAATTCCGCAGTGGTTTAAAAATCATGCTGGATGGCGACCCTTTTAATGTTGTGGAAAATGAGTTTGTAAAACCGGGGAAAGGACAGGCTTTTAATCGTGTAAAAATTCGCAATCTAAAAACGGGCCGGGTTGTTGAACGAACCTTCAAATCAGGTGAAAAGGTTGAAGCCGCAGATGTCATGGATGTCGATATGCAGTATTTATACACGGATGGCGATGCTTGGCATTTTATGGATCCCGAGTCCTTTGAACAGGTTGCAGCAGGCGCAGCGGCGGTAGAAGAGGCCGTTAAATGGCTTAAAGGTGAAGAAATGTGTGTGGTTACCCTCTGGGATGGGCAGCCTCTTTCGGTGACGGTTCCCAACTTTGTGGTATTGTCCGTGACGGCAACTGATCCGGGGGTACGCGGAGATACCTCCGGTGGTGGCGGTAAACCGGCCACTTTAGAAACTGGTGCAGTGGTGCGTGTTCCTTTGTTTATTGATGAAGGTGAGCTATTAAAAATAGATACACGCACAGGTGAGTATGTTGGGCGGGCAAAAGATTAATGCCTACTGGGCACCGAGTGCGTCATTAGATAATATAAAAATACGAGCACATTTGCTACAAACTGTGCGTGCGTTTTTTGCTCAACGTGATGTGCTGGAAGTGGATACGCCCATTTTGGGGCGTGCCACCACTACCGACCCTAATATTAATAGCTTACATTCAGCAGTACAGCTCAACGATGCAGAACGACAAAAAATGTATCTGCACACGTCTCCAGAATTTGCAATGAAACGCTTATTAGCAGCCGGAGCTGGGGCAATTTACCAAATTTGCAAAGTATTTCGGGACGAAGAAATGGGACGTTACCATAATCCAGAATTTACGATGTTAGAGTGGTATCGTCCCGCTTATAATTATAATCAGCTCATGGATGAAGTTGCCGATTTGTTGGCTTGCTTTATGCCCGACAGACAAGTAATCACATTGAGTTATGGCGAAGCTTTTGTTCAATACGCTCAAATCAACCCATTTGAAGCCGATCTGATGACTTTGAAAAACTGCTTGTATCAACATAATATACAGATGAACACGGATGCCGTTTTGGATGCTCGTGATGATGCGTTAGATTTACTCATGGGTGAAGTGGTTGGTTCACGCTTGGGGAAAAATAATACGATCGTGTTTCTTTACGACTTTCCAGCCAGTCAAGCTGCTTTGGCACAGTTGAAAGTAGGCCAGCCTGCGTTAGCTGAACGATTTGAAGTTTTTGTGGAGGGGGTAGAATTAGCCAATGGCTATCATGAGCTTTGTGATCCGGTTGAGCTGCGAAGACGAGCGAATAAAGACAATAGCAAACGAGCAGCAAAAGGCTTAACTGAAATCAATGTTGACGAACAGTTGTTGTTAGCCATGCAACAAGGTTTACCTGCTTGTGCAGGCGTTGCCTTAGGTATAGAGCGCTTGTTAATGAGAGTATGCAATGCTCGACATATAGACGAAGTCATGACGTTCACAGCAGCAAGAGCGTGAGGTAATATCCGCAGTTCCCGTCAGGATGTAATGTTTTATAAATCAATTTCTTAAAGTACATTTAATTTTATTTTTCACATTTATTTTCATAGAAAAAGCTATATTAACGTGATCATTCTTCTTCTTGGCAACTCGACTACTACGTACATAACTTATTGACTTGCACTCCATTTTTCCTGCCGGAAGCTGCTGAGGTAATATTAAGGGTATTGCCTTATGTCGGGTGATTGAACATTAATACGGTGCTGGACATTTTTCTCTTTCTGGGTCGCCAGTTAATATTTTGATATATACCTATTGTTTTTTATGTGCTAGAGGCATGACTATTGCTGGTGTACATGGTTTGTTTAATAATTATAAACAAATAGTAACTGCTCGCTGAGTAGTTGCGCAGATTGGATCTAAAAAATGCAGTTGGTCCACGATGTATCCCAACAAGGGCACTTCTTTCAGGGCGTATAGTGCAAGCTCTTGATTCGCCTAATTCTGCGAAAAACTCATGTCACAAATAAAGGTGGCTGCGATTTTTTTTCTGCTCAGCTTTAGCATCCTGCGTTGCCCTGACTTCCACATCCCTTTGGTCGTGCGTTATTCGAATCAATATCTTGTGCTTTACATTCGCGCCCAACCGCGTTTTCTAGGTTGAAGCAGGGTGCATTGTGTTATCCGAAATGCTTGTCTCAACACGGAGACGCACAGTTTCTCCTTGTTTTTCTAGGTATTTTAGTTTTCAAATTAAGAGAAGTACTTTTAAGAGACAGTATTCTGCTGTCCAAGCTCGTATTGACCCCTATAAACCGGCGACAAGATAATTGGCGCACAATTTGCTTAGTCGTCTAGATCAACGAAAAAACTTATTTCCACTATCAATACTTTAAAGAATATTGTTGTTAAGTTTTCTCAGTGTTGTAATTTCGGTGCGAACAAAATGGAGAGAAAGTAAAAAATGAATGTGTTAAAAAAAATCCCGCCCTATACCAAAATGCTTTGGCTTGTACTGATGATAAATGTATTTTTTATCAATGTTGTAAAGGCAGAGGGTGCACACCCAAATATGTATCTAAATCAGGCAGAAATTGATGCGATAAACGTTAAAGTCAAAGCAGGAGAAGAGCCTTGGGCCAGTGCATATAGCAGGGTCAAATCAGCGGCTGATACCGCAATGCAACAGGTAAAGCTGGAGAGCGTCACTTATCAGGGCCCGGTCAAATCTTCCAGGCATTCATATTTTACTGAACCTCCCTATTGTGGATGGTCAGAAGCGCCTTTCTGTCGAGATGGTCAAATCAGTGGTAATGCAGATAGAGGAGACTATGAGGCAGCGATCAGGCTGGGTAATGTGGTTCGGGATTTGGGTTTGGCTTATGCCTTTACCGGTGAGGCAAAGTATGCAGAAAAAGTGATTGATTTTATTCGAACCTGGTCACTGGATGCGGATACTCGTATGACCCCGGTACCCGGTAATCGTATCGAAACCTATATCACCTTTCCGGGTTATTTTTATGGTGCGGATTTGATCTGGAATTATGATGGCTGGGATCCAGAAGAAAAAACGGCTTTTCAAGCCTGGGTGAAACGCATGGGAGACTACGTATTCAGTAATGGAGAAGGCAATAACAATTTTTCTAATTGGCGAGTTGTCATGCTTGCCTCGGCAGGTGCTCTTTTGGATGACGACAGCTATCTGGCTCGCGCACAAAGTGAATGGATACGGCTGCTTCCTCTTCAGCTCAATGGTGCGGGCAGTTCGAAAGCGGGCGTATTAGGTCAGGAGGCTGGGCGCACTCGTGGGCTACACTATTCGATGTATGCGCTCAATGCGATGATCCAGGGCGCTGAGATTCTGCGTCATCGCAATGTTAATCTTTATGATTATAAGGATGCCGCTGGCCGAGGTCTGGAGTTGGCCCTGGATTTTATTACCCCTTATGCAATTGATCCAGATCTCTGGGGGAGTGATTCCCGAACACGTGGCTATGAACAAATTACGACGATTACTCAAAAAGACAGTATGGCATTATACGAATTGGCTTATTCTCATTATCAAAAAGATAGTTATCTGGATGCTATCAATCGCTGGAGTCGTCCGATGGACGACATCCGGGTAATGGGCATTACTACGCTCACCCACGCCAATCGATTTGATTTAATCACAACTCCGACAACTCCGAC
>CAYQVF010000105.1:0-5087 GCA_964421045.1 uncultured Chromatiaceae bacterium
CAGCACGGAAATAATCGAGAGCCTTATTTTTCACCTGGGCCGAATATATGACGGCTAATCTTTCTTGTATTGTGTAAATGCTTTTTTCAGAGAAGAAGTTTATGAGACTGTAAATTAAAACAACCTTTTTGTTGATTTAGCGGGCGTGTCCATATATGACTCCATCGATTTTTGCGTTGGAAAATGCAAAACTGAGATTGGCATGAGATATTTGGCAGACTAACCCATTGGGTTGTACTTGTTGTACCGTGAAACTGTTATTTTTCCACCATCCTTTGCATTCGTTAGCATGACTTGGGTTCTACTCTTGTCTGTGTGTGATTTTCTTATTTCCCCTTATCTCCTCTTAATTCTGCTTATCTCCCCTTACGTGCTCGCGACACAACTTATTGAAATTGTAAACATAACTGTGCGCAAACGAAACGTCCACGGCCGTGGGCTCCATTTGATATTGAGGAGTCTAAACATGGATATTGAAGCAGGTACAAGTTCAGGATTTCACCGTATTGTGAAGTTTTCTGATGCTGAAAGAGAAGAATTAAAGGTTGCTTTAGAACAGGTTCAATCATATCCGTTTAATGGTATTTGTCCTACCGATGTAACGGATTTAGATATTGAGCAATTTGTATTAAACAGTAAGCTGGCTTTTTCCCAAGGGGCATTCAAGCAGCTACGGTCATTGTTGTGTTCGATTAAAAATGATCATCATGCACCCGGGGTGATAATCCTGAAAAACTGCCCAATGGATACAAATATTCCCCCAACACCCATAGATGGAATGCGGGGTAGCTATTGGAAACAATCGGCAGTGATAGAAACATTTGTTACGGGTTTAGGTTGTGATTTGGGTGAGCCCATTGGTCACCAGGAAGAGAAAGGAGGAGGTCTGTTACATGATTTGGTACCCATTAAAAATACTGACGAGCAGTTGAGTAATGAAGGGTATGAGGACTTTGGCCTACATGTTGAAAATTCGGTGTTTGAAAATCGGGAGCGTTTTCTTTTGATTTATTGTGTAAGACCTGACCATGATAAGAAGGCAAAAACACCAATGGTAGATGTCAGGGATGTGATCAAATGGCTGCCTGAGTGGGTAATTGCAGAATTGCGCAAAGCGCAGTTTGTGATTCGCAAGCCGTATATATTGAACCGAGTAAAGCTGGAAAATGATTCTGTGCCAGTGGCAGTTTTGCGGGGGCCTATATATGCACCGGAAGTTCGCGTAACACTGTATTCTGAAGGGACGCGCGCATTGACTTCGCGTGGAGTGCTGGCATTGGAAAAGTTTTCTGAGGTGGCAAACTCAATTGCTGTACCGTATACGCTTGATACTGGTGACTTAGCCATCATTAATAATCACATGGTGTTGCATGGTCGATCTGAGTTTACGCCGCGAGGAGATGGAATGGATCGCCATTTGGTACGGTTGTATGTTGCGGCTGATTTGTGGTCTCTGCGTATAAATCAGGTTCGGTCACGAAGAATACTGATGCGTACTCAATAAAGTAAAAAACTGTTAAATTGAGTTGCCCGAATGATGTTTGTCGCGGGCAACTTTATTTTTATTTGTCAATAGAGATGAGTATGGTGAATATAATGAGTACGGTAAATAATATGTACAGGAAATTTTTTTTGTCTTCTATCCATAAGACCCTTTTTAAAGTTTTGGCAAGTTTATTGCGGCCATCGTTTTGAAAGCGAGTGATAGTATCGGTTTGGTTTGATTTGGTTTGTTTTAAGGCTTCTGGCAAAATTGCGTGTAACGTTTTAGTGAATCTGGATCTTGTGCCTATTGTTCCGATAGGAATGGATATGAGTTTTGAGTATAAGGTGAGGGTGTTTGAGGGCATATCCAGCTCAATATTTGTACATTCATCCCCAGGGTTTTCTGAGAGAAAATTATTTTTGAGCCAATTATCTGTTTTATATTTTTCTATTTGGGCTAATTCATAGCGATCAAATGTATTGAAAAATTCATGTTCAGACAGGTAAGCAAGTTGGGCGGCAGCAGTATTGGTTACTTTTTCTAGCCAACGTTCTGTTGCTTTTTCTATCGGCATTTTGGGTCGTGGATTTTCTACCCATACGTGAAATTTTTCATCAAATTCGGGAATGTGTAAAATAACCTCACCATCTTTTTGTTGGCGGCGTTCATCAATATAAATATTGCTTAAGTGGTTAACGATATCTTTACGCTCTTTTACTGTTAATGCTTCCATCAGTTTCTGAAATGGCTCATCCACTACTTCGTAATGATGCTGTGCAAGATCGATAATTGCCAGGAGCGTGGCCTCCCTTACATTAGGGTGGTTTTCTTGTTTTAGAATTTTTGTTAATTGATGGTATGCACCAGTTACTGTCAAGTGAGGTTTTTTTAAGTTTAATGACGCCCGAATACGGTCGAAACGGATAAATCCTAATGTTCGGGCACCGATGGTTATTAATTGTAGTTCTTCGGTAAATTTTCCAGATGATGCGTTGTTGGTATTCTGGAACCAGCAATTGAGCAGTTTTTGTACCGTATGTGGCTGGTTTTCATAGGCATGTGCAAGGGTTTGTGGCATATATGTTGTTAGTTTGTAAGTGCAGATAAATTCATAGATATCTTCTTTGAATTGCTCAAAGTGATAGTAAAGCAGTGAAGGGATAAGTTCTGTTTCCAGGCACATTCTCACATCTCTACCTTTTAAGTTTTTGATGATGTTGAATAAAAGTGCGAGTAGTGGCTTGGGTATTTTATTACGAGGACATGAATAAGATATCATCAGTATGGTTGATAATATAGCAATTTGCAGGTGGACCGCCGGGCCAGATGTGGTTTCTTCATTGTTATGATAGATTAATTCACCAAGCCTGTTTTTAACAGTTTTATCATGTTGCCATCGACCTAGCAGTTCTAGCACTTCATTTTTGTATCCCGCATCATATATCTGTGCCAATGATGAGGCTACAGTGTAACGTATGCCTTGATTTTTTTCAGGAATAAGCCTGAGTAAATGCCCTTCGATTGTGTGCAGGCTGAGACAACCAATTTTTGTGAAAAATGCTGCTATGCTGCGTCGTAGTTGATCTCTGTGTAGGTAGTCTGGGTATAATTCTGTATTTAGACTGGCATAGGAATGGGTGGATTTTTTTAAAAGGGTGTCCATCAAGGGTAACATTGAAATGATATATCTACGGTGTGATCTCCAGCAAATCGAAAATATATTTTCTGAGGAATGATCTGATTTGCTTTGTATACGTTCCGCATAGGTATTGGAGTCTACTATATGGTAGTACTGTGAAATAGCTTTGACATCTTTATAGTCGAAGCAGATTAAGTCGAGCTGTCGGTTTCGCCAAATATCTGTGACCAATTGATCCAGTATGCTGAAATATTGCCGGGAAAAAACCCCATCAAATATGCAAGACCCCAGTGCTATGAGTTGTTGTGCTTCAGATAAGTGTGAAAACCAGTTTTTGACGCGATATTCATCATTACGATTAAGAATATCCTTGGCAACTAATACTGCTTTAGGGTGGTCAATGATTTCATTTTTACTATGTTCTATAATATTGCTAACAAATTCATTGATATTGCTAAATGATAAGAGGTCTTTGGAAAAACCCGACCAATCATCTTTATTAAGAATAATTTTGTGTTTTTCTATTGCCCGACTATTTTTTGCGTACTCGATTTTTTTGTTTATATATTTTCTAAATTGCCCCACACTAAAAAGTATTTTTTCTTCAGGGGTTATCCAGTAATCTGAAATATCTTTAAATATATGTTGCCAATCGGATATTTGGCTGTTGGTTATAATAATAAAAAAATAATTCGAACGCCTTAATCGGTCGATATTTTCGGCACATTGATTTAAATGTGTGTTTTGTATGCTGGGAAGTATAAATATTCCACCCTCTTTATAGTAATGTTCTATGACAGTGCTTAATCGATTATTAGGTTCCAGTTTTATCAGCTCAGTAATAGCAAGGTTTTTTATATCATTTCCGTCAGATTTTTTTAAAATTGTGTCGCGTAATCTGCATGCACATAATTTTGCGAGCTGGGTGAGGTTGTCCATTCGACCGGACAGATAAATAATATGATGTTCGTTGAGGGTGTTTAAGTATTCACCAATATTGGGTTCAAGCCTGTCCCAGGTTTGCAGGATACGGTCAATATCTGTTTCAACCTGTACAAAATATTGTTCATTATTATCACTTAATTCAGTGTAGTGGTTGACGACAAAATCACCATCAATTTTATTGTTTTTTATGATCGGACTGTTATCACCGGTGGTTGAGTTTTCTGCGCGCTCTTCGATTTCTATATCTTTATTCATGAAGTTTTCCCTGATAATTTTTTGAAAAGCAATTATTTATAAGCTGAGTTTAGTCTTTATTGAAGTTTAGGTTAAAGTCTCCCGTTATTATGTTTTCTGTAACTATCGGGCTATTATTCCCAAAGGTTGTATTGTTCTGGTTTTTATTGTCTTGTTCGTTATGTTGGCTTTGTTTGATATATTCATCACGCTGCATATCTTCGCTTCCCAGCAAAATGCTTGAGAGTGGGGCTTTTAGTGCAGTAGCTATTCGCTGTGCAGAATGCTCTGCTATTGGCTTTTCTGAAAACGCACGTTTTACAATATCTGTAGGAATTGAGTCAGATTTTTCAATGGTTGCAATTTTTCGACTTAGTGCTGCTTGTGTTTTTAAGCCCATTTCATATGATTTTTTGGTAAGCTTAAGATGTGAAAGGGTAATTCCCCTTTTGCGTGTGGTCATAGTTTTTCCCCGTTAATTTATCTTCAGCAGAGTCTGGAGTTTATTTGGTTATGTTCTCTAAAAGAGTTTTTATTATTCCTTAGGCACACACTTTAAAGGCCATTGATTACACTAACATTTTCTTTCTTCTGCTTACAATATACTCAGCAGCCATTTTCACCCAAACCAATGGTTGATAGATGATCAGTTTGTTTGGTGGCAATGTAAGCTATTGTTATTTTAAGAGTAATTGGATGTACAGTTATTTTTCTTTGTTATTATTTCTCCAAATTCATTTTTTCAGGAACAACACATGGATTACAGACGTGCTACGCCATCAG
>CAYQVF010000106.1:0-4951 GCA_964421045.1 uncultured Chromatiaceae bacterium
TGAGAGGATCGTTAATTACACTTCTATTTTTGCACTATTTGCTTTCTGTGATATTATATTTGCGAAAAGCACCGCAGTAAAATAGGCAAAAAAATGCCCTTCTCCTGAATCCAGCAACATTGAATTCATAAGTGAACCTATGGCCATGGTCAAAACAAATCCCTGTGCCAAGACCATCTGGCCTTTTAGCGTTTTTGCATATTTCCACTGTACTGCCAGAAGATAAATAAACATCAACAGTCCCATTAGTCCTAATTGTACTGCTATAGAAAGATATTCATTGTGCGGGTTGTCGGTTTTATAGGTTTGCATCTGTCTGGACATTTTTTCATACTCTTTTTTGAAACTTCCCGTTCCGTATCCCCCAAAGGGCCGTTTCATAAATAACGCCATAGAAGTTTTGGCGAAATCCAATCTTTGTCCTATGGATGTCTTGTTGTTTCCGTCTTGTCGATATGAGGAAATATTGTGTTTTGTTGCCATCAAGCGCTCTGAAAATTTATTTGCGAAGAAGAAAGTGGATAACAACAAGAATCCCATTACGAGTATACCAGTCATAAATTTTTTTCTGTCAAAATAATGATAAAAGAAAAATGTCATTAGAGATAAAAATAAAACATAGCCGCTTCTGCCATTTACAACAAAGAATATATTGTAAACTACGAGGCAGAACAAAATACCGTAGGCGGCTCTGATTAAATGACAATTTACCTTAAAATTAACAGCCAGCCAAAAAGCAAAAAAAGCCATAAATATACTATGTGTAATACGGCTGGAGAGTGTATTTGCCGGTAGGGAATAGGATGGGAAAACTTTCCAAGCCGATATGCAGGAAGTGCCAAGCAGAATGAAGCACCCTATGAAAAAGGCATATATTGCCCAATGTTGATGGCGTTTTTCACGCAAAAAGGGGGTAAATATTAAAATTAGAAATAATTTTCGGTAGGTGTTTACGCCATGAATTGCTGCATTAATTCCGGCTGATGAATAAGTAATTCCAATAAAAAAAAGGATAAATAATAATAATGCGGCACGCACAACAGGATTACTCCGAAATATCTTATAAGTTTCCTGTACTTTTCCGGATATCAGCCAGCATACAGTAGCTAATATCGTAAAAATAGTGGTTGCAGAGGTAGAAACAGGTATGGAGAGGCCAAGGCCAAGTACGCTGAAGACCCCAAGTTGCGTAATTTTTTCTTGTAATTTTTTGTGGGAGGATAAAAACATAAGCAGCAAGTCTATTTTTGGTTAGGTCATGGCATTATTGAGTGACCATCTTAGTTTAACTTCTTCAAAAATTATTTCGGGAGCGATCGCATCCAGACATTTACTGTGGTTACTGATGTCCTCACATCCAGCTAACCCGCAAGACACGCACCCTGTATCGGCCCGAATTAAAGTAATCTCACCGTATCGCTGTATGGATTTATTATTGTCATGGGCATGTGTCTGTAACGAATTTGACCATGGAGACCAGATTTGTGGCAGCGTGGGGCCAAATATCGCCACGATTTTTTTATTGAAAGCTGCGGCTATATGCATATTAAATGTGTCCATCCCTATATATCCCAAGGATAAATTTGTTAGAGCTATGGCCTCTTCCAGGGAAGTTTTCCCAATAAAATTATAGATATTTTTAAGCTCTGGCAACTCCTTGGCAATCTTTAAATCGATATTACTTTGACCGCCGGTTATTACAATAGGTATTCCCAGGCTGTTTAAAAATCTTAATAATTTATTTCTTAGATTACGGGGATATACTTTGTACTCATATCTGGCTGATGGATGAAAAATAAGAAATTTATCGACTCCTGATTTATCGAGTATATACCTGACATGGTTATCGGCGGTATCAGAATAACAGGCAGAGAGATGTATTTTTTTAACAGGAATGCCCAGGGATTTAATAGTTGCAAGATTATTTAAGATAATGTGGCAATTGGGTTTATACTTACAGGTGCTTGATAATAGCACTCTGCGCCACCACGAATTGTCCAAAACCACATCTGTTGCGGCAATGGACACACGCCCAGCCATTATAGCGTAAATGGTGCTTCTTTCATTGGCCGTCAGAGATATTGCCAGGTCATATTTTTTTATAATCTTTTTGAATAATAAAAATTCATTTTTTATGCCGTTAATGCTCCCCCTATCCCACCAGCCATAATCATAACGCAGAACCTTTCTGACATGTCTGATGGCTCTGGCCATTCCATAGGTATCTTCATTGACCAGAAGATCTATTTGA
The DNA here is from genome assembly GCA_964421045.1 of uncultured Chromatiaceae bacterium. GTDB lineage: Bacteria > Pseudomonadota > Gammaproteobacteria > JAADHS01 > JAADHS01 > JAADHS01. The sequence goes on from CAYQVF010000106.1 coordinate 2,252, forward strand.
ACATGAGGGTCGTTTTCGTAAAGTGCGTTTATTATGGGTGATGTTGCCAGTACATCACCAAGGGAGCGTCTTATTATGATCAGAACCTTAGCATACGATCGTTGTCGTATTGCAGCAAAAGGCGGTGGCTGGTTGCATATGTCGTCTGCGATTCTTTTTATCTTTTCAACCGTGTTTTCAACTGTATACAACAAATTGCTCTGCGGAATCGGCAAGTTGTTTTGTTGCCAGTTTTGTATTACCTTAAGAAGTGTATGCTGGATACTGTTTATGTTATTGTTTTTGGCAATAAGATGATTGCCGTCTTTGAGCATTGCATGTAGTTCAGACCCTGGTTCTACCAGACCAAGAATAGGCCGTCCTGTCATCAGGTATTCATATGTTTTTGATGGGATGTATTCCTGGCACATAACCCCTTCACCATGCAGCAGTAAAAGAACATCGCATTGGCGCATGGATTCCAGCACCTGTTGTCGTCCTGTTTTTTGGGTTTCAGGATCGTATTCAAGGCGGCCATGTTCACATAATACATCTCCCAGCGGGTATTTTAGAGAGTATTCTTTGGAAACTTTATCCAAGTTGCTGCCATAAATATCCAAGGAAACTTTAGATCGTAATTCCGGGTTGTCGTTAAAAATTTTGTACAGGGCCTTAATGACTGGCTTTAGGTTGCGGTTATCAGCTAAAGCCCCATAATGTCCGATGTGAATTTTATCCCCTGGCGTATATTTCTTGTTAGTGGCATAGAAACTAGTTGCTCCCGGCCTCACAACGAATCCATTAAATGGTGTGTTATTCCGTCGTTTAACGCTCTCTAAGGCGTGATTCGTAAAGAATACAACGGCGGAAGCATTTTCAACAATTTTTTTTTCCAGCCATCTTTTGAAATAGTAAAATTGCCATTTTTTTTCTCCAGTGTCATAAATTAGCGGGTCGTGGAGTTCTGCAATCCACGGGAGTTTAAATGTTTTACTGAGTAGATATCCTGCCAGATGGGTACAGGTAGGGCCAGCAGTGGAATAAATAATAGCCGGTTTATGCTTTTTGACGACCCATATGCCTTTTGCAAAGGCGGTTAAGAACCAGGACCAGTGACTATCAAGATGAATGAAAGCTTTTTCTACGGCATAAAAAGGCAGCAAGGTTATCAATAGGAGAGTCTTTAATATTTTTTTGGCCGTATTATTCTTCAGCTTTTTATTAATAATATGCCTTACTTCAAATAGAATACCGGATGGAGCCGCTGAAAAAATCTGGTAATGTGGAAAACGCTTATCTCTTATCCCGGTAGGAGAACTGATTACAACAGGTTTAATATTGCTACTTATTAGAAATGGGAGGCGGTCAGTGATAGTCTGACTGGCTGCGTTGCCGTCAATATTAAACAGATTGGCTAATATTAACCATGTGTGATCTGCTTTTTTGTCGCCACTTTTCATTGTCTTAAATCAATTTGTATGATTGGCAGATGGAGTTTTTTCCAACTCTCTACATTTTGCGTATTTAAAAAATGATCCACCAGCATTTGTTATAGATATAACAAAACCATCAAATCCATCAAGACAGCCATATTCCAGGAAATATGTTTTTGCGAACATCCAGAACCCATGGATTAAGGGGGTGAAGAAGTTAGTATAATGTTTGGGGTCGTAGAGACTATCTGCTCCCAAATTTGAATACTGATCCATTTTTTTTATGAGATCTGCATAATTTTTGAAACTCAAATGATCTATATTCACCTCAAGTGGAGTGATTAAACTTTTGGTAAGCCAACTTTCATGAATGTTTTTACCATCAAAAGCACCTTTGTTCTTGTTAACCAGTCTTACAACACGATTTGGCCACCAACCGCACGATTTAATCCATCGACCATGAATATAGTTTTTACGTCTTAGACTATAAGCGCCCACATTTACGGATGGGTTTGTTGTTATGCTCATTATACGAGAAGCTGTTTCCTGTGGAACTCTTTCATCCGCGTCAAGAATAAGAACCCATTTGTTGGTGCAATGATCTACGGCAAACTGTTTTTGGGCAGAAAATCCCTGCCATGGCTCAACAAAAACCATAGCCCCAAAAGACTTTGCAATTTTAATGGTGTCATCACTGCTACAGGAATCAACAACTATTATTTCATCAGCAAAGGAAACGCTGTTTAGGCAATCTGGCAGGCGGTATTCTTCATTCTTGGTGATGATTGCTACAGAAACTGACATTTTGGAAGATAGTATCCTAAAATTTGGGCGGGTAAAAGATGAATAAGGAATGGGTATTCATGTCACTTACCGGAATATAGGCAGTTATGGTTAATAAATCAAGTAATTAAGGCTTGCTTTGCAATCGGCGCCAGGTCAAATCACAAGAGGGGGCCTGAATTTATTGTTTCTGTAAAAGGTAAAACCTTCGCCCTTTAGGCGAATAGCATTTTGCTATCGGTTGCTTTATAATGTTATTCATGGAATATCGTCAGGGCAGTCATACAAGGTTTAAAATAGAATATCATTTTGTTTGGGCGACCAAATATCGTTATCATACGTTGCAAGGGGATCTGGCCTTGCGTGTCCGTGAACTGGTTCGTCAGACCTGTGAGCGTTTTGAAATACATATTCTTCGTGGTGTAGTTAGTAAAGATCATGTTCATATTTTGGTTTCATCTCCCCCTAGTATTTCGCCATCTGAAATCATGCGTAGAATTAAGGG
>CAYQVF010000107.1:0-4926 GCA_964421045.1 uncultured Chromatiaceae bacterium
GGAAGATAACTGACCAGCGGAATCAGAGCCAATGGGATGAGGCTATACCAGGGTAATTTTGCAATAGCAATTCCCTGAGTATTCATCCCTGATTTGCAAAATTGAACTTAAAGCGTGTTATTTTCCATTCGGAGTCAATTTTTCGAAGTATAAAAAAAGCTCGATAATCTTTAGTTGATTTTTTCTTTCCGGTAGCCAGTATAGTCAATTGGCCTAGCGATCGCGACCGTGCGTAAGCTAAATTACCGTGATAAAATATTTCGTCAATCTTTACGCTTACATCCAAGTCTATTTTGGATAACTCAGCTTCGTAAGCTACCTTTATAGCTTTTTTCCCTATTGCTGTTGCATGGCCTGAAGGTATAAATATAGCGTCTTCTGCGAACAGAGTCATAACGCCTTCTATATTAGAGTTATGCATCGCCTTACCATAGCTCTGTATAACTTGCGCAATTTGCTTTGTTTCTTCGTCTTGCATAGACGCCGCTAAATTCTGTATCCAGAATGCGCAGAATAACAGTAGACTGATTCTCATTTTGATTTCCTTGTATATGTAGTGCTCTTAGTTTATAAGTTTCTGTATATAGAAATAAATGCTATAAATAGGAAACACTTTCCCATGTATAGGATAATTCAGTGACAGATTTAAATGCCATTATGCTTTTTTGTAAAGTTTGGGAGTGCGGTAGTTTTTCCAATGCAGCTAAGCAGACGGGATACCCGGTTTCGACGGTTAGCCGAAAAGTTAGTGAGCTTGAGCAAGTGCTTGGCCTGCGCTTAATGGAGCGATCAACGCGTGCGTTGCATTTGACTGATGCCGGTCGTGAGTATTATGAGCATGGTCGTTACGCCTTGGAAACCATTGAAAAAGCTAATATATTGATTAGCAACAGACTTAATTCGGTGGTTGGAACTCTTCGCATGACGACCCCCCCTGGGCTTGAACGCTGCTTGATCATGCCAATCGTAACTGGCTTTCAATCACGTTATCCCGAGGTGCGAGTGTATATCCATACGAGTGAAGAGAATATCGATTTGTATGGGCAAGACTATGATCTCGCTTTTCGTGTTGGAGAACTTGAGGATAGTGGTCTACATGCTTGTCAACTAATGAGGTATCGTCATATATTAGTTGCATCACCCGCTTATATAAAGGCTAACGGTATGCCGCAACAGCCACCAGACTTGCAACATCACCGTCTGATTGCTTTTGCCGCAGCGAGCGCAGGAATGCGTTGGACATTTATGCGTGACAAAAAAAAGCAACACTATACATTATCGCCTGTATTGGTAATTAATGATCATTTAAGTAAACGGCTTGCTGCTGAGCAAGGTTTGGGGATTACCGAGTTACCGCAGTTGCTATGTAATCAGGAGTTAAAAACGGGGCGGTTGGTTGAGGTGCTTACAGCATGGGATTTCACCTCGTTTGCAACATCTGAAGTGCCTTTATCGATTGTATATCCGAGTAACAGGCAGCTAGCTAAACTTGTTCGACTATTTGTAGATTATGCGATTGAGTATACACGTAGAGTGTGAGCTATAGTGTCGCTACCTCGGTATTGATTTTATGGCATCCCTGCTAAAAATCGCCTCGCTTACGCGACAACGGATTTTTTTTGCCCTCTCCGCTGATTTACAACGCAGCATTTCCATACCCATGTGAGTTTTAATGCTGCGAAAGTCTAATTTAATAATCCAGCGCTCTTTATACAACTGTGTCAATTCTTTTTTGTGATATGTTTTAACACTCAAGAGTGTCGTAACATAAACGACACCCGCCACAGAAAACTCCCGAATGCGTATCTCTTCAGGCAAATTTAGGTACGCTTTCTCCGTCATTCATACCGGTTTTTTTTGGGTTTTTCCCTAATCTTTCTTCTTCTGAAAAGTTTGGTTTTCGTTTGGCATGATTCTGAACAAGGATGTACGAGTCTTGCCGTAAAAGCAACGCAATGATGGCCTATGTGCAATAGTAGCGATTAGCCAATAGGATGTCATTCACCGCAATGTCACCAAAAATCTTGGATAGCAAGGAGGTTTCGCCAGTGCCTTTTCCTTGATAGACGCCTTTGGCATACGAAACAACGGAGCCCGTAGATAATGAAATCAGCCCCACTATGCGGGCAATCGGAAAACCGAGTCCCGTTTTTTGGCAGCTTTGTTGAGGAAATGCTTGTTGATTTATTTTTGTGTCAGGCATCAATACGGTTGTTCCATCAACGATGAGCGTATTGTGTCCTTTCCAACACCAAGCGGAAGGTGATTGATCATGCTAAGACTTATATCTTATATCTTTGAATTACTGTCTTGACTATGGGGCCCACTTTGATACCAATTAGATTGAAAATAGAGTAAATTTATTCAAAAGCTGTTTTTTGTGATTAAACTTAACGTCACGGCAACTACGGTATTCATGGCGATTAATTTTAGCCATTCGTAGCGGTTAAAGCAAAAAAGGGGTTTAATGGTCATTTCAATATTCACTTGAGAGCGTCATGAAAACATGACTTGTAATGATTAACCCACCGTAAATCGAATTATTTGAACCCTTAAATGCTCTAACACCGGCCTCAAACTTAAATAAGCGAGTTGAGCGAAGGGTGGATAAGGTGGTCATGTAGCTTTTATCGACCGGAGAAAAGAGAACATTGATAGCGGGTTTCCAATATTCTGCATCATAGCGCCAAAGTACCATTAAGTTATGCGGCGCAAGCGACTGTGCTTGAGTTGCTGTTGCCGTCCAGGCGATATTCCCATGAACGAGTGAGCTGGAAAATATGGCTTGATCGAGTAAATTCTGTTGTTGTTTTGCAAGTTGAAAAAGGTTTTTCCATTCTTGATGAGAATAGGCCATGTCGTCATACCAATATTCAATGATAATATTATGCTTTGAAAAACTGCTCCAGCTAAAACCAAGCAATGCTTGAAATCCACGGTAATAATCAACCGTTTGGTATGGGTTTTTTTCTGACAATAACACACGAGATTGCCCGGCAAGTGTATTGATTTGTTTCTGATACGCTTGACTAACTAATATAGATCCATGTAACGATAAAGCATCAGTGGTAATGAAGACCCCCCCTAAACCGAGTTGTAACTTATTTTTTTTATTATACCGAGCCACGGCATGTAGATCATAGTTATCTCGGCTGGTGGAATATTTAGAGACAATAGACGCCATATTACGATTATCCTTTCCTCCACTTTTCATTGGATCAACCCATACCAACGACCAGGATGACATGCCAAAATAGTAGTCTAGCGCAATGCGATTTTTTCCGATAACAGATCGCTGATTAGTTGTCTGACGATCGTATTGCTGTATGACATCCAGCGGTCGAAATCCGTAGCCTACACCCCAACTGCTAATTTGTCTGCCAAGGGTAAACTCCCAATTGCTGATACTCTTCGTGAGATAAAGCTCATTCATCTTAATATCTGTTTCTACTGAGCCGGTATCGTCCCGCTGATTATCGAGACTCAAAAAAAAGAACCCCTCTACGAATTTATGATATTGATTACCTCTGAGTTCAATCGTTTTCTGGCTGATGATTTCTGGTTTTTTAATAAAAGCATTCGGCACATAAAAAAGAGTATCGGACGAATAATAATTATACTGGGGCTGCCATAGAAAGCTGATAGACTGCTCTGCAGTAGCCGATTTTATCAGTAAGGAAATTAGGCAACCCGTAATCCAACCAACTTTCATAAAAATTATCGTATGACGAGCGACGGATTTTTAGCGAGATAGCTTGGGTTGTAATATTTATCACTGAGTGAATGGTTTTTTCGCGCAAGGTAGACAATCTCTGTATAGCGATTTTTTTGAATTTTATCGATTAAAATCATTTTCTGAACTTGTTGCTGCCCATCTATGTTTGCCATTTCGAAGCGAGCGGTTTTTGCCTGTTTTCCAGAGGACAAATAGAGCTTGGCTTCCACAGGTCGATTGGTATCTGCCATTAATGTGAGTTCAATACGATGGTAAGTCACCCCTTTTCGTCTGGCAGATAACGTGAGTTCAATATGGCCGCTTTCATTAACCTGCTGGCCTGTCGAAAAGACCGCGCTGTAGTCATCATGCCAACTCATGGTGGCGACATCACCAGTGGATGCTTCTCCTAATAATTTTTGAACGGGTGTGATACGAATCGGACGCTTGGTCTTGGGGAGTAATAGCCAAAAATTATCTTCAATCATGAGCACTCGCTGCCCTTTTTCTGAGGGAGACGTTGAAACAACCAATGATCTGCGCCCTGGTTTAGTATAAACGTCATAAGAGCGCTCCCTATCGAGCTGATTATTTTTGTATAACTTAATGACCGTATTGATTTTAAGTTGATCCGAACTTTGCCGATATTGATCAGCTTTTTCTACCCGCTCATTAGCAGTGTCCGCTAAAACCACTAAAGGAATGCATAGCGTAATGATGAAAAAAACTTTAAACATGTGAGAGTGCTCCGGCAATCGATTTTTTGGCTGCTTTGTAACTGGAAATCCAGGCAGCAATCAAACAAATCGATACACTAACGAATATCGAAAAAATATAGAGATTAAATGGAATATTAATAATTAGCGGATAACCGGCGGTTTGTCCGGGCGGTGGCGGCATTTTAATATTTGCGATGGATAATACAAATGAAATTGACATGGCAACAGTAACGCCAATGATTGCGCCGGCACTTCCAATCACAAAACCTTCCAAGATAAAATTTCGTATGATCTCGCGGATATAGGTACCCATGGCGCGTAGGGTGCCGATTTCACGAGTGCGCTCGATAACATTTATATTGACCGTATTGTATATGGAGAAAAAAACCATCATGACAATAATGAACCCTAACAAACCAAAAATTCGGTCATAAAGGTTTTTAACGGCAATGTAGAAATAAGCTTGGTCTAACCAGGTTTGCCAGCCTAAGG
>CAYQVF010000108.1:0-4879 GCA_964421045.1 uncultured Chromatiaceae bacterium
GGAAAACACGATAAATCAAAGATATTTCAACATGTTATGAGTTTTCGGGCGGGCATTAATTATCGATCTGGTTTGTTTTGTACACAGCACAATAAACCCGCCCCTTCCAACCATGATAAGCTAACTTTTAAGTAGCCAATCTCCGTATGCCTGTATGTCAATCATTGGCACAGTACCGCTAAACTGCAATTCTGAAATTAGTTTAAATAAAAATGCAGTAGCAGCTTTTTGTTCTGTAAGCACCTCAAATATTTTCTTCTTTTTATCGTAAAAAAAATTCCCGTGACTTGCAGCACAACCAGTATTAAGTAAACTTTTACCAATATCTGTTTTTAATTGCTTAATAAGAGGATCACCTAATGCGGGTTCCCAGTCGCTTTCCAAAGCCAATATACCGCCAATTATAGGTATTAGCGGTTTAGGTGGATAGATTCCTCCCGCGTGCGGTATTGGCAGAGAAGTACGATGTAGCTCCCGGACACTTTTAACTTTCTCCTGTGCATATTTTACCATTCCTAGATTCATAGTCTGCTTGGCTTCAAAAACAGCATAGACACTTTCGGCAGGAATTATCGTTTGTTCTTCATATTGAAAAACAAATGGTGAGTATTGCCTATCAAATATGACAACATCTTGTTGTTGACTGAATACTCCCTTGCTATCAACAACATGTGCTTTAGCAGCTCGGTATCTTTCGGGCAGATAGGTGTTAAATAAATCTAGCCATACATTTTCACTGCCGTCACCCTTGGTGCCAGGGTGAGCCATTGTCTTGCGAACCGTTGATAATCTATGCTCTATGTCTTCGTGTAGACTTTTGAGTATTTCAGGGAGAGACCAGTCGCTCATATCGTTTGCTCCTGAAATGGTGGTGTTGGTTCGATCTTTTGGGCAACGGCTAATGCTCTATTAGGCGTAATAGCTTGATGGGGGTATGCATCAAGCACTATCGCTGGAATCAGCCGTTGAGTGAGATCAGAAAACGTAAATCCGTACTTACGCTCTTTAGCAGCCCCCGTCACATCAACCAATAATTCTACTTGGCCTTGCGTAAATCCGAGTTGTTTTAGTGGGCTGGCTAACACGGCTGCTCTTTGGGTTTTATCTGGACGACCAAAGGTAAGAATATCTGCTGCACGCCTTTTTATTGCAGGATCAAGTGCGTTAATGCGGTTTGTACACATGATGACAGCAGCAGGGAGTTTCCCGTTAGCAATGCGATCAATTCCACGAATAAAAGCATTCACGCCTGCTCTATCTTCATGGTGCATTTGCACAGCCTCTCTTGATTGTGCCAATGCGTCAGCTTCATCAACTAATAAAATGATTCCACCTCGTGAAACGCCAGAGCTGGATTTTAATTTTTGTGCTTCTGAGACAGCATACTCGAACGCACTTGATATAAGCTGCGTCATTTCACCAACACGACCTTGTCCGCGACTGGATAAACTCAGGGGAAGAAGTGAAATATCAATATTTTCCTGCCTCGCCACTGCGTCACCAATGGTTTCGGCTAACTCCGATTTTCCTGAACCAACATCACCAGCTAAAACTATTAGTGGAGGTCGTCGTAGTATCATATTAACAAGCTGATCTGCACCTTGATGGTATTTTATTGCCCAGTTCTCCAAGCCTTTAGAATTCACAAGTAAGCCCAATATTTTAGAAAGTCGACTGATTTGATCATCCAAACCCACCAATTTACTTAAGCGCTCCTGAGCTTCAAAATCAGGGTATGAAATACGTTTTTCAAAAAGTTCATCTATAGAGGGTGATGTATTCATGCGTAGCTCCTTACACTTGAACGTAACAATGCTCTTCCGCCAGAGGAATACGTTCGATCATTATCCAAGTAACCGGAGATGCTAGGAACACTTCCCGTAGTGCGTTGTATTGGTAGCCCATGTTCAAACGATTCTTTTTCTTCGCCAGATAGCGAATCCCAAGCATTTGAATATTCAAGATAACTACAAAAACTAGCGCCTGTTATATCCTTTCCCGGACGAACTTTCCCCGGATCATCATTAGCCGCAATATTAAGCTCGCTGGCTTCATATATAAGTGTCGGCTCGATCCATTGTTCATCTTTTTGAAAACCATAAGAAACTTTTTTCAGATACCCGTGCTTTAATAACTCTATAACTTCGTTTTCAAAGTTATTTATCGAAAGATCATATGGTTTCCCATAAAAGCGTTGCATACGTTTTAAGTCAGTGGCTACTTTTGCAGCAATATGCTTAGCATGGGTAATAGTAAAAGTTTTTGTTTCTGTTGTAGTATAGCTATAACTCATATTCACCTTACACCTGAAAAGTTGAACCAAAGACTTTTTGCCAGTAATACAGCGTGTCTTGCTTGGTCGTTGCGGAAAGTGCTGAATCTATAGCGTCACCTGCATCAAGAGCAGCTTCAACAATCATGTCAGCTTGTGTATTTGTATATAGATTTGCTACGTTATTTTCGGCATTTACCGGATCGATGATTTTAACTGGAGTAGTAATCGTGCCAACCGTGTTCGGCGCGTAGCAATCATCAAATACAATAAGCTCTCGCATATCTGTTGTGGCAATGTAGGTAAAGAAACTTTGAAGGGCTTCTGGGTAATCAGAAAAATCTACTCCCTGGTCAGAGAGTTTTGAGAGGATCATCTCTACCATGAAAGACTTAAATCGAAATCCATCACGTTCCCTCTTCTCTTTTCGTACCCAAAATTTTACAAGCCGGACAACCTGACTAAAATGTTGGTAGTTTTTTTGTTTACGCTTTCTAATAAAATCGAGGTGTAATGGAATGCTGGTTTTCAAGAAAGAGCCATCGACCTGACTAACAAGATTGCCGTACCAATTCTTATCGCCGTAATACAGGATAGGCACGATATCCACATCGAGCCCTGTCCCTTTGAAAGATACGGAAATACTGTAGGTTTGAGGTGTGACTTGGTCAGGAGTAAAATTTGGAAATGCCTTTCTCAATCTTTCTGCTATGTACTCTAATAACCTTGGGATGTCAGACGGCGCATCTGCACCACTGACATAACACGCTACATCAATGTCATTGAGTGATCTGAGACCTGTTCCTTTAGCCAAGCTACCGGAAATCATCATTTTCTTGAGCGAGAAATCTGGGTGTTCTCCAAGATAGTTTTCCAGTTTTTCCCTCAACCGCCTTGCCTGAGCACGATATTCATCGGCCTTGGCTTTCGGCAAGTTGACCTTATCCTGGGCAAATTTTGCTATGTCATTGTGGTCTACGTGCGTGCGAGACATCTTAATACCTCATTAGCAATACATTTAGTTCTGAATTCTGAACGAGATTAAAACATGGATATTTCCTGTAGTCAAGGTTAGAATATAAGCCAATACCGAACTTTTGTTGTACCGAGGAGGTATCATATGACGACAGCATTGGGCGCAAAGATTAAAGAACTTAGGGATAAGAAGGGGTATACCCTTGAAAAGCTTGCAGAACTAACAGATTCAAGCAAAAGCTATATATGGGAGTTGGAAAATAAAGCACCTCCCAGACCTTCGGCAGAAAAAATATCAAAAATAGCCGAACAATTTGGTGTGACAATTGAATATTTATTAGACGATCAGGCGAGAATCACTGTGGAAAATGCTACTGACGCTAAGTTTTATCGTAAATATCAGCAAATGGATGAAAAAACAAAATCCAAGATACGAACATTTGTAGATTTGTGGGATGAAGATGACCACTGATAATACGACACCGCAGAAGTGGGCATATCAACTGACTCATATTCTAAATGCCTATTCTTCTGACCGAGAACGTTTCCCCGTAGATGTAAAGTCTATAGCGAAGGACTTTTCTCATCACAAATACCCTGATGATCCTATTACCATGATCAAGGGGGATTCTTTACCAAGATTTGATGGAGGATTATATAAAGCACCCGCTGGGGAAAAAGGCTGGGGCATTATCTTTAATAATTCGATGAAATCTGATGGACGAATAAATTTTACACTTGCTCATGAATTTGGCCATTACCTTCTTCACAGATTTGATCATCCAGATGGTATTGAATGTGGGGAGCAAGATTTGGTGCGATGGGATTCCGCTTATGGCCAGATTGAACATGAGGCCAATGAGTTTGCTGCTAATTTGCTCATGCCGTTAGACGATTACCGCCAGCAAATCGATGCTAAAACTAAGATTGATCTGGATATGATTGGACATTGTGCTGATCGATATGGCGTTTCGCTTATTGCTGCCACGTTGCGTTGGATAGCATATACAGGACGCCGTGCAGTTATTGTTGTCTCACGCGATGGGTTTATTCTTTGGGCAAGATCGAGCAAGCCAGCATTTCGTTCTGGAATATTTTTTAAAACCTCTAACAGACCTCCAATTCCAGTACCAGAAAACTCTTTGGCAGCAGGCTTAGTAACCAATGAAAATCAACGGCAAGGAGTAAAATTGCCAGCTGGTGTCTGGTTTGATGAAAATTGCGAAGAAATGGTGATATTCTCAGAGTTATACAATTTCACTATTTCAGTGCTCCAACTTGAAAACACTTAATATCTAGAGATCAACAGATACTGTTTTTATTGACCTTGTTAACGTTCGCTTTGCGTCGAAAACACAACATCAACATAAAGGCTTGAGTTACCGCTTTGGGCTGGTTCCAGCCGTCACTAAAAACCTATAACACCTAGCCGACCGGCTTACTATCCCTCCCCAAGCCTCAGCTTCCTCTCTTCCGTAAACTCCCACCATTTCTTAGGCAAGCCACCTTCCATATATCTTCTCAACAGAGATAAAACATCCAGAACACAGGAACCATGTTTCTTCTAAGTCACGCTACAAGGTTCTTCATAAAACCGATACGGACCTGCCAATCAGGTCAACCGGACACTCA
>CAYQVF010000109.1:0-4720 GCA_964421045.1 uncultured Chromatiaceae bacterium
TCAAAAAAACCGAGCCAGTTCACCAATGAGACAGTTATTGTTCGAGCGATCCTTAGTGCTTCAGTTTTAAAAAAATTATCATTTTCAATAAGATAAGTAGGGTTTTTAGAGAGTTGTTCTTGTGGAGTATTGGGGTGTGAGCAGGATGTTGAATGCAGAAATATCCCAAAACGGGAAAACATTCCTCGTGTATTTGTGGACTATAAAAATTACTGATATCAGTGTCAGAGAATATGAGGGCAGGTTTATGTTGTTGCGGGGTTTCTCAGGTTAGCACAGGTCTGCTTTATGGCCAGAAAACTTAGCAATAATTGATGGGTATTCTATTTTATTTCTTATACAAGTGAGATTTATGGGATACCTCAGACTTTGTTAGCCTTAATTTTCGCGTAAACCAGCACCCTCTTGAAGAATAGTTTATAACTATATTTTTTTCTTTCAGTAAAATAGCCCAGCACCCAAACAATAAACAAACTACTCATTACTATAATAAAAGCTCTTCCAGTTCCAGGTTCCATGCCTTTTGTAGCCGCAGAAAAAAACTGTAGCAGTGGATAATGCAATAAATATAGAACAAAAGTATAAGACGCCAAATACCGAACTGGAGACTCAATCGCATTTAATAAAAATGAAATTCTATGTGAAACTATACTTACGGCAATAAAATTTAATGTAATGAATGTCCCAACAATATAGCTACTTAAAAAATACCTAGACCACGAAAGGCTTTTGTAAAGATCCTCCCCCAGCCATACTTTTGTCATGTCCAGGATATACTCATGCCCCCCATTAAGCCTATATAACAAGTATCCTCCTGTCGATATTATTAACAAAATCCAACCAAAAAATTCGGGCATATTTTTTTTCAAGGTAACATAATAAGCAATGACGCCAAATAACCAGACTGGTGCCAATAACAATATCTTAGGCCCAACAAGCAAACAAACAAACAAAAATAAAACAGGTCTTAGGGGTGTTTTTAGATAAAATATTATCGCAAATAGCACATAGTACCAAAATTCGTATCCAATAGACCAGAATGGTCCGTTAGAAAAGGGACGAATTGAAGAAAACCATAATTCATTAATAAAAAATAAATTAGCAACAATACGGACTAATGGCATATCTGACTGGTACCATGGTCCATCATATACACTAAAGTCAATATTTGACCCAATCAAGTCCAAAAATACAGTGACAAATATCGCGGGAAGAACAACTGAATATAATCTCGAAAACCTACTTATAAAGTATTCATCTATTGTTTTCTCTTTTGTGTTAGCCACGTAAGTGATAACGAATCCAGATAAAGCAAAAAATACCATTACCGCATCATTTCCTAAATGGGAAATTCGCCATATGAAAGGCAACTCACCACCGGTAAACCTTTCGTAGTTTGCATGTACAAAAAAACAACAATTGCTGCTAGAAAACGAACTATATCGAGATATATTGATGTTGTTTTATTCAAGACAATAATTCCTTTTGAGTTTAATGCTGCACCGAGTAGAGAGGATAGCTTCGTTAATAATCGGGAATTTACAGCGTTATTTATATTGCCCTAGTATTCTTTAGCAAAACTTAAATGACCCGAGTTAATTAACCTCATTATGTATTTTTATCTAGATTCCACCTTAAAATATCACCAGCATCATCATATACATTAAAAATAACTTCACAATCTCAATAGACACTATGTTGATTTATCCATTGTCAATAATTTATAGGCATCCTATTTTTTCTGTTTCTTTTTTAGCTGTGGAGAACTCAACCCAAGAGATTAAATGCTATAAGTAAAGACTTGATTTTCTTAACTCTCTTTATCTTTGGTCCCACCCCACCACCACGTCGTTTTCTAGGGTGATTCTGAGCCGATATCTATTGCCTCCCTCAAATCCGTACTTCCATGTTTCTTTCTTCTTGGTTTTTAGTACTTTTTGATCAATATCCTCAGCCTGACCAAGAGATTCGACTATTTGATTAGAGGTTTGCCCCTGCCAAATAGTTTGGTTCATAATATTTTTTACAATATCTTCGTCGTTGTATTTTTGCATTAACCTCTTTTGCTTTTTAGCCTTCGCTTTCTTTTTATTACCCCAAGAAAAAATCTTGAAGAAAATGATAACAGCAACGATTGTTATGCCGATAATTGTAACATTCCCAATTCCCCCGAGTGCCTCGGTGAATTTTATAGCTAGCCAAACTACTTTCCCAATAAGAGCTAAATAAATAATTCCTTTGAATTACCTAACGTATAAATGTCTGTTGGATTATGCCGCCTCTTGGGGCAGCAGGCTATGGGGATTGCATTGAAAGCGGTGGGACTTGTCGAAGGGAGATAATACCATTTTGGCTGAGACCCTATTTGATAAAGCTGTTTTCTTACCCATTTTCAGCTCTGTTACTCATTCAGTTTATTTGTTATTTGTACAATTTATGACAGCAAGGCGTCACAGATGCCAAGGCGTCAAAAATCTGGCATTCACGGTTTGTCCTGTTTTTTTGCTTAGCGCGTTATCATCAGGCCACTGTTCATACAGTGGGGTTGCCAGGATTTCATAACACACTTGAAGTTGGCCCTTTTGACATTTTGGGCAGAGGCAGGTGGTGGATGGTATCCTGGTGTCTGTTTTTGTTTCCGGTTCACGCGGCGGTGCTTGTAGGCACTGACAGATGATCGCCAGTTTTTGCTTTCAACTACGGTTGGATAAAAACCCATAAAATAATTGATGGATGTCCTATTTTATTCGGCGAACACAGCGTGAGATACAGCGGTAGTGGGGGTATTGAGTCCAGGCAGGCCTAGTTTTTTCGAAGGGTTGGCATCCGTGCCCCCCTTCTTTCGTATAGGTAAAGTATGTCTTGCAATCTAACGGGGCGCGAACAGGATGTCAATAATTGATGAGTATCCTGTTTTTTGTATAACTTATGGGTAATAGAAAGGTGTTGTGGGGGCCGAGGGTTAGAGACCCTTGGCTACCCGATTAGATTTTTTATTGACATAGGAACTTACTTTTACTTCCTTCAAAGGCACAAACGTATACTTGTTACCATGATTATTTAGGCAATATATTTTTTGATATATCACGAGTTTCTCCAATTTTCATGACCCATAGCGATTGTTCAGAAAAACCTTTTTTTAGCCCCTCCGTTCTGAACCGTTTTGGCGGTTCAAATGATGGTTCATCTGACAAGCTGCTGACTGTTCCCCAGTGAGAAGCAATCAATGTATTTGCATGAATATCATTCCCAATCATAACCGTTTCTTCTGGAGTAGTATGCGACATCCACATTAACTCCCTTGGCTCATAAGCCCCTATAGGTAAAATAGCATAATCAAATGAACCATATTTATCACCGATATCATTAAAAATCGTTTCTGAGTATCCCGTATCCCCAATAAAAATAATGCGATTTTGGGAACTCTCAATGACCCAGGAAGCCCATAGAGTTTCATTATGATCAGATGTACTTCGTGCAGAATCATGAACTGAAGGCTGCGCAGTAAACTCTACACCTTCAATAAATACTGACTGCCCCCAATCTAACTCGGTGACCTTGCTATATCCTCGCTTGGTAAAAAATGACTTAAGTCCTAAAGGCACGACCACATGAATATTATTTTTGTTTTTTAAGTTACTAACAGTTCTATCATCCAAGTGATCATAATGATTATGTGAAACAATCACTATATCGATTGAAGGCAATTTATTTATAGGGATGGGCGAATCGACAAACCTTCTTGGACCCGCCCATGAAACTGGGCTGGCGAATTCAGATAGAAAAGGGTCTGTTAAAATTGTTACATCAGAGGTTTTTATCAGAAAACTAGCGTGCCCCAACCAAGTAATACGGTCACTTTCAATTGAATTTAAAAGCTGCATAGATTCTAGCTCAGACAACGTATGTCCATCAGGGATATCAGGAACAAACACCGATCCCCAGAATCTGCGAATATAAAAAAACACCCCTTTAGAAGCGGCTGTTTCCACAAATGGATGGTTTTGATATCCAGTGATAGTGTGATGTTTTGGCTTGTTCCCCATTACCATTTTATCAGAATATTTAGACGACGTTGAAGCGCACGCAAACGATATAGCTAACACTGCAATTATACCAATGACAATTTTTGTGTATCCCATCATCTCTCTCGAAAAATCTAACATTTGTATATCGAGCACGCTCACTTTGCGGCCCCGGTTATTTTTTGAGCAGCACCGTAAGTTTATGATTTGATAAAATTTTAGCCAACATACCTTAGATTCCCGCTATTGCAAAGTGAGCATGCACCCTATTTCTATAAATGGGGCTTAATATCTACCGTTGAATATCAATAACCTATTGTATTTATTAATTTTATGCGGTCGCGTAGAGGGGAAGTGAGCCGCGAGACACTGCAAAGTGAGCGAAATATTTGACGCATCAAAAATAAACTGAATAAAAACAAGATAGGGGTCAAACAAGATAGGGGTCAGGTCTTGTTTCTTGCTTTTTCGCCGCGAAGATCGGATTTAAGGGGGGCAGAGCTCTTTTTGGGCAAAAATACGTAGCATGATATTTTCCTTAAAGGGCTCTGACCCCTTAAGTTGACAATCTGCCCAACCAGGCACAACATCATGTGTCTATGAAATCATAGAGGTTAAAGGAGTTAACCGTGCCAAAACTCCGTTATGCTCAGGTCTCGCTTGAGGCCACCCCTTATTATCATTGTGTATCCCGC
>CAYQVF010000110.1:0-4641 GCA_964421045.1 uncultured Chromatiaceae bacterium
AAGCCTTATTATCCGAAGGAAGGGAAAGGGATCAAAAAAGAGGTTAAAAATATTTTATTCATTTAGAAAAAACAGGCAACAAAAGAGGGACGTAAAGTTTTTCATTCAGTATAACAAAGCAGGATCAAAAAATTTAGCCGAAGAGGGTTGGGCCTACGCAACTGATTTATTATAAAGAAATTTCTGTAATATAAAGGGTAGTGTTAAGTCTTAAACACTCTATTTCCGCGTCAAAATAGCACTTCTAAGCATTTTAAGTTTTCGAGGTTTTACGAAATGCGGTGGTGAAATTTTTAATATATTGTTCGGCTCTTGCGCTTCCGAATTTCTGATAACTGTATTCGTAGATGTTTTCTAGATCTCTATCAGCCTTTGGCCGTAATCGAAATTCTTTATTTTTGGACATGCTCATGTTTTTTGGTTTTCATTCGATCTAAAAATTCGTTTACGTTCCAGTTTACTGGTTCGCCGCTATTCTCACCTTCATTAATGAGCCTACGCAGTGCTTCGAGCCTTGAAGCAGCCTGTTTTTCCTGAAGCAGTCGTAAGCCCTCACGAATTACTTCGCTGTTTGTTTTATATCCCCCTGATTCAACTAGACTTTCAACAAAGCGTCGCAATTCTTCCCCAGTATCAACGGTTATTGTTCGTGTCACTGTTCACCACCTTAAATGTAAGAAGTAATCTTACATTTAAGAATATAGGATATCTGCCTATATTTCAAGGAACTCGAAGTGTATATCGGTGTGCCGATGGTATTGAATACTTCATTCAATGAGAATGAACCGGTGGTCTGCAAGCCTGAAGAAGCGTTGGCCTGTTTTTTAAGAACGAAGATGGATGTGTTGGTGATGGGGGATTAGTTTGTGTGGCGAGGTGTGTGAGATTGATCGGGCTGTAAGTAGTTTGGTTCATAAAAATCGACTAATCACGCAGTTCGTGCATCAAATGATCCGCGCCGATCAATGGGATTAATCTTAACAGTACTTCACTAAAAACACCTTTATCCGCTTTAGAGATCAGTTTTACTTTCCGTTGTTGCCAATCTAGGGTGTGGATCAGATTGGCTGCGACCACGCTGGGTTTGTCGAGGTTGTTGACTGGTACTTCGGTGGCTCCTCCACGAATACTGGTACTAATAGGGCAACAGATGAGTAGTCCTGTCTTTTTATTATAGGCTTTGCTCGACAATACTAATGCGGGACGGTATTTGCCGATCTCTTTGCCTTTAGTGGGTTCGAAATCGAGCCAAATGATATGGCTACGGTCGGGAACGTACTGAGGCAAAGTGTCAATCTCCGGTTTCGCTAGTTACGAGGGCGGGTAGTTCGTCTGCGTGAGCGGTGTGCGGTGTGAGATCTGCGAGCAGATCGCTCTCGGTAAATGGAAACTGGGTCGGTTTCACCTGCTTGGGTCGAACCGAGAAACCTTCGTTAGTGATTTCAATGATAACAGTATCACCGCGTTTCAAATGTGAGAGCTTGCTTATGGGTTGCGTGATACGTAATCCTAGGCTATTGCCCCATGGTTGAATCAAAGCTTCAAACTGGGCTTTTTCTGCTTTCATTTTGGTCGCTCCGGTAGTTGTAACGAGTATGGCCTCTATTTATAGTATATACGGTGTAGTTACTGCGTCAAGCCGTAGGCGGCACCCATAAACTGCGCCCGAAGGGGCTCGAACCTATGCAACTGATTCATTATCAATAAATTTCTGTAATATAAAGGGTGGTTTTAAGTCTTAAACACCCTATTTTCGCGTCAAAATAGCACTTCTAAGCATTTTAAGTTTTCGAGGTTCTACGAAAGGTGGTGGCAAAATTTTTAATATATTGCACTGCTCTTGCACTTCCGAAGTCCTGAAAATTGAAAAAGAAAAAGGAGTCAAGAGATACTTTGTGCTTACTGGGGTGCCGCAGGGTTAGTTGTCGCCTAATAGTTAGGGCTGGTGTCAGAGTTAATTCAGATTGCTCATGTTTGTCTAGTAACTACAATCAACCAGATACGCCGCTTTTTTTCAAGTCCTGAAACACCAGATTAAGTTATAACTCTTTTTGGTAGCCGTGAAACTGGAAAATACTGTTGTTAATGAAAATTAAAAACTATAGCGTAGATCAAAAAACATTCGGTCATTTTTTTCGATTCCTTGCAGTAAAAAGTTATCACCTCCTTGATAAATCATAGTGCCAAAAGTTAATGAGGTTGAGTGAAAAATTTCATATTTTACTGAGCCTCTATAATAAGCACCGGCGTCGAAATTATTACCGAATATCACGGCTAAAACGACGATATTAATTTTGTCACGTAAAAAATTCCCGGAATAGCGCAATGCTATTGTGGTTTCATCTTTTTCTGTTTGATCAATCGATGTCGATAATATTTCATCATAATTTAATAATCTTCGGTTAGCGGCTTCTATTGTTAATAGGGTATTGGAAAAGCCGGAGTAATCGGCACCAAACAAAAGGTCTAACCGAGAAAACGGAGTGTCTATACTGGCAAATTCGAGACCATCAATGTAGGCCGATTCAAACTTAAATAACCAATCGCCTCTCGCGATGTTTGTGGCAACACCCGCAAGATTTAATCTGCTATGAATTTGTTTGACAGGTTGTTTGTTTTCATTGAGTATCATATTTGATTGGTCGTTGTAGACGTTGGCCAGATGAAATGACAAATCCCAGCCAGTGAAAATACCTTCTAGTGCCAATGCGTATTCTGGATTGTCCAAATCATCTGGAATCTCTTCGGGTAACGGCTCTCTGTCTGAAATATAAAATTCGCTACCAAATGCAGGGCGCTTATCAAAGCGGATTTCGGGTATGGCGATGGCACTTAGATTCCATTGAGAAAAATAATAATCTGCTTTAACCATGACAACAGGTAAGCGCAGGTCTTCAATATCCGCCATACCCAGTTCGCGAGAATCAAGCGGGTTGAGAACATCGAGGACACGAATAGAATCAGATTTTCCCCACACAACAACTTGTCTGCCAATGGTGATGTCAAAATTATCACTTAAAGTGCCACGAATATAGGCATCGCGAAATTCTAATTCAGATTCATGCTCGTCTAATGTTTCGCTTGTGTATTTGTTTTTTCCTTTTACGGCATAAATAAAATCATAAAATGCTGAGGCACTGATAACGCTATCCCAGTTTTCACTGAATTTATAGCGTAGCTCAGGCAGTAATTTTATTTTTAGTTGGGACAATCCTTCATATTTGGTATTACTTGCTACACGAGTTTGATCGTTATAGCGGTAGGCGCTACTAAGTGATATTAGTGTGGTTAAATTCCATCTGGATTGATCGGAGCTGAATGATTTTTTGAAATCCATGTGATCGAATAATTCATCGTTTGACGAGTCAGTAACGTGATCGGGTGATTTATTATTGGATAATGTTGATGTATCATCAAAACCTTCTAGCAAGTCATCCAGTGATTCTTTTTTTGATGTTATCGAGTTGTCCGAATCTTTATTGTTTATCGCTGGATAACGCTCCTCATCCTTGTCGAAAAATAAATTTTCTAGGCCCATGCCTTCAATCACCACAGGAGGTTTTACGAGTTTAATCGGGGCGGGTTTTACCCCGATTTTGGGAGCAAGAGAGGGGAGAGGGGGTTTGGGAATGTCAACTGTTTTTGTGGTTTTTTGAGGTGCTGTAAATTTGACCACTTGATAGACATTTAATTTGATCGGGGTTTTTTTTACACTACCAATTCTTGATTTTTTCAATTGTAAGCTAAATCGTTCTACATCCTGGTCTTTTGAAAATGCACCTAAACGGATGACGTAAGCCTGTAGTTTTTTATCAAAATTAAATCTAAATAAGATACGACGTTCTTTGAGATTATCTAAGATTGGCTGCGCCGCAAGCCGATTTTGAAAGGGGCCTAAAAACACACGTGTGAGCTGTTTTATGTTTCGTTCAATCCGGATGAGCCCCGACTCTTTATTTTGCAAACGCTTTAAATGTTTTTGTGCCAAGGCTTCGGCGGCATACTCGGCAAGAACCTCCCGATTTATTTTTGACTCCAGCTCGGGAAGCAAAGACGCTGCTTGAGCCAGAACGATGAGTGGTTTCTTAGTTATCGGTATATCGAGATGCCATGCAGTCGAATTCAGCGGCATTAAATTCGGTATTGCCGCTACAGTTGAGCCATCTTGACTCGCCATCGCAGGAAAATTCCCCCATAAATATAACGCGACTATGAAAATGATGGGGCTATAATTTCTAGCAAAACAAAAGCCGTCAGCCTTTTTTCCGCGTTCCAGTTCTTGGCAAGGGTGATGGCCATTGCCTGCGAACTGCGCCTTGTCTTGCGACATTTTTGAGCCTCTGAATCGTCAAACAGTATAGGACGCTACACTAGGAGGCTGTCCTGATCCTTAGGGCAGCCTCAAAAATTATTTCACATTTCTGACATTACGCTCACTCACTTGTAGCTGCATTGTCTACAGAGAGGTAGGCAAGGGGCATCGTGAGCAGGACGCGCGGAAGCTTTGTTCGTCAGTTACACGCCCACTATTAGCCTTGCTAGAATAGTGATTGAAAACCCGTTAATGCAAACTAATTTTTACGGTTATCCTTATTTTGCTGCCGCGCCGGGGTCTTCAGAGTTATGTTCCACCCAACGGTC
>CAYQVF010000111.1:0-4385 GCA_964421045.1 uncultured Chromatiaceae bacterium
TTTAGGGTATGTACTCAGTTAAATTACCTCTAAGGGTTGTAGTAGAAGAGCGGGTGTAGTAGCTCAGACCTGATCTGACAGTTGCCTGCTTTGAGCGGTCACAAAATCAGGCCTCCGGCTTTGCCGGAGGTATTTGACTATGGGTGAAATTGATAAACCAGGGATATCATTTTACATTCTGCGCCGACAGTATATGTTGCGTCAGATATTCACTACAAATCAGTGGGTAATAAAGCCATGTGGTGGCACTTTTTGTGCAAGCATTACCTGCTACACTGAATTATAAACCTTCATCCGTGTTTGTACTATGTCGTTTTCACCGGTCTTACAACGGATTGCTTTCTTATGAGTTAAGGATAAAGTATTTAGATGACTCCTCAATACGATTTTGTATTGCCACGTTGCCGCAATACAGGACGTTGAACAAGTCGGTCTCTTTGTACCTTGATGTGGTGCGCCTGAGCGCTGCGTTGCTGGTATTGATTTCGCATTTTGCTTACACGCGATTGTCCGGTGGTGATTATGCGTATATCCGAACTTTGAACGTGGGTAGCGATGCAGTAATTTTGTTTTTTGTTTTATCCGGCTACGTCATTGCCTACGTCAGTACATCCAGGGAGCGCACGGTAGGTCGTTATGCTCTAAATCGTTTGTCTCGACTGTATTCAGTGGTGGTTCCAGCTTTACTGCTCACCGTGGTGTTGGATCACATTGGACAAACACTGGATCCTGCTTTGTATGACGGGTGGTGGTATAAGCAAGATCAACCTGTCTGGCGTTTTATGAGTAACTTTTTTTTTATCAATGAGCTGTGGTTTTTTTCGGTTCGCCCCTTTACTAATGGACCATTCTGGTCCCTGAGTTACGAATTTTGGTATTACGTGCTGTTTGCTGCGGCATTCTATTATACTGGCTATACCCGTATCGTACTGGTTGCGCTGGTATTATTAATTGTGGGGCCCAAAATTATATTACTGTTGCCTATTTGGTTAATGGGCGTATGGGTCTTCCACTTTAATCAACGCTCACGGTTATCGATCACATCAGGGTGGGTGTTGTTCGTTACTCCGGTTGTCATCTACGTTTTGATTAAATTGACAGGCATATACATCGATTTTAAGGCATTATCGATGCAGTGGTTAGGCGAAGACTTTGTGCGCTATCAATTAAAATTTTCTGATGAATTTTTAATCAGCTATGTCTACGGTGCACTGGTTGCTATGCACTTTATTGGTATTAAAGCGATTGCTCCCACAGTTGAGAGTAGCTTGGTCTTTTTTGAAAAACCGATTCGTTATTGGGCGGGTCTCACCTTTTCTATCTATTTACTTCATTATCCTTTGCTGCAATTTTTCGCTGCGTTTTACGGTATGGATGTGAATAACCCTCTGCGCCATATATTGATTTTGATTTCAACCTTGGTGGTGATTGTGTTGTTGGGTAACGTCACCGAAAAAAAGAAATATGTGGTGCAAAAAATAATCAGCCAAATGATAGGGCAATTGGGTTTTATAAAAAAATGGGCTTGATAAATCGTGGTTTGCTGTCTCTTTTTTGAGACTAAAGAAAGGCGTTTTAACAATGTCAAAATATAAAATGAATTTTAAGTGAGGGGTTAATATGAATTGTGTTGATAAAGTTTTAAATTATTTTTGCCGTATGACCGGTATTTCATTTCATACTGGGTTTATATTACTGTTGGTATTTTTTTTACCGATGCCATTGTATGCGGCACTGCCGGAATTGCCGTTAAAAGAAAAAAAATATACTGAACTGCCAAGCTCCATTGAAATAAACCAATTTTTTGATGGACTTGTTGCGCATTCCAAGCAAATGGTGCAACAGTCACTGGGACGCTCTGCGGGTGGTCGCGAAGTTCGTGCCTTATTGATTTCAACAACCCCTGGGTTTCTTAGTGGTGACGTTTTGCTTGAGGGGGAAAAACTCACGGTGATGTTGGTCGGTGGACAGCATGGTACCGAGCCGTCAGGTGCAGAGGTTTTACAGTTAATTGCCCGGCAACTTGTTAATGGCGAGATGAATCACTATCTTGAGCACATGAATTTCGTGATCATTCCCAATGCTAACCCGGATGGGCGCGATAATCGTAAACGTGTTAACGAGAATGGCGTGAATCTGAGTACCGACTATGTGATTTTGAGCCAACCCGAGACGCGTTTGCTGGCGAAGGCATTACGCCATTTTATGCCCCATGTGGTATTGGATATACATGAATCGGCTATTCTCAAGAAAAAAAGCCTTGGTGCCCAAGGTTTTCTTACCGATTTTGAAGCACAATTTGAAATAGCCAATCACCCTAACGTCGAGTCCAGTTTGCAGGCTTTTGTTCGTTCTCAATTTTTACCTGCAGTACTCGCAACGGTGAAAAAAAAGGGGGTACCAACAGGCCATTATATTGGTGAAATTACGAATATCAATCAGGTGATCACCCATGGGGGGATATCGATACGTAACTTCAGAAATTATGCAGGCATGAGTGGTGCTTTGTCGATGTTACTGGAAAATCGACTTGACCCCAAAGAGGGGGATTATCCCACGGCGCGTAATATCAAGATACGAGTTGACAAACAGCGGCGCAGTGTCGAGGGTTTTCTGGATAAGGTTAGTACTGAGCGAAAAAAAATTATTGAGTTAGTTACGGCGGCGCGTGATGAAAAATTACAAACATTAGTCAATTCAACACTATATCTTACAGAAGAATATGTGGGTGATCCCCAGCAGCCGAAAATAAATATCCCGCTACGCCAGCGCGATACGGGCAAACTGATTAACAAGAGTTTTGAATACCACCCACGTATCGTTGCTGGCGAACCACTGATCATCCCGAAAAGTTATTTGATAAAAAAGTATCAGCAACGCATTGCGACACTGCTTGATTATCATGGTGTTGATTATACTTGGATCAAAAAACCGAGTACGATCATGGGGAAAATATCGCGTATTGAGTCATTAAATCCAATGACTACAGCCAAAGGGAGTCGTAGTTTGAAAATTACAGTGACGGAGCGGATGCAAAAAATAGAGCAAAAACCGGGTGATTTACGTATCGATCTTGACCTTCCTTCGGAACGGATTGTACCGTTAATTCTTGACCCACGCTCTGCCAGTGGCATTTTTCAGCGGTCTCGGTTTGGCGAATTGTTAAAGGAAGGCGAAGATTTTTTTGTGGTGCAATTAGAGCATCTGAGTCTTGCCAAGGATCATCGTGATGACTGAATTTTTAGTCTATGGTGTGGGGTTTTTCGATTGGTTTGTTGGGCGACTGTATGCCATCGTTAATTTTTTCTTTTATTCCGGTAGCCGTGTTTATTGGCTATTTTTGATAACTTCCTTATTTTTTGCGGCGTTATCTTACCGGCGCTATATCAATAACAGTACGTTTAAATTGCGAGAGTTTATGCAGTTTGTGGTGCCGAAGCACATTTATTTTCATCCCTCAGCCATTGTTGATTATAAACTGTTTATTGTTAATCGTTTCGTTAGACCCGTCACTGCATTAACCGCATTTGTGAGTACAGCGGCTATTGGTGTGTATACGGGTGAGTTGTTGAGTTCCTCTTTTGGCACTAACTGGCAAGGGTTTGAGATCAATGTATG
This sequence comes from uncultured Chromatiaceae bacterium, assembly GCA_964421045.1. Taxonomy (GTDB): domain Bacteria; phylum Pseudomonadota; class Gammaproteobacteria; order JAADHS01; family JAADHS01; genus JAADHS01. The sequence goes on from CAYQVF010000111.1 coordinate 3,619, forward strand.
GACCGTACTTTGTTTTACCCTGTTATATGCGCTGGCTTCGGATTTTGTCACTTTCCTGAACCATGCCTTGCATCACAAATTATCTTTGTTGTGGCCTATTCACAGCCTTCATCATTCCGCAGAAGTTATGATGCCCTTAACAGTATATCGCAAGCATCCTATTTACGGTGTAATAAAATTTTTGATTCGTGCACCACTGTTGGGTGCAGTACAAGGGTTGACGATTTTTTTGTTTATGGGAAAAGTTGACCCGCTAACGATCATTGGTGTGAATATGTTTCATGCTGTTTTTTTGCTCGCCGGTTCCTGTTTGCGCCACAGTCATATCTGGTTTTCATTCGGCCCAATACTTAACTATGTACTAATTAGTCCTGCTCATCATCAAATCCATCACAGCGCCAGGATAGAACACCGGGATTGTAATTTTGGTGAAGTTTTTGCTATTTGGGATTACGTATTCGGAACGTTAATTTTACCCAGCGAAGATATCAGAAAAAACTTGGTGTTTGGTATCGCCCTTAATGCACCACAACGGCATCCCACATTGACTCGTGCCTATTTGGAGCCTTTGCAAAGCGTTTTTCACGTCGCTAGACAATACGTCAGACAGATAAGAAAAAAACCGGTGTTTAATAAACCTTGAGATTTGAACCTAGAAAATGCAGTTGATCCACGATGTATAGTATTTATGCCCGGTTTCCTGGGTACAAGCTCTTGACCCGCTTAACTATGCGGGGAAGTTTTTATCATCAATTAAGGTGATCTCG
>CAYQVF010000112.1:0-4220 GCA_964421045.1 uncultured Chromatiaceae bacterium
TTTTTTCAGAAAAGTTCGATTTGCTTCGGCGAATCGGGCTTTTTTTTGGTTTTCTGAAATCCGAAAAACTCACGGGTCATGCCATATTGTTTGTCAGTGATGAGAAAATATACCACATGACCGTTCTCCGGGATGACATTTCGTAGTCGAGCAATCTGGGCTTCGGCCTTGGCGAGAGTGGGGCAATGGCGCAGATAAACCGAGAATTGAAGCTGGTTAAAATTTTCCCTGAGTAATTCTTTACGATACTGGGTGTACGCCTTGCGTTCTTCAGGCGTCTTGGTAGGAAAGTCGAACACGGCCAGCACCCACATTACACGCCACCCATTGATGGCCATATTTTATTCCTCGTTTGTTGCATTTTCGGGTAACAGTAACTTTTCTTTCTGATTCTCCAGCAATCGGCAATAACTGGAAATACTTTTGCTAATGGCGCTGGACAGGCGGTATTCCTGAGTATTCATAACGATAGTTTGCTCAATGAAAGCGAGTAGTTCGGGTTTGTCGGCGCTCTCAAAGGTTGTTTCTTTAATATTCATTGTGCGCACATGGCGTTCTACCAAGAAGCGATAAGGTTCAATAAAGTCATCAGCGAGATTAAAGGGGTTTTGTTTGTTGTTATGGCCAAGTCCCAATGCAGGAGTAAGCCCGCTCATGACCAGCTGGCGGGCGATCATGGCACGCAACACCGCGTAGCCATAGTTAAGACGGCTGTTGACTGCATCCATTGCACCGCGTTTATCACGCTTGAAATCATCGGTGAACAAATGTTTCCAATAATGTTTGGCGGCTTGTGCTTCTTTGTTATCAGGGTCGCCGGGAGAGATTTGTGTACTCAAACGTTCCAGCCGTAATGCACCCTTCAAATTCAGGTACCGAAGATTAGCAGCCTGAGTACTTATTTTTGCGCGTATTAATTCTGCCCAGGCTTCTTTTCCAAGCGGCGTTTCCCGTTGGGCTATTTGTAGATAAAGGCGCTGAGTGAGTGACTGATTGGCGATGAGTGGCAGCTGTAATCCTGTGGGCAGGTGTTGCTCGCTGGTGATCAATACTGCCACACCAGCCTCAGATAATGCACGTAATACGTTTACCGTCAGGCTGATGGTGTGATGGTGCAGGCATAGTACAGCGATATCATTAGGCAACACATACGCATCATCATGGCCCTGTCGTGTGATTTTGATACGCCCCAAGTTTACTGAGAGTTGTGCGGGGTTTTCAATCAACAGGATGCGGTGGTCAGTCATCAGAAATTAATTGCAGTCGGGCTAATTGTTTACCACTTATTTTTCTCAATCCTTGAGCTGTATTCATATCTCGAACTTCTCTCGCCTCTGTGACGGGCACTAAAAAAACAGAAATTCCACCACCTGCGACCATTTGTTTGATGGTAAATTGCATTGCATCTTTATTATCTTTGACCATGTCACCTTTGAAAAACCTTCTGGTATTAGGTGGAGTAGGTTGCCCTTTTTGTTGCAGAGCTTCCGGTTGTGTGACTAGGCTAGGTTGCGGTTTTTCTCCGGGTGTTTGTGTCACTTCCAGATAGGCATATCCATCGTATTGTAACCATTTGTAATGAGGTTTATCTGGTGTGCTATGTCGGCTGCTAAATTCAATTCTCCAGGCAGTGTTGGCTGAGTCGCGCAGCATTTTTACTTGTTTGATGACATTTCTGTACTGTGGATGTTGGATGCCACTTAGTGCTTCTTTTACCGTTTTTCCTGCGGTAATACGTTTATCAAATGTATCAATCACCAGTCGGCGTGTATCGGGGCTGACGATTTTCAGCAGTTTTTTGCGTATTGTATCCGGCTTGTTTTTGTCGTCAGCCAATGTTTCCAGGTTTTCACGTAGTGTGAGCTGTTGTTTGGGGTCTGCATCGGGGTCATTATCATTTTCCACCCAGGTTACGCCGTAAGCTGTACCTTTGAATAATGAACCGCCTACATGTCTGTCCGGTTTGTGTACAATGTGATGATCGCGGATCATATCGAGCGCCTGGGAACGAATGTCCCTTATTGGCGGACTAATCGAGAGTTTCAGTTTGACCCGTTCCCCGGCCTGAGCACGTTCGCTCAAAGCTTTATAATGACGTGCCATTTTCTGATACAGGCTACGAGAGGTTTGGGCAATGACCAGTGCATCAATGATGTGATGTCGGTGGTCAATACGTTTCTCGATGATCTGATCCGTTCGTTGTACGCCGCTGTGGTTGTTATTATGGCCTTCCCAGTAAGGTTTGTATTTCTCAAATTCATCTTTAGTGATGATATTTTTTTCTGTATCGAATACGGGGAGGTCAGCTTCAAAGCGTATTTCCGGGATTACGGTATTTAGTCCCCAAATGCGACGTAAATGTGCAGTCATGGCTCCTCGGCTGACGGCAACATCCGAACAGACTGTACGCATCCATTGTGCCGCTAATTTGGAAATCCATGAAGTTTCGTGATACTGCCTGTTGGTGAAATCATTAATGATGTCACTGTTGATAATTTCTGCTTTCCAGTCTTGCAGGGTGAGAAACCGGGCTTTGGCGAAGCGCCTCTTTTTCTCCAGCGCTTTGGCGCGTTCGGTAATGATTTTCCACTTGTCTGCATCATGGCCCCAGGCTTGCCAGGGGGTACGGTTGTCTTTTTCATCATTGCAATGGCGATGAGATAGCATGAGATGGTCTTGCTGGCGACCGACGCGAGTAAGGGTGCGCGGGATGATGTGTTCCAGATTAGTTTCGTTGCCGTCTACAGCTGCACCCAGGCTGATTTTTCGTTCGCAATAGGGGCAGTTGGTATCCTGTTCCTGCCATAGTCGCCAGCGGAAAATGTTGGTAGAAGTTGGCGAGTGCCCATTTTTTTCCAGGTCGTCACTTGCTTTTTTGCGTTCCTGCTGGTTTTTGTCCATGCCTTTTTCAATTTCGCCTCGACGTTTCAGGCCCAAACCCATGTCGCGACTGAGTTCAATAACAACCTCGGCAGGTGGCTCGCCGCCCATGGCATCAATAGCCTGATTGACGGCGTAACGCATTTGGCGCAAGGCAACATCAACGACAATGTTGCCGGTGGGTTTGTGGAAAGCAAGGTGTTTTAGCAGATCAGGTTTTTCTTTGGATTGTGGATAAAGTGTTTCGACAGCTTCATATTCATCCATTCCTTCTTTCATTTTTTTCGTGAGTTTTTTGAGTGCTTTCACGGAATAAGCGCTTCGGCCAGCATCGAATCCCATTTTGCTGAGGCGGTCGAACTTTCTACTGGACACCATGGCGTCAATAAAACTCACCATTTCCGGTTTGAATTTGCGAGGTGTTCCATTTTTCCCGTGAAAACGGGTAGGCCAGTCGGTGCGATCCACTTCTTGTGGTGAACCCAGATCGGCGAGAAAATTGATAATACTGATTTGAATGCCCGTATCCAGCGCCTGCCACTGCTCAGCCAAGCTCAATTTTTCCATAGCTTTGAATGTGTTGTTACCTTTTAGTTCGGGGCGGCTTGGGCGGTCAAAATTGAGACCGCGATGTTCCGGCTTGGGGCAGTTGGCTTTTTCCAGTAGTTTGTATATTTGTAAAAAAGTGGCGTTCTCATTTGTGGTGAGTATTTCACGGATAACAGCTTGTTGTTCCTGTAACAGTTTTTGTGCTCTTCGCCCCATGCCCCAGCGCAAATCGGCAATTTGTTTTTCGATACGGAAAGCCTGGGCAGCGGGCTGGCTCATGGGTGCTCGTGGCAGATTAGGTTCCAGAGGGCAGTGCCCGACCATGGCGGCGACAGATTTCAGTGGGCGTTGATAAAAAATGACATTATGGAAAATGTCTTTCAGTGGTTTCCCGTTGTGCCGGGTATTTAATATGGGGTGGGCTGCCGATTGTGTTTTCCAGATTTGCTCAAATTCGGCTTCGATCATTTCCCGGTTGGTATACAGCCCGGCAGGTTTTGCTTCTTTTAGTTTGAGGGTTTTGCCATTGTTGAAGCGGTAAAGCAGGTATTGGCCAAGCCAGTCACAATTTGCATCCCGCATGAATTGTTTGAGTTGATTGATGCCTCCTTCAACCTGACCTTCATCACCTTCTTTTTTAACCTGGAATCCACCCGCATAACCTCGGCGTTTAGCGATACGAAAGAAAACTCTGGCCAGTTCTTTCAGTTCGATAGGTTTTGTTGTAGCTTGGCTGCGTGCTTCATGCAGGCATCGCCCGTTATCGGGAGTGATTGTTTGTGGATCAATTT
>CAYQVF010000113.1:0-4102 GCA_964421045.1 uncultured Chromatiaceae bacterium
GAGTATCGACCGTTGACCAAATTTGAACAGCGAGGACAGAGGCTGGGGCATGCTGTCTGGGATTTAATTTTCAGACGTAACTCATGACAATCAGCATATTAACCCCCGTGATTGATCAATAATTGTCACCTGGGTAACGATGGCCGGCTAATCTTCGATATATTGGGTGATCCATCGTTTTATGATTTAAAGTTTGCTATAGAGTTTTTCGGCAGCGTCACGATCTTCAAATGGTTTGTCGTTAGAAAGTATATCGGATAATAATCGTTTTGCTTTACGAGGTTTACTGAGTTTCATATAAGCAGAAGCAATGTGAAATTTTATGCTACGGTTATCGGGTTCCATTTTTAATGCGCGTTCAAGATAAATCAGCCCCCTGTCGGATTTATCATTCTGAACAAGGATCCAGCCTAGAGTGTCTGCTATTTGTGGGCTATCCGATTTCAATGTGTAAGCTTTTTTGGCATAGTTAATTGCACGTGAATCATTCACATTGTGATAGGCCAGTGCAATATTATTTAACACAACAATGTTATCAGGATGTCTTTGTAAGATTAATTCATATTCTTTAATTGCTTTATCAGTATGGTTATTTTTTTGAAAAAAAGAAGCCAGAACCAGGCGAACATGATCGTCCACGGGGTGCTTTCTCAACCACGAAACAAGCGTGCGTTCTGCCCCTCGAATTCGACCCAGTTTTTTCATGGCTCGATATTGACGGACAATTAATGGGGCAGACTTTTTATATTGCCCGGCATTTTTGTACTCTTTGAAAGCGGCCTTATAATTTTCCTGCTGCATTAATAAGTCGCCTTTCAATATATATCCGTCTGGTCTGCCGGGATTCTGTTTTATGGCGCGGGTTGCAAGCCGCAGGGCTGCGCCTGTGTTTGATTCGTGTTGTTCAATGAATGCGAGTGCGACAAGTGCCGGGTAATATCCTTTTTTGAGTTTAATTGCCGAATCAAGTGCCTGGCGAGCACGCGTATAGTCTTTTAATTTAACGTAGATTTTTGCAATTTTAACAAGCAACTCTGGTGAGTTCTTCTTGATGGTTGAAAGTTTTTTATAATTATTAACGGCTTCCTCAAGATTATTGTTTGCCACCTGTACGTCAGCTAATAAAGCCAGCGCCAGTGGGTTTGATGGGTTCGTTTTTTTCAGGTCGGATGCGACAGACAAAGCATCGCCTGGCCTACCTAGTCTCAGATAATAACGTGTAAGGATAATTTTTGGATATGATTTTGAGGGTGCTGAGCTGATCGCCCTGTTCAAAAAAGAAATAACCTTGTCGTGTTCTTTGTTAATTGAGGCAAGTTGTGCGGCCTTTATAAGAACAGGTAAAAAATCATTTTTTATGGATAATGTTTTTGTTATAAATATATCTGCTTTTGAATAGTTTTCTCTATTTAAATATATTTTAGCAAGTGTGTATGTTGCAATAAGATTGTCTGGATCTTCGTCGATTGACCGCTCCAGATATTTCGTGGCTAATTTGTAATCCCCTTTCTCAAAATAAACTATACCAAAAACAGTATTAATTGCTGCCGAATCGGAGCTGCTATTCTTTATTTTACGTAGTGTACCGAGCGCGGATTTATAATCACCTTTCTTAATATAGGCGTCAATAAGTAATAAATTTGTTGTTGATAGCTTGTCCGTATTGATGTTCTTCAAATTAGTGATTGCTTTATCATAATCACCCTGAAAAATATAACTGGCTGCGATTGAAGCTTTTATTTGTTCATTATGTAATCCTGAGTCAAGTGCTTGTTGCAGGTATATTCGCCCAGCACTTAAATTCCCGCTCCTTATAGCAGCATCGCCTGCAAGCGCGAGTAATTTTGAGTCATTTGGATCCAGTTCATATGACATTTTGAAATTAGCAAGCGCATCGGTTGTGTTGCCGAGTTTCATCTGGGCTGCGCCTAAAATTTTATGTGCTGTAAAATTTCCAGGGTCATCGTTAATGGTTTTTTTAAGATACATCTCCGCCTGATTATAATAGCCCATTGCATAATTAACAGCACCCAGTAAAAGATATGCAGGTTTAAAATTGGGGTTGGATTTTAGCAATTCAAGTAAAAAATCATTGGCCTTTGCATAGTTTTCCTGCATATAAGCAAGGTTGGCGCGCAAGTATTTAGTAACAAAAAAGTCAGGGCTTATTTTTTCAAGTGCCTCAATATGTTTAATTGCGTTAGCATAATCTTTCTTCCCAATATAGATATAAGACAGGGCCAAATGTGATTCGATCGAGTTTCGGGTGATGATGTTTTTTCCCGACAACGCCAGTGCTTTTTTAAAATAGGTTATAGATTTATCATATTTTTTCTGAAAAGATAAAATTTTTCCAGTTAGAAACAGGGCCGAAATGTTATCTTGCGGGGCCTGTGAAAGATAATTTTTTGCCAGGTCATATTTTGAGTAATATATGGCCAGTTTGGATTTTGTGATGAGCAAACCAATATTGCCTGGATCGATTTTCTCAGCGCGGTTTAATTCAGACCTGGCCTGATCAGGTTTATTTATGCCCAGGTAGGCTTCAGCTTTTATGAGGTGAAAGTCTGCTTTATCCGAAGGTGAATCTGTGACGGGTTCTTTTAGTTTTATTATATCTTTGAATTTTGTTTGCAGTAATAGAGCGCTGGCAAGCATGTTGGTATATTGGTTTAAATTAATGCCATATTTCTGTGCTTTTTTAAATTCATTTTCAGCGCTAGAACCATCTTCAGTTTCCAGGTAAAGCTTACCAAGGCTGAGGCGTGTCGAGGCATTTTTTTGGTTAAGCTGTAAAGCATTTTTATATTCAATAATAGCAGCTTTGGTCTCTCCGTTGTTGCTATATTTTATCGCCCGCTGTAGATGTTCGTTTTCAGTATATTGCGTTTTTCCGCACGAGATTAGAAAAAACGTTAATAGGACAACGGATAATTTTTTTAGGTTCATAAATATTGTTTTTTCATTATGACTGTGATGATAGTTAAGATATTACAGTCTCGGTGATGCATGGCTATAAAATGAAAAAATCCCTTGTCTATCTCGCGCCTCTGCCAAATAAAATAACTTCGGCAGTCTGTAGCAAAATTAGAAAATCAAGAAACAGGCTCTGGTTTTTTACGTAATAAAGATCATATTGTAATTTCTCAAGTGAATCTTTTTCTGATGCGCCATAGGGGTAGCAAATTTGTGCCCACCCTGTAATACCCGGTTTGACTCGATGACGTTCACTGTAATATGGGATTTTTTCATTAAGGGCGACTACAAACTCAGGCCGTTCAGGACGAGGACCGACAAAGCTCATATCACCTTTTATAACGTTAAATATCTGCGGTAGTTCATCAAATCGTACTTTACGGATAAAATTTCCGGTTCTAGTTATTCTACTATCATGCTCTTGTGCCCATTTAGCTTTGCCATCATTTTCAGCATCAACACTCATGCTGCGAAATTTAAGAACGGGAAAAGGACGACCGCCCTCGCCAATGCGTATTTGCCTGTATATTACGGGAGCATTAACCCCATCCTCTATTTTAATCGCCATGATAGTAAAAATCATAAAAGGCCAGGTTAGCAACAACAATAAAATACTTGATGTCAGATCAAAAATACGTTTGCTAATATCCTGAAATGCACTTTTATTAAAACCATCTGAAAGCATCAACCAGCTTGGGTGAATCTGATCCAGACGAATTTTCCCCGCCTCACGTTCAAAAAAACTTGCCAGGTCAACGATTTTTATACCGCTCATCTTACAATCGAGTAAGTCGTGAATTGGTAGACCTTTCCTGCGATCGTCGATAGCGAGTACAATTTCATCAACTTCATTCTTAATGGTGAAATCTTTGAGTGGCATTTTTAGTTTAATAATTTTATCTGGGTCGATAGTATGTGGGGTTCCACGTACATGTACATATCCTAATATAGTAAATCCAAACTGATCAGTTTTGCGTCTCAGGGTTGTTAGTGCGCTAGCATTTTTCCCGGCCCCAAGTACGAGTATCCGCCGCTTAAATAGATTAGAGTCATATTTATAGATGGCATATCGAATAACCAATATTATGGTTAGTGAGAGAATGGTTGATATTATTAATATACCGCG
>CAYQVF010000114.1:0-4019 GCA_964421045.1 uncultured Chromatiaceae bacterium
GGGTATCGCTATATTTTTACGTAATGCCAAAACCACATCAACACTGCATTCAACGAACTGAAACATTCATTACTAACCAGTGATTGCTTTATATAAAGCAATCACGAAAAACTACCAAGAAATCTCCTGACCTGCATAATCATAAAATCGTCCGGCATCTGCTGGCGTAATACCATCGAGAACTTTACGAATACCCTTGACACTTTCTGTAGTTGAAATTAAGGCACCTGGCCCTGTCATATCCGTTAATACCCAGCCTGGGTGCATCACCACCACAGTCACACCATACTCCTGGGCAAGATCAATAGAAAAACTTTTCATTACGGCATTAAGTGCGGCCTTGGTCGAGCGATACACATAGCTACCACCTGAGCCATTGTCACTCATCGAGCCCATTTTTGAACTCATTGCTGTTACTATTTTATGTTTACCCATAGCCACATTTTCCGCAAACGTCGAAATTAAATGAAACGGCGCTACGGTATTGATACGAAAGCTTTCCAACCACGCCGTCTCATCCGTTGTATGCCCATAGACTCCCGCGTTGTGGAACAAAATATCAATAGATTCATTACCCAGCTGCTGTTTCAATTGCTTGATAGCCGTCTGATCCGTTACATCCAATTGATGTAAATGAACGTCACCTTGCAATTGCTCCAGTTCCCCTCCTGGCGTACGGTAAGTTGCATGTACTTTCCAGCCTTCAATCAAATACTGCCTGGCCAATTCCAGACCTATTCCACGGCTCGCACCAGCTACAAATAAAGTTGGCATAAACGCTCCTTCATTTAATTTGAGTCATCCTGCTTCACTTTCAACGATGCTATTTTGGAAATATAAAACAACTGTGCCGTCATAAAAAGTAAAGTTAACCCCATAATACCGAATAGTTTAAAATTCACCCAGGTGTTGGTTTCGAAAGAAAATGCAACATAGAGGTTTAAACACCCCATCGCGATAAAAAAAACAGCCCATGACCCGTTTAATTTTATCCAGGTCACCGCAGGCAAGACAAAATGCTCACCTAGCATTCTTTCTACAATGGTTTTTTTACCAATAAATTGACTACCCAGCATCACGAGGCCAAATAACCAATTAATTACCGTGGGCTTCCATTTGATAAAATCTTCATTTTGAGAAATCAAGGTTGCTCCACCCAATACCACCATCAAACCCAGCGTAATCAGATGCATCTTTTCAAATTTTCGATGCTGCAACCAATGAACAGCAACCTGTAATATTGAAGCGACAATGGCTGCCACCGTTGCTGCGTAAATATCTTCCATTTTATAAACAACAAAAAACACCAACACCGGTAACAAATCTAAAAAAAACTTCATATTGACTCCATAAATTGCAGCACTAACCTGACACAAATCACCTAAATATAAAACAACAATTTAGATGCCTATGCCAAAATACCCAAACAAAGAAAAATCGTACAAATAGTCTTCGATGATATATTTTAACCTGTAAATGGATCCGATAAAGATAAAAAAAACCCACCAATCTACGGCCACCACACTTTGGGAAAACCGCTCGTTTGAGCCATAGCGGATAAATCCATAGTCAAAGCGATGGCAACGTGTACCGCCACACCACCCCAAATAGTGCGCGACCGCATCGCTAGTATCCCTAAAAACAGGCCAAAAAAAATCGCGCCGGTCGCCTCAAGCCACGGTTTTTGAAAATGAATCATCAGATAAGGCAGACACATAACGAATATCGCGTTGGAGCCAAGAGGGATGCGACATGACTGCAACATAAAGCCTCTAAAGAAGAATTCTACGCAAAAAAACTGAATGGAATAAATCAACTGCCACGCCAGAAAATCCACCCAACTCCTGTGTACCAACGAATAAAAAGGGTAATGAGAAGCGAAATCTTCACGAAAACTAGCCAAAATGGCAAAACAGATAATCGGTACACCGAGCAAAACATACCACCACTTATGTTCACCCGATGCGCCAGCACGCAGCCCGTAGTCACATACTGACTCTTTGAAAACATACTTGATCACCAACATCGGGATGATAACTAAAGCGATAATATGCCATCCGCCCCACCACAAATAATTGTAAAGCGAATAAAAAGTATCACTACGTAACTGCCTGTATTCATCACGCCAATCGTCATCACCCCGTGCGTAGAACCACTGCACGCACAACTCAAATACCGATGAATATTTGAGGTAATTGATCAACAACAAACACGCCGCAACGACAAGCAATGCAATGGCAACTCGATAGCGATAACGTTCAGGATCAGCCATTACCCGCTCGCAATCCGCTGCTTCATCAATGATACGCAGTGCAGATAGCAACCGCCGGGGATGAAAAAAACTTAACATCATCATCGCAAGTTACTCGTAGCTGGTTCAACATGTTCACCGCGTTTATTTTTAAACAGCGGCAAAACTTTAAGCTTTATCCAAATAGCCAACAGCAGCCCAAAGAAAATAAGAATAGACACTATATTTGCATAAAACCGAGAGTAACACCAACCATATACTTGTGGTGATTTAAACCTAGACCCTGCAAGAGCTCGTATTTTCAGAATCTAGGTGAAATTCAATTTAATGCAAAAATTTTTCAGTAAGTCTGATACAAAGTATATTAATCGAATTTGTAACTACTCAGCGTAATTTCAATAAAAAAGGAAAAAATCTTGACAAAGTTTTTTTTGTGAAATCTTCGTAAAACAGTTTCACCGTACGTATTAACAACTATAGCGCTTTAAATCAACCTGAAAACATTATGAGTATGGTACTCCCCCATCCCTGTAGGCATTAATCAAAAAAACTCAACTTAGCGAGCCAGGCCTGCGTTTTTTCTCCATAAGTTGCTCCTGTATCCACGGCTTGTCTGCACGCGCTAACACCTAAATTCATAACGCTATGGGTCTATACCTGACTATTTCCCTATGTTGATCTTCACGCCCCTGATAACATAACCTATCGATACCTGATTTAAATGCAAAGAAGCCACGCACAAGGAATGTACGTGTTCGTATGATAATACAAAGGCCATTTTTAAAATATAAAACATATAAAAAAGGTTTTAATGATGAGCAAGGATAGCAACGGTTTTGATTGTGAAAATGAGTCCCGAATTCCACTATACAAATTTAGGCGACAACAGAATATAGTTAATGAAGATTATGACAAAAGCTCTAAATTTATTGGCAGAGAGCAAGAGTTATTAAAATTCATAGATGTTCTTGAGGAAACAAAAAATGGCGGGGGTGCATTTCTTGTATCGGGTTATCGAGGTGCAGGAAAAACGCGGTTTGTTAACAGAGCATTATTAAACTACATCAAACCTAAAAATAAAAAGAAAAAAACTAATGTTATTGATGTAAAAATAAATCTTGGCAATGACACACGACTGGATTCAAAAACTATATTATCAGATATGGCAACCTTGTTGCGTGAAAAAGTTAAACATTCGTCAAATCAGTGCATTGGCGCCCTGACGAGATTAACAGAAGTATTGATCACCGTTCTTTTTACAATACCTATCGTGGTTCTTGCTTTTTCTTTGGCATCACAACATTGGTCGACAGCACGTATTCCTTTCTTTGCATTATCCAACAATGCGTATTACTTTTTCTATTTTTTGGGCGCATTGGTGGTGATCTTTGTTTATGTATTGCATCGTATTGGAGTCAGAAATTTAATAAAAAATGCGATTCAGGCAAGCGTTTTTATAGGGCTTATTATCCTTTTCTGGACTTATCTATTGTTTTGGCCACAAGCAACAACCTATTTAACCCCCTTATACAATGACGCTACTTTTTTTTTGTATGTGATTGCCAGTTTATCGACAATAACTCTTATATTGTCTGGAATCATATACCTTATGGGGGAAGAGAAGGCTAATATATTAAAAGAGCTGGATAAGCTCATAGTGCGCATACACACCACCTCGGAGGCCAGTACTGAATCAGGTATTCAAATTGGCAATAAAAAATATGGCCATGCGCATAATGCAAAGACAAAAAAAATTATAGCCAGTCCT
>CAYQVF010000115.1:0-3827 GCA_964421045.1 uncultured Chromatiaceae bacterium
CCTTCCACATCAGCCCTATGGGGCAATCTGTTTCCAGTAACTTGTATTGAATAGAATGGGAAAGCAACCCGACCACAAATACAGATTCTGCATAAAGATAATTTTTTCTGGCACCACAAAGTAAAACATTTCTTTCAAGTAACGGAGTCTCAGATGGACAAAAGAAATTCTGGCGATTATCGCTAAGAAACATTTTCTGTCCGATTTTTTTAACTCTTATAGGCTCACCCGCATAAAGCGCGATGAGATCAGTCACCGTACCATCAGTCGTTAACAGTATTTTCTGGAAGGTACTTAATGGTTGGTCAACAATAACCGTAGCGCCCTCAGAAATAAAATCTTTCTCTGGGAACAGCCTGGGGGGTATTTCGCCAAATTCAGACTTATTAAGTGAGTTATCCTTTATTGATTCATTCATATCCATATGACCCACTTATTTACACAGGTTCTATCACTGAACCAGAATACAAAAATATAAAGCAATACTACTGACGATAAATAACATCAAATACCGCTAGTGCTTGCAATACGCCTTACTTCACACCCCGGGAACGGCCATACGACCACGGAAACCCCTAGGAAAATCGAATATACCACCCTCTAAAAGACACTCTTCGAAAATACAAAGTCAATGATCTAACAACAATCCGTGTGTTTTCTTTCCACCAAGCCCTTAATACCGCTTATTAATTTATAACGATATTGTCTTCTATTAATGGCGTTATTTTTCATGCCTATTCAATGCTTCATTTCTATCAAAAAAACCACAAAAATGCAACCATAATTATTCAAAACAGTTTCAAGCATTCTTTACCATACAACGCTGCTCATACTCATTTATTTCCACTAAAAATAATTAATATTTCAACCTGAATATCGAAAAATAAAAACAACCGAAAACGGATCACCTATACTTTTATAGTTCAACATTTTTTTTGAAAAAAATTATTTCTAAAGAGATACAATAAATAACACAACCAATAAAAAAATCCACCTCAAAAGCATCAGATAAAACAGAAAAGAATAAGAAAAGGTTTACCCACTGTCGTCACTCATATAATCCAAAAAATGAAATATTTTCTGATCAGACCGAATACTACTTTCCCACAAAGGTATTTAACCCGGTGACGCATAAAAAAGGTGATTGAAATCACTCCCGAAAATGTTATGAATATTGAACAAGATTTGTATAAGCATTTTATCAGGGAATTTTTATAACTTATAAGCTACTATCAAGTCTTACTTGATAACAAATATAAACAGCGCTTTAGATTAACTTAATCACATATTAAGTTTTTTATTTTGTAAATTATCTAACATACAATCTCACAATAAAAAAACTATATATTGTTATGTATTATAAAAAACTGCCCTTATCAGGCAATCCATTCAATTGCTGTCTACACATTAATCAAATGTTCTTCTTTAACTTAACATCCCCCGGGTAACCCAGCACAACACTCCCCACTAACCCTTTAAAATTCAATAAGTTATGAGTAGTATTTCTGTTTAAAAAATAGCTAAAAAAATTGACAATAAACCACCCCGCTGCTAAGTTTTCGGCGTGCTTATTATCTGGAAGAAGGATAATAAAACACAAAAAATCCAATATTGTTTTTGGCTAAAAATGTACTCATCAAACTAATGGATAATGGGTATACCTTAAATTCAACAGTAAACCTAAACGAAGATTTATTATGAGTATGGGACAAGATTTTGATATGGATCGTAGCGGTATGGGTAGCGGCGGTATGTAAACCCTTACAATGCGTTGTCGCCCGCATCTATCTACATACAGGAAACACTACAAAGCACTAATATTGCTTTACACCTGATATGAGACTAACCCCGACCCTGTACTGAAATATGTGTAACAGCTTATCACTAGCCCCAATACGGGAAAAAATAGGAAACGATGAAAAGTAAAGGTCAACAATCCCTAGCCTAGGCAGTCGCTAAAAAACATCAACACAGAAAAAGACCTTAACGAATTCAGGCAATGCTGATTAAAATGACCCTGAATGTCGAGCTGGCTGTAGATTAAGTGAATTTATGAGTATTGAAGTATGTTCAAAATTTGTTGTACACAAAAATAGCAGGTTAATTCAGTAGTGATACTCGGTATACGCCGTCTATCCTAGGGTTAACGCTAAGCAATGTAATATTTAAGGGGCTTTATTATGGAAGCAGTTGTCAGTCAGGCAGTAAATCAAGTGTCATTGGTACCGATATGTAAGCGCCCTGATGTTTTGGATAATAAATATCTGCAACATTTGGCCATTAGTAAGAATGGTTTTGTTTTTGACCCAGGCACAGGCAAGAGTTTTACGGTGAATGAAACCGGCCTTGAGTTACTAGAATTGTTTTTGCAGGAAAATAATATCGACATCATTGTGAATAAACAGCACAAAAAATATAAAACTGATTTACATGTCATTGAAAGAGACATCCTGGAGTTTTCCAGTAGCCTGAATAGACATTTTTATTTGTGAACCTAGTAATGACAATGAATATAACAGTGGCTATTACCGGCATGAATTCTCAGCCAGACAATCCTGGCCCAGGCTTGGCTATAGCACGGTGCTTGAAAGAATCCCCTGAGTTTAATGGCCGTATTATTGGTCTGGGTTATGACGCGCTTGATGCAGGAATTTATCATAACGAACTCTGTGACGCAGGTTATCTGTTGCCTTATCCCTCCAGTGAAAGTTTTGAACATGTCGAACGGATAAAAGAAATTCATGATAAAGAAAAAATTGATGTGTTGATTCCTTGTCTGGATTCTGAATTGGCTGGGATGATAAATTTGGTGCCTATGTTTGAAAAATTGGGCATAAAAACCTACCTGCCAAGCTTTGAACAACTGACAAAAAGAAATAAAGACCAGCTATCACAATTGGTTGGTAAGGGGAAAATGACATGCCCTGAATCCATTAATATTAACAGTTCACAATTTTTTAAAGACTGTGAAATGAAAGACTGGGAATACCCCCTGGTGGTAAAAGGCATTTTTTTTGATGCCAAAATTGTCTATACACAGGCGCAAGGCATTGCGGCATTTCAAACGATTACGGCTCAATGGGGGTTTCCGGTTATTGTGCAAAAATTTGTTGCTGGCGAGGAGTACAACGTTGCCGCCTTAGGCGATGGGGAAGGAAATGTTGATGGCCTGGTAATGATGAAAAAGATCTTACTTACCGAAAAAGGAAAGGCCAGTGCAGGGATCAGCATTTATGATGAAGGCCTTTATCAAGCCTGCCTTGAAGTCATTAACACGTTGCGCTGGAAAGGACCGCTTGAAATTGAAGTGATGCGCGACAAAAAAGGCAAATATCACCTTATTGAAATTAATCCAAGATTTCCTGCGTGGGTGTATTTGACGCAAGGAGTTGGCCAAAACTTACCCATCAAATTACTCAAGAGAATCGCGGGAAAACCGACATCTGAGCCTCCTTCTAAAAATTCTGGCGTAATGTTTATTCGACATGCAATGGAATCGATTGTACCTATTTCATCTTTTGAGTCAGTGGCCATCGAAGGTGGAACACCGACACCAGGCTAGTAATGTAAATTAAATAATATTTACATATCATCCTTAAAAATAGATTAAATGATTATATTTTACAATTCTCTTCTTGAAAAATATAAGCACCGACATACCACGATAGAAGCATTAAAACTTCCCTACAGTAAAGTATCGGAACCCACATACACAAAACTCTCAATTAATTAAAAAGTTATTTAATTAATTGTTCTTAGCACTTAGAAAAATGTCAGCAACACTGACTTAGATTTTTAATTTATTATTTATTATTTATTATTTATTA
>CAYQVF010000116.1:0-3801 GCA_964421045.1 uncultured Chromatiaceae bacterium
ATCTTCGGCGTTTGCTTTTCAACCATCATAAATATTTACTGATTCCGTTGTTACAGCGTATAAGCCTTTCCGAAATCGCCTTTTTCAATAAAGCATCATTTGCCGATAGTCTACCCCGCAGGCACTCCTTATGATACAGATGAAAGGCAACTGCCATAAATTTAATATTATACCGTTTTACGCCGCTATTCATCAAACGCAGCGCAAAGTCACTGTCCTCGCGGCCCCAGCCAATAAAATCCTCATTAAACCCGTTAATGTCTATAGCATCCTGCCGCCAAAATGCCAAATTGCAGGTTTTAATGCCAGCCAGACTCAATTTATTCTGTGAAAAGATGTTGGCTAACAATCTGGATCGCAAACAATTCTTACGATTTCCAAGACCAGAACTGGTTATGCCAAATTCAAGAGATTTTCGTTTCAAGATCTCCCGTGTTTTCAAGTCATTAACTAAAACCCGCGATCCCTGCACAAACTGCCTGTGCCGGGCTACAGACAAGTGGTCTTCGACGAAATGCTTTTCAACCAGCATATCACCGTCAATCAAGATAACGTAATCACCTTTTGCGAGAGCAATAGCTTTATTCCTGCTCCTTGCGGCCCTGAAACCCTTATCTTCCTGCCAGGAATAGACTATATTTACATCCGTTTCAGATGCAATTTCGACAACAAGATTTCTGCTGCCATCAGAAGAACCATCATCGGCAATAATGATCTCATCGGGAAAGCGTGTTTGAGATAAAGCGCTTCTAATGGAAAGTTCCAAGGCTTCTTTCCAGTTAAATGTTGTAATTACCAACGAAACCATCATTTTGCTGTCATTCTTGTAGAGATGTAGAATTTATTATAGCCCATGAAGGACACGGCCCAATACGTTGCTGACGCAACGTTTAACCGTTTTTCGCTAAAATAAAATCTTTTTTAAGTAAATCCAGTTCCTTTCTATAAAAAAACTGCCTAAAAAAATTATTCGGCATTAAGCTGGTAGCAAGACGCATACGATTATCAAACCTGTACGCAACTGCTTCTTTGTTAGAGTCTGTGTCTCTTGTATAAATACGCATTACATCAAGTAATTTCTCTCGTACATGCTTTACATTCGGGGACATCGAATTTTTCCCGGCAAATATCTTTTTATTTTTTCGTAGAAGTTTTTTGATATTTGCCAATTGCGAAAAACTTGCACTTCCGTGGTGATAAACAAAAACATCTTCGGCAATCACCAGTTTCTGGCCAAATTTTATAGCCTTTGCACAAAAATCCGCATCTTCATAAAAACCAACACCGTAACCCTCATCAAGCCCCCCAAGTTTTGTGTATAAATCGCGGCGCATAGCCACACAAAAGAAAACCAAAGAGTCGGTTTCAATATGAGAATTTGCCGCATTTCTGCACCAAACCTCGCCTTGTGTAATTATCTTATTACTACCCTGTTCATCAAAATATACCTGCTGTTCATTACCGGCTTCGTTCGTCACCGGTCCGACCATGCCCCAATCATCATGTTCAATAAGTTTTTGTGACAAACTCTGCAAGGCTTTCGACGAGGCAAGTGTATCACTATTTAAAAGTATGATAACCTTCCCCGTGGCCAATTTTACCCCATCGTTATTGCCGCCGGCAAAACCTCTATTTTCTATATTTAGCTTAATGCTAATATTGGGATTTTGGCTGGCATAATCGGCCAAATGTTCTTGAGTTCCATCCTTTGACCCATTATCAACAACTATTATTTCCCATTTGTTGCCGGAAAGCCCCTTTAAACTGTTGAGACACGGACCGGTAGTTGTATAAAAGTTGTTATAGCTTATAACAATAACGCTTGTCTTTGGGCCTATATCTGATTTAACCGCCTCCATTTTCAATTATCTCATCCGTATAGCCGAACATTTTTTTATGGCTTATACAAATAAAAGCAAGCCTCATCCCCATCTCCAGCTTGGTTTAATTTCAGGGCTCTTTCCTGGTACTTTTCAATATCTTTACGAGAAAAAATAGACTGCTTTGGATTTTCAGCATGAGATTTTTCACTGCGGATTGGAATATCTCTACGATATTGTTCACTTCCCCAGAATTGAAAATCAGTTGAATCATACTCAATCTTTATTACCTTAAATCCGACTTTTTCTGCCAAGATCCGCATACTTTTTTCAGTATGGAGGAAAAAATGCCTTGGGGCATCAAGATTCACCCAGTTTCCCTGATAAAACCTCCATGCATAACTTGAAGCAACCGGGACTCTCACCAAGAGTATTTTATCTTTTTTTAACAATCCATGCATTGCAATTAACGAACTATATTGATCTGCAATATGCTCAAGGGAGTGATGCGACATGATGAAATCATATTTACCTTCCAACTCAGCTAATTCAATATTAAAAATATTCACCCCATTTTCATAATGTATAACCTCTGGAATAAAGGGATCAAGGCCAGTCAAATCACTAAAACCATCTTTTTGCATGTGTATGAGCAAGTGACCAATTCCACATCCCACATCCAAGATGGAATCGTTAAACGCTACACCAGCCTTTTTTAACCAGCCAAAATATTCTGGGGGCTGGTAAATTTTCAGAAACAGTCTTTTAAGAAAATTTGGTTTGGAAAAACTTGCCCGAGTCCGCATTTTCTTAAATGCGGATTTCACGGGGTTGTCTTTTAAAACCGGAATGTGCTGATAGGAATAATAATTACTTGGATAATACTGAGACATATCTGAAGGAAATTCCGCTATCTGAAGACACCCACAACTGCTGCATAAAATATATTTAAATTCATCCCGAAATCCATACATCATCTCCCGAACGGTATATGATGTATTGTTATGAGAATTACCACAGATTCTACAGGGCATTCTATCCCCCCAATATTACGCCAATCAATTTATTTAATTTCAGAAGTGATCGAATGTTTAATTCTACAATTATTCACGGCCAATCTGCATCCCGACAAAACATAACAATCTCAAATCGCCTATTTTACGAGCCTTATTTGATGGTCTCGTAAAAAGTCAAAATCAGTAAATTCGTCCCTAATGATTTCAATAGGTTACATAGGACAAAATTGCTAAAATCGGACTTTTTACGAGGCCATCTTATTTGACACCGACAAAATATTTTATGTAATAATATCACTGCTGTCCCAACGTTTATTAAGCAAGACAGCGTAACCTATTAATTTATTATAACGTTAACGACAAAATGCCTGTTTCCGTGGGCCACTTTTCGGCACACAAAAGCCGCCGTCAAATTGCATACACTGCTGGATCTAAGAGGCAACATACCAACATTTATTGTAACTATTCAGCTACACCCAATCTGCGGCCGATAATGCCGTCCAGCATAAAGATGTATAGCTGAACGGCATTATCAACCACATCTCGGGCACATCTGAACAGTTACAGTTCCACAGTTTAGGGCAGCTTTTCGCTTGTACCTGAATAGTTACCATTTATTCACATAACCGATGGCAAAGTGCACGACGTCAATGTTCTGGATATTCTTATTCCGGAACCCGGAGCCTTCTACATAATGGATCGAGGGTATGTAGATTTCAAACGCCTTTATACAATGCACAGCACAGGAGCATTTTTTCTGATCCGTGCAAAATCCAATACTCTGTACAAGCGGCGACATTCTCACAAGACAAACACATCAGATGGTGCGATCTGCGATCAAACGATAGTGCTGACAGGACTAAAAATTTCTGTAGATTACCCTCATAGCACTGCGCCGAGTAAAATACCAAAAATACCACGATACCGTTACCGGAAAAACTTTCAATTTTTTGACCAACAATTTT
>CAYQVF010000117.1:0-3768 GCA_964421045.1 uncultured Chromatiaceae bacterium
CATTCAAGGTGACAAGTAGCCTGACACAGGGAAAAAACCTTGCCATTCAAGAATCGAGGGTCAGCGGAGGTACGCTCATCGCCAATGTTGAACTGTCCGCTACCGCATCACCGCCTAAAGCAAACCCCTGCAAGACACCATCACCATCAAAAAACCGTGCGTGTATTGACTGTCCTTTTTCTTCGATACGCCATTCCCCTTCGAGACCCTTCGGAGGCGGGTAAATCGACAGAGGATAGGCCGGTGTCTTTAAAACAACAGGCATTGCAGGATAAGTCACAGGGGTTAAGTCGCCTGCCAAAGTGGCAGCCAATGCCTTAGCACTGCGCATCAGCGGCATAACAAAGGGTAAATTAAACCCGGCTACTTCAGCACAATCTCCAAGAGCATAAACATCGGAGGCCGACGTTTGCAGATATTGATCTGTAACAATCCCTCTATTGGTCTGTAAGCCCGCATTTTTTGCCAATGAGGTACGAGGTGACAGGCCAATGGCTGATAACACCAGATCAACACTTATCGGCATCCCGTTTTCCAGCACCAAACCATAACGCGCGCGCTCTTTATCTACCCTCTTTACGGTATCCTCCCCCTGCCACGTTACCCCTAACTCTTCCAATGCCATTAATAGTTTTTTCCCCATCACTTCAGGTAATAATTTGCCTAAAGGAAAAGGATTCCGATCAATCAAATGAACATGTATTCCAACATGAGCCAAATCATTGGCAAACTCACAGCCAATCAATCCTCCGCCCAAAATCGCGATGCGTTGTTTTCCATCGAGCGCATTCCGGAAACGCTCGTAGTCATTAAGGTCATTCACTGAAAGCACGGCGTCAGCGCCATGCAAGGAAAGACGAAAAGGATCCGCTCCCAACGCCAACACCAGTCTGCTATAAGAGACAGTTTCACTGCCGATGAGAAGGTCATGTGTCTCCGTATTAATCGCCGATACTCGCGTATGTGGACGAATTTCTGCCTTGAGTTGCAAAGCCATTTTATCCACATCAGCACTGGCTAAAGCCGCAGGTGTTTTCCCTTTGCTTAACGCATTAGATAGCATCGGTTTAGAATAAGATCGGCCATCATCGGCCGTGATAATAAGCAAAGGCGTCTCATTATCGAATTTGCGAAATGTTCTCGCTAAAGAGTAACCTGCCATACCACTGCCGATGATCACAATAGGAGACATAATCTATAACTCAATCATTTCAAAATCGTCTTTGGAAACACCACAATCAGGGCATTCCCAATCAGCCGGAATATCTTGCCAGCGAGTGCCCGCCGCGATGCCTTCCGCAGGCATACCTTGTTCTTCGTCGTAAATAAAGCCACAGACCACACATTGCCATTTTTTCATAATGTACTCCTTAAAAATTAAATAGAAACCTTGTCCAATGCCTCACGATAACGGTTAGCATGACGCTCTTCCACCTTGGCCAGTGCAGCGAAACGTTTCGCTGCCTTTTCCAGCACCATCGTAAATTGCCTCGCATGCTCACGCGACTCATCGATTTGCTCATCGATCTCCTTTACTGCCGCGTGATTTTTCTCTTCTAGCGCCGTATGGCGGAAAGCAGGATACATTTCGGTGTATTCGTAAGTTTCACCTTCAATGGCCAATTTTAGCATTTTTTCTACTGTCAAAGAATTCTGAGGATAAAGCAAATCCAAATGACCAAAGGCATGCGCCGTCTCTTGCTCCGCAGTACGTTCAAATACTTCCGCGACCTCTATTGCGCCCAATTCACGGGCACGGCGAGCAAAAAAAAGATATTTTCGATTGGCCATAGACTCCCCTGCAAAAGCGGCCTCCAGATTATTAATGGTTTTTGACACATCATTGTTGCTCATCTTCATTTCTCCTTGGCTTGAGTTTTGCTTAATTTTGTTTGCTCTGTTTGGTTGAAATAAGTATAGCCATAACTTACAATCCAGTCTAATTGATTATTTTTTAAATTATAATAGATTTTTACGATTTATGCGTCTACCCTCAACACGCCAACTGCAATACCTGCTCGCCGTAACGGAACTGCGCCATTTTGGTAAAGCAGCCGAACGATGTTGTGTGACCCAATCCACACTCAGTACCGGCATTCAAGAGCTGGAGCATATGCTCAAAGCACAATTATTAGAACGCACCAAAAGAAAAGTACTCCCCACACCACTGGGCTTGGCCATGGCGGAAAAAGCACGCCAAATCATCACCATTTCCACAGCAATGGTGGAACTGAGTCAAAGTGAGCAAGCCCCTCTAACTGGATCACTCAAACTCGGCGTGATTCCCACTATCGGCTCGTTTTTACTGCCCAAAGTACTCCCGGCAGTACGAAAAAAATTTCCAGCCTTAGAACTTTTTTTAGTGGAAGACCAAAGTGCGAACCTGTTGCAACGACTCGACAGAGGAGAGCTGGATTGCGCCATCTTTGCCTTACCTTATGAGCTGGGTAAACATGAACACAAAAAATTTTTCCAAGAAAATTTTTACGTCGCCTTTCCTCGCGATCATCCACTGAGTCAAGGTGGACCCATTTCTTCCATTGACTTGCCTGTTGACCAGTTACTGATGCTCGAAGACGGTCACTGCTTTAAAGATCACGCCCTCTCCGCTTGCCATTTCAGTGGTCTACAACAACTCGCGGCATTCCAGGGCACCAGTCTTTATACCCTGGTCGAAATGGTCGCAGGCGGACAAGGCATTACCTTTCTACCGGCCATGGCGCTCGATTCCAGCTTGGCACAACAGCCGAAAATAAGCCTGAGACCCTTAGCCGATGCGGGCCCACACAGAGAAATTGGCCTGGTGTGGCGCTCCACCTTTTACAGAAAAAGAGATTTGAATCAATTGATCGCCTTGATGGAGGAAATATTAAGGCCTGAATTCGCATAAGTTATATGCCCACCCGAAAACTCAGAAAAAGTAAACTGTACTGGTCAACCTAAACAAGACATATTAAATTGAGAATTTTCATAATTGACCGGTGAAATATCCCCGCTTGAGGTATGCAGCCGATCAAGATTGTAATATTTCATATAAGC
This sequence comes from uncultured Chromatiaceae bacterium, assembly GCA_964421045.1. Taxonomy (GTDB): domain Bacteria; phylum Pseudomonadota; class Gammaproteobacteria; order JAADHS01; family JAADHS01; genus JAADHS01. The sequence goes on from CAYQVF010000117.1 coordinate 3,040, forward strand.
GGCAACACCTTTCTTCATATGCTCTCGCGTTGGTTGAGATATTTTCAAAACCCAGTCCTGTTTTAAACTACCAAAAAACCGTTCAACAACCGCGTTGTCGTAGCATGTTCCCAATTATTAGAGCAAGCCTAATTTTTCTCTACAATGCTTTAACAGGAATGCATACCTCAATAATATATTTGTTTTTCGGGTGTACTTTCGGATCATTTAAGTATCTCTCGAAACAACAACGCTCATCTGGCTGGTAACCACTTTGAGGAAGCCATTCACCATAAACCAAATCCCAAGCCTGCTCAAACTCTGAAGCATCTATCTCAAATTCTGCTACCGCATACTTGCCTGCAGGTATTATGGATATGCTTATTTCACCGCTGCCTGCTGTATTTGGTTCAACGGAAATACATGCATCAGCTCTAAATTTCGAAAACTCTGTGATATTTAGATCATCCCTAAAAATGGTGAAAAATTGAGTCCCTGGACACTTTATTAGTCCTCTAGCACCCGCCCAAGCCATTAACTTTTTGAACAACTTCCCCCAGGTTTCAGTTTCGCCTTTGAATGGCCCTATATGACGAATATAAGCGACGTTTACTTCATTTAGCTCATTAACTTCGACCACTACATCTTTCTTTTTTATCATAGATATTTTCCACGTTGATTTACTCGTTAAAGAGTCAATATACATAGGAGAAACTATGACATCTTTCCATAAATTGCTTTCTTCTTTGC
>CAYQVF010000118.1:0-3767 GCA_964421045.1 uncultured Chromatiaceae bacterium
TTGACGCGGATTATTTCGTCATACAGTTTCGACATCCGACCTGCCGCCTTAATATCCGCCGACTTTTCTTCGGTTGTCTTATATTTTTCGATCCCGGATAAAGGCAGAAAAAAATCAAAATGCTCGTTGAGGCTAGCGAATTCACAATGCAAAAATTCGTCTGTTTTAGAATCGTATGCAGAAAAACCCTGGCCATCCGTAGTGATAAAAAACCGGGGCTTGTGAGTTCGAGCTGGTTTGCACGCCTTAATCTCGTCGAGCCTTTCCGCTGTTTGACCCCGCTCGCAAGCACGGTAATAGAGCTTGGGTTTCCATAACAAGCCCCCTTCTTTACCGGCCTTATTCATCGTGCCACTGCGCAGTTTTGTCATGCTGGCCTTGGGCGCATTGAAGACCTCGATGAATTTGAAAATAAACTCATCCTGATCAAACGGTGATTCGATTAACTCAGCCAACCCTTTTTCAATTTCTGTAGGATTCATCGATGCAAAACCACAAAATTAACAATCAAAGGGTTGTTTTGTAGCAGGCTAATATTTTTCCCTATACCTGAAATTCCCTGTTCCATAGCAAACACACAAGCTCTCCTTCACTTACGTTTTATCGTTCCTTTGTTACGGCAGTGAGATCAAGATCTTGAGTTTTTATTGCGAGGGTTTAATTTATTCGTTGTTATGAAGTTGCGGTTTTCAGCGGTACTAACAATTACAGATAACCAAGATCAAAACTGGGATCAACTGAGTTTTCTGCTAGAGGAAGGTTGCTGAGGTTTTAGAAGGAAAGCCTAAAGATATGCGGGGGTTGCATGACTTTTTTATAGAATCACCCCTTGGGGAAAAATTGGGATAAGTCAATATGCTAATGGTTTATTACTAACGGTCTGCGGATTGATGAGTTTTCTGGAATAAGGGGAGTTTTTACTTGATCCCTGTAGGCAAGGCGAAATGACGAGGTGTAGCCCGCTATTGCGAGGATAACAACGCAGCTATGGAATGAAGAGGACGTGCAATTGCACCTAAATCTTAATCGCTACGGGTATATAATAAAGCTTTTTTCCTGGAAAGATAAGGCATGATAAAAAATTTTTCGCCGCAGACCTATGTGATATCGACGAGTCTTGCGGCATTTTCGAGTATTTTTATTTTTTATGTAACCGAATTTAAAGAAAATCTTTTTTTACTGCCATTATTATTGTTAGCTATCTTTTATGGTGCTCTTAATTTTAAGAACCAACTTAAATTGGGGGGCGATTATGAAATATTGCGCGCTATAAAGTGGGTTAAATTGCTTAACCAAGCGATGGCGCGTTATGTGGTCTGGTTGCTTATTATTTATTTAGGCTCATTATTTTATAGCTACGCGCCTTATTATTCTTCCAATCAATTTGCAGCTAATGCATTTTTTTTCCAGCAGTTATTACGCTGGATGCTTTATCTTGGACTCCCTTATTTTATTTTAACCCTGATACTTAGGTCTTCTCGAAAGGAAGATTATTATGATCCGGCGGTTCGTTTAATTTATATGGTGAAACATTTTTGTTTGCGTACGATCCGAGGGAAAAATCCATTTTACGTATTCAAAAATATCTACAATAGGAAAGTTTTATTGACTTTAGTGATGAGAATGTATTTTATTCCTATACTTGTTATACAAGTATTTTGGGTCTTGAGTTCATCACTTAATCTGATGGATCAAAACATCAACAATCATCAATTTTTATCTTTATTGTATTTGTTTATTACATTTTTATGGGTATTGGATATTACTAATTCCAGTTTGGCTTATTGTCTGGAGTCCCGGTGGTTGGAAAACCGAAGCCGATCGATTGATTTAAATATTACAGGCTGGCTTGTGTGTTTGAGTTGTTATGCACCGCTTAACATGGCCACTTCTTCTCTTTTTCCTTGGGCACCGGGTTTAATGACTGATAACCCCCAGGACTTGTTGTACTCAGATTCTAATTTTTTGCTGGCAATCAAGCTTGTTGAAGCCCTGGTGCTGGCGGTGCATATTTATGCCACGGTTTCATTAGGGCCTTCGGTCGCCAATATTACATTTAAAAAACTACAGACCCAAGGGCTGTATGGCAAAATCAGACATCCTGGGGTCGTTTTTAAATTGCTTTATTGGTTTATTCAATCCGTATTTTATAAGAAATTTTGGGCATTAAAATATATTTATGGTTATTTGATGTGGAGTGTTATTTATGTCCTGCGGGCTTTTACCGAAGAGCGTCATTTAAAAAAATTTGCTGAATATCGAGCTTATATGAAGCAAGTTAAATATCGCTTTATCCCTCGTATTTTTTAATTTTTGCTCTTCTCTTAGTAAACCTATAAATGAGTGAGTGGAAAGTCAGAAAAGTGAAATAATTTTTGAGGCTATTCTTATGCGGCGAGGTGCTGGTGCTTATGACGTTTTTCCTGCTTCAATCAGGCGCTCACCATGTTGAGCGCCTGGTGTATTCTCAGTTTATTGATTTGCGTTTTGGTAATGCCCCATAAGAATTTTTGCGACTTCGGGTCGGGCAAACTCTGGTGGTAAGTCTTCACCAGCGGCCAGCATTTCGCGTACTTTTGTACCTGATAACAATACAAAATCTTCTTTTGAATGATCCGGTGCGTCACGCATCATGATGACTTTACCTAATTTTTTAGAAAACGCAGTATGGTCGGCATTAAAAATTTCTATTTCCAGAGCATCTTCAGGCACTTCTTCGGCGAAAATAGTTTGTGCATCAAAAGCGCCGTAGTAGTCGCCCACACCCGCATGGTCGCGGCCAATGATAAAGTGTGTGCACCCGGCGTTTTGGCGGAATACCGCGTGTAATACCGCTTCTCTAGGGCCGGCATATAACATATCAAAGCCGTAACCCGTAATCATGACGGTGTTAGCGGGGAAGTAGAGTTCAGCCATTTTTCGAATAGCGGCATCACGAATATCGGCGGGAATATCACCTGGTTTCAGTTTGCCAAGTAACATATGAACAACGATGCCATCAGCATTGGTGGCTTCTTTTGCCATTTTACAGAGTTCTTCGTGTGCTCTGTGCATGGGGTTACGAGTTTGAAACGCGACGACTTTATTCCAGCCTCTTTTGCTGATTTCATTTCTGATTTCAACAGCAGTACGGAAAGTGTCCGGGAAGTCCTGCTGAAAATAACTAAAGTTGAGTACTTGAATAGGCCCGGAAATAACAAAGCGTCCCAGTGATGTAAAGGTTGAGACACCCGGGTGGTTTTGATCTTCAGTACGATAAACTTTTTGCGTGATCGTTGAGATTTGCTCGTCCGTTAACTCTTCAATTGCGACTACGTCCTGGATTGCTAAAACGGGATTACCCGGTAGGTTAGGGTCACGTAAAGCGATGCGTTTGGCGTTCTTTATATCGTTAATATTGTCCGTTATATTGACCACAGGAACCGGCCAAAAAAGTCCGCTGGTCGTGTGCAAGGTATTTGCGACACTCAGGGTATCCGCAATATTCATATAGCCGGTTAATGGGTTAAAATAGCCAGAGCCCAACATGACCGCATTGGCCGCAGCGGCCGAGTTGAGTAGCAGTGATGGTAGCGTCTCCGCTTCTGCTAGCAGTGTACGGTGCTTCTGTTCATCATCGACAAACAGAGGGTTAAGGGATTCAGACCCGTGAGGTTTGATCATGTTGCTCTCCAGATTAAGGATTGGAATAGGTCGCGTATATTTCCATAGTTAATTGCGGGCAAATTATACAAGAAAAAGAAGTAAAAGTCTGTTTCTACGGTTTT
>CAYQVF010000119.1:0-3754 GCA_964421045.1 uncultured Chromatiaceae bacterium
ATAATAAATTAAAATGGCTGTTGAGAAGCTGTGTTTGATTTTGAGTTTTTCTACAGCCTCGTTAGCTTATAGGCGGCAGAGTAAAATATGCAACTAAAATTTCTAAGTGTATGGGTTTGTACTATCGGGTTTATTTTTCAGCCTGCACTTTGTTTTGCTTCAACTTTGACTTTAATAATCGAATCTCCAGCTAAAATTTATGAGAATCATAATCAATTCGAGTTATCAGTAAAATTTTATAATATCAGCGATAAATCCTTCATTGTGTTTCCTGCATATGTTCGTAGAAAATATACTTCTCTTGACAACCAAAATTTTCGTTACTCGCCTTTAGCAGCACCTGCAATAGACCCATGGCCTAGCGCGATAATCCTCGCTTCCGGCCAAAGCAAAACAATAACTTTTAATGGTATGAGAGACGGGAATGGAGTATGGCATTTGACATCAGGCCGATATAAATTAAGTGTATCTTTACATGTAGCTTCTACTTCGTCTTTTGAAACGTGGGGCAAGTATAAAGGTATAGATGTTTGGCGCGGCATTGCTGAGTCTAAAAGTATTATTATAAATTATGGCTACAAAACTAAAAGCAGGATAGATTATGCCCCATAAAGTGGGTTTTCCTACAGCTTCATTAGCTTTAAAATAAAACACCCTCAGGGGTATTGTTTTGTGAGCCGCTAAAACAAGAGTATAAATATTAGGGAATCCGGCAATGCAACAAACCATAACCTATATACCTTGTTTTATACTTACAGCCTGTATTGTTTTTCCCTATGATTCTGCCTTAGGTAAAAACCGCAAAGTCCCTTTCCTAGATATGAATAATGTAACAAAAATACAGGTTAACAATAATACATTATCTTTCACTAATCCCTATGGCATCCTTTTGTTTGATACTCAGAGTCAGACTTGGGCTCTAGAACCCAAACAGACGGCAAATAGTAATGTTCAAAGAAGCAACCAATCCACACCTGCCAAAATGTTCTCCCTACCTGACTGGGTTCCAGCACCGTATAGAAGAAGAGTACAGAACGAATTTGTTATTAACGGCAATCATTTTTGGTTATCCGTAACAGTGAGTGAAGATTCCACTTATATCAGCGATGTTATCATTGATAATCAAAATCGTGTCATTTATACTATTCCCTATCAAAATACGCAGAGTTTCGCCGTTCAAGGAGATGATGTCTGGCTTGGACACCCGAGAGGGCTTTCCAGAATCAACCGAATTTCTCGACAGCGAATTGACTATGAACTAGGCTCTACATATGAAAAAATCAGTGGCTGGGTTAAATATAAAAACAACTTTTATATTAGTACTAGCGATGGAAAATTATTTTCGTTTAACCCAGAATTGGGCGTTATTAACAGCTTACCCTTTTCCCGCGATTCCTTTGATTCATTATTTGTAAGTCTTGAGTCTAAGAAAGATAGTAAAGATGCCCGATTTTCTTTTACCAACCCTGTACTTCGTGGCCCCCTTTTAAGCGTGGGTGTTATTCTAACTGATCGAAGACATGGAATGCTTGTAGGTCATAGTGGGGTTATAACATTCGACTTAAATAATTTAGAAAACTCAGCAATAGTAAAAAGTTTAGGTTTAGACAATTCAGGAAGGATAAAAAACCCGAGCATTTACTTTGGTGTAAATAAATTGGTCATTATAAATGGTGACATTTTTGTTTTGGGTAACCGTACAGTGTCTTTCGAGGGAGGAGATTTCTTGGAAATGGGAGGGGTTGCTGTCATAAATAAACATCGCAGACGATTTGATATCCCTGAATGTGGCAATAAACCCGTCGTCGCCATAAAAGCGCATGACAAGAACCTTATTTCTATATTACAAAAAACTGCAACCGAGAATGACTATGGTTTTACCTATTTTGAGTGCACGTTTATCCTAAATGAACCAAACAAGAATCTCACCATTATCAATGATTTTTCCAATATCACCCGAACTGTTCGAGTATTAAAGAGGGTAAAGCTTCAGAAAAATGATCCAAAAATAAAACACTATGAGTTTTTGAAACCCGAATTAACTTCACAAGAAACACAAGAATTAATCAAAGATTGGAATGTAATACCCACGCTAAAGGCTTATTATAATCAACCATTAAATATCAAAGACTACCATAGCCAGATGTATTACGATATTGATGGCATATTATATCCAAAAAGAGAGCAGCAATTTTTAGATTTGAATTAAATTTATGCATAAGTCGTTATGCTGATATTTCAAAAGCTAACACATATGAGCCGTAACGCTGTCAATAGGCACTAGGTATCTTTTTCAGCTCTTTTAAGAACTAAAAATAAAGCACAAAGCTAAATTAAATCACTTACAGCAAACACACACGAGGGTCTCTTATTGCGGTCTCACGGCTGCCTGCATCAATGCTAAGAAAACCAGTATTTCAGGGCCACTACGACCATAGGGATGGGGGAGAAGGCTCAATGAGTATAAATACATCCAGTGGACGGTCAAAATCTCCGTTTTTGTGTGTATGTCGCAGGCTCCATTACACAAACCCCCGCCCCTTTTGCACGCCACTGATACTGGCGTTATGTTTCTTCAGGTCAGAGTTAAATGAGTGCATTTGAACTAGTTGAGAAGTGGATTGCTAAAGATAAGTTCAGGCTCAAATGTTTGATAATTGCTAAAAAATGCGTTGAGCACGAATGGTATCTATCAGCGGGATTTGCAAGAAACCTCGTATGGGATAAGCTGCAAGGCCATAAAGAGATGACTCCATTGAATGACATAGATTTGGTCTACTTCAATTCATTTTATGTTTCAAATGAACAAGATAAAATAATCGAAATTGCGTTAAATAGAGCAATGCCAGCTTGTAACTGGTCAGTGAAAATCCGCGCGATAGTGAGTATGACCGAGGAACCATATGCGGAAAAACTGTAGATCCGGGATTGTGCGGGGGCTGGTAACAGGAACTTCTACCGTGCGATATTTTTTGGTTATTTAAAATATTCATAAGAGAAAAAGTTCATGACTACTTTAAGAAATGTTTCCGTTTTATACTTCACAGACATACTTTGTGTTTGGGCATATATAGCTCAAGTGAGAATGGATCAATTAAAAAGTAAATTTGGTGACGAGATAGTAGTAGAAGAACATTTTTTTTCAGTGTTTGGCTCAGTTGGACAAAAAATGGAAAAAAACTGGGGCGCAAAAGGTGGAGTGCCTGCTTATAATAAACATATACAGGAAATTACTACAAAGTTCGATCATATTGATGTTCATCCTGATGTTTGGGTTAAAAATACTCCTACTACATCTGGAAGTTGCCACCTTTTTTTGAAAGCACTTCAAGTTCTAGCGAACCGTAATGAGTTACCAAAAATTCTTGATACAGGGCATTTAAAAAAAAGTGTTTCTGAAATCGTAGCCTGGGAATTTAGGTTGGCTTTTTTTAGAGATTTAGTTGATATATCTTCTTTCAAGTCGCAAATGGAAATCGCCGAAAGGTTACAATTACCAATTAATAAAATTCAAGAGATTATTGAAAGTGGTGCAGCCTTCTCAGCTTTGGATAGTGATTTACAACTCAAGGAAGAACATGGAGTGGTAGGCAGCCCATCGCTAGTTTTGAACGAAGGACGACAAATTATTTATGGAAATGTTGGATATCGTGTTATTGAGGCAAATATTCAAGAACTACTCAATCAACCAGAAAGTCAGGCTAGTTGGTGCTGAGTTTTGTTTGCAAAAATTACCAAAACCCCTGATGTAAGT
>CAYQVF010000120.1:0-3696 GCA_964421045.1 uncultured Chromatiaceae bacterium
AAGCAGTTACCTCGGTAACGCCGCCCAGCAGGCGGCTGATATTTAATGTGAGTTAAGAGCTGAATCAGCCTACCATTAAGTTAAGTCGATTTTTCTGTTTGTTGTAGGTTAATGGTGAGCCTGCGACTTGTTAACTTAATGAGATTGACTGAGTCACAACATTAAGGTTTTTATATCGTTTGCTTGTTATCTTCATAACCCTTTACGCTCTCTGCGTTAGGTTTTATGGGGCTGTGATGCGAGTCGAGGAACCGCCTGTTCCACCAATGACTGTTTTTAGCGCTAAATTCACATTTTAGTGTCTGGCTATTGGCTGCCGACAAAATCCGGACACAGGAATAACAAAAAACCGTCACGCTCTGCCATGAGCTGGTGCATAACTGTGCAATAACAGCACAATTTTCTGTCTGTACCGCATCAAACCCCCAGCCTGCACCAACCCGTAAAGATGGCACGCACATTGCTAATAATTACATGTGCGATACAACCCTCTCCCTCCCCTGGGTTTTATTGCATGATTACTCTCCCTTTTAAAGGGCGCGAAAGCGCCCTTTTTTTTAACCTGGAAACTCAGTTGGGCGCAAAAAAGCCATACGAAATCATGATGAGCATGGTGAATTAAAAAATTAGGCTGTTTTTGCTGCCATTTCTACCTGTTGTTACCCGGTTTAGATGCATGCCGGGCCACCCGTGCGGCCGACAAAGAGTTTTCCCGGCTTTTTTGCACTGTTGTATGCACCGTCCCCAAACTGCTGAATTTACATTACGGGCAAGGTGGGCCCGTCTGTGTCTTTACTGGTGTTTTTTGCTTTTTGTTCAAGAAGAAAAGTGCTTTGTGAGACCGTTCGCGGTTTAGTTTTGCCGGGATTTCCACGACTGTCAAACCATGTGCTCTTTGCATTCTGGATAAGCACTACAACCTTAAAAGAGGTCACTTTTTCCTTTTTGTCGCTGTAAGGCTTTGCCACAGTCAGGGCAGAGCACAATGAATACAGTGAGCACACAAGCACCTAATAACTTGAGCACATTGTGAGCACTAGCGATCCCCTTTTAACTTATTGTTATTTATTGAATAATTAATCATTTTGGTAATTATTTATTGCAACTGATACTCTTAGCTTCATTAAATAAATACAATTCATGAGGTAAATAAAGATTTTCAATTCCCACTCAAAAGCCCCCTGGGGGCAAGTAAGACTTTGATTTTATTGTATTTATTGCGTTATTCTAAAAATGCGGCTGGCACTGATTCAAGCACCCTTATTGACTTCCAAACTCAATAACGTATTTGGTGGAAAAAGTTAGGTTGAAGGCCTCCAAATCTTCATTTAGCCCGCACGCATTTACTTATTAAGGAGTAAAGTGGTATATGGGAACAACAACTAACAAAGCGGCAAAAAAACGGGGCTCACAGAAAATAGGAAAACAAACCCTCAAGCTTCGTGAACAACTTTGGCCGACACTAGATGAAACTTTGTTGTGGAACAGAAAGACCGCCACGGGGTTTACTACTATACCTCGCACCATGCCGCATATATTTAGAATTATTGATGATCTTGGTGGTAAAGGTATTCCACTATCCAGAGTTTACTTTAGTCTTTGGTGTCGTGTTTTTGACGAATCACTCATCAAAATACAAAGCTACGCAAAATTAGCGTATGAGGCTGGTTTTAGTGGACAAAGAGCAGTAACACTATGGAAACAGCGTATGGCTCGTCTTGTAGAACTTGAATTTATTCAGGCCGAAGAGGGCGCTGGTGGTAAATACGATTACATTTTACTGCTGAATCCATACCACATAATCACGCAGCATCATATGGCGGAAATACAAAAACAAAAATACACTGAGCTGTTTAATCGTGCAGAAGAAATTGGGGCAACGGATCTAAATTGAAAGCTAACGCCATAACCTGAAATATCTGGCAACAAACATAAATATAACCGGCAATTTAAATTATTTTCAGCATGCAAAAATCACCCTGTACTTCCCTTTTCTTATTTCACAAAATATACGGAAAATTATAAATAACTGAGGAAGTTATGGGTGAATTGAAACAATATAAATGTTTAACGGACTTGCGAAAAATCATTTCCGACCTGGAAAGCTATCGAGCACGGCCTGTAGTAAGAAATAATCACCCAACCCTTTATAAAGATAAATCCGAAGGCAGGTACAGAACTGTTATGGGGATTAGAGTGTGTGATTATACATTTTCTGCTGACGGGAAATGGGTTTTAGCTGACTCTCAAATGGGGTTATCATTTTCAGCCACCTGGGAAAATCTTAAGTTTGTACATGGCATGTTTTCGCGGGGGAAAAAATCAGTGGATATATATTGGATGCTATCAGATGCTGATATACCTTCTGATTTGAAATTTGTAGAAGATAAAAATAACCCGGGCCATTATTTTCTTACAGTTACAAAGTCCATGGGGGTCGAAAAGCTTGCAGATAAATTGAGAATAATAGCTTCCGGGTTTTCTGTGATAACAGATGGAGGTCGAGCGTTATGATTAGATTTGAAAGATATCCTCATGTCAATGATTTTATTGCTTATTATCTGGCGGAAATTGGAAATTCTGACGTGGGAACTGTAATCCATTCTGGCATCAAGACCGAAAAAGATGCTAAATTATTTTCTACCTTTATATGGAAAATGGTGGATCAAATTCATCATGACAAAGAGAAAGAGAATGTTGTATTTGGCAGCAATGATAATACCGATATACTTCCGGATGTGAGCTATGAAGTTACGAATCACATGCGAAAAATTGGGTTTTTCTCAATTTGGGAAGAAGTTTCAGATTCTTTTTTGAAATAGATTATGTCAGCAAAAAAAATGTGTTGATGACCGCTAACAAGACGCGTCAAACCTCAATCATTGCGAATATCGTGATCCGGAGAATCTTTAGTGGAATAGTAAAGGATATTTGCAATGGCTATTTATATTGAGTATGAAGGTATTGACGGTGATGTAACCGCCGATGGTTACAAAAACCATATTATGATTTCATCATTGGCGTTTGGGGTTGCGAGAGCAATTTCAATGGACGTTGGCAATCTGAGGAATCGTGAACCCACCCGCCCATCCCTTGGTCGAATCACGCTAAAAAAAATAGTAGATAGTTCTGTCACCGGTCTTTTTAAAGAATCTGTCTCTGGTGCAATAGGGAAAAAAGTAATGATTAAGTTTGTGCGTACTGGTGCAGGACAAGTAACAGAATTTATGCGTTATAACTTAGAAAACTGCCTAATAAGTGGCTATACCATAAAGGCTAATGGGAAAAATATACCAGAAGAAATTATTACGCTAAGTTTTTCAAAAATAATAGTAAGCTATATTGACCATGATGACATAAATAAGTACGGGAATAGATATATTTCAGGTTATGACTTGGTAATGGCCAAGCCTGTTTAAATACAGGATTTATTTATGAATATAGTAAATAAACCTTGTTTGTCATGACAAATGCAGTCTGGCAATAAACTGTCAAAAGCTGATGAGGAAATAAACTTTCTGATGTATATTGTTCAATGTGTAAGCAGGCGGCAGAGCATATTTCGACGGTACCGGAATTCTACTCTTTTGACAACTCCGACCGCAGTGGGATTTATTGCCTGTATGTAATGGCGTGGTCACCTTAGGATCGCTCGAACAATAACTGTCTCATTGGTGAGCTGGCTCGGTTTTTTTG
>CAYQVF010000121.1:0-3617 GCA_964421045.1 uncultured Chromatiaceae bacterium
TGTTCTATGGCTTTGAAGTGCCTAGTGACAGTATTTTTCATCAACTCCCGCGTTTGTTTAGATATGGCGGAGCATTTGCCTCACCCTGGCTAACCAAACGCATATGGAGGCATATTGTGTTAGCACGGGTACAGGCGATTGTGAGTTAGACATTAAAAATTTAGCCAGTTTATGGGTATCATGGTTTATAGTGCCATTCATTATTCAAGCAATATTGATAGTGATTGCTAAATATATATTTAATTGGTTTTCAAGAAAGCATGTATAAAAACAAGTTAAATCACCACAAGCTTCGCCTTGTTTTTCTCATAGCGATAACTCACAATCGTTCCATCCTGCAATCGGGATATCGCCTCTGATATGGCTTCCTGCGGGACGAGGAACCATTCTCTCGGTTTTATTTTTTTGCCAAAGCGGTCGGTAATTTCTATGTCCAGACGAGCCTCTGCAAAAAAATTATGCAGCAGATGTTCTAGCTTTACTTTGTTCATGTTATAGAGCGTATACGTTGCAACAGGGTATACTGGCGCCATTAAAAATGTCGGATCATCTTTGGCACTTTGAATACGCTCTTCTATTTTTCCAGAGGTGAAGCCGATTTTGTGGAGTATGTCGTTGATCTTGCGGATTTGAGCATCCTCTGACAGACTTTTAACAACATAGATCATGCCTGTTTGCGTCTCATCATTCATCAGAGTTTCACAAAACAACGGCCCCGCATCGGTTGAAATGATACGGCGGCCATCGGGATCTTTATAAAGTTCAGTGGCCAGTGAACGTCGCAGATGGTTCCCTTCCAGACCGTTATCGAAGATGAGATGCAGACGGGCGTTTTTCTTGCCGTTGCGAAAATGCGTTTCACCGACTTCGGCAACATAAGCCATAATGCCGTTGAGAATAAAAAAATCTCCTGCCGTAATTTCCTGTTCTTTAGAAAATGGGATCGTTTTGCGCTGACCTGCCTTCATCGCCCTCGCACATTGATCAAACAGCGGTTTGAATCGCGCAAAATCCTGGCAGGGGCGACGGTCGGAAACTTTGTCAGTTTTGTCTATGGCTGACCGAGTATGAACCAGCTTGAAAATATTATCTGCTGGTGTTACCAGCAAATCGTCATCGTCCAGCATCTCATCAAGGCTGGGCAATTCGCTAACCGCAGTAGGCAACACTCCATGTCGGTCATGCTTGCGCAATAGCGTATGCTTTTCCGATTTATCCAACAAGCCATTTAATTTTGTTTGTAAATGATGTTCAGACACCGAGGACTTTTTTGTCTCCCCCGGTTGGCGTTTATAACGATCGATGAAGAGGTTAATTTCTTCGAAGCTTTGTATTATGCGTTGCTCCTCGGTGCTGACTGCGGTTACCGTGGACTTGATATCACCTAAAAGATCCTCATCCGCGAGAATATCATCAAGCTTCATCGAGGCATACCGTTTGCTCGGCACGCATCCGTTCACGCTTTTTTTCACGTAGCCATTCCAAGGCTTCGGCCATGCGTTTTTCCATGGGGTTTGGCGACACCAAACTGGGTTCTACACCGTGGGTTTGCTTAAAGTTTTTTATCCGCGGATAAAGCGTAGTCGCTTCTTCTTCGGTCATGGTGATACGCTTGGCGGTGATCGCCCCATGAATGCGTTTCAGCACTTCGGCATCGACGGATTTCGACATAATTTCATAGGCCATCTGAAACGGGTTGATGCTGTCTATCAAATCAATATTCAACGCCTTCACATTAATGAACTTGTCCGCCAGCTTGATCAGATTATTATTGACCTCCGGGATGCCGCCCCCGCTGGTTGTTTTGAAAATGGTATTGGCAACAACTTGCTGGCGAACTTCCTCTATTTCCTGATCCGTCAAATCGGGGTATTTTTCTTCTATTACTCTGGGGATGTACACTTTATTCACCACCTCGGGGGGAATTTCCTCCGGGTTCATGGCGGCGCGTAATACCCGGTTATCCTGCATGACCGCAGCGGTCAAATCAGTCAAATCGCTGGCTAAAATCTGTTTGACACGCGCCGTACTGGGTTCTACCAAGCCATGAATCGCGATGGTTGCATTACCTTGTCCTTCACTTATTTCAACCACCCCGGTGCTGCCATTCAGTTGATCATCGCTGCTGCGTGTTTTGAATTTAAAATTGGGCGCGAGCACCTGTTCCATCAAAAGCGAAGCGGCAATGGCTTTCAACATATTATTGACCGCATCGGTTACATTCTCGGCGCTGGCGTCAGGCTCGGCAATCAAATTGGTAAATTGCGCATGCGATTTGCCTTCGCAATCCCGTGTTGCACGGCCGATGATTTGGATAATTTCAGTCAGCGAACCACGATAACCCACCGTCAGCGCGTGCTCGCAATACGTCCAGTCGAACCCTTCCTTGGCCATGCCCAGTGCAATAATGATGTCCACATCTTCCGCACTGGAGATATTGCGCAAGGTGGTCATGACATGATCACGGGTTTTGTTGTCGTCTTCGACCAGATCGGCGATTTTCAACACCTTGCCACTGGCCTGTTTGATCAGATACAAACCGGTATTGGCGTCCGTTTGCATCATTTCGCCCAGATGATCCAGAATACGATCCACCTCTTCATATTTCTCTTTGGTGCTTTCAGCAGAATTGACACTGGGAATATGGATGATGGTTTTTTTATCGGGATCCAGTACGTCCATAATGGCATCAAGATAACGGCCACGATAAAAGTGATAACCTATGCCCAGGGTTTTCAGGTGCGAATAGCCATTGAGCTGCTCATAATAGGTATAGCTGACGCGAGTAAATTTATTTTCATCCTCGGGGCGCAGCACCGGCAGGCTATCGCCACGAAAGTAGCTGCCCGTCATGGCGACGATATGAGCGCGACCCGCATTGAGCAAACCGCGTACCACCTCCCCCAATTTGTTATCGGCATCCGCCGAGGCATGGTGGAATTCATCAACGGCCAACAGACAATCAGCAAAAGGTTCCGCGCCGATTCGGTCATAAGCAAAGCGCAAGGTGGCATGGGTACACACCAGTATCGGTGCATCACTGTCCATAAAGGCCAAAAACTGACCGACCTTACCTTGGTCGCCACCGGCGGTACACAGATTCCATTGATCCTCTACCTGCCAATCGCGAAAGAAGCCATGCTCGGTCAACTGGGTGGATTTGAAGCTCGCACCAATAGAGCGTTCCGGTACGGCGACAATCACTTTGCCGACGCCCTGATTTTCCAGCTTGTCCAGCCCGATAAACATCAGGGCGCGTGATTTACCCGACGCAGGCGGTGCCTTGACCAGCAGATACTGCGAACCGCGCTCGGAAAAAACCCGCGCCTGCATCGCCCGCATCCCCATGGGGTTCTGTTTCTGGCTTTCACCGGTTTGGTCATAAGTGACTTTGACAAAATCAGGCATGAGCCAAGCTCCTCTCTTCCGTGGCGGTCATTTTTGCATAGCGTTTAAACAAATGTTCAAGACGTTCCGTATCATTTTTGAAAGGACGGCCAATATAAATTTTTTCCAAAGTCTCATCGAGCGCCTGATGAGCAGCCAGCACATTACCGGGCATCGTCTTGGGGTCATAGAGCCAGGCAATGGTTTTTCCCGGATGCGCATCACGAGCC
>CAYQVF010000122.1:0-3605 GCA_964421045.1 uncultured Chromatiaceae bacterium
CGCAGACCGGATATCGTCTGTTTTGTGAATGGCTTGCCTTTGGTTGTGATTGAAGCCAAGCGCCCTGATGGTTATGCTAAGAAAGGGCCTACTATTGATGAAGGTATTTCTCAAAATATCCGTAACCAGCGCAATGATGAAATTCCTCATTTGTTTGCCTATACACAGCTTTTATTTGCCATTAACGGAGCGGATGGTCGTTACGGTACACAAGGTACAGCGCAGAAATTTTGGGCGCCTTGGCGGGAAGAAGATTTTAGCGAGGGTGAATTTTATACGCTCAAAAACAAAATTTTGAATGCAGATGAAAAAGAGAGCTTGTTTTCTCACCGGCCGCAACAAGATCGGGAATGGTATGAAAATCTGATTGCCGGGGGCGAGCTTGCTGTCACCGATCAAGACCGGCTTTTGATCAGCCTGCTTTCTCCAGCACGATTTTTGGAAATGACCCGATTTTATGTTTTATTTGATAGAAAAATCGGCAAAGTTGCTGCCCGTTATCCGCAGGTTTTTGGCATTAAGCGCCTAATTGAGCGGATTAATTGCAAAGATAAAAAAGGCGCACGGCAAGGCGGTGTGATATGGCACACCACGGGGTCAGGTAAATCTTTTACGATGGTTTTTCTCTCCAAAGCGTTGATCCTGCATAACGCATTAAAACAGTGCCGCATCGTTGTGGTGACGGATCGTGTTGACCTGGAAGACCAGCTTAGTAAAACATTCAGCTCTGGCGGCGAGCTTGCCAGCAAGAAAGATAAAGAGGCGGCCATTGCCACATCGGGAAAGCGTTTGGCTGATCAAATTGCCAAGGGCAATGAACGCATCATTTTCACCATTATCAACAAGTTTGCCATTGCCGCCAAGATGCCAGAATGCCACAATCCAAGTTCCGATATTATCGTGCTGGTCGATGAGGGACACCGTTCTCAGGGGGGCGAAAATTATATTCGTATGTGCCAGGCATTGCCGAACGCCGCTTTTGTTGCCTTCACGGGTACGCCGCTTTTAAAAGAGGATAAGACAGAAAACAAGTTTGGTTCGATTATTCATGCCTATACCATGCAAAGCGCAGTAGAGGATAAAACAGTCACACCGCTGTTATATGAGGAACGTATCCCTGATTTGGATGTGAATGAGCGGGCGATTGATCGCTGGTTTGAGCGGATTACTGAAGGGCTGACGGAGGATCAGAAAACGGATCTAAAGAAAAAATTCGCAAAGAAAGGTCAGCTCTACCAATCAGAAGACCGGATACGTTTAATTGCCTATGATATTGCCAATCACTTCGTCAAGAACATTGATGAGGGATTAAAGGGGCAACTCGCTTGTGATAGCAAGCTATCCGCCATCAAATACAAGCAATTCATGGATGAGCTTGGTTTGTTTGAATCGGCTATTGTGATGTCTGCGCCGGATACGAGAGAAGGCAATACTGACCTGGATGAAACGGCTATTCCTGAAGTGACAAAATGGTGGCAGGACAATGTGGGGTCTGAGGACGATAAAGCCTATACTAAAAATATTGTTAAACGGTTTGACGAAGACGATGATCTGAAAATTTTGATCGTCGTTGATAAATTGCTTACTGGGTTTGATGAACCTAAGAACACCGTCCTCTATATTGATAAACCGCTCAAGGAACATAACCTGATTCAAGCCATTGCACGGGTTAATCGTTTGCACCCGAAGAAAATGTTTGGCCTCTTGATTGATTATCGCGGTATTCTCGCTGAGCTTGATACCGCCATCGCTCAATACCAAGACTTGGCCAATCGTACTCAAGGTGGTTTTGATCTCCCTGATATCGAAGGTCTCTATCAGCAAATGAGCACGGAGTATAAAAAGCTGCCACGCCATTACAAAGATTTATGGGCGATATTCAAAGAGGTTAAAAATAAAGGCGATATAGAACAGCTTCGCCAGGTTATTATTCCCCGTATGCAAGGCAAGTATGGGGCAATGTTTGATGTGAACCTGAAAGTTCGAGAAGACTTCTATGATGGTTTGAGTGCGTTCGCTAATTGCTTGAAGGTGGCTTTACAATCAGCCAGTTTTTACGAAGATACAAGTTTCACTGAGCAAGACCGAGCGCATTATAAAGAGACCGTTAAACAGTTTTCATCTCTTCGCCAGCTTGCTCAAGCCGATGCCGGGGAAACCGTTGATTATGATGAGTACGCTGAGCAGGTTAAAAAATTGATGGACAAACACGTTGTCGGTGTCGAAATCAAAGAAGCTGATGGCGTCTATGAAGTTGGCAAAATGGGAAAACAAACTGACCCCAAAGATTGGCCAGAAGAAAAAACCAAAAACGAAACAGACATCATTAAAACACGTATTGCCCGTACGATCGAAGGGGATTTGCGTGGCGACCCTTACGCACAAGAAGTCTTCTCTAAACTTTTAAAACAGGTGATAGAGGAGGCCGAAGCTCTGTTTGATCATCCGTTAAAGCAATATATGCTGTTTAGTGCGTTTGAAGAGAAGGTTGAAAAGCGTGAAGTTGATGGCTTGCCGGATAAATTCTCTGACAACAAACATGCGCAAGCCTATTACGGGCTATTGAAAATGGTTGTCGGTGAAAATCTAACCGCTATTGATGAAAGCTTGTCGGACAGATGGGTGGCGCTGTCTTTTAAAGTGGATGAAATTATTACCAACGCCATCGCTGAGCACTCCATCAACCCTCAAAATATTGAAGCCGAGATACGCAAAAACCTCCTTCCCATGATCTTTGGCGAGTGCAAAAAAATGGGTTCAGGAATAGATCAAGCCAAAATCATGATAGAGCGCGTTGTGCAAATTGTACGAGAGGGAAAAAGGAACGATCAATGAAGAGCATCAATTCATGAGTAATCAGCTAACACCGCGAGAGGGGTCTATCCGGTATGGCGATAGCTCCATTCATTTCGCCATTGAATCCAGAGTCAGCGATACGCCCAAAGTTTTGATCAAAGTACACCCAGATTGTCGTGTTGTGGCTCATGTTCCACCGATGGCATCGCACGATGAAATTATAAAGGCAGTCAAAAAACGCGCCCGATGGGTTTGTAAACAGATACGCTACTTTGAAACGCAGCAGGAAAATATTCTGCCCCGTTATTATGTCAGTGGTGAAAGCCATTTTTATCTTGGCCGCAGGCACCTTCTAAAAGTCAGGGTGGACACAAAATTTAAGTCCGAAGTGAAGTTGTTACGGGGCGTGATTGAAGTGAAAACCAAGGAGGCCAAGCCAGATAAAACGAAAGCCTTGTTACTAGCTTGGTATAAAACGCGTGCTAAAGCTGTTTTTGAGCGCAGGCTCAATGAAATGATATCTCAAACCCTTTGGGTTAAGGAAAAACCACCGATAAAACTGCTTTCGATGCAGACCCAATGGGGTAGTTGTTCACCCAAAGGGCATTTAACGCTCAATCCCTATTTAGTAAAAGCCCCGCAAGAGTGTATTGATTATGTATTGCTCCATGAGCTCTGCCACATAGCAGAACATAACCATTCACAAAATTTTTACCGCCACATGAAACGGGTTATGCCTCACTGGGAACAAGTGAAAGAACGACTAGATGGAATGGCTTGTTATTACTTGAACGATGTTTTTTAGGTTG
>CAYQVF010000123.1:0-3447 GCA_964421045.1 uncultured Chromatiaceae bacterium
GTGTTTTACGCACTTATTTGCCGACCTGTACATTGGATGAAGTGCAAACTGTTTTTGGGCCGATAAAAGAAATGATTATGGAAGGTGAGACAGCAACACAGCTGCACCGGTTTCAACATAGCGAACAGGGGAGCAAAGCGACGCTTTATAATATTTGAGGGACGGGTGGTGTTGAATCTAAAACATCAAGTTACTTGCTAACTTAAGTCAGACTCTTGTTTAAAAATAAAAGGCAACTAGATAGTGCTCGTTATTAGGGAAGAACAATACAAAGTCTTTGAAGATATAGCACTTGAGAGCTTTATCAACGAAATGGTGACTCATGCTCAAGAGTTTTCACCAATACTTTGCGGCACTATTGGTGAAAAGCAAGTTCGCATCGTAGTTTGTGAAGCCATCGAAAAGGCAAAGTTTTATGCGTTTATCAATCGTGGGCCAGTACAGTTATATATTGATATGAGTTTTTTATTTGGTAGTGCATTTGATACAGATCCGCAATACCCATGGGCAATAGAAATCCTCAATCGAAATACATTTACTTCCCAAACTGAGTGTGCTGAAGAATTATATGAAAGAACATTGGATTACAACGAAAAAGTTGGTGGGATCAATAACGAATTTGCTCGACAAGCCTTGGTAGGGATTTCAAATTTCGCACGTTCAAATATACAATATTCTAATGAGAATTTAACAACCGAATTACTGAGTCAAATGGAAGCTCTCTACCCACAAAAAATTCACTATGTAGGCAAAATTGCCTTGTGTACCTTGATCGAGAAAGGTCTTGAAAAAGCAAATGAATACGGGTTTTCCGCATCTAGAGAAACGGTGTTAATTGTCATTTTTATGTTTGCTTTCGGTCATGGCTGCGCGGAGGATCCACTTTACCCATGGATAGCCAAGATACTGAAAAACCAACGTATAGTTAATTCTTCTGCACGAACGAAACGACTTGAAAAAAAATTATTAACGTGGATTGATCACGTACTTGATTGAAATATTTAGGAAATCTAATGATAAGTAACAGTTCTCCGCTGCCTCCCAACACCGGTGCGCGCGCATCGACACCTTGCGCTAGTCCAAGTGTATCGTGCTCACCTCCAACAGTTCATGCGCAACTGCGGATAAAGGAAATCACATTTTCGGATAATCATACTGTTGAACGTGATACGTTAGGTAGTTTTTCATCTCCAGAATGGCAAAGTATGGTTGCAGCAGCTGATAACGCACCACTTTGTTATACGCGTGATACTAAAATTAAAATGACTGTAAAATTTGCTGTTACTCGACAGCCTACCGCATCGGAACCTGTGCAAATCGAAGGAGAGGTGAGTATTGGGTCTAGCACAATGCAGTGGACGAAAATTATTACGGTTGGTTCAGGCGACACTGAAGTTAGCGCTACAAACATGGCGTCTAATATTGAATTGCCTAATGAAGTGAATTGTTATGATCCCTTAACTATAGCTTGGAGGGCAAATCCTGCATCTACTGGATGGTCCTCGGCTGGATCAAGCAGTCATATAGTTTATGTAGTATTAGCTGATCCTTCTGGCACACCTGTATATTGGACGTTAATAGATATTTCCTGCAGGGCGGCCGCTGGTAAAACTACCGAAGATGATGTCGTTGCTAACGCCTACAGACCATTTCAATCTCGCGCATTGACACGCAAGCGTGACAGCCAAAATCTTACATATTGGAACCCTGATACGACGACTACTACTAATACAAGTCAATTGCTGGCAAGAGCGAATGGCAGTGGTCAGTGCGGGGCTTGGGCAGAGTTTTTAATCGACATGTATAAATGTCACGGTATATCATCTGCTGATAAAGTCTATATTGTCAGGAACCAAAGACGTACTGAAGCATTTTTAGTTAAAAATTGGAATTTTATTGGTACAGGCTCACATTCTCCACCATGGACTCATACACTTGGTGCTGAGTGCGTTGTGTTACCAGGTGTATCCGGCCAACGTAATCCAAACCCACCTCCAGCGTTTGAAAACCATTTCATTGTTATACACAATGGTCAATTTTATGATCCATCTTACGGGTCTACTCCGTTCGCAAATCAAACAACTTGGGAAAATGCGTCTATTGATGGGTTATTTAAGCCAGGAACTCCTGGGTTAGCCGGATACAAGAAATCGGCACATAGCACAACAAATTTATTGGAGTTTTACAATATGCGTACCGGCGTGCGCATTTAACACTATGATTAACATGCACTATCAAACAAATAATGTACAAGTTTATATGTGCTGGGGATTTGTGCTGTTTTTGCTAATAATTGCAGCCAACATTGATGAGGCGAAAGCAATGAGTAAGGTAATTAAGAATATTGAATTAGCACCGGTCAATATAAAAGGCGTTGAAGATATACAAAATATTCGACTATTTGAAACAACTGAAGGAATCTTGGCATTTACCTCAGCGACGGGAAAGCTGAGTACGGCAACAAACCATCCGTTAATGATCAGTAAAAATATTATAGCCCCGGACTTTGTTAAACAAAATACGATTTTAACTATAAACCAGTTACTAGCAGTTCATTCGGCGTGGGACGTAAATGTGACAACAAATCAATCCTATGCATTCGTGGCAGAATTTGCAGGTGGCGCTACAAATCAGTTGTTTTATTATAATCAGGACAGTCAGGGGACTCCGTTCACTGACAAGTATCCCTTCAACAGTTTCAGCAATCCACGTTTTTCACGGGGAGGGAGAGAAGGCTCCCAAGCTGAGGTAAGTGCAATATTGGATAATGAAAAATTAGTTGTCTTTCCAAATCTAACAAATACTAAAAATGCGCATTATGTCGAAATTGGTGAATGGGATAGCGGGGTGCTTCTGCACGCAAAGCAAAGTTATGCCGTTATTGCTAAACGTTTGCATTCGGGAGAGTCCCGACATGATGTTATGCCGGGAGTTATTGAATTTTTCGAGTTAGATTCTCAATTTAAGCCTAAAGGCGCTGTTATATCACCAGTGCTGGCGAACACAGTCTACGAGTATGATGCCGATATACTATTCATCAATGATAAGTCCAAATATGTTATATTTTCGACAGGTGAAGATAAGCCCTTGCTGGGTGTTTATGATAGTAATAGCAATGTGTATTCTGAAATCATGTTAAGTGGTCAATTTGATAAAGGAAATCTAACAAGACCATCGATATTAGTAACCACTACACATGTTTATATAGCCGTTATTGAAGCACGATTAACAAAAAATGCCCGTGTGTTAATGGGTTCACTGAGGTTAAATTAACTCAGTCATACTCAAAAATTTCTACCAGCACTTTGTAGTGCTAGTTAAGGATCAAGTTTATTGTGCCAATATAAAAAATAACAATTTTGTCGATAATAAAATGAACTCGACTCCCTTATCACCAGCCCTTTCAAGGTGATAACCAATTGAAAAGCATATAAATTTAATAATTTG
>CAYQVF010000124.1:0-3442 GCA_964421045.1 uncultured Chromatiaceae bacterium
CCACCGCAAGTGCGCCGCGACGATGTTCAACGGCGTGTCGTTATTCAGGCCAATGTGCAAGGGCGAGACATGGGTAATGTCGTTGCCGATATTCGCAAGGCCATTGAACAGCAAGTGAAGCTGCCGCCGGGTTATTCGGTAGATATTGGCGGTCAATTCGAAAATCAGCAACGAGCGCAAAAGCGGCTGAGCACGGTTGTGCCCATCTCCATCGCCTTGATCGCTCTGCTGCTTTATTTCGCTTTCAACTCGGCAGGGCAGGCGATGCTGATTCTGGTTAATGTGCCATTGGCCGTTATCGGTGGTGTTTTTGCACTCTATTTTTCGGGTCAGTATTTATCCGTTCCCAGTTCTATTGGCTTCATTACTTTATTTGGTGTCGCAGTACTGAATGGCGTGGTGATGGTTGAGAGCATTAATCAGCGCATTGCTGATGGTCTGTCTGTGGATGAGGCGGTATTTGATGGTGCAACTTCACGTTTGCGTCCGGTGTTGATGACCGCAATTACCTCGGCCTTAGGTTTGATTCCGATGCTGCTTTCAACCGGTGTTGGGGCGGAAATCCAGAAACCCCTGGCCACGGTGATTGTCGGTGGTTTATTAACGGCGACATTTTTGACCCTGTTTGTATTGCCTACCTTGTTTGCCTGGTTTTCTAAGGGAAAAGTAGAAAATATGCGTTAAAGCAATATTATGTTTAGTGCTGTTATAGCATTGTTCATTCCCGCGCACTTTCGCGAGGGAATGAACCTAATTTTTATCAACCAGTAAATGAGGGTAAGTGATGCGCCAGTGTTTGACGACTCAAGCGTTTGGAGTTTTGTTTGGTTTTTTATTATTGCCTGTTATCGCGTGGGGGAAAGTTGTGGAAGAGGCCAGCCTCTTCTCATCATCGCAGCCTGACTCAGAATCCGCTTATCATTTTGATTTGTTGGCAAGCGAGACGGGAATGACGGCGTATGAACAAGAGAAACTCGCTTTGTCGTCAATAGAAACATCACTGTCCCTTGATATTCCAAGCACGGCTGACTGGGATGGGTTGACAAAAGATACGGCCTATTTTTTGGGCTATCAATTTTCTATTATCGGAGCGCTGTACATTATGCCATCAAGCATCTCAGGGTGGACAAAGGAGACGAAAAGAGATTTCAGCATGCAGCAATATACAAATAATGCCAGTCAAGTTGTCTGGGATAAAGATCTCTGGTTTATTAATTACGTTCTACATCCTTATTGGGGGGGGGCGTATTATGTTCGTGGCCAACAAAGGGGGCTAGGGCCTATGGGTTCTTTTTTGTATGCGGCAACCTTGTCGTCAATGTATGAATTTGGTGCGGAGGCCTTTTTCGAAGAACCTTCGATACAGGATCTTATCGTAACACCCGGGGCAGGTTATTTTGTGGGTCAATATTTTATGACGGTTCGTCGCCAAATCAAAAAAAAATCTGTCGTACAATTAAGTGGCACCGATAAATTTATTTTAGCGATGACAGACCCCATTGGAGCAATGAATGCAAAAGTTGAAAGCTGGTTTAGCCGTAAAGTGAAAGTATCACTGTGGCCCATGCTGGGTCCTCAATTTCGCAGATCCATCGTCAACGAAACCCAGTTTGAAGAGACTAATAAGTGGAATTATATGGGGATATCAGATGTTGGTATGAAAATGACAGTACGGTGGTGAATCTCGGCAATTTACAAAAATGAGTAGGGTTTTCCGATTCAAGACGCTCACCCATCGTATGAAATCAAGTACAATTTTAAGTATATTATAGCACCTAAAACCATAGGATCTTCCGGTGACCAAATTGACTTTCCGATTTACCCCTTCTACAGCGCCTGATAAATAGGTTTTTTTGTTTTAAATCCAGCTTATCAATTAAGGGCGGATGATTTCTGAGCGTTTCAACAAATCTCTTCATGGGTTTTGAGAGAAATCAAAACAATAACTGGGCTTCTCCCGGTTTTTGATCAAGTTACTCAGTGAATAAAAAAACCATCAAGTAATATGAGAATTATTTAAGAGGGTTTCTTCTATCTCCCTCTTTAAGTTATTATAAAAAACAAAACGTAGGTCATCGAACATCCGGCCATCTGAAAAAGGGCAGCATAAAGTGTACGATACACAAGACAGCCGAATTATTAACATCACCACCCCGTTGGGCAAAGATATTTTGATATTCGCCTCGATGAGCGGCGATGAAGCCCTGGGGCGTTTGTTTCAGTTTAATCTTGAGCTGGTCAGCCGCGACAATGAAATCAAAATCGAAGACCTGCTGGGGAAAAATCTGACGGTAGAGATGAGTTTGCCCGAAGAGGGAAGCCGTTTTTTCAACGGCATCGTCAGTCATTTTTCTCTGGTCGGCGAGCTCGACGGCTGGTTCCGCTATCAAGCCACCTTGCGCCCCTGGTTCTGGTTGCTGGATCAAACTGTGACTTGTCGTGTTTTTCAAAACAAAAGTGTCCCGGAAATCATCAAAGAAATTTTTCAGGAAAAGGTTTTTTTTGATTTTTCCGAATCCTTGATTGGCACCTACACCACCTGGGACTACTGTGTTCAATACCGCGAAACGGATTTCACCTTCATCAGTCGCCTGATGGAAGAAGAAGGCATTTATTACTACTTCAGCCATGAAGCGGGTCGACATGTGCTTCATCTGTCCGATTCGATTCACGCCCACCAATCCATTTCTACGCCAACGGTACCCTATTATCCGCCATCTCAAACGGCCATTCTGCTGGAGGAAGATTTTATCTACAACTGGCAGGTTATTGGCAAGCTCCACGATCCGTTTGATTTCGAGCAACCCAACCAGAAACGCGACAACGACCCCGGCGAGCATGTCACTGCCGATGAAGGAAATCACTCCGTGCGTATCCTTCGGCGGGAAAAGCCACAGGCCAACTATGAACGCATGCAGGGCGAGGGCTATGTGCATACACTCTATACCGGCGGTCTGTTTAGTTTAACGGGTCATCCCCGCCCCGATCAAAATTGCAAATATCTGGTGATTGCAACCGAATACCAGCTTGAAACCGACGTTTTTGAAACGGATAACGATTATGAGGTCTATAGTTGTGATTTTAAAGTAATCCGGGCGGAACAAGTCTTTCGCTGCGCCCGGAGCACAGACAATCCTATAGTACATGGCCCTCAAACAGCTCGAGTCGTAGGGCCTCCGGGTGAGAAGATTTATACCGATGAGTATGGCCGGGTGAAAGTGCAGTTTTATTGGGATTATTATGGCCAAAGCAGTGAAAACAGCGTTTGCTGGGTACGGGTTTCCCAACCTTGGGCAGAAGCATCCTGGGGAGAGATGGCGATGCCGCAGGTCAATCAGGAAGTGATCGTCTCCTTCGAAGAAGGAGATCCGAATCGACCGATCATCACCGGGCGAGTGTGCACAGATCAATTTTCAGAAATCGCCTCCCCCCCAGCCGATGT
>CAYQVF010000125.1:0-3420 GCA_964421045.1 uncultured Chromatiaceae bacterium
CTTAAAAAAGAGCTTGAAAAGACGTTCAGTTCGCAGTGGTGCGATGACGATCGCGAGTAATTATACTACTTTTCTTTTAAATTTTGTTGCAATAGTAATTCTTGCGCGGTTATTGACGCCGCAGGATTATGGTTTGATCGCCATGGTAACTTCTATTTCTGGTTTTATTTTAATGTTTAAAGAGATGGGATTATCACTCGCGACTATTCAAAAGGATAAAATTACTCATGGGCAAGTCAGTACTTTATTTTGGATTAATGTTGGTGTGAGCGTACTTCTTACAGTGATACTAGTCGCTGTGGCTCCACTTATTGCTGCTTTTTTTGATGAGCCCAAATTAACGCCTATTGCTGTCGCTTTGGCAGTGACTACCATTTTTGCAGGTCTTTCTATTCAGCACCAGGCGTTGTTAAAACGTCAAATGCAATTTAAGTTGTTTGCTATTATTCAAGTCGCTTCCGTTTTTGTCGGTGTTATTGTTTCAATTATCGCTGCTTTTTTGGGCTATGAATACTGGGCCTTGGTCATGGGTACCATTGCCAATGCCATTACTAATTGTATTATGACTTGGTGGCTCTGTACCTGGCGGCCTGGCAAACCTGTTGCCTTTAGCGAAGTTCGATCGATGGTCATGTTTGGCGCCAACGTAACCGGGTATGCCGTGTTAAGTTATTTGTCTCAGAAAATGGATAATATTCTTATCGGAAAATATTATGGAGCCGACCAGCTTGGTTTTTATGCTAAAGCTTATAGTTTATTAATGATGCCGATACAAAGAATTAACCGACCATTGCAAGCTGTTGCCATGCCTGCGCTGAGTTGTTTGCAACATGATGAAAGAAAGTTTAGGGAGCTATACCTAAAGATTGTAAGGCTTATTGCCTATCTTACCATGCCTCCCGTTATGTTTATGATTGTTTGTTCTGAAGAGCTTATTCTTGTAGTTCTGGGGGATCAGTGGCTGCCTGCGGCGAATATTTTTGCGGTATTAGCGATCGCTTCTTTCGTCCAGCCAGTTAAAGGCACAACATATTGGGTGTATACCGCGTTAGGGCATGCTGATCGCTTGTTCAAATGGGGGTTGTTTGCCGGGCCATTGGTTATATTATCCTTTTTTCTTGGGTTACCCTGGGGGCCTATAGGTGTCGCGACTTCATTTACTATTATGATGTGGCTGGTTTTAGTGCCGCAGCTGATGTATTGCTTTAAAACGGCACCTGTAACGACGACGCAATTTTTTAGTGTATGTTGGCGGCCGGCAACGATTGCGGTTGTTGCGGGCTTAGCTATGTTCTTTACTAAAATACAGGTTAGTAGCGAGTTTGCGCCTATTGTTGTCGCTGTTTTGTGTTTACTTGTTCTTCTGATTGTGGGGGGGGGGATGTTTCTTTTATGGGGTAAAGTGAACTCTGAAGTTAAGGAAATTGTGGCGCTTCGTCATGAGCTAAAAAAACAGAAAAAAGCCAACCAGAAAGCGGAAGATGTTTGAGATCAAAGTAAAGATTCATAGATTAAAGTTGTGTAAACCGGAAACTTTTGCCATATTAAAATAATATAAATATATTATTCCAGGAATAGATTAATATTTATGAGTCATCAGCTATGAATAATTTAAAACGAAAATGGTCACGTTTTTGGATGAAGTTTGCGGGCTTAGGTTGTTGGGGGCGGTTTGCTATGGGCGTTGCAACATGGACATGTCCATCTTATAAAGGATGTCTTCGATTATCTAGGTTTAGTAAATTTGGTTTTATATCGTCAACAGCGCAGATTTGTCACTCTAATCTCAAATTAGGTAAACATATTTTTATCGCGGATTATGTTGTTCTCTATCAGGATGATCATAGCGAAGCGTCAAAAATAGAGCTAAAAGATCATGTACATCTTCACCGTGGTATATCAATAGAAACAGGGCAGGGAGGGTCAGTACAGATTGGTAATGGGGCTCATATCCAGTCGAATTGTTTTCTTTCTGCGTATAAGGAAGATATTGTTATCGGTGATGGTGTTGATATAGCGCCCCAATGTTCCTTTTATCCCTATGATCACGGCGTGAAAGCGAATGAAAAGATAAGGCAGCAGCCCTTAATAAGCAAGGGGCCTATTATAATCGAAAATGATGTATGGATTGGCACCGGTGCCATTGTTTTATCTGGTGTTACCATTGGTAAAGGTGCAGTTATTGCGGCAGGATCTGTGGTTACTCGGGATATTCCTGCTGGCGCTATAGTTTCTGGGATGCCGGCAAAAGTAAGAAAAAACAGATCAGAGATACAGTCGTCGACTGCCAACGAGTGATGGGAAAAAATGCAGCAGCGTAGCGTTTTTGTTGCCGTAAGCGTTATTGAGGGAGCTGTGACGGACGTAGGGCAATCGGTGTACCAGGATCGACTCACGAGGTAAAAGCGCTATCAGTTGAGGGTGATTATCTCTTACTTTAAAGTGTCCGATGCTATTAGATTACTGCAAGCCACTTAAATATAGTGGTGTATGGAGTCCATACACCGCTTCAAAGTAAAGTTCCACTGTAGATGACCGCTAAGGTAATTAACAATGTCATAGTAATGGGCTATGGCAACATTACCTAGCGGTAGATACAGGTTATGACTAGATTAGAAGATGTGCCCGTAATAAAGATTTCCCCTGTTAGTATTGCAGCAGGAAATTATAACCGTATCCGGCTTGCCTTATTGCGCCTCGATAACCCGCTGCGCATTCCTCTTCCAGAGCTGCGTGGAATGGATTTGATCGTTGATGAAGAAGCCTGGGTCTGTGTCGATAGGACGCTCTATGATCTGCCTGTTCTCGCCTGGACTGCTTTTAAAAATCAGGGGCGTTCTGCCTTGCATTTACCTATAAACTGCCAGCTTAATTATTACCATATTCATGCTAACGTTATTGCTGAAACAGTACTCACAACCACCGATCGCGTTCTTCAGGAGCGCCTGAGACCCTATCAACCCTCAGCTAAGCCCACCGAAATTTATACCCACGCCTCGGCTTTACATCGTTAAACGAAAGACATTCTCCACGCTTGCTTGCTCGAAAAAATCAATTTGACAAGCTGACTCAATGGGTTTAATGTGGAACACTTCTAAATTCCTGCATGTTTGGCATGGAAATTAACCGTCAGGCTATTTACAGGGGGGTGCTATGTCCAATCTATACCGTTTTAAGCAGCAAGAACGCCGCCAGGTTATTCGCCGAATTTGCAGTGACAGGCGACATAATCGAGGGTTTGATCCAGAATTTAATGATCGACGCCAAGTGATGGATCGACGAGCAAAGGCAAGAGCCATTTGTCTTGGAATCAATCGTGATTCTAAAGCTATTGATGCTATTAAATAAGCAAATTCTATTCTGATTTTCTTTGGTGGTATATAAAGGGACAGGGCTTTTGAAAAAATGACCAAACAATTT
>CAYQVF010000126.1:0-3157 GCA_964421045.1 uncultured Chromatiaceae bacterium
GCACGATTTATTTTTGAAAAAATTGCTCGCCAGAGTTTTTCTACAGCCTGAACGTGCTGTCGCTTACCCCTGTTTATCATATAGCCTTGACAAAATAAGACGATTGTCTTATTTTTACCTCAGAAACTAAGACGTAGGTCTTGGTTATTGGAAAACTTATGCAACAAGTTATTTGAGGAGAACAAATATGTCCGCTACTCATTCATTGTTTTCACCACTACAACTCGGTTCGGTGGAAATACCCAACCGAATTGTTATGGCACCTTTGACCCGAAACCGGGCAGGTGAACATAATGCACCACGACAACTGAATGTCGAGTATTACACTCAACGGGCCAGTGCTGGATTAATTATTACCGAGGCATCTCAGGTCTCCGCGCAAGGTGTTGGTTACCCAGCAACTCCGGGTATACATCACCCTATACAAGTGAGTGGCTGGCGTACCGTCACCGATGCAGTGCATGATAAAGGCGGTCATATCTTCTTGCAGCTGTGGCATGTTGGGCGTGTTTCGCACCCATCAATGCAACCGGATGGTGAATTACCCGTAGCACCTTCTGCCATTAAACTTGCCGGGGAATGCATCACTTATGAGGGGCCGCAGGCATTTGTAGAACCACGCGCACTTGAGACCGATGAAATCCCCGGTATTGTTGATCAGTATCGGGTTGCCGCGAAAAATGCAAAGACGGCTGGATTTGATGGTGTGGAAATTCATGCCGCAAACGGATATTTACTGGATCAGTTTTTACGTGATGGCACGAATCATCGGCAGGATAACTACGGAGGCTCTCTGGAAAATCAAATTCGATTGTTAACCGAAGTCATTAATGCCGTGCTGGAGGAGTGGGAACCGGGACGTGTGGGTGTGCGAATTTCACCCGAAAATACTTTTAATGATATTAAAGATTCCAAACCACAAGTTACATTTAATTTTATTACTGAGAAGTTAAACAGTTTTGGTCTAGCTTACCTGCATGTCCTAGAAGGTGACATGATGGGGGGTGAAAGTGTCGTGGACTATGCACAAATTCGCAGTCGTTTTAACGGAAATTACATGGCCAATTGTGGTTACACACAGGAAAAAGCCCAGACAAGTATACAAAAAGGACGTTCAGATCTGGTTGCATTTGGGTCTTTATATATTGCAAACCCGGATCTGGTTGAACGTTTTGAGGAACATAGCGACCTGAATATACCCAACCCAGAGACATTTTATGGTGGTGACGCCCAGGGGTATACAGATTATCCGTTTAGAGAGTCAGCTTAAAGCAAGATATACCCATGGTATTATGAATTTAGGCGTTTTCACACACTAACACTTAAATTCAAATACCATGGGTAGCAAAGGCGAAAAAAACAGGCAACATATTATTAGCGTGGCCGATGATTTGTTTTATCAAAAGGGTTTTGAAAATACCTCTTTTACCGATATTGCTGATACTGCGGACATTGCCCGGGGTAATTTTTATTATTACTTTAAAACGAAAGATGATATTTTAGCCGCCGTTTTATCTAAACGAAGTGAAAATATCAGGGAGCTATTATCCGAGTGGGAAAAAGAATACCCTGAACCTGCCGAGCGACTAAAAAATTATGCCCTTATGCTGGTGAAAAGCCAGAGCACTATCGAAAACTTTGGTTGTCCGTTAGGCTCTATGTGTCTGGAGCTCAACAAGCTTCGTCATGCACTACAAAATGATGCCTCCGGGATGCTGGAGTTGTTTCGTGAATGGTTAACCGAACAGTTTTTTGCATTGGGGCATGAAGCGGATGCATCCAAATTGGCGATGCATATGTTAGGACGTTGCCAGGGTATCAGTTTAATCACCAGTGCCTATAATGACCTGGATTATTTAAATCGTGAGGTCGATGCACTTCAGAAATGGATTGATACGCTATCCCCCTAACTCGTGGTCTTAATTACCCATGGCGTTGCTCATGTTATAGAGCGTATACGTTGCGACAGAGTGTACTGGCGCCATCTCCTCCTTAATATTGACATTTTGCGGTCGACACATATAATTACACATATATTGTAGTTGAGGAGCATAGATATGGGTCAAGTAACAATTTACCTTGAAGACGAAATTGAAACCAGAATGATAAAAGCGGCAGAATCTGCCCATTTATCAAAGAGTAAGTGGATAGCACGACTTATTCATGAAAAAGTTGCAAATGAGTGGCCTCAGTCTGTAAAAGATATCGCCGGAAGTTGGGATGATTTCCCTTCTATTGAAGATATTCGGAAAAATTCAGAGGTGGATGTTAAGCGAGAGATGTTTTAATGTATATTCTTGATACTAATACGTTAATTTATTTTTTTAAAGGTATGGGTAATGTATCTAACAGGTTTTTAAGTGTCTCTCCAAAAGATATAGCGATACCCGCTATTGTCATTTATGAATTAGAGTATGGCATCGTAAGATCAAGCTCTCCTAAAAAAAGGCAGGCTCAACTGAAGGAGATATGTTCTTTGGTTAGTATTCTTCCTTTTGGGGTTAGCGAAGCTTCTGCATCTGCTTTAATTCGGGCAAAATTAGAAAAAAAAGGTATGCCTATTGGTCCATGTGATATTTTAATTGCAGGTACGGCAATAGAGCACCAAGGTATTTTAGTTACCAATAATTTAAAAGAGTTTTCAAGAGTTCCAAAATTAAAAACAGAAAACTGGTACTCTTAAATTTGGTCTGTGCATAATAAAAATCTAACGAATACAAGGTTAGGCTCAGACTCCAGCGAATGAACCAGCTTAGTTGTTGCTAGTCTCGTTCACAATGCGGCGCATTACTCTGGAATTATTGAACATTAAAGGCTAACGGATGAGCCTATTTAATTTCCACGATTTTAATCGATTACCTCGGCCTAATCCACTGGGCATGGTCTTTCCCGATCGCGGCGTTCCTCAAGAGCTGATTCAAAGCGCAACAGGATGGGTGCATGTTAGTTACGATTAATTAACAATGGTGCGACGCCCTCGTTTGAGTCTACCCGGCATCCCGCCAAGGCCTTACTTGGCCGAAAAACGAGCTGATAAAATCGCCAATACTCTAAAAATAGATTTACACTCAAAATAGATAAATACACTGCACCTATACAAGGCTCTGTTTTGAAATCAACCTATCGCCATGTTATCCTGACTAAAAATAGGCGGTTT
>CAYQVF010000127.1:0-3152 GCA_964421045.1 uncultured Chromatiaceae bacterium
CGGCAGTTGTTGATGGATCGGTTGGGTTTAAGCCAAAATGTGATTTTGTGTGGCGGTTTTGTCATTATTTGTTTATCAGTTATTTCATTGGGTGTTATTAGAGCTACGACGATTAGTTTTATATATGGCATTGGCATAATAAAGGAACAAGGATGTGAATATATTAATTGCGGAAGATAGCCCGGTTCTTCAAATGTTGCATGGTAAACTGATGGAGAAATGGGGATATGACTATGATATGGCGTCAAATGGTTTAGAGGTCGTTGAATATGCCAGGAATAATAATGGAAAATACGATCTTTGTATAATGGATATCGAAATGCCTATTATGAGTGGCATAAAAGCAGCAAAAATTATCCGAAAATCCGTAGATTATTTTCCTATAATGGCACTCACCACAAATGATGAATATAAAGAAGAATGCCTGAAAATGGGCATGGATGATTTTGTTGTAAAGCCATGCTTATCAGATAAGCTATTCTCTAAAATAAATGGGCTAACGGTAAAATTCACCAAAGTACATATTAGTGAAAATAATCTGTTTATAACCAAGGAGACTCCTATGAACTCTCAACAAACTTCGGTTTTGAAGCAGTTGAAAGAACAAAAATTGTCTGTGATTAGTATTTTTGGAACATCGGCCGAGGCAACGTTTGTCGTTAATGATGATGTTCCTCAGTATATTGAAAAAGAGTTTTCTGAGAACCAAAAACAATCGGTACGATTTCTTGATCATAGCCCTGAAGGTAAAGGGCTATGCCGCCTGTTTTCGAAAACATCAATGGTGGTAAAAGAGTTTATGCTGGATGAGGATTTTGAAAGTGAAAACCAGCAGGAACTAAAGAAGTTAAAAGGCATTTTTGTTAGTGCTGAGTAGCAGGATTTTTTCGTTATGGTGTGATTGTCCCGGAGTAGTTATAGCCTGTTAATTATTCTTTAATGTTGGCTGACAAAGAGTATAGGCTCTGATAAGGCTTTCGGCTGTAATTTTTTGCTGGCGCAGTGTAGATAATAAGTTGTACCAAGATTTGATGGCGTAACTTAAAAGACATGTTTATGGATGCTTTTACCGTGAGAGACCTGCGTGAGCGTACCGGAGAACTGATTCGGGATGCCGAGACGGGTGAATTATCGGTGGTGACAAAACATGGCAGACCGGTGTTTATCGCTGTTCCCTTTGATGAGAAAGTGATGAAATCTGGTGTGTCCACAGCTTTGGCCGTAAAACTGTATCAGGAAGACGTACTGAGTCTAGGCAAGGTCTCAAAGTTTGCGGGTTGCTCAGTGGCAGAATTTACTGAGTGTCTTGGCGAGGCCGGTATCCCTATCGTGCGGTATTCAGCAGAGGAGCTGGACGAAGAGTTAGCTGCCATTGGTGGAATCGAAAAATCGATTGATCGTTGCTGATGCAGGGCTTCTGATCGCCTTTGCACGGCTGGACTTGTTGGCTCTGTTGCCCGAAATGTTCGGTACCGTGTGGCGTCTGAAATCGTAATAAACTACCCCGCAGCAAGCTGCGAGGAATTCGACCTAAAGAGAATAGATAGCATTGCGTTTGTGATGCAGGATCGTGCCTGATTACAAGTCAGTGTCATTGAAATATTCAAATTAGGAGCATGATATGAAATTGATTTTACCTAATGAGGTTATAGAAAAGACGGGATTAAAAGATACTGACCTAAGTGAAATATTAGCAGTTTCTTTGTATCAAATGAAAAAAATAAACGGAGTGCAGGGCGGAAAAATTATTGGCAAGTCTGAAGTTGAATTCCATAAAATTCTTGGTAAATATGGCCAATATGTTCAGTATGACGAAGCAGATTTACTGAAAGATTTTGATTCGATTAAAGATCTGTAACTGATCAGAGAATTTAAAATGATAATCAAAATTGTAGTCAGTGATACAACAGCTATTACGCATTTAGCTAAAATTGGAGCTCTCAATATACTTCATCAGCTATACCTCACTATTTATATTCCTGAAGCTGTTTATTCAGAATTTTCAGAATTAACCTCAGGTAGAAGCCTCGTCCCCGGTGCCTATGAAGTTGAACCTTTCCTCTAAATTAAAATGTTACGGGTTAAAAATACAGCAGAGTTGAAATTGCTTGGCAAAACATTAGATTGGAACAATCCGGGTATTTGGGGTTATAGGTCGAGCATTGCCATTTGCTGCTGTTGGCCTGGCCGTATTCGATATTATCAGTATTGGTCAGTGCGCATATAAAAACAACCAGGTGCGCAAAAATGTTTCAGGGGGAAATGACACGAGAAGCCGTTATTAAAGAAATTATCTCAATTTTTATTGAGGAAATTGGTTTTTTTAATGAAGACGAAAAAAAAACAGTTAATAAAAACACTCATATTGTAAAGGACTTTAAAATAGACGGTGATGATATTTCATTTTTTATTAAAGCATTGGAAAAACACTTTTCAGTGAAGTCTGCTCTCGAAGAATGGGGGGAAGTGGCCAGGATTCATGAAATTGCTGATGTAATAATTAAAAAAATGAATGAAAATTCCAAGTAAAAATTTTCAGATGATGTGTTAAAGGAACGCTAAGTGTGGCAATGCCCGAAGGGTGAGTATTGCATAGCAGTCAGGTTAAGTTGGGTAGGGTGGAACAAGCGCAGCGGTTCCACCAAACGGGAAAGGGATATATTCAAGGTTCGATCCGTTATCGACGTCCACCTTGATTTGTCGTTTGCCGGTGAGTCATTGTTGCATGAGGGCTTTTTTCTCCTGTTTCAGGCAATCGAGTTTTTGTTGCAGGGCTTTGATTTTTTTGTCAGTGGTCGTGAGTACAGAAGTGATTTGTTGTTCCTTTCCCTATTGCAACAAGAATTGTCTGTTGGTGGAACCGCTGCGCTTGTTCCACCCTACGTTTGAGTGTTGAACGTATTTGATACGGTAGTAAAAACAGTTGCTTTCGGAAGTTTTGATGTTGAGTTATTAATAACACATGTTCGGGTTTTTTATGTCGTGCAGCAAAAGTCTTGAAGGGGCGGCGTCATATTTATGATATGGAATTGCAGAAAATCATGAGGAATTTTATTCAACTGCATTTGTTGACTTCGTATCCGCCTGCTAATCTTAATCACATTGTAGTTTTTCTGTATACTCCCTTCTTTAAAGCTCACCAGCAGTGACTT
>CAYQVF010000128.1:0-3111 GCA_964421045.1 uncultured Chromatiaceae bacterium
TGTAGGTGCTGCGTTTG
Source organism: uncultured Chromatiaceae bacterium (assembly GCA_964421045.1). Taxonomy (GTDB): domain Bacteria; phylum Pseudomonadota; class Gammaproteobacteria; order JAADHS01; family JAADHS01; genus JAADHS01. Next base: position 18 of record CAYQVF010000128.1, read on the forward strand.
ATATTCTCGATACGGTTGATATTTATGCAGAATACTTGGTGTTCAATACGGAGGTTGACTCTGACATGCTCGGCGTTGGTGTGCGGCTTGATTTTTAAACGACGATTGAATGTTTAATGAGGAGGGAGGCTTTGCTGCCCTTTTTTATTACCTGCAAGCAAGCCAGTTGGAAGCTGGATGGAATGAACAACTCTTCGCGAAGACCCCAGTTAAGTGCCATGCGACAATAGTAGACGAAGCGGCTGGCTGGTGTGCTTCGAAAATATGTTCCGCACGGAACAAATAGTGCGATTACGATTAGAATCAACAAAATAGGGAGGTTGATTTATGCAGAAGGTCCAGGGGTTAGTGTGTATCGGTATAGCAGTTATTGTTACCGGTTGTGCTATGACAACAACGAAAATGTCTGGAACATGGCAAGCCCCCGACTTCATTGGCAAGAATTTTAATAACATTCTGGTTCTGGGCGTCGCTAAGGAGGAGACGAACCGCCGAATGTATGAAGATAAGATGGTCGAGTCGCTGGCAATGGTCGGGGCCAGAGCCGTTGCAAGTTACCGAGTTCTACCGAAACTCGATGAAGGTAGCGAAGCCAGCGTTAAGGAGTTAGTGGCGAAAAAACATTACGATGGTGTGCTGGTAACAAGTCTGGTGAAGGTCAAAAGCGAAATGCAACATGTTAAAGGTGAAAGCTACCTAGTTCCTGATGGCTATTACCCTCAGGGCTATTACGGTTACTACACAACTTCCTATACTGTAGTGAATGAACCAGGGTATAACATTCTGCAACACACTGCGGTATTGGAAACCAATTTCTACGACGTCGAAAGCGAACAATTAGTTTGGTCTGGCCGCTCAGAGACCTTGCGTCCGCAGTCAGCAGGAAAAGCTATTCCTTCAATTACATCAACGATTTCCCGAGAACTAAAAAAAGACGGGATTCTGAAATAGCTATACTGAGAATGCAGACCTTAATCTCCGTAATATTTAATGAGATTATTCTTGTCTATGCGGAGAATACCAAGCATAATCTCCGCATAACTAGCGGGAAATTATCAAGGTTATTCCATACCGAAATTGTACTCTGGCGGTTTGTTTAAAAAATGCATGTTTTAAACTTTTAAAACATAGTAATAAACCGAAACAAAATGACAAAAACTGCCCACTAAAACCAAAATATGAAAGATAGCATGATTGAATTTTATTTTATTAAAACTATATAAAATTGCACCCAGTGTATATGAAATTCCGCCAGCCAAAAGCCAGAAAAATCCTTCTATAGACAGGTTGTTAATTAATGGCTTGATGGCAAAAAGTATAATCCAGCCCATTAAAACATACATTAATGTAGATAATTTATCGTATTTCCCCGTAAAAAAGAGTTTTAAAATGACACCCGTTAAAGCGAACAACCATGTTGCTCCAAAAATCCACCAACCCGTTTTACCACTTAAAGTAACCAAAGCAAAAGGCGTATAAGTTCCTGCAATTAACACGTAAATAGATGCGTGATCAAAAATTTTAAGTCTGGCTCTTGCTTTTAAGGTCTTTGAATTATGATATAAAGTTGAAGCACTATATAAGATGACAAGGCTAATCCCAAAAGTACTAAAACTAACGATATGCCATGCATCGCCATACAAACTTGCTTTTATTATTAAAAAAACCAAAGCAATTACGCTGAACAACAGACCAAAAGCGTGCGTAATTACATTTATCTTTTCTTCAGCTTGATCGTAGTATGTTGCTTGGTATTCAGTTTTCATTTTAGGTTTTTCTTAATAAATTTAGCCACAACACTACCGTGAAAAACGAGGGTAGTATATTATAAAAAAATTTCTTTTCAGTGTGACCCGGATACGGGTCAAATAGACCCGTTTATTCTTCAATTCTGAAGTTATTATCAATATTTGGCTAAAAATTATGACTCGGATACTCTTCCTCATAGGCTTCACAAGTTTGTAGAATCAGCTCGCGAACCTTTAAAACGGGACGAATAAAATTTTTAACCTATCGGTGCATAACCACACCGAAAAGAAACTTTTTTATAATACACTGCCGTAATTTACTGCCTGCTCGAAACGTCCCTGAGCAGGTGAGTCCAACCTAAACACTTGCTCTAACAGAGGTTAAAAATGCGAATCAAATCACTCTTTCCCAACCATTTATCTTTAATGATGGTTGTCGTTTTTTTCCTTGCTGCTTGTGATTCTGGAGCGCCACGGGTTGAAGATAAGGGCGAGCCGCCAGTACGGCCTGCAAAACTACTAGAAGTTGGCCAAACAAAAAGTGATGGTTTTCTGAATTATCCAGCAGTCATTCAATCTCAGCAACTTTCAGTATTGAGCTTTGAAGTCGGCGGGAAGTTGAAAGCGTTATCGGTGGTGGAGGCACAACAAGTTAAAAAGGGCGAAGTGCTGGCAAGGCTGGATCAACGAGATCTACAGGCGAAACTGACATCAGCACGCGCAGAGTTTAAAAATGCTGAAGAGGAGTATCAGCGTGCACAACGTTTGATTAAACAGGATGCCATTTCAAAGAGCGAGGTTGAGATGCGAAAGTCCAAGTTTGATGTGAGCAAAGCACAGCTTGAAACTGCACAAAAAGCGCTACAGGATTCGGTACTGGTGGCACCGTTTGCCGGGTCGATTGCTAAAGTATCTATTGAAAAACGGCAAATAATTCAGCCGGGTGAACCGGCTATTACCATTCTGGGAAATGCTGGACTGGAAGCCATCATTAACCTCCCTTCCCGTATTATTGTTCAAGCCGCAAAACAGGGAAAACCGTCAACAGACTCCTATGTTGTGTTGGCTGCTGCGCCTGACCGCCGTATCCCTGTTACTTTTACAGAGGCTGCTTTGGAGGCCGATGCGGCTTCACAAACCTATGAAATCACCTTCGCTTTTGATGCCCCCAAAGATTTGGTGATTTTGCCTGGAATGAATGCAGCCGTCTGGATTAGAGACCCCAGCCAATCTGCTACTAATAAAATCACCATTCCATTGACGGCCATTATGACCGATGGTGAGCAAAAACATGTCTGGGTGGTTAACAGGGAATCGATGGTCGTTACGAGAAGAAATGTGACGCT
>CAYQVF010000129.1:0-2875 GCA_964421045.1 uncultured Chromatiaceae bacterium
TCCAATGCCGAATAGATTGCTGAAATTAGCTGAGAGTTGTGGGTAATCAGGTAACTCTTTGACAGGTAAGCCACTAGTTTAACTAGTGAGACTTTCAAGGCTTGGCCTGCATATTTAGTGTAGGTTTGAATGACATGTAGAATATTTTTTCATGGCTTGTCGACCCATATAAAGAGGAAATAAACACATGTCATATCAGAGCTTAAGTCATTCAAAATGGGACTGCAAATATCATTTAGTATTTGTACCGAAAGGTCGAAGGAAAGTGCTGTATGGAAAGATAAGGGAGTATTTAGGTCCGGTGTTTCACGAGCTAGCAGGACAAAAACAAAGCCGGATATTGGAAGGGCATAGGGTACAAGATCATGTGCATATGCTGATAGAGATCCCTCTGAAACATGCGGTGTCGACGATAGTAGGCTATTTAAAGGGGAAAAGTGCGATCGCAGTAGCACGCCAGTTTAGTGGGCGGAAACGGAATTTCAATGGAGAGGTTCTATGAGCAAGAGGGTATGCAGTGTCGACCGTTGGTTTTGAAGAAGGTCAGATAAAGCGCTATATACGAAGCCAAGAGCAACTGGATGGTAGAGGCTCGGATGAGGAAGGTGATTTTTAACCTGAAAATATCAAGTCACACAAAATTTTAACTTTGGCAGCCCTTGGGGCTGCTACCAGTCGTCAAGCCTCCCTCTCTGCGGGAGCGTTATGACTGCATAGCTACGGTGGTATGCCACCGGGAAATATGTGGCCTCTAATGCCTGGCAGCTTGCTTTTGCCCTGGATTGCTGGAGAAACCAGAGACGGGGGATTGCCTCCAGGAGAGGGTTCGTTGTCGTATTGGCGGATCTACAAAAAAATGGCGCGTTATGTGGTTGAATCGCGATCTGGTTATGCTGTCACCGCGCTGCTTACATTCTTCTGGTTTTATGTCACCCTGGGTCTTATGGAACTGCGATCGCTTAATAATGATAATAAATAATTAAAATGAGAGAATGAGTCACGATGACAAACCCTGATCGGTGGTTAGATGAGTATGGTGATGTCTTATATCGTTATGCGTTAATGCGGGTACGTGATGTGGCTATAGCGGAAGACTTGGTGCAAGAAACGTTTTTGGCGGCCTTGAAAGCAAGCAGTCAATTTGCACAACGTTCGTCAGAAAAAACTTGGTTTATCGGCATATTAAAACACAAAATTATTGACTATATAAGAAAAGACAGTCGCGAATCAGCTTTGGATAATGATTTTCTGTTAGACAGAGAGTTAACGGAGAGTTATTTTGATCAGCATGGCCACTGGAAAATGATGTTATCGAGCTGGCCTGACCCTGATAAATTTTTGGAACAAAGCCAATTTTGGATTGTTTTACAAGAGTGTATAGGTCAGCTTCCTAAAAAAATGGCTGCTGCATTTGTAATGCGCGAGATCGACGGTCTGTCTAACGAAGAAATTTGTAAGGTTTTGAATATTTCAACGACCAACAATTTGTGGGTGATCTTGTCACGAACGCGTGTGCGCATGCGGCAATGTTTAGAACTCAAATGGTTCGCCATTCCTCAGAGTGTAATACCCAATGAAAAGTTGTAGAGAAATTTCAAAACTGGTATCGCGATCTTTAGATGAGTCCTTACCCTTTTGGAGTCAGGTGCAAATAAAAATGCATTTTTTAATGTGCCAAGGATGTAGACGCTTTAATCAACAACTGAAATTTGTGCAACACGCTGTACGCAAGATGTGTGAAGTAAAAGTGTGCCTAGGCTCGCAAGAAAAACTCTCTCAACCTGGGCGTGAACGAATACAGAAAACAATTGATGCTGCTAAATGGAGTTATAATGAAAAAATGGATTAGCTTGCTGGTTTTATTAACCGCAACAACGGTTGTCTGTGCCGCAACGAAAAACGGTTTTGATCTCACCGGGTCTTTAATTCCAGAAGCAGAAATTCATCATGGTGGGCCACCAAAAGAGGGCATACCGTCGATTGATCGGCCGGTATTTGTCAGTGCTAAGAAAGCACAGTTTTTGGAGTCTGAAGATAGAGTACTGGGCGTACTGTATAAGGGTGAAACTAAAGCCTATCCCATTGCCATTTTAAATTGGCATGAAATTGTTAATGATCGTTACAAAGGCGAACGTGTCGTCGTCAGTTTTTGTCCTCTCTGTGGTACGGGTGTCGCTTTTTCAACGCTAAACAAAAAAGCGCGTACCTTTGGTGTGTCGGGTTTGCTCTATAATAGCGATTTATTATTATACGATAGAGAAACCCAATCGCTATGGTCACAAATTTCAGGGGAGGCGATCAGTGGTAGCCAAAAAGGAAGTCGCTTCGAATTGATTCCGGTGACACATACTTCTTGGTCTGCCTGGAAAAAACGCTATCCTAAAACTAAAGTTTTATCAGAGGATACGGGTTATCGGCGTGACTATAATCGAGATCCTTACGCCGGCTATGAGACACAAGCAGGTTTGTATTTTCCTGTAGATCGCATCGATCCTCGTTTCCATCCAAAAGCGAGAGTTGAAGGTTTGTTAGTGAACGATGTAGCTAAAGTCTATCCCCTTTCGGAATTGGAGAAAAGTGGCGGCGTTATCAACGATGTAGTCGGTGGTGTATCAATAACTGTGTATTTTAACCAACAAGGCCAATCGGTTGAAATTTTTGATGAAGAGGGCGAACGACTGCCAAGCTTATCCTCATTCTGGTTTGCCTGGTATGCATTCCATCCCGATACGGAAATCTACCAAGTACCTTGATTGCGCCCACGGTGTTTGTCAACAAAAATGTCCGGTTTTTTACGTAACCTCAGTTAAATTTTGCTCTGCGGTACGAATTTTATTTTGGTGTGTTCAACCAAATTCCGGCTACGGGATCTTGG
>CAYQVF010000130.1:0-2686 GCA_964421045.1 uncultured Chromatiaceae bacterium
AGGGGGAAACAGCTCAATAATACACAGCTCAGAACAAAAATCACTACAACGGTGAGGTCATGTTTGAACTCAAGGCTTGCGGTAAAATCCAGGCCTTGAGGAAGAGTCCATTCCAAAAAGATATCTTCATAAGTCATACGACATAATCGGGCTTGTCCAACAAACGGTTCAGATCGTGGATCGCTCCTCGTGCCTCGTCACTCTCACGATCTAACCTATTCGTTATGTGTCATTTAACTGCTCACTAAAATGAAAACTTGCAATAGAAAAACCTTGCTTGAAATAAAATTTATGTGCTTGACCTCTGTGTGTACCAGAATCAAGATGATAAAAATTACAGCTATTTTTTATTGCTATTTCTCGTAACCAATTAACCATTATTTTTCCATAACCTTTTGAGCGACAATTGCTAGATGTTACAAGATCATCTACATATAGATGTTTACCCATAAATAAATTTGTACTAATGTGATATCCAGAAACAGCAACAACCACATCACGATCTTTGAGATACGCTAGCTTGTACCCTTCTGTTTCCATATGCCGAATAGTACTCAAGAATTTTTCTTCAACTAAGTGTGTGCGTAATTCTGACATTACCCTAAAGCAATTTAGTATTTCTTTATCCGTTTCTGCTAATTCTGGCACTTGTTTTCCTTAATTTTCCTTTTGAGTTATTTTATTCTATCAATATTACTATATCAATTTGGTGAATTTAAAAGAAAGAATAAATAAGTTTAACTAACACTCATTGCCTATGACAAATAGTCGGCGTTAATTTTTTTATGTTTCGATTGTTAACCCCGACCATAATTTAAGCCACCTTTTACTTGATACCCTACTGCGAAATACACTTGAGGTACATTTTGGATTTCTAGTAGCCGCCAACCTTATTACCTCATTAGCGGGAAAAGGCGACCTAATACTTATTTCACCTTTTTTTAGAAGCGTGACACCGACTGCTGTCTGAATTTCTGGCCAATACGACATTGCTTCGACGCAGCCAGTGTATTGCTCATGCCCATGTTTTAACGCCATTCTAGCCTGGTTTTTCACTGACCAGTTACAAGTTGGCATTGCTCTATTTAACGCAACTTCGATTATTTTATCTTGCTCATTTGAAACGCAAGATGAATTGAAGTAGATCAGATCTATGTCATTCAATGGCGTTATTTCTTTATGGCCTTGCAGCTTATCCCATACGAGGTTTCTTACAAATCCCGCTGATAGATACCATTCGTTCTCAATGCATTCCTTAGCAATTATCAAACATTTGAGCCTAAACTTATCTTTAGTAATCCACTTCTCAACTAGTTCAAATGTACTCATTTAACTCTGACCTGAAAAAAAATAACGAGGTTGTAGAAAAACCCTCATCGAAAAATTTGTTGTAATTTTAATCAAAAAAACGCGTTCCTACGCGAATTCCAGGTCTGTTTACCTCTGCAACTTTTTATCCATGCGCTCTCCGCACGATTTATTTTTGAAAAAATTGCTCGCCAGAATTTTTCTACAGCTTGAACGTCCAAAATCACCGGCAGAAAAAATCATAGCGAAGCGGCGCTTTTTTCTGTCCGTGTGAATTTTTCTTGGTACGCCCGACCTGGGCATAAACTCATGGGGTGCAAGTTCCCTGTAGGAGGATCACCCGTTAAGTGTACTCTGTACATTTAACGACAACTACTAGCGAATGGCAAGGGCTAATCCGCGAGGAGCAGTCCGGAGGAAGCCGCTAGAAAATCTGCGAGTCGACGAACAGAAACTTCATATAAGGCCTAGTCTGGGGGCGAGCTAGCCAAGGATAGCGAAGCCCAGTGATCTAACTGGATAAGGTAAATGAAGCGACAGTGCAGAAAAAGTTTATGCCGCTTATTCGGGGAGATCTGTTCAACAGTGGGGTAATCTAATGATAATTTGTTGATCAGTAAGATCCTGGTTTATCCCATCTTGGCGCGTTGAGTTGCTGCTGATCAATGCGAGCGAACAAAGCAGCAACATTGTCATCAAGGTATTGCGCCATCGTCAGTAATGGCGATGAGAATTGAACAGAAGTCAGCAAACGGCATACGAGCCAGAGCCGAGCAGTCAAATGCCCAGCGTAATGGCTGGGACACGGCGACAGATATATTGCTCCTGCAATATCTGCATTTCCATCATCCCTGGCGGTCAAAATGCTGGCGAAAGCCAGGAACAAAGATACGCAACTTAATAAAAGGTGGCGTATCGGAACCTTTGGCCATACGTTGTGGAATATCAAGCAAAGCCTATTGGCGAAGTGCTAAAACGAAAGGCATTCAAATCGCGTTAAACGATGAATGGCTTAAGAAGCAGGGTTTGATATCGTTAAGAGATCGTTGGATTTCGTTTACCCATCATTCTCGAACCGCCCATTGCGGATCCGCATGTTGGGTGGTGTGGGGGCTGAGGGAAAAAACCCTCAGCTACCCGATTTATGTTCCTATTTTAAGCAGGAACAACGTTGTTAGCGCATGATCCCTTCTGACCTTGGCCAACTTCACACTCAACTGCTTGACCATCGTTTAACGTGGCATAACCGCCGCCGTTTTTAATTTCTGGATGGTGAACGAATAGGTCCTTACTTCCATCTTCTGGAGTAGTAAAACCAAAACCAAAACCAAAACCAAAACCAAAACCAAAACCAAAACCTTTGTCTGCATTAAACCAC
>CAYQVF010000131.1:0-2414 GCA_964421045.1 uncultured Chromatiaceae bacterium
AACACAGTAGTCAATAAACACTCTTGTAATTCGAGACATCCGTTTACGACTCGGATATACAAGATTAATTTGCTGTTCAGGCATGGGATAAGCCGGCAGTACTTCGACTAATCCGCCGCTTTCAATATGTTTTTGACAAAAAAATGGAGGCAGTTCAGTAATACATTTATGACAAAGTGCCAAATAACGCATGTGTAAGTAATCGTTCGCACGAATAAAGGGGTTTATTGTTAATGTTTCGTTTCCCAAAGACCATGTTATAGGCTGATCTTTTTGACACCATGCTGCACATTTTTTAAATATGATATCTTGAGGGGTTTCTAATGGGTTATCAGCTAAAAATTCTGGTGATGCCACCAGACAATGACGATATGTCATGAGCAATCTGGCGACTGCGGATTGACTGGCTACATCACCAATTCGCAAAGCTACATCAACCCCATCTTCAATAAATTCCAATCGCCTTTCACTGACAAATAAATCGATTTTTATATTAGCGTGTATTTCTTGGAAGTCACCGAGAAGTTTCCACATGGGTTCAAAATTTGGCGGCAAGGACAAGCGTAGGCGTCCATTCAAATTTCGTTCTTGTTCCGAAAGTGCTAATAATCCAGCATCCATTTCTTCCACACCACGGGATACAAATTCGTAGAGCGTTGCTCCAGCCTCAGTCAAACGAAGTTTTCGAGTGGATCGCTCTAGTAACCGAACATTCAAAGATGATTCGAGTTCTGCAACCCGTCGGCTCACCGTTGCAACAGGTATCCCCATTAATCTGGCAGCGGATGAAAAACTGCCTTTAGCAGCTACATTGGAGAAAATTCGGGCCGAGTTTAAATCCACGAGTTTTTATGCCTTTTGTGCGTCTAATTCAATTAATTCAGTTTATCTTTCCATATATGAGAAAGTAATTCAATAAAATACCATCTAATTATCAATATAGTTATGAATTAGACTCGTTTCTAGCGTTAACCAACTCAGGAGACAACAACAGTGAAATCAATATTCAGTACTTTAATCTTTTGGATGCTTGCTAGTAGTCTAGTCCAGGCGGATTCCAATAATCAAAAAATTCAAACACTTATTTCACAATATGAATCCGAACTCAATGCGAGCAACGTGGATGGCGTTCTAGCATTGTATGGGAAAAATCCAATATTCATGCCTCAAAATTCGCCAGCACAGGTAGGACGAGCGGCGGTAAAGCAAACCTACAAAAATGTGTTTAACACCATCAAACTCGACATCAAATTTACCACCTATGAAATTGAAGTGTTGGGGGATACCGCCTGGGCACGCACCAGTTCTTCGGGAAAGACAAAAATCTTGGCCAAAGACGTTGTGATTAGGGAAGGAAACAACGAACTGTTCATTTTTAAAAATGAAGATGGTGCTTGGAAGATCTACCAATACCTCTTTTCAAGCAATCAATCCCGTAACTAATTTTAACTAATCAGGAGAAACACAATGAAAGCCGTCATCGCAAAAAAACCAGGTGGGCCAGAGGTACTACAAATCGTTGACATTGACCAGCCTATAACACAAAAAGGTGAAGTTAAAATTCGAGTAAAAGCATTTGGACTTAACAAGGCAGAGAGTTACTATCGTAGTGGAAACTACGGTAACTTTATCCCTGATCAAGCACTAGGAATTGAAGCTGTGGGTGAAATAATTGAAGATCCTAGTGAAACATTTAACATAGGTCAGAAAGTCGTAACAGTAATGGGTGGAATGATGTTTAGTCGTCATGGTGGATATGCCGAATACATTACAGTTAATGCAAGCAACATTATAGCAATTGACAGTGAATTAAGTTACGAAAAACTCGCAGCACTGCCTGAGGCCTATTTGACCGTTTGGGGGGCACTTGATAAAAATCTTAAAATCGTTGATGGCGAAACTTTATTAGTGCGAGGTGCAACGTCGAGTATTGGTTTGAGCGCAGTGGTTTATGCAAAGCTACGAGGACTAACGGTGGTCGCAACGACGCGCAATTCGAACAGTATCGATAAACTAAAAAGCATGGGTGCAGATCACGTCGTCATTGATGACGGTAGTATCCACGAAAAACTCAAAACCATTATCCCTGAAGGCATTAATAACGCTATCGAAATTGTAGGTGCGGTAACGCTCAATGATACGCTAAAATCCATTCGACCATGGGGGCAAGTCGTTGTCGTTGGCTTACTGGGCGGCCCTCCAATATTAAAATCTTTTAACTTAATGGGAGATTTGCCAAACACCGTTAAACTAAGTTTTTTTAGCAGTGGCTTATTGGGTACAGAATCGCTTCCACTTATAGAAAGTCCGCTTAATTTGATCGCCGATCAAGTGGCGAGAGGTGGTATTCCCAGTACGGTAGCGAAGACGTTTAATATTGAAGACATCCAGGAAGCTCACCGGCTTTTAGATAG
>CAYQVF010000132.1:0-2228 GCA_964421045.1 uncultured Chromatiaceae bacterium
AGAATTAGTGTAAAATAACGTTCTGACCATACCTTTATCGAATTCATATGCCGTCAAAAACAAAAAAATCGAAAACACAATTAGATCAAGTCAACTCCATACAAAAGAAAAATATTTTCATCACCATTTGGAGTCTTCGTATTTTGTTGTCGTTCGACTTCCTGGATCGATTTAGTAACCGATTTAGTGGATTTAGTAATCCAGACATACTTGAGCCTACCGGGCTTAGTGAATTCTATTTCGAAGGTGCCTACTATAAGGATTCACCTCTGAAAAAAGAAAGTCGCAAATCGCTGACCCATCGCTTACGTATACTTTTAAATAAATTAACCAAAGAACTCGAGGATAGCCCGCAAAATGATCATTTTTCATATAATGCTGACATTCTAAAAAAGGCCTTATCTCTCAGCTCAACCGACATTGAACTGCTTAGATTTGCAGCGCTATCGACACAAAATAATGGTTTTCATGTATTGTGTGAAACGGTGGGGGAATTAAGCGATCAACAAGTGAAAGGCATGTTAGCAATCATCTTGAATATTCCCGAACCCCAGATCAATGAGGCATTAAAACCGAACTGCACCTTAATTTCTTCTGGTTTACTCAAAATGATAGCCGATGCTCATGGCTATAGACTGGGTTCTGGTTTAATGGGTCGGCTTGAGCTACCAGACAATATCAGGCAAGCCCTGTCCAGAGAACATCAAAATGAAGAATCCATGCTCCAGTGTTTTTTCCGTCGATCCCCTGAAGCACGGTTAACTATGGAAGATTTTTCACACCTGGAAAAAGATGTTAATTTAATTCAGTCCTATATTAATGCCACCGCGAAAAACAAGAGCACAGGCGTTAATGTGCTCATTTATGGTGATCCTGGCACCGGTAAAACTGAACTCGTCAGGAGCTTGTGCAAGAAAAACCAACTGAGTCTTTACGAAATCACCATGCAAAATGAAAATGATTTACCCATCCAGGGTTCGGAGCGCTTTGCCGTTTTACGGCTGTCACAAAAATTCATCGCCAAAAAGAAAAATAGCGTTTTGTTGTTCGATGAAATTGAAGATGTATTCCCAACCCCGGAGTTTCATTTTTACGGTCACCAATCTACGCAAGATCATAAAAAAGCATGGATTAATAACCTGCTGGAAGACAATCCGGTGCCAACATTTTGGATCAGCAACGCCGTTAGCCATATCGACCCCTCTTATTTACGACGCTTTGATTTTGTCCTCAAGCTGCGTCCCTTATCCCCCAAAGTACGGCTGCGTATACTGAACAAATATCTTGGTCACCTACCGATACGCCAAAATTGGCTCAAGGAGATGGCAAATAACGAATATCTTGCCCCAGCGATTGCAGAAAACGCAGCTAAAATCATCAACCACATTAATGTCGATACGGCTGAACAAGCGGAGGAAATAGCACAAAAAGTGATTAATAATTCGCTTGAAGTCATGGGCTTACCTAAAAATAAATTAGCCAAAGCCAGGCAACACAGCGAATACAGCCTCGACTATCTCAATGCGGATACCGATCTTGCGACATTACGCTCAGGGCTGGCAAAAAGAAGTACCGCTCGTATTTGTCTCTATGGCGCACCTGGCACGGGAAAAACCGCTTTCGCACATTTTTTGTCAGAGGCGCTGGACATCCCGATATTGGTAAAACGAGCGTCTGATATATTAAGCAAATGGGTGGGTGAAGCCGAAAAAAATATTGCTGATATGTTTGAACAGGCTGCCGCTGAAGACATGATGTTATTACTGGATGAGGCCGATAGCTTTTTATCCGAGCGGGGGGGCGCACAGCAATCCTGGGAAATTACACAAGTTAATGAATTACTGGTTCAAATGGAAACATTCAATGGCATCTTCATCGCCTCGACTAACTTGATGAATCGCCTAGATGCCGCATCTTTGCGTCGTTTTGATTTCAAAATAAAATTTGATTACATGAAGCTGGAGCAGCGCTTAAACATGTTCAATCAAGTTTTAACCGAGCATTACACCGCCTCTTTCGCTATCAGAGACTATGAAAATGACATCATGAAACTAGACACCTTAACACCAGGTGATTTTGCCGTCGTCATCCGCCAACACATCAGTTTGGATCAAAAAATAACACCGGTACGCTTATTGGAAAGTTTGACAAAAGAGTGTAAAGCCAAGCCAAACGTTGGCAACTCAGTGGGGTTTGTTTGAATTATCTGAATTAGAATTACCAAGGGA
>CAYQVF010000133.1:0-2045 GCA_964421045.1 uncultured Chromatiaceae bacterium
AAATTTTCGGGCGGTAGCTCGCATTTTAATTTTTGTCCAAGCAGTTCTTCAATTGCGGGTAGTTGGAAGGCTTCGTGTTCACAAGCCAGGCTAATCGCGATCCCCGGTACGCCTGCTCGCCCGGTGCGGCCAATACGATGTACGTAGTCTTCCGGGTTATCAGGCAAGTTATAGTTGATCACATGAGTGATGCCATCGATATGGATGCCTCTTCCCATAACGTCTGTCGCGACCAGAATTTCAATTTTGCCATTTTTGAATTCAGTAAGCGTACGACTGCGTTTACTTTGAGCTACTTCGCCTGATAAATTACTCACATTAAACCCGGCTTTGCGTAATTTTTCATAAAGTGTTTGTGTTTGGTCGCGGCGATTTGTAAAGACAATCACTTTTTCAGTTTCAGGAAGTTTCAGGATGTTTTTAAACACGGTAAATTTTTCTTCGTTGGAAACCAGATATACTTTTTGCTCTACCGTATCCGCTGCAATATTTTCCGGTTCTATTTCAACGTGTATGGCATCATAGGTCCATTGTGATGCCAAGTTCAAAATGCTGGAATCAAAGGTTGCACTGAAAAGTTGGGTTTGCCGTGTTTCATAATTAGGTGTGGTGCGTACAATGCGTCTGACTTGAGGAATAAAGCCCATATCAAGCATGCGATCCGCTTCATCTAATACCAGAGATTCCACCATATCTAAATGGATGTCATTACGCGTCATGCAGTCAATCAGTCTACCTGGTGTTGCAACGACAATATCAGTAAGTTTGGATAGCATGGACTTGCGCTGTTTTCCATAATCCATGCCGCCTACCAAAGTCACAACGTGAAGGGGGGTATGTTTACAGAGGTTGCGAGCGTCAGTTGCAATTTGCATTACCAATTCACGGGTTGGCGCTACGATTAAGGCACGAGGTTCGGCCAGGTAGCGTTTTTGCATAATCGGGTGATTTAGTATGTCGTTAATGATGGTAATCAGAAAGGCAGCGGTTTTTCCTGTGCCCGTTTGAGCTTTGCCGATTGCATCCAGGCCTTTTAATGTTTGCGGTAATATTTTCGCTTGAATGGGCGAGCAATATTGAAACCCAAGATCATGGATGGCGTGCATCAATGTGTCAGAGAGCCCTAAATCATGAAAACGTGTTTTATTTTCTATCTCAGGTACCATGAATTGTGAGATATCCCAATCTGGTTTTTGAGTTTTTGGCCTTTTCCTGCGGTTGGTATTGCGCCGAGGTTTCGCTTGTGCTTTATGGGGCACCTCTTGCACTTGCTCAGAGGAGGTGGGCTGTACGTCGTCGTTACGGTTAGTGCTCATTTTTTTTGTCCGTTGGGGGGAGCGATTCTCGCTGTTGTTAGCGAAAACTCAGGATATTGTACCCTGAAAGTCATGATGCCTCGGCTAGTTTTTTTTCCATTTTGGTTAACAGGCCTTCAATGCCTTCTTTTTTTACGATATTTTGGTATGAGGAGCGGTAACTTCTTATCAGGCTGACTTCTTCAATGACGACATCATAGATTAACCACTTATTGTTTTTGTTGTGTAGCTTGTAGTTGATCGGGATTTCAATGGTTTTGGTGACAATTAACGTGTTAATTTTTGCTTTTTTATTTTTAATTTTTTCTTTGGTGAATTCTACTGTTTCATTGGTATACGCTTCTAAACGACCCATATAGGAGGATTGCAATGATTTGGCGAATAACTCAATAAATTTGTCTTTTTGTTCATTGGATGCTTTTTTCCAGTTTCTTGCGAGTGTTTGCTGAGACATTTTTGCGAAATCAAAGCGATCATTAATGAGGCCGGTGATTTGTTTTTGTCGCTCGTCAGTCGCGAGTGTTTTATTACGCAGGGCGTCTAAAATAGCATCAATAGTTGATTTAAGTTGTGTTTTAGGATTTTCATCTGCGATGATAGGCGAGCTCCCTGCTAAAAATAAGAGCAAAAAGCCAGTACGTAAAACGTTTAACATTATATTACTTCCTTTTATCTTTAAGTCTATTTGTTCACTTTCCCTGCTCGGTTTTGCATATAAGCATCACGGAC
>CAYQVF010000134.1:0-1964 GCA_964421045.1 uncultured Chromatiaceae bacterium
ACTTTCAGTCCGCAGCTTTTAACCCACCGTCTTTAGACGGTGGTTGTTAAGTTTCAATTCAAGTCTTTAATAGACAACACTCATAGGATGGCAGCATGGCAACGATATTAATCAGCAACACAGCGTATACAGAACAAAAATTTCAAGATACTTTTGGTGAGTCTTTGCAAGAACTCCAAGCCTTCGGCAAAAACGATCTAATGTGGCCGTATGACTTTTATACCTTGGGGAAAACCAGTCGAAAAGAAATGAGCATGATAACGAGCTTGAACGTGAGTTGTTCTGGCCAACAACGCAATCTTTATAACATCTGCGATACCCTTGGCGAAGACACCGCGATTGGCGTAAGTAAAACAACGCTCATGCTGAGAGACTCCCTTATCGCCGCTTCGGGCGCGTCCGCTGGTTTATTCACCGCTCGGACTAATAAATTTGTGCTTGCGGCCGAAAAAGCCCAAATCGCTTTAAAAGACTTTCGTCACGAAATTAAAGTAAACAAAGGCCCAGGCGGCGACAATACCCCGGCTGCTCAAAAAGTCCAAACTGCTTATAAAGACATGAATACAAATTTTCGCCATGAACTCAACCTCGCCAACCGAGGAAGAAACGCTAAACATCGGTCAAGAAGCCCATTGAACAACGTTCAACGAGCAATGAGGATTGTACGCAGTAGTCGCAACATTAAAAAACTAAATCTGACCAGAAGCATAGAAGCCAGCACATTAGGTGAATTCAGCAAAAAAGCAAAAATCATTGCCCCAGGTATCATTGCCTTGGATTTAGGAGTGCGAGCCTATGATGTCAATGAAGTGTATGAACAAGGCGGTGATTGGGAGCGAGCGGCGTTTGTTGAATCAGCAGGGTTTGTAGGTAGTGCAGTTACGGGCATTGCTGCCATAAATGCAGGCGTTGCAATTTTTATAGCGATGACCCCGGTGGGTTGGGTCGCTTTGATTGTTACCGCCGCAACCTTATCTTTGCTTGCTAATAATGAGAGTAAAAAGTTCGGTGACAAACTGTATGATAAGGTGGAAAAATTCATGGAACCTAAATAAAAATGAGGGAAATAATAGTTTGGACGATATTTCTTTCTCTCATGTTTACACCAATATTATTTTTTATTATTAATATCAAAACGGTGCGAAGACTTAGAAAAAACCCTATTACTAAAGATGCGATGGGGTTTTATCTTTTTTGGGGTTGGTATGCATTGAATCTATCTGTGGCATTGTTTGCTTCCAAAAAATGGATGACAAAACGGAGAAGTTACTCGGATGGATATTTGTTCGCTAATCCTGACTTAATGCGTCAATACACCACGCCATTCGAAAAAGTAATCTGTAAACTATTTGTTATTTTGGGTCTGTTTTCAGTTCTAGGTCTACTGATATCTTCATTCTTAGATAGTGTAGTAGGTTTTGATATTTTAGATTACTAATGCTATTTGAGTTAGAGGCGTTCTTCACAAGCCGCATCGTTTTGGAAAGCGTGTAGTTCCTCGGTTTCTTTTGGCGCACTTCGTTCAAGTATAGTGGTTAAAATGAAAGCGTATCAATTCAAGCAGAGAACGCCAAACCAGCTAAAGAGCATATACGGTGGCCTCCGAAAGTTCAGTTTTCTTAACAAAATTCAGTGGTGATAATGCCATAACAATCGGGTCAAGTGGATCGGCCTCCAGCGGCTTCGTTTTAAGTTTGATATTATCAATAGCATATTTTTTTTGCAAACTTAAGCGTTGGCCGCCCACTTACCCAAAACGTTCAGGCTGTAGAAAAACCCTCTAACCTAACTAATATTTGGTAAAATAGCTAAAAGCATAAGGGACTGTGCAAATGCCGAATTTCATACCGCACAATTACAAACAAACTGAGCTGATCGCATTAAATTTTGAAGATCAACTCCAGCCTGGCACCTTTGAATACGCAGTTCATTATCTAATAGACAAAAAAATTGATCTGTCTCTC
>CAYQVF010000135.1:0-1939 GCA_964421045.1 uncultured Chromatiaceae bacterium
GAGCCAGCACCATGCCGGCTCTTATTGTTAATTGTTTTTTATTTTGCAACATGTTCCCAATAAAATTTAAAGTAAAAGTCTAATTGATCTGCCGACTTAATGTTGTAATAATGGCCATCATCCATTATACGCCATGGGTCAGGCTTACCTGTTATTGTAGCAAGCGCACTGCGCCTTGATATATAATTATTATATTTTAACACCCTTTTATTTCCTGTTAAACTAAGTGAAAAATTAACATCTACTTTAGGCTCAAATGTCACTTTCTTTTTAATTACATCATATCCTACTTTTACATTTCCTTTAATTGTTAATGAAGCGGCATGATAAAAGAGTCCTTGAATTGAAACAACAACAAACTGCTCTGTGTTTTTATGCTCCTTCCAGTTTTCATCAAACGTAATATTTACATCTTTCCAATGGCCGTATTTAACATCTCGCCTAGTAAATGTAAATTCTCCAAGATAGGGATCACCATTGGTAGAAGGAATATAATTTCCCTTGCTATCGAAGTTTAAGGTACCGAAAACCCTGTAAATCTCCACATGGGAAGATCCTCCAAAAAAATCACGATAGTTTTGTCTTAACCGAAGTTTTGGAATGAAGGTTACTAGCACATCTTTTTCGGGAACCTTTGTATAATCGAGATTACTGGTTACCCATCGGAAGGTTGTACTGGTACCACCACCGGAACCACCGCCATAGCCACCACCGTTGCCACCACCGGGAGCAATAATATTGACATAATCAGCATTATTAATTGGCCTAACCACAACAGTAGGATTTTCAGAAGCATAATTATCGTTAACACGACTTACAGGCTCTGCCACTGCTGATTTTAAACTACTCATTGCTATCAAGTTTCCGACATTCCATGTATCTCGCACCAAAGGATGCCAGGTTACGGTAACTTCAGAAATTTTATTCCAATCAAAACTTTTTTCATAAGGAAGATAAATTTCCAAATTTTGAGCGGCAAGTTCCTTTCTTAATGCATTTAATTCATCTATTGTTGATCCGGAACTTTTCTCGCGGGGTAAATTCCGTGTGAGCAAGGGATACTTGGCCGGATTGCTATATATAGCATTTAAAAAAGCTTTTGCGAAAAAGGACTTGTTCAAAGCACTCTTGTTTCTCTGTTTAAAACCTTTTGCCAAAAGGTCTTCTTCATACTTAGTGATATTTGCCTGGTCGCCAAGCAGGGCAGCCATTGAAATAGCTTCCGAATTATCATTTTTTATACGAACCAATGTTACGAGATAATTCCTGGCCTCGTTATTTGTAATAGTCTTTCCTATTGCAAGGGAAGCTTCTTTCATCAAAGCAACTTGTTGAATCTGTTGCGGTGTCAGTTGTGTTTTGGAAACATTAGTATCCGGTGTCGAATTGTTTTTTTGGCAGGCGGTAAAAGCCAATACCAGCAATAACAAAACAGCCACTCCTGTAATTATTTTTTTCATTGTTTATTCATTTTAATTTAAAAAATTTATTCATGCTGTTTTCGGGGTACAGCTACTCGTATTTTGCTTTTTTTCGCTGTACGCTCAGCGTGCTGTATTCTGTACTTTCACCAGTACAAAATCAGCAAATGTGAAATTAGTTTCGTATCTTTGCCGCATTACCTCCTTTCTTTGTTATGTGTTTGTGTATTCGCATTATCATTCTATTTCAATCAAAGGAGGTATTTTTTTCCTTTATTGAATTTTCATTCAATTTGCTACAATTTGGTTTTGGTTGATGCTATCAGCAGCGTGGTTTAGGGCGATGTTGATTTCTTTGCAAAGAAAAGAAATAAAAATAGAAAAACAAAATTATTTGGAGGTTTTTTCTGAATTTTAACATATAGGGATTGTTTAATGTATTGGTAAACAAATGTGAAAGAAAGCTTTCCAAGCCGATACGGAACAAGGTTAAAACTCTTACAAAACAGATTGCTTCG
>CAYQVF010000136.1:0-1926 GCA_964421045.1 uncultured Chromatiaceae bacterium
GCAAAAAAAAAGCGCAGCCAACTGACCGCGCTTTTTTTCTACTTAATCCTTCTTTAAATAATATAAACAAAGATAAACAAGCCTAACCACACAACATCAACAAAGTGCCAATACCATGCAGCTCCTTCAAAAGCAAAATGATTTTCTGGAGTAAAATGTCCTTTCCAGCTACGGAACAGAACCACTGATAATATAATAGCACCTACACAAACGTGAAAACCATGAAAGCCCGTCAACATAAAGAAAGTTGAGCCGTAGACGCCAGATCCTAATGTCAAGCCCATGTCATGATAGGCTTCATAATATTCAAAAGCCTGGCAAGCAACAAACAGAAAACCTAAACTTACAGTCGCTATCAAGCCTTTGATTAATTGGTCGCGATTTTTAGCTAACAAACCATGATGAGCCCAAGTACAGGTTACTCCACTAGTTAATAGTAATAGCGTATTGATAAAAGGAAGTCCAAAAGCGCCCATTTCTTCAAAATCGCCACCGACATTACCCGGTCCATTAGTAGGCCATACCGCTTCAAAATCAGGCCATAACATTGCCGTTGATCGACCAGGACCATCACCTATACCACCCAGCCAATCCATAGATAAATTACGTGTATACCATAATGTGCCAAAAAAAACAGCGAAAAACATAATCTCTGAAAAAATGAACCACATCATACCCATACGATAGGATATCCCTACACCGTGGTTATACATGCCTGCTTCACTTTCACTCGCTTGTAATGTAAACCACCCAGCAAACATGATAATAAAAATTATCAGGCCCATAATCATCAATGTAGGACCGATGGAATTACCATTCAAATGATTGGCAAAACCAATCAGTGTAATCAATAAACCTGCTGTTCCTATTATTGGCCAGACCGCCTTATTAGGAATGTAATAAGCATCATTTGTAGACATACGCTACCCCTTGTTATTTTTTACCGTTGTACGGTATTATCAAAAAATGTATATGCAAGTGTGATTGTTTTATATCGTGATGGTATTTCAGGATCTATAACAAACCGAACCGGCATGGTTTTACCCTCTTTAGGTTCGAAAGTCTGTTCCGAAAAACAAAAACACTCTGTTTTTTTTAAATATTCGGCTGCCGGCCCTGGTGTCACACTGGGAATTGCTCTGGCAACCATTTTTTTATCTGTTTTATTCTCTGCGTAAAAATTCACCGTATAATATTGACCCGGATGAATTTTCATTTTTTTTGTTTCCGTACGAAACACCATGGGTGCTGCTTCATTAAGAGAGGTAATAAATTCTATAGTCATCTCTCTGCCTAAATCAACTTCATACTTTACATCAGCAATTGCTTCCGTATCTGTTTTACCATTGATACCTGTAATATCACAAAAAACGTCATAAATAGGTACTAAAGCATAGCCAAAACCGAACATACCCAGAACAATAAAAACCAACTTACGAACTAATTTGGTGTTTTTTTGTTCTACATTTTCACTCATTAAGACATTGCCCTCATAACAGCAAACACATAGATAGTTGCTGCAATGGCAATCAAAACAACTGCTGTCAAAATATTTTTGGTTTTTATATTCATTTTCTCACCTGATGCTTTGTCCAATATTGAACAAAGCATCTGTTTGTATTCTCAAATAAACGCTTAGAAATGTTCTGTTGGAACTTTTTCTGGTGGTGTAGTAAATGTGTGGTATGGAGGAGGCGAAGGCAAAGTCCATTCCAGACCGTGTTTACTCGCACCTTCCCAAACTTCATCAGTCACTTTTTCGCCCGTTCCGCCTTTAATAGTTTTATAAACAATATAGACGAATATCAACTGACTCGGACCGTAAATAAAAGCGCCAATACTAGAAATCATATTCCAGTCAGCAAATTGCACAGCGTAATCAGGAATACGACGAGGCATACCTGCTAAACCTAAAAAGTGCTGAGG
>CAYQVF010000137.1:0-1897 GCA_964421045.1 uncultured Chromatiaceae bacterium
TGAAAATATCGTATTCACAGACACTTGAAAGAATTGGGTTTCCGGAGTGGACTCAGAATTAAGATTTTATCGATGTTTCCATTTTTCCTATTTCTGACAAAACAACCCCGATAATGACCACCAGCATCCCCACCATTTTCTTCAGCGAAAAATGTTCCCCGAGAAGATAAAAGGAGAAAAGGATGGTGAAAACAGGAATCAGGTTCGTGTATAAACTGGATTTTATCACCCCAAGGTATTTTACAACATAGGTATAAAGCACATACGACACCGAGGAGGCAAAAATTCCGAGCATAAAGAGTGAGACAACAGTGATGGCATTAGGTCGTATTGTGATAAAGGAGGCCCCGTCAATACAGAGAAAAAAAGGAAGAAAGAAGAGTGAGCCTATCATATTTTGCCAGGTTATGATGGTGACAGGCTTGTATTTCAAACTTAGTTTTTTTAAAACAATGATATAAAAAACTGCAGAGAAAACTGCCAAAAACAGGAGCAAGATACCCCATGGATTGGCATTCAGACCAAAATCTTTGTTTACAATAATCAATAACAATCCTACGAAAGAAATTATTAATCCCGTTACATTAAGCGGTTTCAGGCGCTCTTTAAAGAAATAGTAAGCGGCAAACGGAGCAAAGAGTGGAATAGTAGCCACAATGATGGAGCTCAGGGAAGCAGAAACCAGGCTTAGCCCATAGTTTTCGCCCACGAAGTAGAGAAACGGGTTTAAAAAGGCACTTCCAAAAAACAGCCATCGGTCTTCCTTTCGAATCGACTCCAACTTACCCGTGGCAAAAACAAAAAGAAACAAGGCAATAGTCGAAATGAGCAGACGGAAATAGATGGTCGTCAGGGGAGAGTAAACTTCAAAAACAATTTTAGACCACACGTACGACATCCCCCAGAAAAACATGGAGATAAACGCTATGATATGAATCTGAAACCTCTTCATCAGTGCTTACGAGCCTTGAATTTGGGTCTGTAATTAAGATAGGGAAGTAAAAATACTTTTATAGAGCCGACAATAATATTGGCTTCCACATATATTGGATAGCGATTTCTGTCGGCAGTTACATAAACGACCAGCGGATCCGTATCAGAAAAAAAAGTACTGCTGGTAATCACCGCTTTATAAACATTACAGGCAATCCGTTTTCTTTTGCGCACCATTTTGCCTTTCCCCGCATAAATGACATAGTAAGTCTCTTTTTTCCCATCAACGATTAAAGGTACGGCGAGTGTATCCCCGACTTTTAGTGTACTGGTGTTGATAATTCGTAAGTAATAGGTGGCGCTGAGGACATCATAAAAAGGCTTGTTGAGTGTGAGAAGTGTGTCTTTTTTGGGATGTCGGGTAGCCTCCGTATGGACATTAACAATGTACTTATCCCAATTGAATTTGTAAATATTGTGAATATAGAAGCCACCCTCCAGTGTGTTTTTCTCATAAAACAAAGGCTTAAACCCTTCTATCGACGTTATTGACTGATAATGATCTTCCAGCTTAAAAATAAAAGCATACTTTTTCAGAGAGAAACCGGTTCCGGTAAAATGGACGCTTTTTATCCCCTCATAAGTCATCGTATCAGTTTGCAAATCCACATTACCGGCATACACCCAAATAGGGCCCAGGTTATAGTAAACCCGCAAGGATAAATTCTCATGCGGCATAAAAGGATAAGGTGGCTGTGTTTGTGCAAAACTGTTTACGGAGCTGCACAAAAGCAACAGGCTGAAAAAGAATGTGATATTTTTTCCGATCATAGCTTTCTTGAAAAACCAAAAGTAAGGAAAAACCAGCGGCAATGATGCCGGGAAATGAAAAAAACCTGTCACTTTTGCAACAGGTTTTTGTAGTAGCGAGACCGAGAATTGAACTCGGGACCTCCGGGTTATG
>CAYQVF010000138.1:0-1846 GCA_964421045.1 uncultured Chromatiaceae bacterium
CGTTCATTTTTGACGGTTTTCCCCACATCAGGGTTTAATGAGATTTCATCTCCTTGGTATCTCCTTCGTTTTTGTTTTTCTATTCAACAAAATGTCCCCACATCAATACATCGGTATTCTGGAATGATAGAAAAAAATACTTAAAAAGATTTTTCCCGGTTCTGATGATAAGCCATCAATCCGGTTAGATATAATATTTACCGTTGATAATGGTACTTCTATTCCTAATCCGGGGGATGGTGACAATTGTTTTGAATAAACCGTATATTTGGTGTGGTTAAAAGAAGTTGTAAATAATGCAGCAAACCGTTAGAAGAGATGGACAAGTTCTTTGAGTTAAATAAGACAATAATTAAAAAATCTATTATATCCAATTAAAATGAAAGACATCGTATTTGTAAAAAGTAATATTATTGGTAAATCTGGGAATCATCAAGTAAAAGAGTTGATAGCTTGGGCTGGAGATGACTGGGAAAAAATAGCTGATAAAATAATCGCTGGTGATTTAATACTCAGCGCTAATAATATATTAAAGCCATATAAAATTTATTGTGCTGCGGGAGAAATTACTTGCCGATGCCGCTGAATTGCTCAAGATTATTGGTTCCATCCTGAAAACCATCAACAATTCATAACTCATAATTTTTAATGGCTATGGTTTAAATACTCTGTGAATTTAACAACATCTTGTACTCTGTCTCAATATTTCTAAATTTCGCATGTCCAGCTGAATCAAGGGCGCTATTAATCATTTTTGTAATAATTTCCGTGTCTTTATATTTTTCCTTAAATCTAAACCAGTTTAAATAATTCTGTAAGTATTTTGTTGCAACGCCGTGCATTTCTCTGTCAACCCATGTTTTTAGTCGGCTGTCAGCAGAATTAACATGCTGGATATGATATGTCTTCTGTTTTACATGTTGTTTCAAATCGGCTCGCAAAACATGATGTTCAAGATTGTTATCTATTGCAAACCCCTTATAACTTACATGTCCGTCAGTACAGAGAACAGTTTGTGCACTTATCTTTTCTCCGATTGCCTTTGCAATATCTTTTTTGGTTATTCGTCCTAAACAGGCTACTTTCAAGTCAATGTTTTTTGCCCTGTCCATTGTTACAATGGTGGCTACATGCTCATTATTAATACCACGGGCTTTTGCCTTTTTACCCCGTTTTCTAGGTTTTTGCAGTAAGTTCTTTGAGCCCTTCTGTGAGTACAAAAAAAAAGTTTCATCACTTTCTGTTATGCCCTCAAACTTACTTTTCTCAATACTGCTTAAAGAGGATGCTATTTTATGCCTCCAATCAAAGGCAGTCTTCTTATTTATTTTTAATTTATCTTTCGTTTTATCCAAGCTTAAGCCTTCACGCATAAGTTTCAAATAAGGGACAAGCAGTTCTTTCTTATTTATCTTGGCAAGCCATGTTCCTGAAAAAGAATTAAAACTACGTTTGCAGGATTTACAACGATATCTTTGTACGCCAGACTTCTCACGTCCATCCCTGGTGTATTTTATTGAATAGCAATGAGGGCAACTACCTTGCTTATTGTTCAATTGCTCCTCCCTGATACTCAATAAATTAAATTCTGACTGATTACTTATCATTGTAAGATCTTCTAACAATGTCTTTTGTGTGCCGTTCTCTAACCCTGCAAAATAGGACTTTAATGATGAAATATCCATAATTACTTTTTTGCTAAGATATTACAATTTCCTCAGAATACCTAAACTATAGCCTTTTTAATTCATAATTCTCAATTCATAATTAAAAAAATAAGTGTTTTTCATATTTTATAGGTAAAAATAAGTGTTTTTCACGCATTGTAAGCGCTTTTCACGTAAGT
>CAYQVF010000139.1:0-1803 GCA_964421045.1 uncultured Chromatiaceae bacterium
CAAAAAAACCGAGCCAGTTCACCAATGAGACAGTTATTGTTCGAGCGATCCTTACTGGCATTGGCGTTTACTTCTCAGTCATTATTAACATTCCACAACTCCCCAAACGGCACATGCCATGATAAATAGATACTTGCGCTCTCTGGTTCTCCATCAATACGTTTATCATAAGCCATATTAAACACGCCGCCGATAAATATTCGGCTGCCGTTCTGAAAACGTGCAATAGGTGCCTGCATTCGTAATTCCAGACGTTTTGATTTTAGTCCTGATGTAGTGCCATATAAAACTTCAGCGTAGGTTTCCGGGTTTAAGGCACTACGCAGGCCAATGTAGCGCTTTTTTGGCATATGAATTTCATTTTTGGCATCCGTTTTCAACGCGCCGACAGAAACAACAGGCCCAATCAGGGCATATTTATCATCTAAGTTGGTTACGAAATACGCATAAAATACATTGAAATTCATTTCCAGGGTTTGTTCTGGCGCGTTATCGGCAGTCTCGGTTGTCTCTGCGGACCCGGTTAACATAAAGTTTCCATACATATGAAAACCTTTACGTTTATCATTGTTGTTGGACTGATAAACCAACAGGCCAAAACGTGGAATATCCGGGCTGGTAATTGTGCCAACGCTTTGTGATTCAATTCCACCGTATAGAGTAACGGTAAAGGCAGGGTGGTCCTCAAAGGTGATAATAAGCTCTTCTTTTAACTCAGCCGTCGGAATTATCTCTTCAAGAGCGAGAAAGATTTCTTTTGCTGATTTCATTTTTTCTTTGAGGTTTGATATTTCACTATCGGCTTGTATTAATAATGCCTTTTCGTAAAAAGTAATTTTGTCATTCAAAGCTTTAGTAAAATTTTTCAACTTGTTTTCAAACGCAGGTTTACATACATCATCTGTTTTAAATGTACGGTAAGTGCCAATAGCAGCTTGGATAATCTTTATATCAGGTAGCGAATTATTAAAAGGTTCGGGTATTGACTGAAGTTTCGTGAGGCAATTATTATCAGGAGAGAGAGCAAGAAGTGCATCGTCTTTTTCTTTGAGTTTCTTTTTTAATTCAGTTGTCGAGACTGTCTCTTTGAGTATGAAAACTATGGCTTTTGCCTGGTTTATTTCTTTTTTGAGATTGGGTATTTCGTCGCCAGTTTTTTTTGAGAGTGATTTTTCATGAACAGTGATTTTTTCATTCAAATTTGTGGTGAAAGTTTTTAGTGTATTCATAAACATAGTCTTACAAGCATCATTCGTTGCAAATGTACGATAAGTATCAAAAATAGGTTGAACCATATCCATGGTAGGCAATGGGTCGGTGGAAATGTCATGTATTTTCTGGAGTTTTGCGAGGCATTCTTTGTTGGGGGTAAAAGGTGTGTCGTTCTTTTTTTTGGTTTTACTTGCATCGTTTCCAGCTGTCACAATCGTGGATATCACGGCTAAAAATATCATGCAGAAAAAAATAATGAGTGACGTTTTCAGTTGATTGTTTTTTCCATTTATCATTAATTATCTCCCTTAATTATTTTTCTATTGTTTTTATGTCCTGACAATCACTATGTCTAATCATAGCTGTTTTTGGGGGAGGGGAGGAAAAGCAACGGTAAATTTTTTTCGTTATATGGGATTTAAAGAAGATGTGTTTGGTGGCAATGCCCACTCTACATTGGAATGGTGTTGTTTTTGCTTATTTGCTTATTTGCTTATTTGCTGAGCAGCTGATCCAGTTTCCCAACAACATCCTCTACCAAAACCCGCTCCATTGCCTCCGCACTGCGCACCCTTTTTCCCCACGATACGG
>CAYQVF010000140.1:0-1709 GCA_964421045.1 uncultured Chromatiaceae bacterium
AAGTGTCAATGATAAAGATTTGACCCTGTGAATGATATGGGTACCCGGTTTTAGCTGGGCACGAGCAGCGGTTTCTTTTTTTATAAATCTAAGAGTTTCGCTCCATGTATCACTCTTAATATATATATGGCATCATTATTTATTTTGTAGATTAGGCGATATTTTTTGTGTGTGATATGCCTATAGCTTGTTCCAAAAAAGATATTTTCTGGAATCAGCGCAAAACGCTCTGGAAAAGTATCAAGGCTGTAAATTTTCTTTTCCAATTCAAAAATGAATTTTTTTGCATTATCTATGCTGCCTTCAGCAATATAAAAGAAAATTTGTTCCAGGTCGTTTTGAGCATTTCCGGATATGTTGACTTTATATTTTTTTGACACGCTTAAACTCTTGAAAAAAATCTTTTGCTTCGACAAATCTTCCTTCCTTGATATCCTCTTCTGCTGATATAAGTAGTTTTAACATACTGAAAGCACTGGTTATTTTTTCATATTCTTTGGCGTCCACTAGAACAGCCTCGGCTTTGCCGTTGACGGTTAAAATGACCGGTCGTTTAGTTTTATGAATTTGAGCTAAAACTGAATTCGTGTTGCGCTTTAAATCTGTAATTGATCTAATGTCCTCTGTTATACTGATTGGCATATTTTCACCTCACGCATGCTGTATGAATCTTTTTTGACGCCTAATTGTATCTCTATTTGATGCGCTTTGCGAGCGTAATTTTACGTACGCGCTAAAGCCGATATATCCTTGCCGATCAAACGACGGATAAACCAGCATGACTGGACCAGATTGTACAGGTCACAGGGCTGATCTGGCTCCGGCCTGCTTCCACTTTATCATTTTTTTATTGTGATTCTCGATAAAGAAAAGGCGACTTCAAGTGTCAAGGATAAAGATTTGACCCCATGGTCGCCATGGTCGGACCAGCCTGACAATCCTGCGTTGACCGACCATCTGTCGGACTGAAGTCCGACCCACAACGTTACCAATCCGGCCTGTTTCTCCTTAACTTGACGGCTATGGGGTTTGGGGGAGAAAAACCCCCGGCTACCCGATTAGACAATTACTTGATTTATCGTTTCATTTGCAATTAGTTTCCGCACCATTGTTTTTCGCATGGAATACCATCATTGTTGCCATCCATTTTAGTACCCGAGCAATTGCGAATATAAAACTTTGCTTCAGCACATGACGACATTTCAGAGCAATAGATTTTACCACTACACTGGAATACAGCATTATTAGCATGATTGGTACCTGAATTTAATTTTGAGATACCTCGACCTGCCCCAGCAGTAGGAGAAAAAATTGTGCTTAGAAACAATATTGCAATACCAACAATTGATACAAGAAATGGTTTCGATGCTGTTTTCCAATGTACGAATAGAAAAACAAATGAAACAAATGGCAAAAACATGCAGCTTAGACCCCATAGGATACCTGCACGAAATGTAGCTATGAGAAAACCTACACTGCCAATTAAAAATACTATTAATCCTGATATTAATACAATAGTGTTTAATGAATTGTTACCCCTTTGGCTCCTGACTCTGCTCAATAAATATTGAGCAGAGTCAGGTATAAAATCTAATATTTTCTTTTTATTGTTTTCCTGTTCTCTTATTTTTTTAGTAGCTGATTCGTCCAGGCTTAACTCATTGATTCTGTCTATTGTTTCTTTGGTAAAATTCTGAAAATGCTGTGAT
>CAYQVF010000141.1:0-1641 GCA_964421045.1 uncultured Chromatiaceae bacterium
TATTTAAAATGCATTGTGCGCGACAAAATCGGTTCATTTAAAGAGCGTGAAGATATGCAGCGCTGGTTACAAAAATGGATCCTTCAATACGTCGATGGCGACCCACAAAACTCCAGTGAAATAATAAAGGCAAAAAAGCCTTTAGCCGGTGCTGAAGTGGTTGTCGAAGAAATTGAAGGTGATCCTGGGAATTACGCGGCGAAATTTTATTTACGGCCACACTATCAGTTGGAAGGACTGACCGTGTCGTTGCGCCTCGTATCGAAACTTCCTTCCGTCAAAACGTAAATAATCAATTTAAACTAATAAAATAGAGAGGGTTACAAGCATGGCGAGTGATATGTTTTTGGATTTAGGTGCAACGATCAAAGGCGAAAGTAAAGATAGTGTATACGCAGGTAAGATTGATATTCTCAGTTGGGAATGGGGAATGAATCAATCAGGCAGTGCGCATACCGGAGGCGGAGCGGGCGCAGGGAAAGTAAATATAAAAGACCTGACTATTTCTAAATATGTTGACAGCTCCTCGGCTAATTTTATGCTTTATTGTGCAAAGGGAAACCACTTTGACGAAGGCAAACTGGTTTGTCGTAAAGCTGGGGGAGAGCAGCTTGAGTATCTTGTGATTACAATGAAAAAAATCATGGTAACCAATATTGAGTCAAGCGGTTCACCAGCAGAAGAACGCTTGACTGAATCTGTTACGTTGAGCTTTGCTGAAGTCTCTGTAGATTATGTAGAACAAACAGATGACGGCAGCGGTGGCGCAGCCATTGCCTTTGGTTGGAATATTGAGCAGAACATCGAAGCCTAATATCCCCACCCCTACAGACCCGCTTAATCATTGCAAGCGGGTCTGTCTTTTTTAAAAAACGTTAATGAAGCAACGTCTATAACGTTCATTCTTTCTCCATCTCTTTTCAATAAATAACAATTAAAAAGGAAATGAGCAAGATGAGTAAAAACTCTACAAGAATATTATGAATACAAAATAAAAAACGGAGAGACTCTTTCAAAAATTTTATCCAAAATGTATGCTGTCCGTTCGGGCAATGCTCGCTATACAGCTATGGTTGAGCATCTTTTGGCGTTGAATCCGCAGATCAGCAACCCGGATCACATCAAAGCCGGTGACATGCTCCGCCTGGGTATAATACCCGCCGCACCCCGACCGAAACCGCCAGCAAGCAAAATCGTACACCGTCGTCCCCCTTCGATAAAGACACCCACTTTTATCACTCAATCCATTCCCACTCGTGAAAGGGATAACTTTTGGGCACTGTCTTGGCTTGAACATAATGCAAACTATTTAACCATTCCCGGCTCAATTATCACGGGAGCTTCAGGAAACCTGCTTAGCCCCGGCAATGTCAATTTAATCAATCAAGTCAGCGATCATTACGCCGAGTATAAAACAGGCGAAATTAACAAGGGGCAGTACGATTACCGTCGCAAAAAGGCGTTGGATCAACTCAAAAAAAATATTGGCCCGGTTGAAAAATTACTGTTCGGGCAAAATACAACCCATCAAAGCATCCGCATAGCTCGGAAGGGCGGTATTCCTGCAACGGCACATATCAGCAAAAATTCAACCCGGTTAAAAAGCCTGGCCAGAGCCAGCAAAGGCGGTGGCTATGTGCT
>CAYQVF010000142.1:0-1602 GCA_964421045.1 uncultured Chromatiaceae bacterium
GGTTTCTGAATTAAATAGTTTTGTTGATAAAAACGTGAGATAAAAATCATATAACAAAACGCTCAAGAAGGACTTGGGCAAGCTGTCTTCTTTTTTGCATAAACCCGCAAAAAAGCAGTCATCTCACCCAAACCTCTTAGCGTGGCGTTAGCATAAAAACGATGAATAGATTCATTATATTTCTGGTTTTGTTTTTCACATCCTGTACCACTATGACAGAAGGGGTGTACCCTCAAGTCGTAGTCAAAAAGTCGTACCTTAAAAATATTGTACAACAACTTTCTGTAGACATCGGTCCAAGAAATTATGATCAGTTAGAATCTTTGCGGCTCGCATCGCAACTTATTCAAACTGAATTAGTAACCCTGGGGTACGAAGTAAAGCTCCAGAAATATTTTGTTTTAGGCAAAGAAGTAGAAAATGTGATTGTTAGCATAGGCCCAAAAAACGCCGAAAGAATTATTGTTGGTGCACACTACGATACATTTTCGAACCAAGCTGGCGCAGATGACAACGCAAGCGGTGTTGCTGGACTGCTGGCTCTAGCTAAACTATTAAAACGTAATGAACATGAACTTAAAAAAAGGATTGATCTAGTCGCTTTTACTCTGGAAGAGCCACCATTCTTTCGTTCGGAAAGTATGGGGAGTTATGTTCATGCCAGGAGTTTAAGTGAAAAAAACATAGAAGTCCGAGGTATGATTTCACTTGAAATGATAGGTTACTTCACAAAAACAGAAGGCTCTCAAAAATATCCCCTGGGTATCTTACAGTTTTTTTATCCCAATAATGGAGATTTTATTGGTGTGATTAGCAACATTTCTAGTTGGAGTCTAAAATCGGAACTGAGTAATCACATGTCGAAATCCGATATAGAAATTCAAACTTTAGCAGCGCCAGCCAACCTAATAGGCATGGATTTTTCCGATCACTTGAATTACTGGAAGTTTGGTTATGATGCGGTAATGGTTACGGATACCGCCTTTTATAGAAATGTAAATTACCACCAAGTAACAGATACAATCGAAACCTTAGACTTTACTAGTATGGCAGAAGTTGTAAGAGCTGTTTATTACGGTGTACTGAATATGGCTATTCGGTAAAATGCAAAAGGTTGCAACCTGACAATGCACACTTTGGTTCTTTTGTGCTGCGCTACGCTACAATACCAAATTTACCTATTCTAACGCCAGTACCAACTATTTGTTATTTTCATTTGCATAGCAAAAATATTTCTTGCATTTTAAAGTTGTTATATTTTAACGAGTCCGAGGTTAGAGAATAATTTTCTCTAATATTAGAAACAATTGTTCTCTAACCCCGTTACTACCATCAGGCACTCGATGAAAATCGCATCATCGGCGTAGAAACGGGGGGCTGTCCACATACAGCCATTCGCGAAGACGCTTCGATGAACTTATCCGCCATCGATGACCTAAGTCATTCAGTCCCGAACTGTCTGATTTAACTGTTTACGTTATCGACGTAGCCGCAGGCGAAAAAAATGCGTGGCGAGCGATTATTTTATTTTACAAACCTTAAAACAGGTGATGGTCTGGATAACGTCATTCAGTTTATTATTAAAAACGGAATGCTCAATAA
>CAYQVF010000143.1:0-1591 GCA_964421045.1 uncultured Chromatiaceae bacterium
GCATACCCTGGCGAAATAGTATCAATTGCAATAAGAAATTTGTTTCGAGGTAAGTATATAAGTGTATCAGCATCTGTAGAGTGAAAATTTTTAAGGCTACTGAATTGAATTGATTCTCTTCCAACAGTTAGAATGAATTCGTCTTCAAAGATTGTATTAGGAAGTATAATATCTGGGTTTCTTCTATTTTTAAGGCTATCTGATACTTTTTTATGCGCTACTACTTTTAGATTTTTTATGTTTTTGAAAACCTTTGCTGCTCCTATGTGATCCTTATGGCCATGACTATAAATAAGATGGCTAATTTTTTCGTCAGAAGCATAGCGTTTGATAATGGAAGGTAATTTTTCCCCGTACACCGGTGGCGCATCAAAAACAACAACACCTTTTCCGGTTTTTAGAAATGCGGACTGATAAACCCCATCAGTAACAAAAAATAAATTTTTCTTGACTTCGGAAACATGGAGCTTTGTTTGCGGATCAAACGAAGGAAGTCGCTGTTTGGTTTTTTTTAAAACAGGTATGTAATCAGCGACATTTTTTCCTTTAAGTTTGATTTCTTTTGCTGCTGCGGGGCTAGTGATCATTATTGATATTAATAAAACACTGAACGTTAAAATTATTAATCTATTTAAAGTATTCATATTTCTTTTTTCCGTCCACTTTTTGTCAAATAATGGGCTAAGTAAAGGCCGCATAATATACTCGGGATATTTTTGGAAAAACCCATAATCACCTAAATTTATTATGCTTTTTTCAACCTATTGCAGCTCAACTAGTAAGCGATTAAGTGTGTCTGATAAGCTGAATGTAAAAAACAGAAGGCCTGATGAAACACTTTTGCATATAACGCATAAATGAAATTTTCCAATCTAAAAATATTCATTAAGATCATGCATCATGGTAGTTTTTTCGTGGTCGCCCACAATATATTAATGGTCACTCAATATCCATTCCATGTCTAATCGTTGAGAGCGTAGATGACAAACTGGAAACGAAAAACAGTGGATCCTGTGAAACACCTTTGTGTACAATGCACAGATGGAAATAGCAACTCTAAAAACCTTTATTGAAGTTGTGCGCCGTGGCAGCTTCTCTACAGTGGCCCATGATCATAATGTGTCACCTTCTTCGGTTTCACGTGTGATTGCTAAGCTTGAATTGGAATTGGGTACGCGTTTGTTTCAACGCAGTACTCGGCGATTGGAACCAACCGAGGCAGGAAAGTATTACTTTGAGCACATTGAACACTTGATTGAAAAACTCGAACAGGCCGGACAAGGATGTATAGATCTGAATGAGGTTCCTCAAGGCACGCTACGTATAACCGCCCCTGTTGCGTTTGGTCAGCTTGTCCTCGCACCATTGTTGCCAGAATTTTCGAAAATATATCCGCAACTTGAATTTGAGTTATTGTTTACTGACAAGCTGCTAGATTTACTGGCCGAACGTGTCGATTTGGCCATCCGCCTGGGGATATTAGAGGACTCCACTTCTGTGGCCACTCGAATTTTCGATGAAGAGTTTGTTATTTGTGCCAGTTCAGGCTATTTGAAGCAACACGGCAACCCGCATATCCCAACAGAAATAA
>CAYQVF010000144.1:0-1590 GCA_964421045.1 uncultured Chromatiaceae bacterium
CCTCAAATCCGTATCTGGAAAATGAACCTCCGTAGTATTAAGTTCATCGCATAGTTTCCTCATGACCTCGTTGCTTTGACGGTTAGCCATGTGGTGCAGGCGGTACCGTCAAGGTCTTATTTTCAGCTGCTTTGGGTGCCCAGCATTGTGAATTGATCCATTTTTTCAGCTCACCGAAATTAACATGTTTACTTATCTCTTTACGCTGCTGCTTGAACTCATCCACACGCTTTTGTAGTGCTTTGATATCTTCAAGTAGGCCAGCTTTAGGTTGTTTTTCAGATTTACCATTATTCACTTAATTAAATTTTTTAGCAGTGCTGCCGTTACCTTAATATCATTTATAACATGAGTTAAGGAGAGCTTATGTTTGTTATAGGCAATGCAACTAAAGCTAATAAATACGATACACGGAAGGTAGAAAAATCTCTTCCCGATTTTGAACTAAATTACCGGAGCAAAAAAAGAGTCAGGGATCTTGGAGAGGTATTCACCCCTGAGTCCAGCGTTATTGACATGCTCAAACTCGTCAGTCGGAGTAACCGAGCGATATGGAGAAATGACAATATCAGCTTTTTCGAACCTTGTTGTGGGCACGGCAATATCGTCATGGTCATTTATAAAAAACGTCTGGAAGGGTTTTACAAAAAAACACTGTCAAAAAAATACAATAATCCTGCCCACTATGCCATTGCCAATACGATAAATACCCTGTGGGCTATCGATATTGACTCTCAAAATGTTACTCACTGCAAAACTCGGGTTCTAAGGCATACCCTGGAATTCATCAGAGAAAAAACCGGGATTTCGAGCGATGCATCAATCATTTCACAAGATACAGAATTTTTTGCCCACATCCTTTGTGCGATCAATTGGCATATTCACGAGAACGAAACACTCTCAAGCCTGAGTTGCACTAATACTGCCTTCGATAATGCAGGCAAAACCCAAGCAGGGCAACGATGGATTGCGCAAAGCGGTCATCGGCCTCTCGATTTTCACACCAGTTGGGTCGATTATTTTCAGGCCAGCAAAATCGATAATTTGATCCCCTTAAATTTTGAGCGATCGACTCGGTTTATTCAGAACAGGCTGATAGGGAAAGGAGAAGACAATACCGAATTTGAGTTCGCAGATTTTTTAATGCGCAAGCCAGCAACTACATCGAATCAGCTGGCTAGAAGCAAAAATCGGGCTGTCGGCTAGCCCCATGAATACTGCTTTAGCATTTAGAACCAAGACCCATGTTGTTGATATTCTCGGTAACGTAATCGGTCGGGATCAGCCCATTATGCTAACGGCAAAAGCCATTGAGTTGGTATCAACGCTAGACCTGGACGTTTTTCAAGATGATGATGTCGTTTTTTTTGATCCGTTTTGCAAGGCGGGTGAAATATTACTTGCCTGTGCAATTTTGCGCTGTCGTGCCAAATTTGAAAATAGAAAATTTTCTGAAAACTTTGAGTCGTTAGATCAAGAGAACAAAAAGGCGATAACAGACGAAATTTATCGCTCCAATCGATATTTTGCGATGGCTCCCGACGAAAGGCATTATCGACTGAGTCTCAGAACTTTTTTAGGTAACGAAAA
>CAYQVF010000145.1:0-1578 GCA_964421045.1 uncultured Chromatiaceae bacterium
TTTTCTAAGCTGCCTATCCGGCAGTGAACAACGCTTGCTCCATAAATTTTTCATATAAAGCAAATAGATAAGTCACTTTTCAGTAGTTTCACCTACAAAAAAGTGCCCCTTTGTAACTAACTGATTTTTAAAGAACTAATTTAGGTGCCAAATTTATTGGTGAAAACTATGGTTTAGAAGCATCTAACACATTTTATTTTCATAAAATAATTATTTGATGGCAAATGCTATACACCTAAAGTTAAATTACCTCCGGCAGAGCCGGAGGTTTATTGGATGATACCCTCTAAGGGCTAACGATACGGCATATTTCGGTGGAATACTAATACACATATGAATGTGATCTAACATCAAGTGGCCTTTTTCTATAACAACGCCTTTCCGTTTAGCTAAATCGTGTAATATCTCACCTAAATGTTTTCTAATCGAGCCATAAACCAACTTCTGGCATTTCTTTGAAATAAATACAATATGATATTTACAATCCCTGCGCGTATGAGACAAACTCTTATAATCTCGCATAGGTTTACTTCCTTATTCTCTTTGGTCAGAGAATTGAAAGTACGCGTTACCGTCGTCTCGGTAAAACCTATGCGAGTCTCTCCAGCAGAGCTGGGGGTTTACCCAATTTAATTACACACTTTTCAACACGATGTACCTTTTGAAGAATACCTGTTCGTTGAAAAAAATCAGGTTTATGTGCGGCACATGAATAGATCTCGGAAATTAACTTTATCTATGAGGCTCTTGCAAAAATGAAAAATTAGTGAGTTACGATACGTTTTTTGTCGTAAGCCATTAATTATTTGTCGCTGAAAAATAGTTTTGCAAAAACCTTCTAATGGCTGCAAATATAGCAGTAAAACGAGTTGTTGCAATTTTGAAAACCTATTGGCCAAACGGCCAAACGACACGATCAATTTTCTTAAATTTTAGGTAACACTGTTGTCAAGGCGATCAGGTAAAACCGATCTGATCCAAAAATCCAATTATAAGTAAGCTTACAATTGATAATAAACCCAGAATAACGAATAGTTTACATATTACTTTTTCGAATGGCGTAGTGTATTGATGCACCAAGTTAAAATTAGCGAACATATAACCATGCGGGCGACTTCTCCGTTTTGTCATCCATTTTTTGGAAAAAAACAATGCCTCAGATATATTCAATGCATACCAACCCCAAAAAAGATGAAATCCCAGTTCATCTTTGGTAATTGGGTTTTTTCTGAGTCTTCGCACTATTTTTAAATTAATTATAAAGAATAATATCCATGCTGATGTTAGTGATATTATCATGACCCAGCTCACCAGTAGCAGGATATTCACTGGGTTTTACCCATTTCAGAAACTGAATCGTATATTTTTTCAGCTCCGATCTTACCAAATTTGTTCATAACCAAAGATGCGCCTGCAGTCGCTACGATCAAAGCGACCCAACCCACGGGGGTCATCGCTAGAAAAATTGCGGCGCCTGCCTTTATGGTTACAACGCCCGTAAATGTACTTGCTGCAAACCCTATTGATTCAACAAACGCCGCTCGCTCCCAATCACCGCCTTGTTCATACACTTCATTG
>CAYQVF010000146.1:0-1558 GCA_964421045.1 uncultured Chromatiaceae bacterium
GGGTTTTTCTGCGTACTCGTTCGAGTCACCATCTCATTTACAGCGATATTATAATCATTCCACTTTTCACGATTACGGTAATCTTCCTCAGTGATTTTATGTTTTTTATAACTTATTTTTTCACGTTCTTTAAAGCGCCTTAATTGCTCATCTTTATCTATATGCAACCAAAACTTTAGCATTACAATGCCGTGATCAGACAAGGCTTCTTCAAAATTTACAATTTCAGAGTAGGCATGTTTCCATTGATTTTCACTAGCAAATCCTTCAACCCGCTCTACCAGCACCCTACCATACCAACTCCTATCATATATTGTAACCTGCCCTGCTCTGGGAATATGCCGCCAAAAGCGCCACAAATAATGATGTAGTCTTTCCTCATCCGTAGGTGCCGCAACAGAAATGACTTGATAATTTCTGGCATCTATTGCATGGGTTAATCGTCTGATAGCCCCTCCCTTCCCTCCGGCATCCCAGCCTTCAAAAACTAAAATACTGGATCTTTGCATTTCATGTGCTTGCCGAGCCAGTTTATTTAGCTTACCCTGATATTTAGACAACAAATTGTTATAGGTTTTTTTCTCCAGCTGCAGAGACAAATCTAGAGAATCCAGCAAATTCTGTTGTAACAAGTTAGATATTTGGCTAACCGGTACTTTTGTTTTCTGCTGTTTTGCTATTTCCCTTAGCTGCATATGCTGTTCGATACGACTTAAAATATGCTTGCCTACGGTTAAACTGCTATAGCGAAGATCAGAGCCATCGACAATTAACCAAGGCGAATCGCCCGTACTCGTCTCCGTTAATACATTCTCGGCAACTTTTACAAAATCATCATACATCGATAAATGTTTTTTATCACGATCAGTGACTTTCCACCGGGTATCCGGATTTTTTTCCAGCAATTGCAAACGTTTCTTTTGCGCACTTTTTTTCAAGTGTAACCAGCATTTAATTATCAAAGTTCCATCGTCAATAAGCTCTTGCTCTAATTGACGAATATGCATTAAATCCAGATGTAATCGATTGGCGTCTATATCACCATAGACTCGTTGTGAAATTGGGTCGCTGTACCACGAGCCTACAAAAACTCCCACTAAGCCCTTGGCTGGTAATGTCCGCCAATAACGCCAAAATTTGGGGCGTTCCTTTTCCTCGTCTGAAGGCTTACCAAATGCTACGGTTCTAATAAAACGAGGATCCATCCACTCATTCAGCAAATTAATAACATCGCCTTTTCCACCGCCATCAACACCCGAGATTAAAATAATAACGGAGAAATTACTTTGCTTAAGTTTTTCCTGTGTAAGTAATAATTCGGTCCTGAGTTCAGGTATTTGACTGTTATAAACAGATTTTTTGACAGTATGTCCTAACTCGGCAATTTCAAACACTTGCTACTCCTTTCCCTTTTAGTTAAATGCATAAACCAATTTACCTTATTAAAAACAAAGGATAACTCATCTTTTGAAGTATAACCAATACACTAAGAAAAACTGACAAAAAAAATAATTCATAATAACTTTGCACAAACCCAGTAGTTATGTTTAAAATACAC